>NZ_JAQURE010000010.1 GCF_028715765.1 Rhodoferax sp.
CACATGGATGTCTGCGAAATGCCGCGACAGTAAAACCTTGGAGGCGGATGTAGATGAAATACTTGACAACTTCGGCTCAAAATATAAATTCGCGTTTTAACGTATCTAACTTATGCTTAATGGCTTATTCTATAAGCGCTAGAGGGGTATTTTTCTAACAAAGAATGGCATTTCACCAGATGCTAAAACCATTGAATCAAGGTATTTTTTAACTTCACAAAGGCAGCATCTGTGCAGGTTTTTGTTGTCACTTTCATTGCAATATTTTTATACAGTGCAGATGAACGTGGGATTCTATTTTTCTTCAAAACATACTCAACAGCTTCTTTGGGCTGATTTGGTTTTGATTGTTCACTCAACCAAAATTTATGCGTTACAAGTTCGGCTTTCAGTATTTCATAAGAATCCATTGAACCTAATTCTTTGCACACATTGATATTATTTTGCCAAATCCAGTTCTCCAATTCCGGGTCAATCACAATGACACAATGGTTATCATCATTCCAACCCGCGTTACGGCAATGGTTTTCAACCTGATTATTTATTTTTATTGCACCTGGTGAACCATTCCAAGCGGCATCCAATATAACAATCACTCGTCGATGTGTTTTGCAATAAGGCTTTAGCAATTCATTGGCCATGGTGTAGATGCCAGGATCATTTTTACCATGCGCCACTCGCAAATCATGTTTTTGTTCAAAGTTGAAATGATTGCAACCCAGTTTCAAATGAAAACTATCGGTTGATAGAAAACCGACAACCATTGCCTCGATATTTTTATCCGCAACCAGAAATAAGCAGTCTCTCATTTTTTACCCCAAAATTCCGGCTGCAAACAAATCACCCAAATTCAACGCTGATTTCCAGTCCCTCAGCTGCGGATGTTCATTTCCTCGCACAATATCTATGGCACCATCATCGTTCTTGCCAAAACACATGATTTGATTGGATTCGAGCTGACTCAATACGATGGGGGAATGTGTGGCACAAAGTATCTGGGAATCATAAACCGAGCTCAAAGACTGCATGACTGTTTCCATGGCTTTGGGGTGAATGCCATTTTCTGGTTCTTCAATCAGCATCAAGGCTGGCGGTTTGGGTGCGTAGGCAAGCAGGGTCAAAGCCAATAGCCGTAAAGTGCCATCTGATAATACCCATGACGGGGCACGCAAACCACTGCTGTAATGCAGTTCAATATACATTGAACGGTTTTCTGGTTTTTCAACAGTAGTCACATCGACTAAATCGGTTAATGAAGTGGCAATATGCTCAACCCAGCGCCGCTTTAATTCAGGTGTGCTTTCAAGTGCGTGTACCACCCACGGTAAATTTGAACCATCAGCCAAAAAATCAATGGGTGAGCCCGCAGGGGAGGGTAGTCGCATTTTCTCGGCATTCAGTGACAAACGATGAATACCTTCAAGCAATATCCGTTTGACCCATGTGGAGGCCGGAAAACGTTCCTCGTCTTCTGGCAGATTTGATAATGCACTTTTGCTCGGGCCAAGTCTGAAAGTATTGTTCCAATCAGTGGTTTCTGATCTGAAATAATCATTACTGGCTTCTGCCTTGCCTACGACCTTACTGACCACCTTGCGCCATTTTTTATTATTATTTCTGAGGGTAATAATTTGCCCGGGCTCCTGCATTGAATCGGGGAATACCAATCGTAATTGTGGGTCTTGGGGTTTCCCGTCTCCAGCTTCTGTATCTTTGCAAAGCCACAGGGTCTCGTGTGCAAAACCCAGCCGGTCTTTGGCTTCAAGTGCCAATTCGTAGCGGGCAAAGTGGTACCTGTCATCAAGCTTGCGCACAATCGCATCAGGCAATTTCAGGGTAACGGCAATTTCAATATCGCCGCCTTGGCGCATCCAGGTCAGATCCAGTGCATCTGGCGCGCGCGGCGCAATACTCATGCGTGTATTGCCGTAAACAGCCGCATCCAGGCCACTGGTCAACACATCACGCACCATCAGCAAAGCATCAAACAGTGTGCTTTTACCGCTGGCGTTCGGCCCGACCATGACCAGAAAGGGGTCAAGAACGACGGACACGTAGCGCAAGGCGCGCAGGCCTTTGACTTCAATTTTGTGAATCATGGATTAACTTTCTTTACCGCATGGGAAATTGTAGACATGCGATACGGACGATTGCGGTTAAATAAGGTATTCATCACTATGTATTAAATAGCTGCTAACACTTGTTATTAAAGGGCTAGAGGCTTATTTGGCTTATAAATAATGGCCACATGGCGATCAGGCAGCGACTTCAATCAGGCGCACTGCAGGCGGTGTTTGCAGGCAGTTTTGCCCGCGTTGGGCGCTTGGGTTTGGCGTTCTGCACTGGCGATGTTGATTGTGGTTCGCCAAGCAAATCCGGTGTGGCTGGCGTAGCCAGGTAGTTGGATTTGCTCACTACGCTCTTGCCCGTTTTGGCTTCTAGCGCTTTGCGGGCATTGCCGGCAATCTTTCCGCCCTGTTTGGCTGATGTGCGGTTGTCAGCAAAGCCCTGGGCATCGGCACGCCGGGCAATCTCGGTGGTGCTGGCTTCGCCCAGCATGGTGAAGATCAGCTCCAGGTCGGTCATGTGGTCGCGCAGGTTGTTGCCAGTTTTGACCTGATCAAGACTTTTGAGCTGGCTATGCTCGCTGGGTGTTACGCCAAAGGTGGCCTTGGCTATTTCGGCGGTCAAGATGGAATACTCTTTGCCCTCAGCCACGCCGCGCGCTTTCCATTCATCGGTCAACTCACCACGCACGCTGATGGAGCGCAGCCGCTTTTCAATCCACGCTGGCGGGTAGCCCTTGGCCTGGTACAGCTCGCGGGCACGGGCGCTGGCAAGTTCGGGGTTTTCGATTTCTTTGACCCGCTCGTAGCCCACCTGGGCCAGCCAGCGTTTGAACGGCTCGGCTTTGGGGGATGGGATGGATTGGATGATGCGGAACAGGCCTTCGGTGTTGGCGCAGTTCACCCGCTGCGCACCGCCCGCCGTTTCGACCCGAAGGGGGGTGGCAATTTGCCCCCACCCTTTGGCCAGCTCTGGGTCACGACGGCGCAAGTCCTTGACATAGCCGTCTGGTTGAACCGAGTCGGTGAGCACCCCCACCACATCAACGATGGCAAACCACCATTCTTCGTTATGCCAGGTGCGCCGGATGGTGGTTTCCTGAAATACGGCGATGTGGTTGGCGGGCTCGGTGGCCGTTTTGGCTTTCTTGTTCATGATGCTCCCTATTCAATTACTATGCAATCGATAGCTGTTTACGCCTATTCCACTTGGGCTAAAGGCTTATTTAGTATGAAATATTTTCCCTCGACGGCGCTACGCAAGACATTTCTCCAGCTTCTTGACGAGCTCAAGCGCCCGGCGAACTTCCTCTTTGTAGAGCGGCACTTCTCCGCCATGGGAGCCCGGATTGAGGACGCGCTCAGTCGTCGCGAGCACGTCGTCAATCACTTCGGCGTTTTCAATCATCACCCAATGTTCACTGGTGACCAGCGTACGCAACTGCTTTCGCAATCGGCTGAGAGCGGTAAGTTCATCTGGGGTGATTGCAGGTATGGCCGAAAGGTCGACATCCGAAGCTGGGACAAGGTACTGCCGATGCTTTTCCGGCACGCCCTTCAACACTTTCTCGTAGAGCTTTGTAGGAAGCTTCTCCAACAGCTTGTTTCGTGCCCAACGCAACTGTTCGGTCAAAGTCAAAAAATCCTTGGTGGGTACAACTGTGAGCTCACGAAAACGTCGGGCAGTATCTTCGGCTGCCTTTCGGATGCAATTGGCCGCTTCGTCCAGACTCTCGCCGTGCAGATATTCTTCTGCTTTTTGAAGTTGGCTTTTGTCCACTTGCAACCGGATTTCTGTATCGGCGCTTCCAACGAAGCGCTGAAATGACCACTCGGTGTGTCGGCCACCAATGCGTCGCCTGAACTCATTAAAGAACCCCAGGTCGTGCGTCAGGATGATTTTCTGGTGCTCGGCAAACGTTTCGCTCAAGATGATGTTCACCACCTTCATGCGATTGTTCATGTCCAGGCTGATCAATAAATCATCCAGCACCAGCAGCTTCAGGGGCGAGTCATGCAGGTGAGCCAGCGTTGCGCCAAAGCGCACAGACAGAGCCAATTGGGTCAGCTTGGCCTCATTCAAGAATGATTGAGGTTTAGGGATGCGATCGTTGTTGAGTTTGACTTCAAAGCCAATGCGTGGCATGGCAATACGGTGTTCATGGCGGTCATAGCTGCATGCGGAAGATACGCTAACAGCTAACTCGACTTGGGTGCCCGGATCGGAAAAGTGCTCACCGTAAAACTGTTGCGCCTCGGTCGTTATTTTTGCAAGAACCTCTTTCAGCGCCTGATTGAACCGGGCAATGTCAGCTTCATAGCGCTCATAGCGCGCCTTGCGATACCAGGTTGCTTCTCCGCTGGCCTTCGACTGGATAAATGGATCAGCGGTCTTCAGTTTGTGCCAGAGGGTGGCAATGTTCTTGGTGGACGTGCCCTGCGCAAACGGCAAAATTTCCTGCTCAAACACCGGCCAGAGATCAATGGCCTGCGAGTTGCGAAACTGGTAGAAGCTGGACAACACCCGGTAGGTAATGAAGTCACTGGCCAGACTGGCTTTCAGTACATCGGGGTTCGCCTTAGTGTCATGCTGCTCGTTTGACAGCGAGTACACGCTGGCCGTCGTGTGGCTGTCGTCTTTGATCGACACGACCACGGCTGCGGTTGCGCGCTCCGCCGGTGTGGCGTGGACGTTCAGCAGGCTTTGCGGCCCGGAATCATCAAAATACTTAGCAACGTTGGGCGTGTCTTTGGCGGCACTTTGCAGAAACGTGTACAGCGTCCAGTACAGCGAAGACTTGCCTGCCCCATTGCCACCATAGGCCAGCAAGTGGCGACCATCCAGCTTGAAATCGAGGTGTTTGAACGCCTTGAAGGCGCGAACCTCAATGCGTTCAACGCGCTGCGTACTCATACCGCGCCTTCACGCTGAATCACCGCCAGCAAATCCGGGCTGTCCACGGGGATGCGGATGAGGATGTTGCGAATGGGGTGCTTGCTGTCGTTGGCCTGGGCGTAGAACTGCTGGGCTGCCGCCACCTGTTTTGCCGGCGGCGCAGCAGCATCGACGTCTTGCAGCAGTGGCGTGACGTGCGCCATGATGCCAAGGTGGTGCTCGGCCATGTGGTCTGCGAAATAGACCTCCATCACGCAGGCATCAATCACCTCCTCCAGAAACACCGCGACGCTTTTCAGGTCGGATCCATCGGATTTTTGTGATTCAAGCTTGGAGGCTTGCACCATGGGGATCAAGGCCTCGAACAAGGAGGCTTGCTGCGCGGATGGCTTCTTGATGGGGATTTTGTCCATGAAGATTTTGCGCAATTCCCGGCGGTCCTCGCCGAGATTGGGGAAGTTGTCCATGAAGCAGCAGCGGAACACTGTTGAGTTCAATGCCGCTGTCAAATAGGTCAACGATTCGGCTTCGCTCGTCAGGATGAATGCCTTGTCGTTGATGAAAAAATGCTCTGTCGTATCAAGGTAGAACGGCAGATACTTCGTCATGTTCGGATAAACAATCTTCGGCTTTTGAAAGTCATGGATATATGCGCAATTGCGTAGATTCGACCAGTGATCACCCTTGTCAAGCCTGACCGCTAGCTTCTCTTCATGCGCAACCAGGTGATTCCACAGCACAGGGTATTCAGCCTCCAATTTCACTGGCGGAATTCCCAATTCCTTGACACCGTTGTGCGAGTTGATCATCCATTGCTCATCTTCTGCCATTGCCCACTGCGTCGCGTACCGTTCCACGTACCGCCCACGCAGCAAGGGCACAATCAAATCAGCGCAACGCGGGTCTTCAGCAATGAATGCATCCCGCTGCGCCGTACTGATGTAAAACGCCTCGTTGTAGCCGGTCTTGATACCGTAGTTAATTTGAATCTGCCACTTCTCAAGCGGTACGCCTTGCGCCTCCACCGCGCACTTAATGCGGAAGCGCTCAGGCGACATGATGACCCAGGACGCTGCACCGTCGGCCGGGCATACAAACGGTACTGCGTTGTCTTGCACGTAGTCAGGTAGTGAATCCTGAATCGAAAAATTTCGCGTCAGCACGCTGGACGGAAAGCTCTTTTTGGGCGCGGATTTGGCCAATCGGACGATGGCCGTATCTACCATGGCTGCGTTGAAGACGGGTACGCCACCAAAATCTATGACTTCTTCCACTGCCACGTCTTTGCAGAAAAAGCCGCGCAACTTCTCCCCATAACCAGCGCGCATCCATTTGTTGGACGTGATGTAGCTCAATTGGCCGCCATCTTTCAAGAGTCGGACGCCGCGCTCATAGAACAGGCAATAGATGTCAGCCGTGGCCGCATAGGTTTTGAACTTTTGTTCTACCCAGGCAGCCTTGTGTGCCGCGCTGAACTTTTGAATCTGCACATAAGGCGGGTTGCCAATGACGACATCAAAACCATCGTCCAATGCGGGGCCAAACATCTTGCCGGGATCAAAGAAGTCGGCCACGCTGTGGTGGTCGTAGGGGTTCCAGGCAATGCGGCGGTACACGTCTTCGTTGCCAAAAGAGTCATGTTTCAGTTCGTCAATGATCTTCTTGGTGAGGTCACGATCTTTCTTTTGCAGTGCTAGCTTGGCTTTGCGCGTTTGGGCTGAAAAGTAACTGTGGCGGACTTTCTCAAGCTCTTTTTCTAGCCGGATGGCGGTTTCGTTTTCAAACAGACTGCGGTTTTTGGGCAGGTTCAGACCCAGCAGCGTGTTGGCAGCGACAAACTTGGTTTCAAGATTGGGAAGAGGACGCACGCCCAGATTGCGCGCCTTGTCGTTGTGGGTGCGCTGGTCACAGATCAGCGAGATAAAAAAACGCAGCTTTGAAATCTGAATGGCAATGGGCTGGATGTCTGCACCGTAAATGCAGTTTTCTATCAGGTAAAGCTTGCGGCCATAGTCCAGCGCGTTGTTGGCAAAGTCATTGTTGATGGCTTGTACCGAAGTCTCGCGTGCTTGCACGTCTTCAATTTCTTCAGCCTTGGCCACCTGGCGCTGGTGCCACTTTTCATTGTGCGGGTCCAGCTTGCCCAAGATGAACACCAGTTTGTGCAAGATACCCATGGGGTAGGCACCAGACCCACAGGCGGGGTCGAGGATGTTGCAGGCGTTGATGGCAGTGATGAGTGCGTCAATCTCGGCCTCTGAAAAAGCGTGCTCTTTCTCGGTGTAGGCAAACAAAATATCTAACCCAGCTTTGGCATCCGCCCTGGTGGTGGCGGGCAAGGCTTTGACCAGGGCATCTGTAAGGTAGGCTTTGAGGGACTCGTCGACCATGTAATCCACAATGGGGCGCGGGGTGTAAAACGAGCCGGTCTGGCGGCGTGCGTTGGTGCCGGTTTCAGGGTTGTAGCTGGCCAGCAGGTTTTCAAACACATTGCCCAGCAGTTCGGGGTCAAGGGCGATTTCTTGCTCTACTGGTGTGCTCTCGGCAATGGTGAACTTGTAGCCGTGCAGGATGTGCAGCAAGCCGCGCACGCTGGCCTTTTTCTTTTTGGCATCGCCAAAGTCATCGCTCAGGTCAACGACGTGGGGCGCAGAAAAAAACAGGCGGTTGGGGACGATAGGCTGCTTTTTGGGGTTGCGTGAGAAGCCGTCGGCATATTGCACCTTGCCGGTGTCATCCTCCGTGTCAAGGCAGGCGAACAAGCCGCCGTTCAGGAAAGGAATGTCCTCGAACAAGCTAAGCGCGTTATCTGGCACACGGAAAGACTTCTTGTACCTGTACAGCGTTTTCACACCATGCTGGTTGCGATTTTCCTGAAAATCGCCATCCGCTGCAAACTGCCTAATGGGCTCACCATCGGCATTCATAGGCTGGTTGAGCGTGGCAAAAAACAGGTTTTGCAAAATGGCGTGGTAGTAGGTGCTTTCATCATCTCCGACAGAAATCAATGCCTCGCTGATAGCATCTGGCTCAAACAAATGGTTGGGAATGAGGTCTTTTTCTTTCAGGAACCAGCAAAAGATCAACCGCGTGAGCAACCGAATAACGCTGGTGGCGTTGCGGGTGTCTTCGTCGGGCTCCAG
The DNA here is from genome assembly GCF_028715765.1 of Rhodoferax sp. Taxonomy (GTDB): domain Bacteria; phylum Pseudomonadota; class Gammaproteobacteria; order Burkholderiales; family Burkholderiaceae_C; genus Rhodoferax. The sequence goes on from NZ_JAQURE010000010.1 coordinate 8,106, forward strand.
ATCGGACGGAAAGCTGACTTGCTTTCGTGCCCAGAAATACCAATTGGACAGTTCTTCGTAAAAACGCTTGTTGAGCAGTTCAACGTTGAATACGTCTTCCCACGCGGCGTGAAGTTGGTCGAAGTTGCCGATGGGCTTTTTGCGGGCAAGCAGTTCCGTGGTCGAGAACGAAGCCAGAATGTCCAGGTGGCCCGGATGCGGCTTGACCGTTGAGATGTTTTGGATCAGCGTGACCTTGCCCAAAACGTCTTTGCTTTCATCCCGCTTGTTTTGCCTGCGATTGATGACTGCAATGGACAAATTACCCGCCACCTTGAACAGCACCATGACCGGCATGGGAAAGATACGGTTGATCTGGCGGGTGATGGCGGCCAGTTTGCCCCGTGCGTAATCACCCGGCTGGAGCTCCACTGCGAAGAACACATAGGACTGGAGCAGGGATGCCCTAATGGTGGTGTCTTTGAACAGGGTGGCGTTGTGCGACAGTTCTTCGTCGGTGAGCTGGAACAGCAGGTGGATGGATTTCCAATTTGATTTTTGCGCGCGGGGATGCGCAAGCACGCCGCTGGGATCAAACTGCTGGCAAAAAACTTCTACTGAATCAAGGGCAATGGTGCGGTCTGACTTGTAGCCAAGGCAGGCAAAAAACGCTGTAGCGGCATCTTGCAGGGGGCTGAATGAAAAGGATTGAATGGCGTTTTGAATCGCTATTTTTTGATAGATGTCAGCCATCTTCAAACCATCCAGTCTTCAAGTTTCAAGTGCGGCACATTTTCAAAATGGCGGGTGTTGTGGGTGACCAGAATCAGCTTTTCGGCCAGGGCGTGGGCGGCGATCAGCGTGTCCATGTCGCCGATGGGTTTGCCCTGGGTCTTGAGAGCGTGTTTGAGCACACCATATTGGTCTGCCGCTTCATTACTCCAGTCCACGCTCGGCAGTCGCAAGAAAAATCCATCAATCAGAGGGCGGCGGCGGTCTTCAGGTGTCATACCCATTTGCCCGTAGCGCAGTTCAGCGCGGGTGATGACCGAAATAACAATGGTGCGATGTTTGAGTGCGTCGTTAACGCGTTCTTCCAACGCAGGCAACGATCGTCGCAAGTAATAGCTGACGATATTGGTATCGAGCATGTAGCGCATCACGCATCCCACCCTTCAAAAGGACTGGGTCGGGGTGCATCATCACGGGGTTGTAAAAACTCTTCCGAGGGTGGCAGTGCCCGCAATTCAGCCAAAAAAGCTTCCAATTCGTCTTTTTGGGGCTTAGGCTGAATGGTGATGATGCCGTCTCTAGATTTGCTGATCCAGACTTCTTCGCTGTTCAGCCGAAACGCCTTGGGCAAGCGAATGGCTTGGCTATTGCCTGTGGTAAAAACTTTGGCGGTGGCAATCATGGTGTATATCCTTGAAAGTAGATATGAAAACGTATCTACTTTATCACCAACCAAGTGACCAGCTCAAAGTCTTGCTGCCCTTGCACCGCCTGCGCAGCATCCATCAATTTGCCGCCGCGCCCACTGAACAGGTTGGCAGCGTTTTTCTGGCCGAATTGCGCCACGATGGCTTTGACAGCTTTGTCCAGCAGGGCGGAATAGGCGTGCATGTCTTGGCCGTGTTGCGTCTCGGTGTCAAACAGTTGGCACAGTTCGGCATAGGGCGTGGTTTGGCCCTGGCACAGGGCGCGAAAGATGTCGAGCACTTGTTTGGGCGCGGTGAAGTTGTAGCGCAGCGTGCCGTCGGCCTGGATGTAGACCAGAAAGAAGGGGCTCAAGGGGTTGACGGTTTCAAGGGGTTTACCGGATTGTGGTTCACTGGCCACACGGGTTTGCCGCAGGCAGTAAATCACTCCTGATTGAATAGCTGCTTGCGCTTTATTTATAAGCTCTACAGCCGTTTTTGGCACAGGAACCACAGCATACAAGCCAAGTGGTGCGTCGTGCAGCAGGCGTTGGTTGGCGGTGATAAAGTTGCTCAGGTCTAGCCGAAAATCGTCCAGCGTGAATTGGTTCAAAGCCACGGATTCGTTAAAGTCTTCCAGGTCCAGCACTTCGTCACGCAGGCGCATGAGCTGGATGTCGCGGTATTTCAGGTCTTGGGTGATCAGGTCTTCAATCTCTGAGCTGGTCAGGATGTTGTCTTCGTTGGTGGCGGCAATGTCTACCAGCGCCATGCGGGCTTCAACCCGGTTTTTCAGGTTGATGTACTTGTTGAGGTCAGGTGTCGGCCAGAAGTTGATGAGCTGGATGCTGGCGTTGGGGCTGCCAATGCGGTCAATGCGGCCAAAGCGCTGGATGATGCGCACCGGGTTCCAGTGGATGTCGTAGTTGACCAGCAGGTCGCAGTCTTGCAGGTTTTGGCCTTCGCTGATGCAGTCAGTGGCAATCAGGATGTCAATTTCAGCGTTTTGTGCCAAGGCAGACATTTTGTGGCGCTGCTTGGCGCGTGGGGCAAAGTGGGTCAGGATGTGGTTGTACTCTGGCTTGCCAAAAGTGCAGCGGTTGGGGCGCGCACCGCCTGACACCAGACCGATATGAACTTTGAGGGTGTCAGTGGCCCAGCCCTCAAGCTGTTCATACAGGTAGGCGGCCGTGTCAGCAAAGGCGCAAAACACGATGACCTTGCGGTTGGGCTCACCGTGCGTGTTGGTGGTGGGCTGGGTGGTTTTGCTGTGAATGATTTTTTTCAGCTCGGCCAACTTGGCATCGCGCTCAGGGGTCACGCCTCCGGCGCTCTCGGCCAGCATGGCGAGCTGGCGCTTGTCGGCGGCCAGGTCGGCCAGCCAGCGGTCAATGTCCATGTGTTGCATGGCGTATTTCAGGCTACCCACTTCAAAGGCTTCACGCAGTTCGTCGTCTTCTTCGGCATCCAATATGAACAAATTGGCCTGTAAATTTTGTGGCTGGCTGTCACGCAGGTTTTTAAAGGCTTGCAGGCGCTCTTCAAGGGCTTCAATCTTGTCCACCGTGCGGTTCATTGTGATGGCAAACGATTTGACAGAGCTTTCCAGCCGCTTCAAAAAGTTCACCTTCATCATGCCAATCAAAAACTCTTCACGTTTTTGCTGGCTGAAGTTGCGCACATCGGCATCGCTTTTGTAGTGGTCTTTGAACTGGGGCAGCACGTAGATGGAGGGCTTGAAGAGTGAGAGCTGGTATTTTTCAATCTCATCGTTGAGCTTGTCGTAGGTGGGAAAGCGGTGTTTGCTGTCAATGTCTGCATACACTGACACCGGCTTGGCGCGTGTGGGGAACTGGCCAATGCGCGCCATGCTGGCTTTGTAATATTTTTGAATGTGGCGGCGCGAGCGGGCAATGGTCAGCTCGTCGAGCAGGGTGAAAAAGCCCGCAGGCAGCTTGTCCATCAGGTCTTTGGTGCTGCGCTCGCCGGTGACTGGGCGTTTAGCCCACTGTCCAAAGGTTTTTTGCGCGGCGTCAAGGGTTTGCTTGATGCTGGCAATGCCGGTGCTGGGCTGCAGTGCGTGGTCTTGCCCCTCAGATACCAAATAAAGCTGGTTGCGCAGGTCTTTCAGGTCGTTGTTGACCGGGGTGGCCGAGAGCAGCATCACCTTGGTTTTGACACCAGCTTGGATGATGTCTTGCATCAGCCGCTCATAGCGGCTGAGCCGCACTACGTTGCCATCAGCATCAGTTCGGCCTTTGACGTTGTTGCGAAAGTTGTGCGACTCGTCAATCACCACCAGGTCAAAGTGGCCCCAGTTCAGGGTGCTCAAGTTCACATCACCGGCTTGGCCACTGTCACGCGACAGGTCGGTGTGTGAGAGCACGGTGTAGGCAAATTTGTCGTTTACAAACGGGTTGAGCGCACTGGCGTTTTGCGCCAGATACACGGTCCAGTTGTCACGCAGTTTTTTGGGGCACAGCACCAATACGCGGCGGTCGCGCTGCTCAAAGTATTTGATGACCGCCAACGCGGTGTAGGTTTTGCCCAGGCCCACACTGTCGGCCAGGATACAGCCGTTGTGCCGGTTGATTTTTTGAATGGCGGCTTTGGCTCCGTCTTTTTGAAATTCAAACAGGGTTTGCCAGATGTCGGTGGCGGTGATGGCGGTGTTGTCAAAAAATTGGGCTTGCTCTTTTTGCCCGGCCAAATACGCCTCAAACACATGAAACAGAGTTTTGAAGTAAATGAACTCGGGTGAGTGGTCTACATAGAGCTGCGCCAGGTAGTCAAGCACCTGTGTTTTAACGTCTTGTACCAGTGTGGTGTCTTGCCAAAGTTCGTCAAACCAGGCTTTGAGATCGGTGCGGTCGCGGTCGCTGTCAATCACCATGTTGAGCTCAATGTTGGGCACATCAGACAGGCCCAACCCACGCTGGGTAAAGTTGGAACTGCCCATGAGGGCGTATTCACGGTGGCCATCAAAGATGTGGTACAGCTTGCCGTGCAGCAGGTTGGACTCGACCACAGAGCGAATCTCGACCTTGGTTTCAATCCACTGGGCGCAGCGCCGGGCAACGTTTTTTTGCTGCAGGCGGTTTGCAAGCGTCAGCCCTTCGTCTTCCATCTTGAACGCTTTTTTATCGGTTTTCTCGGGATCCAAGGATTGGATGAAGCGGGGTTCGCCAAAAAGAAATTGCAAAGAATCTATGCCGTCAAGCTGCTTGCTTAACGCTTCATAGGCGTAAATGGTGAAGTAGGCTGAGACGATGGACAGGGCGCTGCCCGAGCTGACCCTGGCGTTTAAAAAATCGACCACGCGGCCACGTTGGCGGTTGTCTTTGATGCCTTGTGGCAAGGTTTGGGATGCTGGTGTCATGTTTGCCTCTCTGTAAGGCACATGATAAAGCGCCAGTCGCTCAGCTATTTGGGTAGCATGGCGCTTGCCGGGCAGGTGCCGCTGCACCTTCGGCTAATTTTTGGCCAACCGGGTTGGCTTTTTGCCTTTTGCCAGCTGCTGGCGCGCTACAGGGTTGCGCCGGGCCTTGGCTTTTCTGACGGTGGCGCGAGCTGGCAAGTACAGCACCACGGCTTGACCTGTTTTGAACGATGCACTGGTGCTGACCTTGTTCCACTGGGCGACCGAGGCTGCACTCACCGCAAAGCGCTTGGCCAGGCTGGCCACGGTGTCTTTGCGTCCGGCTTTCACCGTGGTTCTACGCAGCACCACCTCAGGCGCCAGCGACAACTGGCCGTTGTCGGCAATGTGTTCTGCCACATCCACGTTCAACCCCGCCGCACGTCGCACCAATAGGGTAGAACCAGCTTTGATCAACATGCGCGGCGGGATGTTGTTGACGGCGCGCAATTCGGCTTCGGTCATGCCAACCCGCTTGGCTGCCGCTGCCAGGTTCAGGGTGGCGGGTGCGACCCAAGCCGTCCAGCTGGCCAGTTGGCCACCGGTATAAGCTTCCAAGTTAGCTTGATAGCGCTCAGCGTTGTCCCACGGCAGCAGCATCTGCGCTGTGCCCGAGGCCAGCAACACCGGCTTGTTGAATGACGGGTTGAGCGCTTTGAAATCTTCTAGCGGGACTTCGGCCAATTGGGCGGCCAAGGCCACATCAATGTCACGATCCACCTCAACGCTTTGAAAGTAGGGGTGGTTGTTGATGACGGGCAGCGTGACACGAAAAGCTTCGGGATTGGCCACCAAATTTTTCACCGCTTGCAGCTTGGGCACATACATGCGGGTTTCCATCGGCATGGGCAAGTCTGTGTAGGCGGTGCTTTGCCCGCTGCGGGCAGCTTTGTCCATGGCGCGTTTGACGCTGCCTTCGCCCCAGTTGTAAGCGGCCAGCGCCAAATGCCAGTCGCCAAACATGCCGTAGAGTTTTTGCATGTAGTCCAGCGCCGCCCGGGTGGACTCGATCACGTCGCGGCGGTCGTCTCGAAACAGGTTTTGCTTCAACTCAAATTGCCGCCCTGTGGCTGGCATGAATTGCCACATGCCGGCCGCCTTGGCAGTGGACACCGCTTGCGGGTTAAAGGCGCTTTCAATAAAAGGCAACAACGCCAACTCTGAGGGCATGCCGCGCCGCTCCAACTCTTCAACAATGTAAAACAGGTATTTGTTGCCACGCTCGGTCATGCGCGCCACGTAATCTGGGCGGCTGCTGTACCACAGCTCGCGCTCGCGCACCAAGTTGTTGTCCAAGTCAGGCATGGCAAAGCCGCGGCGAATGCGCTCCCACAAATCCACCGGGGGCTGCAGCGCTTGCACGTATTGAGAGCCCAGTTGGGTGTTGGCCAAGGGTTTCAAACCACCTGAGGGGTAAATCAAATCACCAGCTTGGACATTGGGCGTGGCATCTGCTTGGGCAGCAGGGTCTATCGCACCCTCAAGCGGCGATGGGGTCAAGCCAGGCGCAGCGCAGCCCACCAGCCAGACGCAGGCTGCCAGAGCGGCAGCACGAAAAAAGGTTTTCAAAATTGATCTTTCCAGGCACGCAAAGCCGCAAACACATCGACAGGGCTGTGTGCGTGGTTGTTGCGCTGTTGCACCGCATGCGCCACGGCGGGCAGATGGGTGCGTAAAAAAGGGTTCACCAGCCGCTCAAGCGCCAAGGTGGACGGCAAGGTGGGCTGGTGGGCTTGGCGCAGTGCCTGTGCGCGCTGTTGGTAGGCCGCGGTGTCGGCATTGTCAGGCTCCACTGCCAAAGCAAATTGCAAGCTGCCCAAGGTGTACTCATGGGCGCAGCACACTCGGGTGGCAGCGGGCAGGGCGGCCAGCCGCGTCAATGACTGAAGCATCTGCGCGGGCGTGCCTTCAAACAAGCGACCGCAGCCCGCGCTAAACAGCGTGTCGCCACAAAACAGCACCGGGCTCTGGTTGGGTACATGGGCAAAGTAAGCCACATGGCCAGCGGTGTGACCTGGCACATGCAGCACCTCAAACGTCAGCCCAAGCGCGCACAGGGTTTGCCCGTCGGCCATGCGTTGCAGCGGCTCGGGCATGCGCTCCATGCTAGGGCCAAACACCTGCGCACCAGTGGCCTGGCGCAACGCAGCCACGCCGCCAGTGTGATCTTGGTGATGGTGCGTGACTAGAATCGCCTCCAGCGTCAAGCCCAGTGACTGCAAAGCCTTGAAAACTGGCTGGGCATCACCCGGGTCGACCACCACCGCCCGCTGGTAGTGATGCAACATCCAGATGTAGTTGTCGTTGAAAGCAGGGATTGGAATTAACTTCATGGGCAATCAAATTATAGGTTTGCATGACTGGCTGGCGACCCCACCCGGGGCTTACCTGCTGGACTGGGAGCGCCGTCAAATGGCCGCTTCGGTGGCCGATGTGTTTGGTTTTCACGCCCTGCAACTGGGCTTGCCAGAGCTAGATGCGCTGGCCGCCAACCGCATGCCGCACCGCTGGCTGGCCACCGAAACTGCACATGACAATGCGGTGTTTCTGACCGAGTTTTCGGCACTGCCGTTCCCCGCCAACAGCCTGGATTTGGTGGTGCTGCCACACACCCTGGAGCTTACTGCCGACCCCCACGCCGCTTTGCGTGAGGTCTACCGGGTGCTGGTACCAGAAGGGCGGGTAGTCATCACCGGCTTTAACCCCATGAGCTTGTGGGGGTTTCGCCAGTACCGTGCCCACCTGTACAAACGGCTTGGTTGGCAGCATCTGTTTTTGCCCGACACGGGTGAATTTTTGGGCTATTTACGCATTCGCGACTGGTTGCGTTTGCTGGGTTTTGAACTTGATTCCGGGCATTTTGGTTGCTACCGGCCCGCACTGGCCAACCCCCAGTGGCTGGAGCGGTTTGCCTGGATGGACAGCTTTGGCGCGCGCTGGTGGCCGATACTCGGCGCGGTTTACGCTGTGGTGGCGGTCAAGCGGGTGCGCGGCATGACGCTGCTCAACCCCACTTGGAAGCCCGCTTTGCGGCTAGCAAATGCTCCTGTTTCAGTAGCTGGTCGCGCAGGTAAATCAAGCGCTACAGGCCAATAATGCATATCAACATTGATTTGAGGTGATTTTTTGAATCCGATTGACATTTACACCGATGGCGCCTGCAAGGGCAACCCCGGCCCAGGTGGCTGGGGCGCCTGGCTGAAGTCTGCAGACGCCCAAAAAGAACTTTTTGGTGGCGAGCTGGGCACCACCAACAACCGCATGGAAATGACGGCGGTGATTGAGGCGCTGGCGGCTTTGAAGCGCCCATGCAAGGTCACGCTGCATGTGGACAGCCAATACGTGCTCAAAGGCATGACCGAATGGTTGCCCGGCTGGAAAGCCCGGGGTTGGAAAACCGCCACCAAAGCCCCGGTGAAAAATGTCGACCTGTGGCAGCGGCTGGATGCGCTGGTCAATAGCGGCACACACCAGATTGAATGGCGCTGGGTGCGTGGCCACAACGGCAACCCAGGCAACGAACGTGCCGACCAGTTGGCCAACCAAGGCGTCGAGCTGGCTTTGGGTAAGCGCTGAGTGCAAAGTTAACCTCATCATCGAAAAATTTCATGGCAAGCAAATTCAAATTTTGGTCAGTGGCGGTGGTGGGCATGGGCTTGGCGACTGGCGGTGCCTGGTGGCTGCAAGCCCAGCCGATGACGGCCAAAGAAATCACATCAAAGGCTGGCAAGTCGGCCAAAACGGTGGCAGCACCCAGGGTCGCCGGGGTGGAGGTGACCCAGGTGGTGGCCATGCCATTGCGTGACGACGCGCAAGCCGTGGGCAGCTTGCGCGCACGGCAAAGCGTGATGTTGCGCCCGGAGCTGGTGGGGCGCATCACCGCGCTGCATTTCAAAGACGGTGGCACGGTGCGCAAAGGGCAAGTGCTGGTGCAGTTTGACGACTTGCTGCAACAAGCCGATGTGCAGCAAATGCAAGCCCAGCTGGCCATTGCGCAGGCCAATTACAACCGCACCCAAGAGCTGGTGGCCGCCAACTTTATGGCCAAACAAACCCTTGACACCAGTGCCGCCGCACTGCAAGTGGCGCAAGCCCAATTGGTCTTGGCGCAGGCGCGGCTGAGCCGCATGGCGGTGCGCTCACCATTGGATGGCACCGCCGGGATTCGGCTGGTGAATGTGGGCGACTATGTGAAAGATGGCACAGACTTGGTGGCGCTGGAAGACACCCGCCAGATGATGGTGGACTTTCGTCTGCCGGAGCGACTGGGCGGCAAACTGCGTACCGGTCAAACAGTCGAGGTGGTGCTGGATGCCGTGCCTGGGCGCACGTTCAGCGCGGTGGTGGAGGCCATCGACCCGCTGCTGGATGCCAACGGCCGCTCGATTGGGGTGCGCGCGGTGTTGCCCCAAGCCGCCCAAGCCAGTGACAAGCAGCCACTGCGTTCAGGCATGTTTGCCCGTGTGACCACGGTGTTTTCAGTCAATGACGCGGCGCTGGTGGTGCCTGAAGAAGCCATCGTGCCGCAAGGCAACCGCCAGCTGGTCTACAAGTTGGTCAAACCTGAGCCAGGGGCGCAACTGCCGCCCGACACGCTTTGGGTGTCGCAACGCCAAGAGGTCACGCTGGGGGTACGAAGCCAAGGCAAGGTCGAAATTGTGCAAGGCTTGCGCTTGGGTGACACGGTGGTGGTGGCGGGTCAGCAGCGCTTGCAAAAAGACGGCACACCGGTGAAAGTGGTGCAGCTGGGTAAGCCGTCAAGCCCCAAGAATGCCGCAAAAAAAGAAGCATCTGGTGCAGGTGCAGCAAGCCCTGCAAGCCCTTCAAGTTCTGAAATCAAAGCAAGCGCTCATTGAGCATTGGCCAGGGAAAATTTCATGCAGCTGGCTGAAACCTCTATCCGTCGCCCGGTCTTTGCCACCGTGCTGTCGTTGTTGATTGTGCTGATTGGCGCCGTCTCATTCAACCGCTTGTCGGTGCGCGAGTACCCCAAAATTGACGAGCCGGTGGTCTCGGTCACCACCACTTTTGCTGGCGCCTCAAGCGAGGTCATGGAAAGCCAGGTGAGCAAGGTGCTGGAAGACTCGCTCTCGGGCATAGAAGGGGTGGACGTGATCACCTCCACCAGCCGCCAGGAGCGCAGCCAGATCAGTGTGCGCTTTGTGCTCAGTCGCGACGCCGATGCCGCCGCTGCCGACGTGCGCGACAAGGTCACCCGGGTGCGCCAGCGCTTGCCACAAGGCATAGACGAGCCGGTGATTGCCAAGGTGGAGGCCGAGTCGTTCCCTGTGATTTTTTTGGCGCTCAGCTCTGACACACATACCGCGCTGCAACTCTCTGAAATTGCCAACACGCTGGTCAAGCCAGTGCTGCAAACCGCCCCAGGTGCGGCCGAGGTCAACATTTATGGCGAGCGCAAGTTTGCCATGCGCATCTCAGTTGACCCCGACAAACTGGCGGCTTACAAGCTCACCGTGCAAGACCTGGAAGACGCCTTGCGCCGTGCCAACCTGGAAGTGCCGGCGGGTCGCATTGAGAGCGCCCAGCGCGAATTCAACGTGACCACCGCCACCGACTTGCAAACTGCGCCGGAGTTTGCCCAGGTGGTGATTCGCAGTGTGGCGGGGCAGCCCATTCGAATTGCTGACGTGGCGCAGGTGCAGGAAGCGCCGGTGGATGAGCGCTCTTTTGTGCGCCTGAACGGGCGCGACTCGGTCGGTGTGGGGGTGGTCAAGCAGTCCACCGCCAACCCGCTGGAGCTATCCAAGGGTGTCACGGGATTGCTAGACAAGCTGCGCCGCGATTTGCCGCCGGGGGTGACGATTGCGGTGGCCAATGACAACTCGGTGTTCATTAATGAGTCGATCAAAGCGGTGTTCAAAACCATTGTGGAGGCCGCCGTGTTGGTGGCACTGGTGATTTTTGTGTTTTTGCGCACGCTGCGCGCCTCGTTGATTCCGCTAGTGACGATTCCGGTGGCGTTGATTGGCACGTTTGCCATGATGTCGCTGGCCGGTTTCAGCATCAACACCCTGACGCTGCTGGCGCTGGTGCTGGCCATTGGCCTGGTGGTGGACGATGCCATCGTGATGTTGGAGAACATTTACCGCCACATTGAAGAAGGTTTGCCGCCATTTCAGGCTGCCCTCAAAGGTGCGCGGGAGGTTGGCTTTGCCATTGTGGCCATGACCATGACACTGGTGGCGGTGTACGCGCCGCTGGCGTTTTCGCCCGGGCGCACTGGGCGGCTGTTCACCGAATTTGCCCTGGCGCTGGCCGGGGCGGTGGTGATCTCGGGGCTGGTGGCGCTGACGCTGTCGCCCATGATGAGTTCGCTGCTGCTGCGCCACAACCCGCATCCCACCTGGTTTGACGCGCACATGGAAAACCTGCTGACACGCGCGACCCGCACCTACAGCTTGGGACTGGGCTGGGTGTTGCGCAGGCGCGTTTTGGTGTTGCTGGTGATGCTGGCCAGCGGTGGGGTGACCTGGTGGACTTTGGGTGACTTGAAGCGCGAGCTCTCGCCGCTGGAAGACCGCGGTGTGGTGTTGGCGCGGGTCAATGCCCCAGACGGCGCCACCTTGGCTTACACCGACCGTTATGCCCGTGGCATTGAACGCATTGCCGAGGATTACCCTGAGTTTGACCGGATATTTGCCACGGTGGGCAACCCCACGGTGTCGCAGGGCAACATCTTTTTCAGAGCCAAACCGTGGCAAGAACGCCAGCGCAGCACGCTGGAGATGGCTCGCGCCATGACGCCGCGGTTTTCAGGGCTGGCGGGGGTGAGCGCCACGCCTATCACGCCGCCTTCGCTCGGGCAGGGCTTTCGCAGCCAGCCCATTGAGTTTGTCATCATCACCTCTGAGAGTTACCAGGAGCTGGCCAAAACGGTGCGGGCTTTTCAGGACGAAATGGCCAAGAACCCCGGCTTTGTGCAGGTCGATACCGACCTGCGTTTGAACAAGCCTGAGATCAAGCTAGAAGTTGACCGTGAACGCGCTGCAGACTTGGGGGTGAGCGTGGATCTGATTGCCCGTGCCATTGAATCCATGCTGGGCGGACGCAAGGTCACGAGGTACAAGCGCGGTGGCGAGCAATACGACGTGATTGTGCAAACCGCTCCCTCGGGGCGAGACACGCCTGACGACATTGAAAAAATCTTTGTCCGTGGCAAAGGGGTCGAGCTGATTCCGCTGTCCGCACTGGTCAAGATTCGCGAGGTGGTGGTGCCACGTGAGCTGATTCACTTTGGCCAGCGCCGCTCGGCCACCATCACTTCCAACCTGAGTGCCACTTATTCGGTGGGCGAGGCGCTCAATTTCATGGATGCCACGGCGCAAAAAGTGCTCAAACCCGGTTATGCCACTGACTTGAACGGCATCAGCCGCGAGTTCAAAAAATCGTCTGACGCTTTGACCTTGGTGTTTGCGTTGGCGCTGCTGTTCATCTTTTTGGTGCTGGCGGCGCAGTTTGAGAGTTTCATTGACCCGCTGGTCATCATGTTGAGCGTGCCTTTGTCGATGGCGGGTGCGCTGCTGGCGCTGAAATGGTCGGGCGGCACGTTCAATGTGTTCAGCCAAATTGGCTTGATCACGCTGGTCGGGCTGATCACCAAGCACGGCATTTTGATTGTGGAGTTTGCCAACCAGCTGCGCGAGCAGGGCATGGACATGATGTCGGCGGTGCAGCAGTCAGCCGCCCAGCGCCTGCGCCCGATCATGATGACCACCGGCGCCATGGTGCTGGGCGCGGTGCCGCTGGCGCTGGCCACCGGCGCAGGGGCTGAAAGTCGCCATCAAATTGGCTGGGTGATTGTGGGCGGCATGAGCTTGGGCACACTGCTGACGGTGTTTGTGGTGCCAACCATGTACACCTTGCTGGCACGCCAGCATGCGCCCGGCCCCCGCAAAGAGCAGGTTTCATTGGGGTAATATCAGATCAATTCAAACGGTGTCACAGTGTTGCATAAATGATACGAATTGAAAAATGATGGTGTCTTTGATGATTGTTGTTTTTTGAGAATATTTTTTTATTGAATTAAATCAAACACTTAGAGGCTAGATTCGGTTCTGGCCTCAGCACCAAAATCAACACACAACATGCCTCGATACAACGCTCCTTTAGAAATTCATGTGCACGGCCAAGTTGCCCTGCAGGAAAACGTCACTTTTCAGCAGCTACAAGACGTTTTAAAGCCCTTATGGAAATACGTGGGCGCTCGTTCACTCAACGATGCCAAGGGTAGTTTTTATGAAGATGAGCCAGGCATCAAATTTGATGCCCAAGAACACCTTCTGCAAATGTGCTGGACAGTGGAGGGCGATGATGACTTTCGTCAAACACTCGATGAAATGTGCATGAACCTCAACGATGTGGCTCAAACCGGCGCCGCCATTGAGGTCACTTTTTACGATGCTGAATTTGATGATGAAGACGAAGATGACAACCCAGACGCTGAATCGCGTGATGACTTTGTGATTCTTTTCGTTGGGCCTGATCCGGCGTCCATCATGCAGGTGCAGCGCGACCTTCTTGTACAAGACGTGGTGAGTCTGATGGAGCGGCATTTTGATGGCGCTGAACTCGGCGGTGTGGTTGCAGCTGTGGACAGCCTGTTTAGCCAGCGCTTTGATGACTTGGTGAATTCTTTGCAGTTGGGTAAACCGCCGCGCGGAACCGGGGGTGGCAGTCTTGGCCATGGGGGCGGGCGCAAACCACGCCATTTGCACTGACTGACTGTTGAAGTCTTGATTCATCAACTCGTCTGGGTTCATTTCAAGGTCAGCGGCTCTGTTTCAGACCTGAAGACGGTACAAATTTCAGACATCACCCACCTTTATGCTGAAAAAAATAACAGTTGAGCAGTTGCAACTGGGCATGCATCTGAAAGAGTTTTGCGGCTCTTGGATGGATCATCCCTTTTGGCGAACGGGGTTTGTGCTGAAAGAGGCCAACGATTTGGCTTTGATTTTGAACAGCCCGATCAAAGAAGTTTGGATTGATGTCAGTTTGGGCGCAGACGTGCCTTCCGGTGAAGCGGTTGAAAGCGTTGCTGAAATCATCGTTGCCCCGGTCGTGTCGCTCAACTTGCCCGTGACACCGCATTTGCTGCGAGACAAGACGCCGGTCAGTGCATCTCAAGAAATTGAACGCGCCGCACGCATTTGTCTGGAGTCGAAAGCGGCGGTGGTTTCCATGTTTGAAGAAGTGCGCATGGGCAACGCTGTGGACGTGGGGGGCGCGCGGCAATTGGTTGAAGACATTTCAGACTCTATCGCCCGCAACCCGGGTGCCATCATCAGCCTGGCACGCCTGAAAACCGCCGATGACTACACCTACATGCATTCTGTCGCGGTGTGCGCCATGATGGTGGCCTTGGCCAAACAGCTGGGTCTGGATGAAGCCATCACGCGTTCATGCGGCATGGCTGGGCTGTTGCATGACTTGGGCAAAGTGGCCATGCCCACAGAGGTGCTCAACAAGCCCGGTAAATTGACTGAAGCTGAATTCGCCATCATGCGGACACATCCTGAAGAGGGTTTTCGCATGCTCAAAGCCAGCCCCGATGTAGATCCGATTGCGCTGGATGTGGTCTTGCATCACCACGAAAAGACCGATGGCACCGGCTACCCAGAGCGTTTGAAAAGCGACCAAATCAGTCTGTATTCCAAAATGGGGGCGGTGTGCGATGTTTACGATGCCATCACCTCTAACCGCCCCTACAAGGCGGGCTGGGATCCAGCTGAATCTTTGCGTCAAATGGCCGACTGGGCCAAGGGGCATTTCGACCCCAAAGTGTTTCAGGCCTTTGTGAAAAGCATGGGTATCTACCCGGTGGGTTCATTGGTGCGGCTCAGTTCTGGCCGGATTGGGGTGGTCACAGAGCAGTCCACGGGCTCGCTCACCACGCCCATTGTGAAAGTGTTTTTTTCAGCCAAATCCAACTTGCGCATCTCGCCCTACGTGGTGGATTTGTCAGCCAAGGGATGCACCGAGAAAATTTTTCAACGTGAAGACCCTGACAAATGGCAGTTTCCAGACTTGAATGAAATGTGGTCTGGTCTGCCGCTGAAAACTTGATTCTGCCCCCTACGGCTGCACGCCTCAGTTGTCAGTTTTCTGCTGGTTTGGGCTTGTTAAATCGTTCCTTTTTAAGGGAAAACCCGCATGTCCGTTCAAGTTGAATATGCCCAAAAACTCAGATCCGCTGCCGATGCCATGGCACTGGTGCAAGATGGTGATTTGATCGTGGTGCCCACTGGGGTGGGCGAGCCGCCTGCGCTGCTGACTGCGTTGTCAGAGCAGCGCAGACGCTGGCACGATGTCAAAGTGGCGCAAATTCTGGCCATTCGCAAGTTTGGCTACATCGACCCTGAGACCGTGGCACATGTGCGCCATGTGGCTTTGTTTTATGGCGCGGCCACCCGTGCCGGTGGGCAAGCGGGCTGGATTGACTTCATTCCCAACTATTTTTCTGAAATCCCAAGTTTGATTAAGCGTGGCCAGATGGCGTCAGACGTGGTATTTAGCATGGCCTCGCCGATGGACGCCCACGGCTATTTTTCGCTCAGTCTGGGGGCGGACTACACCATGGCCGCTGTGGCCAAAGCGCGCTCGGTGGTGCTAGAGGTCAACCCCAACGTGCCGTTTGCTTATGGCAACTGTCATGTGCACATCTCTCAAGTGGCGGCCTTGGTGGAAAGCACTGAGCCGGTGCTGGAGGTGGGGCTGCCCAAAATTGGCCCAGTGCAAGAAGCCATAGGCAAATATGTGGCCGATTTGATTGACGACGGCTCAACGCTGCAAATTGGCTACGGCGGCATTCCAGACGCCGTGGTCATGCAACTCACCGGCAAGCACGACCTGGGCATCCATACCGAAATGATTGGCGACGGCATTTTGACCCTGTTGGAAGCGGGTGCCGTGACCAACCGCCGTAAAAACTACTTGCCGGGCAAGATGGTGGCCACTTTTGCCTTGGGCTCGGGTAAGTTGTACAAGTTCATGGACCGCAACCCGGCGCTTGAAATTCATCCCGTTGATTTCACCAACAGCCCGAGCCTGGCAGGCATGAACGACAAGCTGGTCGCCATCAATGCCACGTTGCAAATTGATCTGTTGGGGCAATGCGGTTCCGAGAGTTTGGCGCACTTGCCTTACTCTGGTACCGGTGGGCAAGCGGATTTTGTGCGTGCAGCCAATCAGTCCAATGGTGGCAAAGCGTTTATCGTGCTGCCATCCACGGCCAAAAACGACAGCATTTCGCGCATCGTGCCGGTGTTGTCTCCCGGCACCCACGTAAGCACCAGCAAGAACGACATCAATTACGTGGTCACTGAATTTGGTGTGGCGCAATTGCGTGGCAAGTCAGCCGGCCAGCGCGCCCATGAACTCATTGGCATTGCCCACCCGAATTTCCGCACCGAGCTGACCGAGCAAGCCAAGCGCATGGGAGTTATATGAGAAATAGGGCTCTAGCCCTTATAATATAAGCTTAATAAGCTATCAAATAAATAGCTTAAGCGGTAAAAGAGGGGGAGGGTGACGAGCCTTGACCCCGGCACTGGCTCCACAGTTAGGGCTGCTTGGTTCCCCACCTGACCCGGTTGGCCGCTTCACCATGCGGGAAGGCTCGTCGAGCGAGATTGTAATGGCTCAGCACAGCGCAACCCTCATCAGCGCTTGCTGCTTGCCTTGAAAAATACGGGGTGAATTGACTGCACCGCTGCAGTGGTGAAATTTGAGAATGTCTTCAGGCCACGAAACTGGCGTAGCTGGCTTCGTCCATCAGCGCATCGAGTTCAGCGGGGTTAACAAGTTTGATTTTAAAAAACCAGCCTGCACCTTGTGGGTCTGAGTTTGCCAACGAAGGGTCTGCGAGCAAGGCCTCGTTCACTTCAATCACTTCGCCATGGGCGGGCATGTACACATCGGCCGCAGCTTTGACTGACTCCACTACGGCGGCAGCGTCTTTGGCGGCATAGGTGTTGCCGACTTTGGGCAATTCCACAAACACCACATCGCCGAGCGCCTCTTGTGCGTGGTGGGTTATGCCTACCGTGCCAACCTGGCCGTTGAGTTCAATCCATTGGTGGTCTGGGCTGTATTTGATCGTCATGCAGGGGCTCCGAATAAAAAGTGAGGGGCGCAAAAAGTGCGTCAACCGTCAGATTTTCACTCATTGGCCACGCGCTGCAAACCGGTGGCGTTCCATCTTCAGCTGGCACAATCTCAGCTCTTCTAAAACTGCAGTTCGGATATGCCAAATGAAAAATAGCCAGCTCAACCAACGTCTGCTGGGCTTGTCACGCCCGGCCAAGCGCGCCGTGGTGCTGGGTGTTGACATTGTGCTGGCCTTGTTGGCTACCTGGGCGGCTTATTCGCTGCGAGAGGAGTCTTTGCACTGGCCGCAAGGTCACCAGTGGTGGGTGTATTTGTCTGGCCCGCTCATGGCCGTTCCCATCTTTGTCCGCATGGGCTTGTACCGTGCCATTTTTCGTTACACCGGGCTGGATGCGCTGGTGACCACTGCGCTGGCGGTGGGGTTGTATGCCGTCATTCACCTGGTGTTTTTGCAGTGGCTGCTGTGGCCGGTGTTTCCGGTCACGCTGGGGGTGCTGCAACCCATTCTGTTTTTGCTGTTGATTGGCATCAGTCGCGCCACCGCACGGTTTTGGCTGGCTGGGGTGGGCTTTGGGCGCGGTTTTGAGCAGGGGCGCATGCTGATTTACGGCGCCGGCACGGTGGGGGTGCAAACCGCATCGGCCTTGGGCATTGCCGGTGGCCTGAAACCCTATGGGTTCATTGATGAAGACCCCGGCAAAATTGGCCAAACCATCAATGGTTTGCCGGTGTTTTCACCCGCCATGCTGTCTGAGGTGGTGCAGAAATATGACATCACCGATGTGCTGCTGGCCATTCCCAATGTGTCGCGAGGGCAGCGCAACCAAATCATCCACACCCTGCGTACGCTGCATGTGCACACCCGCACCTTGCCCGCGCTGTCTGACCTGGCCAGCGGCAAAGTGTCGGTGCAAGACGTGCACGAACTTGACCTTGACGACTTGCTTGGCCGCGATGCGGTGGTTTTGCAAGCAGACCTGTTGACCAGTTGCATAGAAAGCAAAACGGTGCTGGTGACCGGGGCGGGCGGCAGCATTGGCAGCGAATTGTGTCGACAAATTTTGCAGCAGCATCCGCGCCAGCTGTTGCTGCTGGAGCACAGCGAATTCGCCCTCTACACCCTGCACCGCGAGCTTGACGGCTGGTGCAAAGACACCGACGCTAAGACCCAACTGGTGCCGCTGTTGGCCACGGTGGTTGACCGGCGTCGGCTGGACTGGATTTGCACCACTTACCGGCCACACACCGTGTACCACGCTGCAGCCTACAAGCATGTGCCCATGGTGGAGTGCAACCCGTCGCAAGGCCTTATCAACAATGTGTTTGGAACGCTCAACATGGCGCAGGCGGCCGCAGCGGTGGGGGCAAGCCGCTTTGTGCTGGTGTCTACCGACAAAGCCGTGCGCCCCACCAATCTGATGGGTGCCAGCAAGCGCATGGCTGAGCTGGTGTTGCAAGCGTTGGCCTCTGAGCCGGGCAACCAAAGCACATGCTTTAGCATGGTGCGCTTTGGCAATGTGCTGGGCAGCAGTGGCAGCGTGGTGCCGCTGTTTCGGGAGCAATTGGCCAATGGTGGCCCCATCACCGTGACGCACCCGGAGGTCACCCGTTATTTCATGAGCATTCCAGAGGCTGTGCAGTTGGTCTTGCAAGCCGCAGTGATGGCACAAGGTGGTGAGGTGTTTGTGCTGGAAATGGGGCACTCGGTCAAGATTCTTGACCTGGCTTACCGGCTGGTGGAGCTCTCAGGCCTGCAAGTGCGCAACGAGCAGCAGCCCGATGGCGACATTGACATCAGTTTCATTGGCTTGCGGCCCGGCGAAAAGCTTTATGAAGAGCTGCTGATTGGCGACAACCCCATGTCTACGGCACACCCGCGCATCATGAAAGCGTTAGAGTCTTTCATGCCTTGGCCAGCGCTGCAAACCCAGCTGGGTATGCTGATGCAAGCGGCATTGGCAGAAGACGAGGCGGGCATTCGAGTGGTGTTGCACTGTTGTGTGCAAGGGTTTCATGATCAACCGGATGCCTAGCACCCCAAGCCGGCACATGCCTCCATGGGTTGCCCTTGAGACTTCATATTGCCGTTTGTCACAGCCGGTAGAAGCTTTGAATGACTGACCATGCATCTGCCGGGCTGTCGACAAAGTGAAACAGGTCCAGGTCTGTGGGTGAAATCACACCTTCTTCCACCATGGCCTCAAAGTTGATCAAGCGCCGCCAGTAGACACTGCCAAACAACACAATCGGCACGGGCTGCGCCTTTTTAGTTTGCACCAACGTGATGACTTCAAAAAGTTCATCCAGCGTACCAAAGCCACCAGGAAAAGCCACCAATGCTTTGGCGCGAATCATGAAGTGCATTTTGCGCAGTGCAAAGTAATGAAACTTAAAGCTCAAACTGGGTGTGACGTAAGGGTTGGCATGTTGCTCATGGGGCAGTGCAATGTTCAGCCCCACGGTGGGCGCGCCCATCTCTTGTGCGCCACGGTTGGCGGCTTCCATGATGCCCGGGCCGCCGCCCGTGCACACAAACAACTGGTGTTCTTCTGGCTGCGTGGCGCTGTATTTCGCCACCAATTGGCCAAACAGTCGGGCTTGTTCGTAGTGCTGAGCATTGCGCACTTGTTTTTGAGCCATCGCAATAGACTGTGGATCGCCTGATTTTTCTGCCTCAAGCAGCTGGGTTTGTGCCGACGCCGGATCCAAAAAGCGGGCGCTACCGAACACCACCACCGTGTTGTGTATGCCTTGTTCAGATTGCCCCAGGTCAGGCTTGAGCATTTCGAGTTGCATGCGCACCCCCCGGCTTTCGCGGCGCAATAGAAATTCAGGGTCGGCAAAAGCCAGGCGATGGGCGTTGGGGCGAAGCACAGTAGCATCTGCCGGAAAGTTGAGCACATCAGCCCAGGCATCGGCCAGGCGCTGTTCGGTGAGCAGGTTGGGGAGGGATTTGGTGTTTTCCATGAGGTTTGATTTTTTTGGGCACAAAAAAGG
Source organism: Rhodoferax sp. (assembly GCF_028715765.1). Lineage (GTDB taxonomy): Bacteria > Pseudomonadota > Gammaproteobacteria > Burkholderiales > Burkholderiaceae_C > Rhodoferax. The sequence continues at coordinate 28,047 of NZ_JAQURE010000010.1, forward strand.
CTTCTCAAGGAAGCCTTTTAAAACGCGATGAGCACAACAGCTCTCAGGTTTAAACCCGTTTGCGGTATTCGCCAGTGCGGGTGTCGATTTCAACCTTGTCACCTTGGGCAACAAAAATTGGCACACCAATCTCGAACCCAGTGGCAATTTTGGCGGGTTTCAGCACCTTGCCAGAGGTATCGCCTTTCACGGCTGGCTCGGTCCAGGTGATTTCACGCACCACGCTGGTGGGCAGTTCAACCGAGATCGCTTTGCCGTCGTAAAACACCACTTCAAGCGGCATGCCGTCTTCAAGGTAGTTGAGCGAGTCGCCCATGTTTTCTGCTTCGACTTCGTATTGGTTGTATTCCTCATCCATGCAGATGTACATGGGGTCAGCAAAGTAAGAATAGGTGCAGTCTTTTTTGTCCAAAATGACTTGGTCAAGTTTGTCGTCAGCCTTGAACACCACTTCGGTGTTGAAGTTGGCAATCAGGCTTTTCATTTTCATGCGAACAGTGGCTGAGTTGCGGCCACCGCGGCTGTATTCGGTTTTCAGGACAACCATGGGGTCTTTGCCGTGCATGATGACGTTGCCGGCGCGGATTTCTTGAGCGATTTTCATAAGAGACAGTGCAGAGAAGTGCAAAAAATAGGCCGCGCATCAGGCGGCGAGGGTGGTTCAAGCCGTGGTCAATTCTCAGAACAACCCAGGCAGACACCACAAAACCGCAGATTTTAGTGGCTTTTTGTACAAAAACCGATCAACTGGTCTGCCAGTGTGGGCTGCGCCAGCAACTTGGCCCGGGCTTGGCGCACGCAGGTTTGCCAGTCTTCAGGGTAAAAACCGGGGCAGCCCGCAGGGAAACTTGCCACTGCATCTGATGTGCAGGCTAAACCATTCCAATGCAGATGAAATTGGCGCAGTGTGGGGGGGGCTTGTAGCCAGTCCAGCAAAGCGTTGAGCTTGGTGGCATGTGCCCCATCGTCTTGCGGGTAGATGTGCCACACCAGCGGCTTGCCGGCCCACAAGGCACGCACCAGCGAATCTTCACCACGCACAAAATTCACATCGCAAGCCCACAGCAGATGGTCAAAATCGTCTTGAGAGAGTGCGGGGAGGTATAAAAATGAGAGCTTATTGCGCTTATTCCACAAGGGTTCAAGGCTATTTTTGCTTGAAACGATGGCTTGCACCGCGGCGCTGGCTCGCCCGTGGGTGACCAGCAGACACGTGGCTGTGTCATCGCTTGCCAAGCGCTCCAGCAGGTTGGCAAGCCCGGCAGGCTCGTAGCAAAACAGGCTCAGCAAGCGCTCGCCCTGCCAGTGCAACCCCTGTTGGGCCAGCCAGGCGCGCCGGTCAAACTGCGTCTGGCGTTGCAGCAAGTCAGCCTCTCGCAGCAGTCCGCCGGTGTGCGTGGTGAAGCCTGGGTAGAAAAAATGCTTGCTCAACCCACGGCCAGGGCCAGTCATCACGGGTGAGGGCAGGCCATGGCAGCGCTCCACAAAGGGCTCGGCGCTCAGGTATTCCAGATTGACCCAGGTGCATTTTTGATTTGACCCATCTTTTAGGCCTCTAGCCTTTATTTGATAAGCGTAAGCAGCTACAAATTCAGGATTTATCTCACAACCAAATGCTTCCACCAACACATTGCCTGGGGTGATGTCTGAGAGGTTCAGGGGCGTGCTCCAGTGCGTCACCGTGACTCCCGGCGCGCCAAGTGGTGCCATCCAGGTCAGTGCCGTGGCATCGTCCAGCCACAGGCGCACGGTCTGGCCACGCTGCGCCAAGTTACAGGCCAGCCGCCAACACACGCCAACATCGCCAAAGTTGTCGATCACTTGGCAAAAAATGTCCCAGTTCAGCTGGGGGTAGGGGGATTCCATGTGCATGGCTGAATTGTCCACAATACGCCTCTATGTCTGAATCAGAAATCATTTCACCCGCACCCACAGAACCTGAAGCAGCTTCTGGATCTGTTCAGGACAAACATCCCGCACAAGTGCTCAGCGACGTGGCCAGTTTGCCCGCGCTGCCCGGCGTCTACCGCTACTTTGATGCCCTGGGCAATGTGCTTTACGTGGGCAAAGCCATCAATTTGAAACGCCGGGTGTCGAGTTATTTCACCAAAAACCATGGCGGCACGCGCATTGGCCACATGGTCAGCAAAATTGCCCGACTGGAAACCACGGTGGTGCGCTCAGAGGCCGAAGCACTGCTGCTTGAAAACAACCTGATCAAAACCCTCAACCCCAAGTACAACATCTTGTTTCGGGACGATAAAAGCTATCCGTACCTCAAGATCAGCGCCCCCGCGCCGCTGCCAGATGATATAAAAAACAGAGCTGCTCACGCTGTAATATCAAGTGCTACAGTCCAAAAAGACTTAAAAATTACAGGCGTCAAAGTGAACCCAGACTGGTTCCCGCGCGTCTCGTATTACCGAGGTGCAGTGGAGAAAAAACACCACTACTTTGGCCCCTACCCGAGTGCCTGGGCGGTGAAAGAGGCGATTTTGCTGATGCAAAAAGTGTTCAGGCTGCGCACCTGTGAAGACTCGGTGTTTGCCAACCGCACGCGCCCGTGTTTGCTGTACCAGATCAAACGTTGCTCGGGGCCTTGCGTGGGTCACATCACGGCGGCTGACTATGCGCAAGACCAGGTCGACGCCGAGCGCTTTTTGAATGGCGACACCCATGAAATCATGCGTGAACTGGAAACCCGCATGATGGCGCACGCCGACAAGCTGGAGTTTGAGCAAGCTGCCGAGTTGCGCAACCAGGTGGCTGCACTGTCCAATGTGCTGCACCAGCAGTCGGTCGACAACGTGTCTGACCGTGATGTGGATATTTTGGCGGTCAAAGTGCAAGGCGGTCGTGCCTGCGTCAACCTGGCCATGGTGCGTGGTGGGCGGCATCTGGGTGACCGGCCTTATTTTCCGGTGCATGTGGAAGATGCGGCCGATTGGCAAGACGGGGACGAGGCTGATGTGCCTGTCATTTTGCGCAGCGTTGAAATGCAGGTGTTGGATGCCTTCATTGCCCAGCATTATTTGAATGTGCCCGCGCCACCGTCGCTGGTGGTCAGCGTGCCGGTGGACAAGGGGCTGCTGCAAGCCTTGTCCGAGCAAACCGGGGTCAAGGTCAGTGCGGTACACAATCCGCGTGAGCAGCGCCGTGTCTGGCTGGAGATGGCGCAAACCAATGCCGGGCTGCAGCTGGCGCGGCTGTTGGCCGAAGAAGGCTCGCAGCAGGCGCGCACCCGTGCCTTGGTGGAGGCACTGGACATGGCGCTGGACAACCTGGAAGACCTGCGGGTGGAGTGTTTTGACATCTCGCACACGGCAGGCGAATGCACCCAAGCCTCGTGCGTGGTGTTTCACCACCACAAAATGCAAAACGCCGAGTACCGCCGGTTCAAGATCAATGACATCACCCCGGGTGACGATTACGCCGCCATGCGCCAGGTGCTGTTGCGCCGCTACGGCAAGCTGGCCGAAGCGCTGACCCTAGCCAAGCAATCTGGCGAAACACCTGCTGGCACCGGTCGCTTGCCAGACTTGGTGCTGGTTGACGGTGGCAAGGGGCAGGTAAGCATGGCGCGCGAGGTGTTTGAGCAGCTCGGGTTGGATTTGTCGTTGATCGTCGGCGTGGAAAAAGGGGAGGGGCGGCGCATTGGCCTGGAAGAACTGGTGTTTGCCGATGGCCGCGACAAGGTTTACCTGGGCAAAGATTCCGCCGCCTTGATGCTGGTGGCGCAAATTCGTGACGAGGCGCACCGCTTTGCCATCACCGGCATGCGGGCGGCGCGCGCCAAGGTGCGCATGGACGGCGGTAAGCTGGAGGAAATTCCCGGCATCGGACCCAAGCGCCGGGCGCGGCTGTTGCAGCGTTTTGGCGGCGTGCGTGGCGTGGCGTTGGCATCGACTGACGACATTGCCTCCGTTGAGGGGATTTCTCATGAGCTGGCTGAAGAAATCTACCGGGCGTTGCATTAGCCAATGCGGTTTAAAACTCATGCATCAGATTTGAATCTGCACTTGACTTGTCATGCCACAATTCAACCATGTTCTGGACCATTCCCACCCTCATGACTTGGGCTCGCATTGTGGCGATTCCATTGATTGTGGGGGTGTTTTATTTGCCCATTGATGTCGGCACCCGCAACCTGATCGCTACCGTGATGTTTGTGGTGTTTGCTGCCACTGACTGGCTTGACGGTTACCTGGCACGCAAGCTCAATCAGGTGTCGGCTTTCGGTGCTTTTTTGGACCCGGTGGCCGACAAATTTTTGGTCTGTGCGTGCGTGTTGGTGCTGGTGCATTTGGGTCGTGCCGATGTGTTTGTGGGGCTCATCATCATTGGCCGAGAGATTGCCATTTCAGCTTTGCGCGAATGGATGGCGCAAATTGGCGCCTCCAGAAGTGTGGCGGTGCACATGATCGGCAAGCTCAAAACCACCGCACAAATGGTGGCTATTCCGTTTTTGTTGTTTGACGGCATGCTGTTTGGCCAGATCAATACCCATGCGTGGGGCGTCTGGCTGATCTGGATCGCCGCCATCATGACGGTGTGGTCGATGGTTTACTACCTGCAAAAAGCCTTGCCAGAAATCAGGTCGCGGGTGAAATGACGGTAGCAGTCGAGCGGCCTTTGATTCGGGCCATGCCGGCTGTGTTTGTGCTGATCTGGGCAACTGGCTTTATTGTGGCGCGCTACGGTATGCCGCACGCGCCGCCACTGAAATTCCTGGTGCTGCGTTACACCTTTTCCATTGTTTGTTTTTTGGCCTGGATCACGCTTGCAAAAGTGAAGTGGCCCACGCAACCCCGCCAATGGCTACACCTGTCTTTGACTGGCATGTTGATGCACGCGGGTTATTTGGGTGGGGTGTGGTCGGCGGTCAAACTGGGCATGGGGTCTGGGTTGTCGTCGTTGATTGTTGGACTTCAACCGGTGTTGACTGCGCTCTGGCTGGCCTCCACAGGTTATCGCATTGTGCCGCGCCAATGGGCAGGGTTGGTGCTGGGCTTCATCGGACTGGTGCTGGTGGTGTCGCGTAAATTTGGCAGCGGCGGCGAAGCCAATGTGTTGAACCTGGCGCTGATCATGGGGGCGCTGCTGAGCATCACTGCGGGTACGTTGTATCAAAAGCGCTTTGTCACCGCCTGTGATGTGCGCAGTGCCAACACCGTGCAGTTGTTGGCGGCGCTGCTGGTGAGCTTGCCGTTTGCTTTGTCTGAAACAGAGGCCATCGACTGGCATCCAGAGCTGGTGGGTGCGTTGGCCTGGTCGGTGCTGGGGCTCACGCTGGGCGGCAGTTCATTGCTTTACCTTTTGATTCAAAAGGGTGCCGCTGCTTCAGTTACCAGCCTGATGTACCTGGTGCCGCCGGTGACAGCGCTGATGGCCTGGGTGCTGTTTGCGGAACCCATCACGGCCATCACCTTGGGTGGCACGCTACTGACTGCTGTCGGTGTAGCTTTGGTGGTGCGCCAGACTGTTCGCCCCTGATTTTTGAAAGAAAGTTTTGAAAGAAAGCCATGAGTCAAAAACGTATCGCCGTCATTGCTGGTGATGGCATTGGCAAAGAAGTCATGCCCGAAGGTTTGCGTGCGGTGCAGGCAGCCGCTGACAAATTTGACATTGACTTGCAGTTTGACCACTTCGATTTTTCAAGCTGGGACTATTTTGAAAAACACGGCCAGATGCTGCCAGACAACTGGAAAGACCTGATTGGCGGCCACGATGCCATTTACTTTGGTGCCGTGGGTTGGCCGGAAAAAATTCCAGACCATGTGTCGTTGTGGGGTTCATTGCTTCAATTTCGTCGTGAGTTTGACCAATACGTGAATCTGCGCCCGGCGCGGCTGATGCCCGGCATCATTGCCCCAGTGGTGCGGCGTGATGGCAGTCCACGTCAGCCGGGCGAAATTGACATGGTGATCGTGCGTGAAAACACCGAGGGTGAATACTCCAGCATCGGCGGGCACATGTACGCAGGCACCGAGCGCGAGATCGTGTTGCAAGAAACCGTGATGTCACGCATGGGGGTGGATCGGGTGTTGAAATATGCGTTTGAGCTGGCGCAGTCGCGCCCCAAAAAACACCTGACCAGCGCCACCAAAAGCAACGGCATTGCCATCACCATGCCGTTTTGGGATGAACGCGTGCTGGAAATGGCCAAACGTTATCCAGATGTGAAGGTGGATAAATTTCACATCGATATCTTGACGGCACATTTTGTCCAGCGGCCTGATTTCTTTGATGTGGTGGTGGGCAGCAATTTGTTTGGCGACATCCTTAGCGACTTGGGACCCGCTTGCACCGGCACCATTGCCATTGCGCCCAGCGCCAACCTGAACCCAGAGCGCAAGTTTCCATCGCTGTTTGAACCGGTGCATGGTTCAGCCCCTGACATTGCAGGCAAGGGCATTGCTAACCCCATAGGTCAAATTTGGAGTGGTGCCTTGATGCTAGATTTTCTCGGTTTCAAGGCCGCCCATGATGCGGTTTTGGCAGCGATTGAGCAGGTCTTGACCCCGCAGAGTCATGCGCCTCGTACACCTGATTTAGGTGGGAACGCATTGACGAGTGATCTTGGAAAAGCCATTGCCAGTGAAATTGAGCGGGCATAGGTCTTGTTCACAAATAGCCTTTGAATGAGAAATGTCTAAAGATGCACAGGCTTTTAAGAACAACGCTTGAGCTTTCTCGAATTTTTTTTAAGATGGTTATTGGCTTTGCAAACCAGTCTAGAATCAGCGTCCGCAAGAGGCCTCCATGTTTAAACATGAAGCACTCTCACTTGTCAGTCACCAGTCCTGCCAAGTTGTCAAAAAACAAATTGTTTGAGACATTTCAAGAATAATTTTTAACCCCATGTGAGGTTTGTAGTGAATAAAAGTGAGTTAGTTGATTACATTGCAGCCAATGCTGACATGTCCAAGGCATCTGCCGCACGTGCTCTTGAATCCACCATTGAGGCCGTTAAAACAACCCTCAAAAATGGTGGTTCGGTGTCTTTGGTTGGTTTTGGCACGTTCGCTGCTGGCAAACGTGCGGCGCGTGTGGGGCGTAATCCCCGCACTGGAACTTCGATTAAAATCAAAGCAGCTAAGGTTCCTAAGTTCCGTCCGGGTAAAGCGTTGAAAGATGCTTTGAATTAAGTTAAAGGTTTTCGGTGGGGTGATTAGCTCAGTTGGTAGAGCGGCGCCCTTACAAGGCGTAGGTCGGCGGTTCGAGCCCGTCATCACCCACCACAATCACAAAGGCGAACATTCTGTTCGCCTTTTTTGTTGCTTCACAGGAGAGTTTGCGCATGTTTGATATCTTCCGAAAACACACCAAGATCATGATGATCTTGTTGTTTTTGCTGATCATTCCATCCTTCGTGTTGTTTGGTATTGATGGCTATAACCGGATGAAAGAAGAATCAGTGGCCGTGGCTCGCGTAGCTGGCACAGATATCACCCAAACTGAATGGGATGCAGCTCACAAAATCGAGTCTGATCGCCTGCGCTCTTCCATGCCCAATGTAGACGCCAAGTTGCTAGATAGCCCTGAAGCTCGCTATGCCACGCTTGAACGCATGGTGAAAGACCGGGTGGTTTCTCAAGCTGCCAGCCAGGCCAAACTGATGACCAGTGATGCACGTTTGGCCAGATATCTCCAAGAAGACCCCACCATTGCCTCGTTGCGTTTGGCCAATGGCAAGCTGGATATGGAGCGCTATCGTCAATTGGCTGCAGGTCAAGGGCTCACACCCGAGGGTTTTGAAAACCGGGTGCGGCAAGATTTGTCCAGACAGCAAGTTGAAGTGGGTGTGCGTGGCACCAGTTTTGCCACGCCAGCCGTTGCGGATGTCACTTTGAATGCTTTTTTTGAAAAGCGTGAAATTCAGTTGCATCACTTCGCAGGTGCTGATTACACCTCGCGAGTCAAGCCGACAGATGCCGACCTTGACACCTATTACCAAGCCAACACCTCGCTGTTCAAAACGAATGAGCATGCGCAGGTTGAATACGTTGTGCTCGATATGGATGCTGTCAAAAAAGGGATTCAAATCTCTGAGGCTGATTTGAAAGCCTACTACGACCAAAACGCAGCTCGTTTAAGCGGCGCTGAAGAGCGCAGAGCCAGCCATATTTTGATCAATGCAGCCAAAGATGCGCCTGCTGCAGACAAAGAAAAAGCCAAGTTAAAAGCCCAGGAGTTGTTGAAACAGGTGCGTGAAACACCGGCAAAATTTGCCGACATTGCGCGGAAAAATTCTCAAGACCCAGGTTCTGCAGCCAAGGGGGGAGATTTGGACTTTTTTGGCCGTGGTGCCATGGTCAAACCGTTTGAAGATGCCGTGTTTGCCATGCAAAAAGGGGATATCAGTGATGTGATCGAGTCCGATTTTGGTTACCACATCATCACCTTGACCGACATCAAATCACCCAAGCAGCGTAGTTTTGAAGAATTGAAACCTGGCATTGAAGCGGATTTGAAAGCCCAGCAAGCGCAACGCAAATTTGCAGAAGTGGCTGAAATTTTCACCAATACCGTCTATGAGCAGTCTGACAGCCTCAAACCTGTGGCCGAAAAGCTCAAGCTTGAAATCAAAACGGTAGACCGTTTGACGCGTCAACCCGCGGTGGGTGTCAAGGGTGTGCTCGCCAGCAGCAAATTTATTTCGACCATTTTCTCACCCGAATCTTTAGATCAAAAACGCAATACCGAGGCCTTGGAAGTGGGTGTGAATCAGCTTGCGGCTGGGCGTGTGTTGTCTTACCAACCGGCGCGGGTGCAATCGTTGGACGAAGTACGTTCACAAGTGCGAGATCAATTCGTCGCAGCCCAAGCTGCCAAGTTGGCTCAAGCGGATGGGGCAGAAAAATTAAAGCAATGGAAGCAAGGTGCAAATCCTGCGACGCCACTCTCACCTGCCATGCTCGTTGCGCGTGATTTGCCACAAACTGTCTCGGTGCAAGTGCTCAATGCAGCATTGCGTGCAGATGCCAGCGTACTGCCTGCCTGGGTGGGTGTGGATCAGGGTGCAGGTGGCTACACCGTAGTTCGGGTCAACAAAATTGTGCCCCGCAATGAAGCCAGTCAAGCCTCGGCCAAGCAAGATCGAGAACAATACAGCCAATGGTGGAGCGCGGCTGAGGCTCAAGCCTTTTTGGCCATGCTCAAAGCCCAATTGAAAGCCGAAATATTGGTACCGGCACCGTCCGCCAAACCTTAAACAGGCTTATCAAATTTCGGTTAGAGCACGAATTTCAAAGACTAAAACTTTCGAAGTGGAACCTGTTTGATCGTATAATTTAGCTCTACGGTGGCTGTAGCTCAGTTGGTAGAGTCCAGGATTGTGATTCCTGTTGTCGTGGGTTCGAGCCCCATCAGCCACCCCAAAAATTCAGCAGAACCGCACTATCGTAAAAGTAGTGCGGTTTTTTTTATTTGTGGAGCCAAAGGCTTGTTCACAGCAAGTCTGAGTCATCTGCAAATCAACGTCAACGCTTCTGCAGCGCATGAGGTCATCGACCAAGAAAGGGATGTATGGCAATTGGTTGGCTCACTGTTTTGAAAATGGTACCTTGGGGCGATGTGATTGAAAACGCGCCCAAAGTGGCACAAGGTGCCAAAAAACTCTGGCATTCAGTGGGTAAAAAAACTGCGCCTGAAACCATGCCTGACAACGCCACTGCGGCGTCCGAGTTGGCTGATCCACGCTCACATGACGCAACCCTGGCAGCGCTCCACGCGCAGGTTGCTGCCCTTCAACAAAGCACTGCCGAGCTGCATCAGCAAATGCTTGAATCAAGCGCCTTGATTCAGTCGCTGGCCGAGCAAAACACCCAACTGATCCAGCGCATAGAACTCAACCGCAAGCGCACCGTGCTGCTGGCGGTGCTCATGGTCGTGCTGGCTGTGCTTGGATTTGCCACCGCTTTCAAATATTTTTGATAGCTATCTACGCATATAGATAAAGGGCTAGAGGTCGATTTTGCTTAAAAATATCGAGCCTAGCTACGAATCAGCCTCCACGTTGCCCAGCGGCTTCATGGTGCTGCACGGCAACCGCCTGGAAGACCTGCGCGACCTGCTGGTGCACATGCTCAAAGCGCAGCCCCTGGCCGTGCTTGAACCTGAAGTGATTTTGCTGCAAAGCAACGGCATGAAGCATTGGCTGGAAAGGGCGCTTTGTGCAGAAGAGGCCTTGGGCATTTGCGCCGCCACCCGCATGGCGCTGCCCAGCGCATTTCTGTGGCAGGTCTACCGAGCCGTATTGGGCGCCGCTGATGTGCCCGCCGCCATGCCGTTTGACAAGTCCAGCCTGGTCTGGCGGTTGGTGCGCCTGCTGCCTGTGCTGTGTGAGCAAAACCCGGTGTACGCGCCGCTCAAGCGCTATTTGGGCGAGCCGCTGCAGCCGCGCAAGCTGTACCAACTGGCTTTGCAACTGGCCGACGTGCTTGACGGCTACCAAAGCTACCGCGCCGATTGGCTGGCCGACTGGGCGGCAGGCCGCAACCTGCTCGCTGGGTCTGATCAAAGAGAGATTCCGACCAAGCAAACCTGGCAAGCCCAGTTGTGGCGCGATCTGCGTGCCGACGTGGGCAGCGCGTTGCAAGACAGTTCTCGTGCCGTGGTGCACGAGCGTTTTTTGATGGCCATGACCGCGGTGGCGCAGCGCCATGCGGCCACCGGCCAGCTTCCGCGGGGTTTGCCTGCGCGGCTGGTGGTGTTTGGCGTGTCGTCCTTGCCCATGCAGTTGGTGCAAGCGCTGGCTGCCTTGGGGCAGGTGTGCCAGGTGCTGATGCTGGTGCAAAACCCCTGTCAGTATTTTTGGGGCGATCTGGTGGAAGGCCACGCCGCCCTGCGCGCCCAGGTGCGCCGCCGCCAAAGTGCCAAGCCCCAAAGCCACCAAGCCCAAGCGGCAGGGGAGGCCGCTGCCAACTCAGCAAGCAAGGTTTGGCAAGCTGCGACACATGCTGCACCCGCAGGCCACCCGCTGTTGGCATCTTGGGGCAAACAAGGGCGCGACTATTTGCACTTGCTCGACGGCTTTGACGCCCCAGAGCAATACCGCCGCCACTGGTCAAAAGTCGATGTGTTTGTGGACCCCGCCAGCACAGACCCGGCGCAACCCGCCAGCCAGCTGGCGCTGCTGCAGTCCAACATCTTGCACCTGAACCCCGAGCCAGAAGCACCGCAAACCATGGCCTGGGATGAATCGATTGAATTTGTCAGCGCCCACAGCGCCCAGCGCGAGCTTGAGGTGCTGCACGACCGCTTGCTGGGCTGGTTCGATGCCGACCCCGAGCTGACCCCCAGCGCTGTGATGGTGATGGTGCCCGACATGGCCGCCTTTGCCCCCCACATTGATGCCGTGTTTGGCCAGTTTGAGCCAGGCCAAGCGGGCTACATCCCTTACGCAGTGGCAGACGCCAGCGCCCGCAGCACACCGCTGGTGCAAGCACTTGAGCAACTGCTGAACCTGCCGCAAACCCGCCTCACGCTGCAAGATTGGTCTGGTTTGTTTGAGGTGGCGGCGGTGCGCAAACGCTTTGACTTGTCGGAACCTGACGCGTTGGTGCTGCAAGACTGGCTGTCGCTTGCCGGGGTGCGGTGGGGCTTGGATGGCGCGCATCGGCACAGCTGGGGCTTGCCAGCTCAGACACCGGGGCTGGCGCAAAACACCTGGCTGTTTGGCTTGCGCCGCTTGCTGCTGGGCTACGCCCTGGGCGCTGGCCAAGACGTTCACCCGGACGGGGCAGGGCAGCCAGCCAACGACTGCACCAGCGCGCTGTGGCAAGCCACCCTGGCGCAGCCGGCCTTGAGCGGCCTGAGTGCCGCGGTGATGACCTCGCTGCTGGCTTGGTTGCAAGCCACCACCGACACCCTTCAAGACCTCAGCCTTGACCACACCCCGCTGGAGTGGGGTCGCATCTTGACGCAGCTGGTGACGCGCTTTTTTGCGCCGGCTGACGATGCCGACGAGCGTGCCTTGGCGCGCCTGGTCGCGCCGCTGCAAAGCTGGCTGGATGCCTGCGAAGCTGCCAGCCTGGTCACCCCACTGCCGCTGGAGGTGGTGCGCGAGCACTGGCTTGGCAACATCGACAGCGACAGCTTGCAACAGCGGTTTTTTGGCGGCGGCGTGCAGTTTGGCACTTTGATGCCGATGCGCTCCATCCCTTTTGAGGTGATTGCCCTGCTGGGCATGAACGACGGCGCTTACCCCCGCGTACAAGCCGCGCGCGACTTTGACCTGATGGCCAGCAGTTGGCGCGCCGGCGACCGCTCGCGCCGTGAAGATGACCGCTACCTGTTTCTGGAAGCCCTCTTGTCAGCGCGCCAAAAGCTTTATGTCAGCTGGCAAGGCCGCAGCGCCACAGACAACTCGCCTCGACCGCCTTCGGTGCTGGTGGCGCAGTTGCTCGACCACGTGAATGCCCTGTGGCAACCTGCGCACACGCCGCAAGCACAGCCCCTGCAGCCGTTTTCGCGGGTTTATTTTGAGGCTGGGTCTGGGTTTCAAACTTATGCATCAAATTGGGCTCTAGCCCATATGAATCAAGCGCAAGTAGCTACTGAAAATAAAGCGTTGGAGGCGGGAGAATGCCCCCACCATTTAACGCTGGAAGACCTGCAGCGCCTGCTGCGTGCTCCGGTGGAAGTGTTTTTCCGGAACCGACTGCAAACCACGCTCGATCAACTCACCGACCTGGCCGAACCCGACGAGCCTTTTGCCCTGAACGCCTTGCAACAATACCAGCTGGGCACCGAGCTGCTGCGCCAGGCCGACGCTGCCCAAGCCCTGGGGCAGCTGCAAGGCTCAGGTCAGCTGCCGCTGGCGGGCTTTGGCGAGCGCAGTGCTCGTGCCTTGCAAGACGTGGCCGAGCAGGTGCGCGCGCGCCGCACACCATGGCTAATGCTTTATCCACAGCCGTTGCCAGCGCAGTTGATCGACTTGACTTTTAACGATGACTTTGGTCTGAGCGGTGTGCTGGACGGCTTGCTGCATCAGCCAGGCACCAGCGCCCAGCACAACGCGCTAAGTGTCGTTGAGCCCAGCACCGCTGTGCCCATGGCTTGCCTGCAACTGTGCGAACGCCCTGGTGCCTTATGGCAAGGCAAGCCCGGTGCTGAGCAAGTGCGCGGCCATGTGCTCACGACCCTTTGGGTGCGCCACCTGGCTGGTTGTGCCAGCGGCTTGCAGCTGACCAGCGTGCTGGTGGGGGTAGATGGCGACGTGCTGCTGCGCCCCATGCCGGCACCCCAAGCTCAAGCGCTGCTCAAGCGCCTGGTGCAGGCCTACGCCCAGGCTTGGGCGGAACCGCTGCCGGTGGCGGTGAAAACTGCGTGGGCTTTTTTGCAATGTCTAGCCGCCAACGCCCAGTTACCGCCTGACAAGTCCCCCAAAGACCCGCACGAGGCCGCCCGTACCACCTTTGAGACCCAGCCTGGCGGCCGTTTCCCAGGAGAATGGGCGCAGTCCGCCTATTTGCAGCGCGCCTTTGAGGGCTATGCCGACTTGGCAGACGGCTTGCCACACTGGGCGCCGCTGCTCTATGGCGATTTGTCGGCCTGGGTGGGCAATGAGCCAGCGGCGTGCAGGCATGATCTGCTTTCAACCTAGCCGCTGATACCTGCACACGTCACCCCACCGGAGGAAATTTTGTTGCCCACCCCGCTCAACCCCCTGACACTGCCACTGACGGGCTTGCAACTGATTGAGGCCTCGGCGGGTACCGGCAAAACCTGGACGCTGGCCGCGCTCTATGTGCGCTTGGTGCTGGGGCACACGCCTGGCGCCAGCCAGCCCGGTGCAGCGTTGTACCCGCCCCAAATTTTGGTGATGACCTTCACCGAAGCCGCCACCGCCGAACTGCGCGAGCGCATTCGGGCTCGGCTGGCACAGGCGGCCAAGTTTTTTCAAAAAGGCCAGGCCTCAGGTGCTGATGACTTTTTAAAAACCCTGCGTCAGCAGCTTGACCCCACCAGTTGGCCGGAATGCGCCGCCCGGTTGGATTTGGCCGCGCAGTGGATGGACGAAGCCGCCATCTTCACCATCCACGGCTGGAGCAGCCGCATGCTCAAAACCCATGCCTTTGACAGTGCCAGCCTGTTCACTCAAACCCGTGTCGAAGACCCAGAGCAGCTCAAGCTGACCGCCGTGCAAGACTACTGGCGCCAATGGTTTTACGGGTTTGACGAAACCACTTTGGCCGCGCTAGACGGTCTGGCCGACACGCCACAAGCGCTGCTGGCTAAACTCAAAGACCGCTGGCGCGATGCCGAGCGTGCCCCGGCCACTGACACACCCAGCTTGACCGCGCCTGATGAGGTGTTGGCGGCATGGGCGGCTTGGCAGCAACAGCGCACCCCCCTTGAAGCCAAGGCGCGCGCAGCCTGGACCGATGACATTGCCCGCGCGGTGAACCAAGCCAAAGACCAAAAACAACTCAAAGGCTATGCCTCCAACCACCTGCCTGGCTGGCTGGTGCACATGGCCGAGTGGGCGCAAGGGGCAGACATTGCGATCAACACCCTGGAGCGTTTCACCAGCAGCACGCTGCAAGCCAAAGGTTGGGTCGGGGCACAGCACATACCTGCCTTTGACCTGCTGCAAACCCTGCATGATCACTTGGCGCAAGAACCCGCGGTGGCTGAAACTCTGCTGGCACACGCCGCGTTTGAAGTTCATGCCGCATACCAGCGCGCCAAGCAGCAAGCCGCCCAATTTGATTTTTCAGACCTGCTGCAAAACCTGTACCACGCGCTGCACCAGCCAGACGACCGGCTGGCCAGCGCCATTGCGGCCCAGTACCCGGTGGCTCTGGTCGATGAATTTCAAGACACCGACCCCTGGCAGTTTGGCAGCTTGAATAAAATCTATAGCACTTTACGCTTGCTAGACGGGCGCTCTGGCCTGATGATGATTGGCGACCCCAAGCAAGCCATTTACAGCTTTCGGGGCGCAGACCTGGCCACCTACCTGCGCGCCCGGTCTTTGGCACAGGGCATTTACAGCCTGAGTGGCAACTACCGCGCCACCAGCGGCTTGGTGCAAGCGGTCAACCATATTTTTCAACACGCCAGCCAGCCGTTTGGTGACGTGCCTTTTGAGCCGGTGAGCGCCTGCAACCCCCAGGTGTTGCCACTGCTGGTTAACGGTCAGCCCCAAGTGGCCATGACGGTGTGGCACCTGCCGTTTGACAGCACCCCGCGCAAGGGCGACGCGTTGGCCGACATGGCCGCCGTCTTTGCCAGCCAGATGGTGAGCTTGTTGCACACCGGTGCGGCTGTGCCGGGCGAGATGGCTGTGCTGGTGCGCAACCGCTATGAAGCCGCCGCCATGCGCACAGCCTTGGCAGCGCGCGGTGTGCGCAGTGTGTATGTGTCAGAGCGCGACAGTGTGTTTGGCAGCGATCAAGCGCTTGACCTGTGGCGCATTTTGCGAGCCGTGGCCGCCCCCACCAACACCCGGCTGCTACGCGCTGCGCTGCTGACCCGCTTGATGGGCTTGAGCTGGCAGCAGCTCGATGCCTTGCTGACCGATGAGGTGGCGTGGGACGCGCAAGTCGAGCGCTTTCTGGGTTGGCAACAGCTCTGGCGCAACCAGGGCGTGCTGCCCATGCTGCACCGCTTGCTGCACGAGCAAGCCTTGGCGCCACAGCTGCTGGGGCAAGGTGCCGCCGGTGAGCGCGCCCTGACCAATGTGCTCCACCTGGGTGAGCTGCTGCAGGCGGCCAGCACCCAGCTGCAAGGCGAGGGCGCTTTGCTGCGGCATTTGGAGGCGCAATTGCGCCGCCCCGAGGTGAATGCCGATACCGCCCAACTGCGCCTGGAGAGCGATGCCGAACTGGTGCAAGTGGTGACCCTGCACAAGTCCAAGGGCTTGGAGTACCCCCTGGTGTTTTTGCCCTTCATGTCGCACTTCACCGCAGAGAAATCTACCAGCACCCGCCCTGATGAAGAGCGTCTGAGCGAAGACGTTCGCCTGTTTTATGTGGCGCTGACCCGTGCCCAGCGCGCGCTGTGGCTGGGCGTGACACCGGTGGCGGGCGATGTGCATGGCAAAACCCTGCGCCCCCAAAGCGCGCTGTCACTGCTTTTGGGGCGCAAAACGTCAGACGACTTGGCTGACAGGTTGAACCATTGGAAAAGCGCGCACATCAGCGTGCTGCCCGCACCCGCCGCCAGCGACGGTATCTACCAGCCCAGCACCCCCGCAAAGCCGTGGCAAGCCGCACGGGTGGCGCAGCGCGTGCTGCGACGCGCTGGCTGGAGCGCCAGCTTCAGTGCCCTCACGCGTGAGCTTGATGCCCGCGCTGCAGGCAGCGTGCAAGACGACCGGTTGCAAGACGCCCAACTTGACAGCGCCGCCGTTGACCTGCCAGCGCCGCAGCCACCAGACCAGTCGCCAGAGCTGTTTGCGCCAGTGCTGGCTTTCAATGCCTTTCCAGCCGGTGCGCACTACGGCACGCTGTTGCATGAACTGATGCAATGGCAAGCCGAGCATGGCTGGCCGGTTGCCGCATCGCCGCACGCAAGGGCTGGGCACGCCAGCCACAGCGATGCTGGGCACAACCCCACTGCTGTTGAGGCTGCGGCTGCACTTGAGGGTGCTGGCGAAGGTGAAACGAGTGCCATGCAGGCCGCCTGGCTCAAGCAGCTTGAACGCGCCAGCCAGCGTGCCGCCTTGGACGAGGCACAAACCTGCTTGCTGACCGAATGGGTGTGCCAAATTTGTAAGCAAAATTGGCCTCTAGCGCTTATGAATAAAGCACAAGCAGCTATTAATTTAATATCAATCAAGCCTTCAGATTGTTGGCCTGAAATGGGCTTTACCCTACCAGTGCAACGGCTTGAGACTGTCTGGCTGGATCACCACATCTGCCAAGCCGTGTGGCCGGGTTGGCCGCGTGAGGCCTTGAAACCGCGCACCCTGCAGGGGCTGCTGACCGGGGTGATGGACCTGGTGTGTGTCATTCAAGGCAAATATTACGTGCTGGACTACAAGTCCAACCTGCTGCCCGACTACCTGCCCAGCACCTTGAACCAGGCCATGCGGCAGCACCGCTACGACGTGCAAGCCGTGCTGTATGTGCTGGCGCTGCACCGTTTGCTGAAGGCCCGCATGCCTCACAGCTACGACTTTGACCAGCACATGGGCGGGGCGCTGTATTGGTTTGTGCGCGGCGTTGACCAGCCTGGTGTGGGCATGCTGAGCGTGCCCACGCCGCAGGCGTTGATAGCGGCGCTGGATGCTCAACTCAGTTTTCATGGGGCAGGAGAAGGATGATGACTTTATTGGCTTTGCTTGAACCCATCGAACCGGCGGCCAGCGGCTTGCCCTTGACTGCGCTGGACATGGCTTTTGCGCAGTTTTTGCACCAGGCGCAGCCCAGCGCTGACCCGCGCCATGTGCTGTTGGCCGCGCTCACCAGCCACCAATATGGCCGTGGTCATGCTTGTCTGGATGTGTCCCTATTGGCTGAACGCGGTGTGGCTGTGCTCGGCTGGGCATCAAGTTTGCAAGCCTTTTTGCCCGAAGACCTGGCCGCTGGGGCAGCCAGTTTGCCCTGGATTCACGGCACTGCCAGCCCGCTGGTGCTGGCGGCTGGGCGGCTGTATTTACGGCGCAATTGGCAGGCCGAGCAAACCATTCGTGCCGCCATCCTAGCCAGGTTGACCCAACCCATGGCGGTGCCAGGCGGGTTGGCCGAGTCACTGAACAGCTTGTTTGACGCGTCAACTGCTACCCAGCCCGACTGGCAAAAGGTGGCTTGTGCCCTGGCTGCCCACGGGCGCTTCACGCTCATCACCGGCGGCCCCGGCACGGGCAAAACCACCACGGTGGTGCGACTGTTGGGCTTGTTGCAGTCGCAGGCGGTGGCTGCGGGCAAGCCGTTGCGCATTGCCTTGGCCGCACCCACGGGCAAGGCTGCCGCCCGGTTGGGGGAGTCGATCGCGCAAGCAGTGCAACACCTGCCCCCACAGATGCAGGCGCACATTCCCGCGCAGGCGCAAACCCTGCACAAATTGCTGCACCAGCGCTCTAGCACCCAAACCGGTGCCCCGCCCGCGCTGGCCTTTGATCTGGTGGTGGTGGACGAAGCCTCGATGATTGACCTGGCCTTGATGGCGCGCCTGCTGGTGGCCGTGCCACCGCAAGCCAGCCTGATTTTGCTGGGCGACAAAGACCAGTTGGCCTCAGTCGAGGCGGGTGCGGTGCTGGGGCAACTCTGTGCCGGGGCAGAGCAGGGGGCTTATTTACCCGAGACGGTGCAGTGGGTCAGCACGCACAGCGGGCAAGACCTCAGTGCCTGGGCGGGGCAAGGCTCACGGCTGGCGCAGCACACCGTCATGCTGCGACAAAGCCGTCGCTTTGCTGCTGAGAGTTTGATTGGCCAGTGGGCGCGCGCAGTCAATACCGGACAGCGTGCAGAGTTAGAGCGGTTATGGCAAGCCACGCCTGTGGCTTGTCAACCCGCAGCGACGGTCGATGAATTCCAGGCTGATCTGCACCTTCAGCCCATCCCAGCCGTCACCCGGCTGCAGCCAGCGTCTGCGCGCGCGGCTGATGTGGCGGGCTTGGCACAGCGCGGTTGGCAGCAGTGGCTGACGCAGTTAAAGGCTTTAGGCACGGGTGGACAAGCGGCCAAGCAGGCAAAACAGGCCAATTGCAGCGATGTGCAAGCGCTGGCTTTGCTGGCGGCTTTTGCCCAATTTCAGGTGCTGTGCGCGTTGCGCGAAGGTGCCTGGGGCGTGACTGCCATGAACCGCACCTTGAGTCACGCCCTGGGGTTTGCGCCCGAGGGCTGGTTTGCGGGTCGCCCGGTGATGGTCACCCGCAACGACTACCACCTGAACCTGATGAATGGTGATGTGGGACTGTGCCTGCCACGCGCCAAGGGGCTGCGTGTGGCCTTTGCGCTGGGCGACACCGTGCGTTGGGTGCTGCCCAGTCGGCTGGATGCGGTAGAAACCGTGTTTGCCATGACAGTGCACAAATCCCAGGGGTCTGAGTTTGAACATGTGGCCTTGGTGCTGCCCGACGTGGCCAGCCCAGTGCTGACCCGTGAACTGCTCTACACCGGCATCACCCGCGCCAAACAACGCCTTACGCTGGTGGTGCCTCAAGCCGGGGTGCTGAGACAGGCCGCCCAGACACAAATTTTGCGCAGTGGTGGGTTGTTTTTTGAGAGCTTGGCGATTTGAGACTTTTCAGTCTCTACGTCATGGATGAGTTGGATAGGTTGAACTGATTGCTGCTCATGTGATATTGATCACCACATAACTTAACATAATATACATCGTATAAAGTCAAATAAAGGTCACAGATCAACGGATTCGCTTTGAAATCAGCATTCTCACCAAGTCCCTTTAGGCTGCCTGCCACGAATGAACGCAGCAATCAATTCCGCAGACTGTTGACGCTGGCCGAGCCGTGCAAAGTCTATGGCCGTCAAACCTAAATCGTTCTTCAAGGTTGGGTCGGCGCCAGCTTCCAGCAGCAACTTCACGGCCGACTCGGTGCCGTAGCGTGCCGCCATCATCAGCGGCGTGCTGCCGTTGGGCGACGCAGCGTCGATGTAAGCGTTTTCTTCCAGCAGCAGATTCATCACCGCCACATGGCCGCTGGTGGCGGCATAGTGCAAAGGCGCCCAGCCGGTTTTGTTGACATCAGCGCCTTTTTTGATCAGCAACTGGCACAGCGCCAGCTCGCCCTTGAGTGCAGCGAACATCAGCGGACTTTCATCCGCAGCGCTGCGCACTTCCACCTTGGCGCCGGTTGCGTTGGCCAGCAAGGTGGCCACTTTGAAAGACGACGCTTTCACGGCCAGCAGCAAGCCCGGGGTGCCTTTAGGGTCAACCGTGTTGGGGTCAAAACCGCGCAACAAGAGCGTCACCATGCGGGCTTCGTCGTCTTGGGCAATGGCGGTAAAAAAGTCGTCGTAAGAGCCCGCATGCGCAACAGAATAACCAATGAAAACAAATAGGTATAAAAGTTTTTTAAAGTGATGAGTGATCATTTTTAACTCAGCTTTCAAACCGTCACGCCTGTGAACAAGGCCTCAAAATTGCGGCTGGTGTGCTGCGCCATGGTCTCTAGAGACACCTGTTTGACTTGCGCCAACTGCGCTGCAACCAGCGGCACATAAGACGGGTTGTTGGTTTTACCGCGGTGCGGCACCGGTGCCAAATACGGGCTGTCGGTCTCAATCAGCAAGCGATCGAGCGGCACAGTGGCAGCCACATCCCGCAGGTTTTGCGCACTCTTGAAGGTCAAAATGCCAGAAAAAGAGATGTAAAACCCCATCTCAAGGGCTTGGCGCGCTACATCGGCATCTTCGCTAAAGCAGTGAAACACGCCCCCGGCACTGCCAACCGAGCCATCTTCGCCCTCTTCTCTCAATATCTGCAAAGTGTCTGCAGCGGCTTGGCGAGTGTGGATGACCAGCGGTTTTTGCAATTGCCGCGCAGCGCGAATATGGATGCGAAAGCGCTCCCGCTGCCAGTGCATGTCTGCCACCGTGCGGCCATTGAGTCTGAAATAGTCCAGGCCGGTTTCACCCACGCCCACCACGCGCGGCAACGCACCCAGCGTCAAAAGTTCTTGCAAGCTGGCCTCTCGAACCCCTTCGTTGTCAGGATGAACGCCCACTGTGGCCCAAAAATTGTCATAGGTCAGCGCCAAGTGATGCACCGCAGGAAACTCCTCCAAGGTGGTGCTGATGCACAGCGCACGGCTCACCTGGGCTTGCGCCATGGCTTGCCGAATCGCTGGCAGCTCGGCCATGAGCTCGGGAAAATTCAAATGGCAATGGGAATCTGTGAACATGGCAGTCAACCTTACAGCGTTTGGGTGGGGCGCTCTGAACCCAGTTGTGGGCCCAAAATCTCTTCAATGCGCAGTTTCAATGCCGCACACTTGTCGTCGGTCGGAAACACAATGCCAATACCCTGGGTGCGGTTGCCCGCAGCCTTGGCCGGGGTGACCCAGCCCACCTTGCCGGCCACCGGATAGCGCTGAGGGTCGTCTGGCAAAGACACCAGCACATACACCGCATCGCCCAAATGGTAGTCGCGGGCATTGGGAATGAACAAGCCGCCAGTGGCAAAAATGGGCATGTAAGCGGCATACAAGGCCGCTTTTTCCTTGATGTTGAGCTGAATGACGCTGGGGCGCGGTGCAGCAGGTGCGGGGTGATGGGCTTTGTTCATGGTGCTATCAAAATCAGGGTTTCAGTGCCAACTGCGCTTGGCTGACAAAGGCTTCTTGCATCAAACCCGCGTTAAAAGGGTGCTCTACGGTGCGCATGGCTTGCGACAAGGCTTGGCTCCAGTCGGTCAACTTGCGCCAACTCTGCGCCTTGGGTAAATCTGCGGCTTCAAAAAAACGTGGGCTGGCACCGCTGCGTACGGCCAGCAGGTCGTGACATATTTTGTGCAAGGCATCCAGCGTTTGCGCCGGTGTCCAGTCCTTGAAGACGGCCACGTCGCCGCCCTGCACGGCACGTGGCAGGCGTGGCCACCGGTCGGCAATGGGTGCAAATTGCAATGCATCTTGCGGCCTGCCGCCGGCAGCGCGCAGCATCACCCGAGCTTGCGCCGCAGGCACGCCCTGCCCTTGCAGCCACGCCAAGGCAGTGGGCGCATCTGGCCACAGCAGGGTGTGACCCAGGCAGCGGCTGCGAATGGTGGGCAGCAGCTGGTGGGCGGCATCGGTGGCCAGCACAAATTTCACATCGCCCGGCGGCTCCTCCAGGGTTTTGAGCAAGGCGTTGGCGGTGTACACATTCATGCGCTCAGCTGGAAACACCAGCACTGCTTTGCCATGGCCACGGGCGCTGGTGCGCTGTGCAAACTCCACCGTATCGCGCATGGCTTCCACGCGGATTTCCTTGCTGGGTTTGCGCTTCTTGCTCTCAATTTCATCATTGGCTTTTTCGCCCAAGGGCCAGCCCAGCGCCAGCAGCGTGGTCTCTGGCATCAGCACACACAGGTCGGCGTGGGCATGCACGGCAATGGCGTGACAACTGCCACACTGGCCGCACGCACCGTGTGCACTCGGGCGCTCACACAGCCAAGCGCTGGCCAATGCCATGGCCAGCTCAAATTGCCCCAGCCCCGAAGGCCCAGCCAGCAGCCAAGCATGGCCACGCTGCGCCAGCAGTTGCTGCGTTTGGCTGGTGATCCAGGGGGCGGTGGTGGCTGTCATGGGGCTGGTGTTGTCAAAGATGCCGAAGTCAAAGTCTCTTCAGCTGCTGATAGAGCCAGCTGCAACCCGGTTTTGCCAGCCACCGCCGCCAGCACATCGCGCCACACGGCTGAGCGGCTTTGGTTGGCTTCAATGCGGGCAAAGCGCATGGGGTCAGCCGCAAAACGCGCCTGATAGCCCTGTTGCACTTGGGTGAAGAAGTGGCAGCTTTCGGCTTCAAATTTGTCGGGGGTGCGGGTGCCAGCCAGCCGCTGTGCGGCCAAGTGCGGCGCCAGGTCAAACCACAGGGTCACATCGGGTTGTCTGATGAAATTGGCCTCTAGCCCTTGTTTGGTCTGCACAAGCTGCTCTAAAAAAGTAAGCGTTTTCAGATCAAAGCCACGCCCGCCGCCTTGGTAGGCAAAAGTGGCATCGGTAAAGCGGTCGCACAGCACCACCTCGCCACGCGCCAAGGCGGGCTCAATGACTTGCTGCAAATGGTCGCGCCGTGCGGCAAACACCAGCAAGGCCTCGGTCATGGCGTCCATGGCGTCGTTCAGCACCAGAGCACGCAGTTTTTCAGCCAAAGGGGTGCCGCCGGGTTCCCGGGTCAGGGTGACCACCCTGCCCTGCGCTCGAATGGCCTGTGCCAGAGCGGCAATGTGGGTGGATTTGCCGGCACCGTCAATGCCTTCAAAACTGATAAAGAGTCCGCTGGGGGTCATGGTCAAAGGCCTTATCGGCCGCGCTGGTAGGTGTTGACTGCCCGATTGTGCGCGTCAAGCGTGTCGCTGAACTGGCTGCTGCCGTCGCCACGCGCCACAAAATACAACGCACGGCTGGTGGCGGGTTGTGCGGCGGCCAGCAACGCGGCCTTGCCGGGCATGGCAATTGGGGTGGGCGGCAAACCGGTGCGGGTGTAGGTGTTCCAGGGGGTGTCGGCCAGCAGGTCACGGCGGCGCAGGTTGCCGTCAAACTTGTCGCCCAGGCCGTAAATCACGGTCGGGTCGGTTTGCAGCGGCATGCCCAAGCGCAGCCGGTTGGCAAACACTGCGGCCACCATGGGGCGGTCGCTGGCGCGGCCAGTTTCTTTTTCCACAATGCTGGCCAGAGTCAGCAACTCAGCGGGTGACTTCAGTGGCAAGGTGCCCACGCGCTGCGCCCAGGCATCTTGCAAGTGGTGATCCATGGCGCGCAGGGCACGCGCCAACACTTTGAGGTCGCTGCTGCCTTTGGCAAAAGTGTAGGTATCGGGGTAAAAACGGCCTTCCGGGTGGTGGCCTGCTTGACCCAATTTTTCCATGATCAAACTGGCCTCTAGCGCTTGTGAATCATGCGTGAGGTGCTCTTCTTTTAAAAGTGCTGCGCGCACCTGCTTGAAGCTCCAGCCCTCCACCAAGGTGACGGATTTCAAGGCCTCTTCGCCGCGTGTGAGCATGCCCAGCAAGCTGCGCGGCGTGGTGCCAGCGGCCAGCTCGTAGCTGCCCGCCTTGATTTGGCGGGCTTGGCCAGACAGGCGAAACCACCAGTAAAGCAAGGCGGGCGAAGTGTTGACACCGCTGTTGACCACCTCTTGCGCCACGCCGCGTGGGCTGGTGCCGGGTTCAATGGACACGTCCACGGTGGCGGTGCGCAGATCCAAGTCTTGGTGCAGCCACAGCCCGCCCCAGCCTGCTATGACCAACATCACGACCAAAACCACCGCCATCAGTGCACGAAACATCTTCACCACAACCCTGTTGCCTTCTCGAATTTGAAGCGCGCATGATAATTCACCCCATGCAAAACACACTTGAAGGCGTAGCCCCGCTGACCACTTTTGGGCTGATTCGTGCGCAAGGCCCAGATGCCGCCAAATTTCTGCACGGCCAATTCACCAACGACTTCTCTCTGCTGGGCTTGTCTGAGGCACGCTTGGCAGGCTTTTGCAACGCCAAAGGCCGCTTGCAAGCCAGCTTTGTGGGCTTCAAACGCAGCCCGACCGACATTCTGCTGCTGTGCAGTGCCGACCTGCTGGCCGCCACCTTGAAGCGCTTGAGTATGTTTGTGATGCGTGCCCAGGTCAAGCTCTCAGACGCCACGGCCGACTTCTCGGTCTACGGTCTAGCTGGTGCAGTCGCTTTGGAAGCTACCAAAAGCAGAGCTATTGACGCAAGCAATGCCTGGGCTAAAGCCGATTTTGATGACCAACATCTGATCACGCTTTACCCTGCAGAAGGCACGCCCCGCGCGTTGTTGATTGCCCCAGCACCAACCCCAGCCCCCGCAGGCCAGCCCCTCAGTGCGCAGCTGTGGGCTTGGGGCGAAGTGCGCAGCGGCATTGCCACCGTGAGCCAGCCTATTTTTGAAGCACTGGTGCCGCAAATGCTCAATTACGAGTCGGTGGGCGGGGTCAATTTCAAAAAAGGGTGCTATCCCGGTCAAGAGGTGGTGGCACGCAGTCAGTTCAGAGGCACGCTCAAACGCCGCGCTTACCTGGCGCACGCCGATGTGGCGTTGCACGCTGGCCAAGCGCTGTTTGCGCCAGACGATGCCAGCCAACCCTGTGGCCTGGTGGTGCAAGCAGCAGCCGCACCCAATGGGGGTTTTGATGCCATTGTGTCGATGCAGATCAGCGCCTTTGAAGCCGGTGGCGTGCGTGCTCAGTCTGCCCAGGGGGCTGTGCTGGCCTTGTCTCCCGCGCCCTACCCGTTGCTGGCCGATATTTGAGCCCCGTGAACATCACGCCACGGCCTAATTTTCACCCCCCCATCAGCGCTTGAATGCCTCACGCAATGCACGCGCTGCGTCTTGATGTGCTTGGCGCGCGGCGGCAATCACCCGCCCCATTTTGATGAACTCGTGGGTCACCCCGCGGTAGATTTCCAGGTCAACCGCCACCCCGGCGGCGCGTAATTTGTCGGCATACAGCACACCTTCATCCACCAGCGGGTCGCACTCGGCCAGCCCCAACCAGGCCGGTGCCACGCCCTCAGCGTCTTCGGCCAGCAAGGGAGCAAAACGCCAGTCTTCACGCTGGGTGTGGTTTGGAATGTAGAGGTCAAAAAAGTAAGCAATGTGTGCCGCCTCCAGCACAAAGCCTTGGCCAAAGGTTTTGTGCGAGGGCGTGTCGGCGTGTGCGGTGGTGCCGGGGTAAAACAGCAGTTGCAATGCCAGTGGCACACCCACGTCACGCGCTTGCAGCGCACACGCTGCAGCCAGCGTGCCACCGGCGCTGTCACCCCCCACGGCCAGGCGAGTGGCGTCTAGCCCCAGCGTTTGGCCATGTTGCGCCAGCCACTGCAGCACGTCCCAGGCGTCTTCAAACGCGGTGGGAAAACGCTGCTCTGGTGCCAGCCGGTAACCCACTGAGAGCACCGCACACTGAGCCAGGTGGCTCAACTGCCGACACAACGACTCATGCGTGGCCGTGCTGCCAAGGGTAAAGCCGCCGCCATGCAAATAAACCAACACCGGTAACGCCTCTTGCGATGGCGCCACCAGGCGCACCGGCACCTCAAAGCCGTCACGCGCCTTGACGGTGAAACTCTCCACCCGCGCCATCGGCACCAGCGGCAAGTCAAGCACCCCGGCGTTGGCCTCGTAGTGCGCGCGTGCCTGCTGGGGCGTCAGCGCATGCAGCGGAACCTGCCCGGCACGCGCCATGCGCTCCAGCACGCCATGCATGGCGGGGGTGAGTTTGGCGCGCGGGTTACGGTGGGGCATGGGTGTTTTGAAAAATTGATGCGCCTTGCTACGGCGCTGGGTTCTGGGCTTGGGCGAGAAGACAGCGGCTTTACAGTGCTTGCCACCTTAGCGATAACCAACAAACAAAATGGCCACATTCATGGCCAAGGCCAACCCCCACACCATGCTGCGCAGATTGGCCAAATTAGCCACGTACATCAAGATGTACACCAGCCTGAGCACCACGTAAACAAAAGCCAAGAGGTCTAAGCGGGTTTGGTAGGCACCCAATTGGTGCGCAATGACCACTGCGCCGATGAAAAACGGCAGGGCTTCAAAACTGTTGGCTTGTGCGGCATTGGCGCGCGCACGCCAGTCGGTTTGCTGCGCCAACCAGGCGCGAGGATTGTGGTTGTCAAAACCGCCGTCTCGCCGGGGTTTGCTGAAGGTGCCCCATTTGGCCAAACCGGCACAAAAGATGGGTAGCAAGGCAGCCACCAGCACACACCAATAGGCCAAAGTAAAGCGGGCAACGGTCATGGCATCCTCTCTCAGTTTCAGCGCCGATCAACTAGCGCATGGGCAATGGTGCCCAAATCGACATATTCAAGTTCGCTGCCCACAGGCACACCACGTGCCAAGCGTGTCAGGTGCAAACCACGCGCCTTCAGCCCTTCACTGATGGCGTGCGCCGTAGCCTCGCCCTCGGCTGTGAAGTTGGTGGCCAAAATCACTTCTTCAACGGTGCCATCAGTGGCACGGTCAAACAGCTTTTTCAGACCAATGTCATGCGGGCCAATGCCATCGAGGGGGCTGAGTTTGCCCATCAATACAAAGTAAAGGCCTTTGAAGGCGCCGGTGCGCTCAATGGCCGACTGGTCAGCCGGCGTTTCCACCACACACAGCTTGGTGACATCGCGGCGCTCATCCAGGCAAGTGGCACAGACTGTGAATTCGGTGAATGTGTGGCAGCGCTCGCAGTGTTGCACCGCTTGTGCTGCATGCGCCAGTGCGTTGGAGAGCTGTTGCGCACCTGGGCGGTCATGCTGAAGCAAGTGAAAGGCCATGCGCTGCGCAGACTTCACCCCCACGCCTGGCAGCCGCTTCAAGGCTTGCACCAAAACCTCAAGCGCGCTGGTGTCAGACATCAGAACGGAAATTTCATGCCACCTGGCAGGCCTGGCATGCCAGCGGTGATCTTGCCCATTTTTTCAGCAGAAGTTTCTTCAGCTTTGCGCACCGCAGCGTTAAAGGCTGCGGCCACCAGGTCTTCCAACATGTCTTTGTCGTCTGCTAGCAAGCTGGGGTCGATGGTGATGCGTTTGACATCGTGCTTGCAGGTCATGGTGACTTTGACCAAGCCCGCGCCAGACTCGCCGGTGACTTCAATGCTGCCCAGCTCATCTTGGGCTTTTTTCATGTTGTCTTGCATGGCCTGCGCTTGTTTCATGAGGCCGGCGAGTTGTCCTTTGTTGAACATGGAAGTTTCCTTATTAAAAAATCAAGTGAAGGGAGTTTGTGCGCAACCATCAACGCGGTGGGTGCAAAAAGATCAATTCAAACCGCAACGGCAACAGATTTGATACTACCGGGGACAATTTTCGCCCCAAAATCCCGCATCAAGGTTTGCACCAGGGGGTCATCAAAAACGATTTTTTCTGCCACCAGTTGAGCCGCTTCGGCGGCAGCTGCCTGCCGCTTGGCGGGGCTGTCGGTGATGCGCCCGACCTCGATAACCAGCTTGACGGGAAAACCCGCCGTTGCCAGTGCCGCTGCCAAGCGCTCCCGGCTACCTGGCTGATTGAGCGACTCGCGCTCCACGCGCAGCAGCCATTGATCAGCGTCACGCGCCACCAATTGGGCTTGCAAGGCCAGTTCACGCACCATGGCGGTGATGGCCTCGCTGTCAATGAGCGACTTCACGGTGTCTGACCAAAAATCGCCCTCTGGGCTCACAGCCAAGGTGTTGGGTACCCGCACCGGCGGCACATCACGACTTGACACTGGCCTCTCATGCACCTGAATTGCTTCAATATTTGTAGCTGTTAGCGCATTATCTACATGGTCTAGAGGCTGATTTTTTATATATTTCTCAACCACCTGAGCTGGCTCGGTTGAAGCACTTGACGGTGCCCGATCAGCAGGCGATACGCCTGGATGCATCTCATGCACAGGCAAGCGCTGACCGGCTGGCATGGCTCTAGGTGCGGGTGCCGTGGAAGCCATTGCCTGCGGTTGGGGATGAACCCGCTCTGCTTGACCTGACTGGGTTGGGCTGGCTAACTGAGCTGACTGGGGCTGCGCTGGCTGAGGCGGAGCTTGGTGTTCGGCCGGTGGCAGCCTATGAGCTGCTTCAGGCGCTGCGCTAGCACCCAATTTCAGTGTTTTTTTTTCCTGTAGGTCTGACTGCGCGTTGGGCTTGAAGGCCAGCAAACGCAGCAGCACCATGGTCAGCGCGGCATATTCGTCTGGTGCCAAGCCCAGCTCGGAGCGCCCGTGCAGGCAAATGCTGTAGAGCAACTGGGTTTCATCAGCGGGCATCAGCGCGGCCAACTGGGCTATGTCTGCGGCTTCGGGGTCGTCATCATCCACCGCCAAGCCCGGCACAGCTTGCAACACGGCCATGCGTTGCAGCACGGCACTCATTTCTTCAAGGGTAGATGCCGCGCTCAAGCCATGCGTGCGCAGGGCTTCAGAGGTTTCAACCACGGTTTTGCCATCCCCATGCGCCAGCGCCTGCAGCAGCCGAAAAACATAACTGCGATCCACACTGCCCAGCATCTGGCGCACCAGTTGTTCAGCCAACACCCCCGAGCCAAACGCAATGGCTTGGTCGGTCAAGCTCAAGGCATCGCGCATGGAGCCGCGTGCGGCACGCGCGAGCAAGCGCAGCGAGGGCACATCAGCGCTGACATTTTCAATGGCCAGCACTTTGTGCAAATGCTCGCGGATGGTGTCGGGTGCCATGGGGCGCAAATTGAACTGTAAACAGCGCGACAGCACGGTCACCGGGACTTTTTGCGGGTCGGTGGTGGCCAGGACAAATTTCAGATACTCAGGCGGTTCCTCCAGCGTTTTGAGCATGGCGTTGAAAGCGGTGTTGGTGAGCATGTGCACTTCGTCAATCATGAACACCTTGAAGCGCCCTTGCACCGGCTTATAAACAGCCTGCTCCAGCAAGGCTTGCACTTCGTCGACACCACGGTTTGAGGCAGCATCGAGCTCGGTGTAATCAACAAACCGGCCGCTATCAATGTCGGTGCAGGCCTGGCACACACCGCAAGGGGTGGCGGTGATGCCACCTGTGCCATCGAGACCCTGGCAGTTGAGCGATTTGGCCAAAATACGCGAGACAGTGGTTTTGCCCACACCCCGCGTGCCGGTGAACAGGTAGGCGTGATGCAAGCGCTGGGTGGTGAGCGCATTCGTCAGGGCTTGCACCACGTGGTCTTGCCCCACCATTTCGGTGAAATTGCGGGGACGGTATTTGCGGGCAAGCACTAGGTAAGACATAGGCTGGCATTCTAGTGGTGGAGACACCCTTATAATGCACGGTTTTTAGCGAAAAGTACGAGCAGCTTTGAATTGCGCAATGGGTTGTGCAAGGGCTGGCGCGGCTAACGCAACTGATGGAGAACACATGAAAGAAGGCATTCACCCCAATTACCGCGAAGTTTGTTTCCTGGACTCGTCCAATGGTTTCAAATTCGTGACCCGTTCTTGTGCCAACGCCAAGGAAATGATCAAAATGGAAGATGGCCGTGAACTGCCCCTCTTCAAGTTGGATACCTCCAGCGAATCTCATCCTTTCTACACCGGCACACAAAAATCTGTGGACAACATGGGTGGCCGTGTGGAGCGCTTCCGCAACCGTTTTGGCAAAACTGCTGCCAAGTAAGCGCGTCTAAGCACCCTGTCAAAGGCAGCCGGGTTAGCCCGCGCTGCCTTTTTCTTTGGCACGCTTCCTCAATCTCATCCTTTCGTTTCGATTTGTTGTGAATCAACCCACCCCTGCCATCGTTGGCCAAAAGGCTGTCAAACGCTTGCCACGTCTGGCTTTGCTGTTGTTTTGCCTGGCGTATGTGTTGCCTGGCTTCATTGGGCGCGTGCCCTGGAAGTCAGATGACATCACCTCTTTTGGTTACATGGCTGCCTTGGCTCAGGGTCACGCTGCTTGGATGAACCCGACGTTGGGCGGACTGGTGCCAGAGGTCGACGCCCTGCTGCCCTACTGGCTGGGCGCCTGGAGCATGCAGTTGGCCCCAGCCTGGGTGGCACCAGACTTGGCGGCACGCTTGCCGTTCATGCTGCTGCTGCTGTTGTCAATGGTCGCCACCTGGTATGGCACTTACCATTTGGCACGCAACCCCGCAGCTCAGCCAGTGGCCTTTGCCTTTGGTGGCGAAGCCAATCCCACCGACTACGCCAGAGCCATTGCCGACGGTGCTGTGCTGGCCTTCATTGCCTGCTTAGGGTTGGCGCAACTGGGTCATGAAACCACCCCTGCTCTGGCTCAGCTGTGTTTCAGCGCCTGTTTTTTTTACGCAGGCGCGGCACTGCCTTACCGGCTGTGGATGCCAGGAGTCAGCGCCGGCTTGGCACTGCTCGGCTTGTCGCTTTCAGGTGCACCCAGCTTGGCTGCAGTACTGGGGCTGGGAACGGCGGCCTTGTACATGCGGGCGCCCTTGGCACCCGATGCCTCCCCTTTTCATACCCGCCGCCGCGCCGCCGGGCTGCTGATCATGACGTTGGCCACCGCCCTGCTGGCCACACAGTTGCATCTGTGGCGCTGGCGCATTGACTTGCCGCAAGCCAGCTGGACGGAATGGCAAAGTCTGGGGCGGCTTTTTCTGTGGTTCACCTGGCCTGCATGGCCGCTGGCGGTGTGGACGCTGTGGCGCTGGCGTCGTCAGTGGCTCAGCACGCGCATGGCTGGCATGCACCTCTGGTTGCCTATCGGGTTTGTGGCAGTGGCCAGTGTGGCCACACTCACCACATCGGCGGCTGATCGCTCGCTGTTGTTGGCACTGCCGGCACTGGCAGCGCTGGCAGCGTTTGCACTACCCACTTTGGGGCGCAGTGTGGGCGCCTTGATTGACTGGCTGACCCTGATCTTTTTCTCTGGTTGTGCACTGGTGATTTGGGTGGTCTGGTTTTCGCTTCAAACAGGTGTGCCAGCTCAGCCTGCTGCCAATGTGGCAAGACTGGCACCGGGCTTTGTGCACAGCTTTTCCTATCTTTCATTTTTGATAGCTGTCGCAGCAAGTCTGGCTTGGGTTGGATTGGTGAAATGGCGTGTAGGCAGACACCCCGCTGCGATTTGGAAAAGTTTGGTGTTGCCCGCAGGAGGCTCGGCACTGAGCTGGCTGTTGCTGATGACACTGTGGCTGCCTTTGCTGAACTTTGCCCGCAGCTATGAGCCCCTGGTGCGGCAAGTGACCCAAAATTTGCCAACCACCCCAGGTTGCGTGAGCATGTTGGGGCTTTCACGCAGCCAGATCGCAGCGTTTGAGTTTCACAGTGATCTGAAGCTGGTGACTTGGCAAGCCAACACGCGCTGCACCTGGCTGATAGCCAACCTGAACCTGATGCCCATGTCTGATGACACCGAATGGTCAATGAACTGGCAACTTCAACAAAAGTTGCGTCACCCGGCTGAACGCAAAGACAGTTTGGGGTTGTATAAAGCGCTGCCCACGTTGGCACAAACCCCAGGTGTTACACCACCCGAAAAGCGGGAAAAGTCAAACTGAATTTAGACCCCTTCCCAACCACGCTTTCGATGCTCAAAGTTGCTCCATGGCGCTGCGCGACATGTTTGACAATGGCCAAGCCCAAACCCGTTCCACCAGTTTCGCGTGATCGACTGCGGTCTACGCGGTAAAACCGTTCTGTCAAGCGACCTATGTGTTCGGGTGCAATGCCAGGCCCGCTGTCTGCCACAGAAAATTCCAAACGCCCGTCTGGTAACCGTTGCAAGCACACTTTGATGTGCCCCTCCACTGGGGTGTAGCGCACGGCATTGCTGATCAAATTACCTAAGGCACTGTGCAACTCACTGGCCACACCCAGCAAATCACCGTTGAAAGTAGACTCAAATTCAAAGTGATGATCGGTCTGCGGCGTCTCCCCCATCACTTGAGACAAAGAGCGGGCATCAGACTCAAGCTGCTGCATCAATCTAGGCACAGACACCCGCAGTTCCAAACCCGGCAATGCACTGCCTTCAAGTTTCGAGAGCGTGAGCAAGTCGCTGACAAGGGTTTGCATGCGCAGTGCTTGTTGTGCCATCAGCGTCAGATACTGCTGGCGCTCAGCTTCATCAAGCTGCAGGGTTTGCAGGGTCTCGACAAAACCGCCAAGCACGGTCAGCGGCGTTCTAATTTCGTGAGACACATTGGCCACAAAATCACGGCGCATGGCCTCGGCTTGCTCTAGCGCAGTGATGTCGCGCGACAGCAGCAATTTGCGCCCTTTGCCATAGGGATGAAGTTGCACAGACAGGGTCACAGGTCTGGAGGGCAAACTGTCACGCCCTGCCATGGTCAACTCTTTTTGATAGTCACCACGCGCCAGGTAAGCGGCAAACTCGGGCGCACGAACCAAATTACCCACGGTTTGCTGCAAGTCACGCTCTACATCCAAGCCAAAATGTGCAGCCGCGGTTTGGTTGCACCACTCAATGCGCGCCTCGCCATCTAGCAACATGACCCCGTTGGGGGAAACCTGCAACGCAGACAAAAAGTCTTGCAACCGATTTTTATTGTTTTGAGATTTGCGCTCCCGCTCGCGCAGCATTTTTTGAATGCGGGTCGTGAGATCGCCCCATAGCCCAACTCGCACACCGACAGCAGCTGATGAGTCCAGCCGCAGCCATTGCTGAAACTTGACCAACGCCAAACCATCAAGCACAAACCAGAGCAAAGCAGCCATCCCCAGAGCCGCTTCGACAGCCTCCGAGCCAGGCCAGTAATGACCCACCCCAAGCCCAACAAGCAAACCTGCCAGCAAAAAAACCGACAACTGAACAAAACGGCTAAGCATTCACTTTGGCAGGCGCAGTTAAACGGCCGCTTGCTTTTGCGGCGCAGTTTGAAGCGTCAGGCGGTAACCCGCGCCCCGCACAGTGTCAACCATCGCCCCCGCGGCGCCCATGGCCTCGCGCAGGCGTTTCACATGCACATCCACGGTACGCTCTTCAATGTACACATGGTCACCCCACACTTTGTCGAGCAACTGTGCTCTGCTTTGCACGCGCTCGGCATGCGTCATCAGGTAATGCAATAACTTGAATTCAGTGGGACCGAGTTTTAACGCTTCTTCAGCAAATGTGACGCGGTACGTGCTGGTATCAAGTGTCAAATCCCCCACTTTGACCGCCCCTGCATCTTGCTCAGGGGCACGGCGGCGCAAAACCGCCCGAATGCGCGCCAGCAGTTCTTTGGTTGAAAAGGGCTTGGCAATGTAATCGTCAGCACCCGCATCCAAACCCGCGACACGGTCAACCTCATCACCACGCGCTGTGAGCATGATGATAGGCACAGACTTGGTGCGCGGGTGGGCACGCCAGCGTTTGGCCAAGGTCAAACCACTCTCACCTGGCAACATCCAGTCCAGCAACACCACATCAGGGACAGCAGAATCCAGCTCTGCCTGCGCTGTGGCAGCATCCATAGCCCACACCGGGCGAAAACCACTGTGCTTGAGATTGACAGAAATCAGCTCGGCAATGGCGGGTTCATCCTCCACAACCAGCACCACAGGCACACGTCTCATTTCAGCGCTGACTCAATTTCATCCAATGAACTGTGCCGGACATCTGCACCTTTGACAATGTAGATGATCAGCTCAGCAATGTTTTTGGCATGGTCACCGATGCGCTCCAGGGCTTTGGCCAAAAACAGCAAGTCCAGACTGGGCGAAATCATGCGCGGGTCTTCCATCATGTAAGTGATGAGTTTGCGCACAAAGCCGTCAAATTCCTGGTCAATCAGGTCGTCTTCTTTCAAGATGGACAATGCCGTGGCCGTGTCCAAACGGGCAAAAGCGTCCAACGCTTTTCTAAGCAGTCCAGAGGCCAAATCAGCCGCCACACGCAGCTCAGTGGCAGGCAAAGAACGCAAATCACCACTTTGAATGATGGATCGCACCATGCGCGCAATTTTGGCAGCCTCGTCACCCACCCGCTCCAAGTTGGCAGTGGTTTTAGAGATGGCAATCAACAGTCGCAAATCGCGCGCGGTGGGTTGACGCCGAGCAATGATGCTGGAGAGATCACGGTCAATGTCCACCTCCATGGTGTTGACTTTGCGCTCTGTGGCCGTCACTTCATTGGCAGCTTCCACACTGAACTGAGACAGTGCGTAGACGGCCTGGCGAATTTGCGACTCCACCAAACCGCCCATTTCCATGACGCGGGTCGAAACTGAGCCGAGTTCGGTGTCGAATTGGCTGGAGAGGTGTTTTTCACTCATATCAAATCCTTTTTATTAACCGAATCGGCCAGTAATGTAGTCTTCAGTTTCCTGGCGCTTGGGCTTCATGAAAATATCATTGGTGGCACCGTACTCCACCATTTCACCCAAATACATATAAGCCACAAAATCAGACACGCGCGCCGCCTGCTGCATGTTGTGGGTCACGATCAAAATCGTGACCTTGTCTTTGATTTCAGTGATCAGCTCTTCAATGCTGCCCGTGGCAATCGGGTCAAGCGCTGACGTAGGCTCATCAAACAAAATGATTTCGGGGTCTGTGGCCAATGACCTGGCAATGCACAAGCGCTGCTGCTGCCCACCCGACAAATTGGTGGCTGGCTCAGACATGCGGTCTTTCACCTCGTTCCAAATGGCCGAGCCCTTGAGTGCGGCTTCGACCTTGTCCTCAATGTAGGTCGTAGACTTTTCGCCACGCACGCGCAAACCATACGCCACGTTTTCGAAAATTGATTTTGGAAACGGATTGGGTTTCTGAAACACCATCGAGATGCGCATGCGAACCTCAATCGGGTCAACCGAGGCGTCCAGAATGTTGACATCATCAGGGTGAAGCTCAATCTTGCCGTCGTAACGGTGGCCAGGGTAAAGATCATGCATGCGGTTAAAGCAGCGCAGGTAGGTGGACTTGCCACAACCGCTGGGGCCAATCAGCGCCGTGACACGATTTTCATAAACCGGCATCGAGACACCTTTGAGCGCCTTGAAATCACCGTAGTAAAAGTCAAGGTTTTTAGACTCGGCTTTCAGCACGGGCGGTTGATCTGGGTATGTGATGGTTGATGGCATGTTGTAAAGCTCAGTTTGAAAGGGTTACCACTTGATGTTTTTGCGCAAGCGAAAGCGTAGCCAAATGGCCAGGGCGTTCATTCCCAGCGTCAACACCACCAGCACCAGGCTGGCCGCTGCCGCATTGGCCTGAAACGCGGGGTCTGGGCGCGAGGTCCAGTTAAAAATTTGGATCGGCATGACGGTGAAGGGCGAAAAAAGCCAATCGAACATGCCGGCGCCCTCAACCCCCGGCACCGGAGGCAAAAATGCAATGAAAGTAAGCGCCCCAATGGTGATGATGGGCGCAGTCTCACCAATGGCGCGTGACAAGCCGATGATCACACCCGTCAAAATGCCAGGGGTACTGTAGGGCAGCAAATGGTCACTGACCACCTGCCACTTGGTGGCGCCACAGGCATAAGCACCTTCGCGAATCACTTGCGGAATAGACCGCAACGCCTCACGCGTGGTCACAATCACAATCGGCAAAATCAACAAACCCAACGTCAAACCTGCGGACAAAATACTTTGCCCTAAGCCAAAGGTGTAGACAAACAAGCCCAAGGCCAACAGACCGTAAACAATAGAGGGCACGCCCGCCAGGTTGCTGATATTGATCTCGATCACATCCGTGAACCAGTTTTTGCGCGCATATTCTTCCAAATAAATGGCGCTGGCAATGCCTACTGGGATAGCAAACAAGGCCGTCACCAGCATGACAAAAAAGGAACCCACCCACGCTGACAAAATGCCCGCTTGCCCGGCTCTACGAGACGGAAAGTTGGTGAAAAATTCAGTCGTGATGCGGGGTGCACCTTCGATCACCATTTGGCTGAACAAGGCCGCCAGTGTCAATATGGCGAGTGCGATGGCAAGCATACCCACCAGTCCAAACATCAAATCCCAACGCTTGTGTGATTTGATGATGGCGCGCAGCTCGTCAGAGCGTGTCCGTTGCGTACTCATCAATAAGCCTCCCGGTATTTGCGGCGCATCCAATGCCCCAGCAGGTTAAACAACAGCGTGATGACCAAGAGCGTCAAACCCGCTGCAAAAATGGTTTGGTAGCCAATGCTGCCGTGTGGCAAGTCGCCCAGCGCCACCTGCACAATGTAAGATGTCACCGTGGCGGCTGGCTCAAGCGGGTTGAGCGTTAAATTGGGTTGCATGCCCGCAGCCACAGCCAAAATCATGGTTTCACCCACGGCACGGGACACGCCCAAAATGTAGGCAGAAGCAATGCCTGAAACAGAGGCTGGTACCACCACCCGCATTGCGGTCTGGAACCGCGTGGCACCCATGGCATAAGACCCTTCGCGCAAACTCATGGGCACCGTGCGC
This sequence comes from Rhodoferax sp., assembly GCF_028715765.1. Taxonomy (GTDB): domain Bacteria; phylum Pseudomonadota; class Gammaproteobacteria; order Burkholderiales; family Burkholderiaceae_C; genus Rhodoferax. Next base: position 64,500 of record NZ_JAQURE010000010.1, read on the forward strand.
ATGGCATCTTCAGACAAAGACGACACATAGGGAATGATCATGATGCCCATCACCAACCCGGCAGACAAAATATTGAAAGTCGGCAGGTCAGGGTAAATTTTTTGAATCAACGGCGTGATGAACAGCAGCGCAAAGTAGCCATAAATGATGGTAGGTACCCCTGAGAGCAGCTCCAAAACAGGCTTCAAAACTTCGCGAATCCGATGCTCTGCGAACTCAGACAAGTAGATAGCGATCACCGTGCCCAAGGGAATGGCAATCACCAGCGCCACCAGGGAGCTTGACAATGTTCCAGCAAGCAACACCGAAATCCCAAAATGCGCATCGTCAAACAGCGGTGTCCACTGTGAATCAAACAAAAAATCTTTGAACGGCACATGCTGGAAAAAAACCACCGACTCACTGATCAACACATACATGATGCCTAGCGTGGTAAAGACCGACACGCTTGCGGCAAACAACAAAATCAACTCAACCAACTGGTCTTTGCGTTTTCTGGCCTGCTTGATTTTGGCCAACTCGGCCAAGCGGGCAGCGCCAGTTAATCTAATTTCCTTATCCATCACGACATCTCTGGAAGTAAGTACGGCTGTCATTGTAGGTTTTGCCTCATCTTGATGTGTCACTTTTAGGTGCAGCTAGGCGGCGCATAGGTGATGTTCACACACGCGCCGCCTTTGTTTTTTTAACTTAACCGATCAGTTTTTGGCTTCGCGTTTGACCAATTCTTCAATGCTGACGCCGACTTCATTTTTGCCACCAAACACAGTGCCTTTTTTGCCTTCAGCCATGTGTTTCAAATTAGCCTTGTAAATGCCAGCGGGCAAACCCACGTACTTCACTTCATTGGCCATCTTGGCGCCGTTTTCCATGTAGAAGTCCACAAACTTCTTGACTTCAGGTTTTTCCAACGATTTGGCCTTGACGTAAATGAAAATCGGACGTGCCAAAGGCTGGTATGAACCGTCTTCAACTGCTTTGGCACTGGGTGCCACAGCTGGTTTGCCGGGCGCGGCAATCACGGGCAATGCTTTCAACTTAGATGTGTTTTCAGCGTAATACGCATAGCCAAAATAGCCCATGGCATTCACATCACCCGCCACACCTTGCACCAAGACGTTGTCGTCCTCAGAGGCAGTAAAGTCACCACGGCTAGACTTGGCTTTGCCCACAATGGCTTCGGTGAAATACTCAAACGTCCCAGAGTCAGAGCCTGCGCCAAACAACTTCATGGGTTGATCTGGCCACTTGGGGTTGACTTGGTTCCAACGCAACACTTTGCCTTGAGAAGCAGGTTCCCAAATGGCTTTCAATTCAGCCACAGTGGCTTCTTTGAGCCATGTGTTTTTGGGGTTGATGACCACGGTCAGGGCATCAAATGCCACCGGCAGCTCGAAATATTCCACGCCTGCAGCCTTGCAAGCTTCCATTTCTTTGGCGGTGATGGGGCGAGATGCATCAGAAATATCGGTTTCATCGCGGCAAAACTTCTTGAAACCACCACCCGTGCCAGACACACCCACGGTAACTTTGTAGCCCTTGTTGGCTTTTTGAAAATCTTCGGCTATGCCTTCGGTGATGGGGAATACTGTGCTGGAGCCATCAATCTTGACGACCTGTGCCAAGCTGCTCAAGGGCGCTGCGCCTAAAAAAGCCAACGCAGTGGTTGCCAAAATGGTTTTAATTGGGTTTGTCTTCATAAAAATCCTTTGGTTGGTAACGATGTGGAACCGTTATTGATTCGACAAATCGTAATTTAAGACATTCATATGACAACTTTGTGACACACCCGTGCCTTTAACCCGATTCATCAAATTGCACTGGTTGCCACTGTTTCCAGTCGCTGCAGTGCAGCTGAAATGCTATGCTGACACCCATGACAGAATTTTCAAAACCTTCCATCAAAACCAACCGCCTGGCCGCTGTTGACCTGGGTTCCAACAGCTTTCGGCTTGAAATCGGACGCATTGAACACGGCCAGTTTTACCGCACCGAGTACCTCAAAGAAACCGTGCGTCAAGGCAATGGCCTAGATGAAAACCGCAACCTCACCTTTGCTGCCATGCAACGCGGCTGGGACTGTTTGGCACGCTTTGGCGAGCGCTTGGCAGGGTTCACTGAGGATGAAGTGCGTGCAGTGGCGACGCAAACTTTGCGCGAAGCCCGCAACCGTGAAGATTTTTTAGGCCCAGGCATGCAAAAACTGGGTTTCCCCATTGATGTGATTGCCGGTCGAGAAGAAGCCCGGCTGATCTACCAAGGTGTCGCCCAAGCCCTGCCCGACACCCCCGAGCGCCGCCTGGTGATTGATATTGGTGGGCGCTCCACCGAGATCATTTTGGGGCAAGGCCGGGTGTCCAAACACATGGAGTCTTACCGGGTCGGCAGTGTGGCCTGGTCAATGCGCTATTTTTCAGACAACCAGTTTTCCAAGCGCGCCTTTCAAATGGCAGAAATTGCGGCCAAAGCAGTGCTGGACGAAGCTTTCACGTTGTACCCACGCAACCAGTGGGACGTAGCTTACGGCTCGGCCGGCACGGTCAACGCGGTGGTGGATGTGCTGGTGGCGGCAGGCTGGCCCGCGGGCTCGGTCAGCCTTGAAGGTTTGGACTGGCTGCAAGACAAACTGCTGGCAGCGCAAACCATTGACCGGCTGAAGCTGCCCGGCATGCGCGACGACCGCAAACCCATCATTGGCGGCGGCCTGAGCGTGCTGCGCGCCCTGTTTGACCTGCTCGGCATCAAGCAACTGGTGCAAGCCAGCGGTGGTCTGCGTCACGGCTTGCTGCAAGACATGCTGGGCAACGGCCAGCAACACACCGATTTACGCGACCATTCCGTGGCACGCCTGGCGGCCAAGTTTGGCGCAGAACCCGCCCACGGCCTGCGCGTAGGCCAAACCGCCAACCATCTTTTCAAACAAATCGCCTCGGGCGCGGTCGACGAGCGCATCAGCCGCAAATTGACCTGGGCCGCGCAGCTGCATGAAATTGGGGGGCACATCTCTCACAACGAGAGCCACAAACATGGTGCCTATATTTTGGACAACGCCGATGTCATGGGTTTTGCCGTGACCGAGCTCCACAAACTCAGCTTGCTGGTGTTGGGGCATCGCGGCAAATTGCGCAAGCTCGAAGCCAACTTTGACGATGACATGTTCATTCAACAGCTGTTGGTGTTGCGCTTGGCAGTCGCCCTGTGCCACGCCCGGCGCGACCCCCATTTGCAAGGCATCTCGCTGTGCCAAGACCCCAAAAACCGCCGCAGTTTCACCCTGAAGTGTGCGCCAGAGTGGGTCAAAGCCTACCCACAATCAGCCTATTTGCTCAACGAAGAAAGCCTGGCTTGGGAAAAAACACCCTGGTCGTTGGTCATTCTTTAGGGCGAAGAAATTTACGACTTGGGCTTGTCGCTGTGCGACACCTCATAGGCATCAGCCACATAGGCTGGCCCCTTCATCAGCCAGACAATGATGCAGCCAATGGCCACCGTCAGCGCCGCAGTCCAGATGAAAATGGCCAGCCCCAGCATGACAAAGTCGAAGGTCTGGATGTTGTGGGCAATCTCATCCACAGTGCCTTGGTTGAACACCACTCTGGCCAGCCCAGCCACCGCTGCCGGCAACGCCACGCCAGCCAGCAGCACGCTGGGCATCATGCGCAGCAGTCGCACCTCAAAACCGTAGGGTGTGCGCTGATAGCCAAGGAGTTTTTTAAGCCAATTCATGACATGATTTTAGGCAGATAGGGGTCTAGCGAAAATAAGTTGGACAAAGGAGGTTGTGCTGGCAAGTGCAAGGCTAGGCGCAAGCCGCGCGGTGTAGCTGGCTACACCAGCGGGTTGCAACAACGCATTGTGCTTGTCAGCGCGGCCGAACTGTCCAAGTTATTTTCGCTTGACCCCTTAGCCCAGCCACTTGTGCATAAAAAGGGCATTGCCCATGGCCGGGTCAAGCTGGTAGTTCTCGAACCCCAAGCGCTCATAAAGCTTGCGCGCCGGAGCGTTGCCTGAGAGCACTTCCAGTGTCAGCTTGCAAGCACCACGCGCCTGGGCCAGTTGCACCACCAGCTTGAGCATTTGCGCCCCCACCCCACGGCCGCGGTGACTGGCAGCCACCGCCACATCGTGCACATTCACCAACGGCTTGCAGGCGAAGGTCGAAAAACCTTCTACACAGTTGACCAAACCCACTGCCTGGCCAGTCAGGGCGTCGTCAAACGCCAGCACGCTGAACATCTGGGGGCGGCTGGCCAGCGCTTGCGGCAAATGGCTGCGGGCAAAGTCAGACAGCGGCTCGCCGCCGCCCATCGGATCGCGGGCGTAGCCGTCGAGCAAGTCAATCAGCGCGGCCATGTGGCTGGGGTTGGCATAGTCTGCCTGGCACACCCGCAAAGTTTGAAGCGTGGTCATCACTTCAGGCGCTGATGGTTTGGGCAATGCGCTGGGCGCAGGCTCGGGCTTGCACCGGGTCACGCGCCTCCACCATCACCCGCACCAGCGGCTCGGTGCCACTGGCACGAATCAGCACCCGGCCGGTTTGCCCCAGCTCGGCCTCTACGGCTTGCGTTTCTTCAGCCAATTGTGGGCTGGCGCGCCAGTCTTGCCCCGGCTGCAAACGGATGTTGATCAGCGTTTGTGGAAACAGCACCACGTATTTGAGCAAATCTGCCAGCGCTTGGCCACTGCGCACCACCGTTTGCAACACTTGCAAGGCCGAAATCAAGCCGTCGCCGGTGGTGTGCTTGTCCAGTGCCAGCAAGTGGCCAGAGCCCTCGCCGCCCAGCAGCCATTGGTTTTTTTCAAGTTCTTCAAGCACATAGCGATCACCCACTTTGGCGCGCACCAGGGGCACGCCACGGGCTTTGAGCGCCAATTCAACCGCCATGTTGGTCATCAGCGTGCCCACCACACCCGGCACCGCTTCGCCACGGCGCAAACGGTCGTCCACCATCAGGTACAGCACCTCGTCGCCATTGAACAAGCGGCCTTTGGCGTCGACCAGTTGCAAGCGGTCAGCATCGCCGTCCAGTGCCACGCCCAGGTCGGCACGGTGCGCTTTCACCGCCTCGATCAAGGCCGCGGGGTGGGTGGCACCCACGCCTTTATTGATGTTCAGGCCGTCTGGCGCGCAGCCAATGGCAATCACCTCAGCGCCCAGCTCGTGAAACACTTTGGGCGCAATCTGGTAGGCCGCGCCGTTGGCAGCATCCACCACAATGCGCAGGCCTTTGAGGGTGAGGTTGTTGGCAAACGTGCTTTTGCAAAATTCAATGTAGCGCCCAGCGGCATCGTCCAAGCGGCGAGATTTGCCCAGGTTGGCTGAGTCCACCCACACCGGGGCTTCTTGCAGCACGGCTTCCACATCGCGCTCCCACACATCGGGCAGCTTGGTGCCTTGGGCGCTGAAAAATTTGATGCCGTTGTCTTCAAACGGGTTGTGGCTGGCGCTGATCACCACCCCCAGCGAAGCCCGCTGCGCCCGTGTCAGGTAAGCCACCCCAGGCGTGGGCAGCGGCCCCAGCAGCACCACGTCCACACCGGCAGAGTTAAAGCCGCTCTCTAGTGCGCTTTCCAGCATGTAGCCTGAAATGCGGGTGTCTTTGCCAATCAAGACCGTGGGTTTGGCCTCCGTGCGCTTGAGCACGCGCCCCACGGCGTGCGCCAGTTTGAGCACAAAGTCGGCCGTGATAGGTGCCTGCCCGACCGTGCCACGAATGCCATCGGTGCCAAAAAATTGTCTTGTCATGTGGTGATTTCCCTTGAATGTGAGTGAATTTTGCGTCAGTACTGACGAAATTATCGTATGGCGGCCAGCACGCGCAGGGCTTGCACCGTCTCTTTCACGTCATGCACGCGCAGCACCGCAGCACCCCGCTCTGCCGCCAGCAAGGCCGCCGCTACACTGGGCACGGCGCGTTGCTGCGCCGACAGCACCTCGCCTTGGTCGGCGTGCACGGCCATGCCGGCCAAAGAAGACTTGCGCGACCAACCTGCCAGCAGGGGGTAACCCAATTGCAGCAATTCGGCTTGGCGCGCGAGCAAGGCAAAGTTTTGTGCCACGGTTTTGCCAAAACCAATGCCTGGGTCAAGCAAAATTCTGGCCTTTTCAACCCCTAGCCCTTGTAAATCAAGCGCAGAGCGCTCTAAAAAGCATTGCACTTGTGATACCACGTCGCCCTGCATGGGCTGCACCTGCATGGTTTGCGGGTCGCGGTGCATGTGCATCAAACACACACCGCAGCGGCCGTGCGCAGCCACCACCTTCGCCCCGGTCTGCGGCTCGCCCGGGTGTTGCCAGCGCAGCGCCCAAATGTCGTTGATGATGTCGGCACCCAAGTCCAGCACAGCTTGCATCACTTGCGGCTTGTAGGTGTCGACAGAAATCGGCACCCCCAGCGTGACCGCCGCACGCACCACCGGCAGCACCCGCGCCAGCTCGTCGGCCAAGCTGACCGGCACAGCGCCTGGGCGAGAAGACTCGCCACCAATGTCGAGCATGTCTGCGCCGTCTTTGAGCAATTGCTCGCAGTGCGCCAAGGCCTGGGTTGCACTGCCGTGCGCGCCACCGTCTGAGAACGAGTCGGGGGTCACGTTCACAATGCCCATCACTTTGGGCTGGGTCAGGTCTATGTCATATCGGCTGGTTTGCCATTTCATCTTTGTTCCTCCGTCATTGGGTCAACGCCCAGGTCACATGCTCGCGCACCAAGGCACTGGGGTGGGTCAGGCGGGTGGCCAGGGCAGTGCGCAAGGCGGGTTGTTCAGCCACCGGCGCCAGCGCCAGCGCATTGCCCAGCGCCACCGCCAGGTTGCGCAGCCAGCGCTCATGGCCAATGCGGCGGATTGGGCTGCCTTCGGTCAAGCGCAAAAATTCTTCTTCCGTCCAGGCAAACAGCGCCACCAAGGGCGCACCGACCAAGCCGGCACGCGCATCAAAGTCTGGCAGGCGGCTGGTTTGGGCGTATTTGTTCCAAGGGCAGACCAGCTGACAGTCGTCACAGCCGTAAATGCGGTTGCCCAGCAACGGGCGCAACGCCATGGGAATGGCACCGACATGCTCAATGGTCAAGTAAGAAATGCAGCGCCGCGCATCGAGCTGGTGCGGCGCAATGATGGCCTGGGTCGGGCAAACATCGATGCAGGCTTGGCAGCGGCCGCAGTGTGCAGACACCGGCGCTGTGGCGGGCAAGGCCAGATCCACATAAATTTCCCCCAAAAAAAACATCGACCCCGCCGTGCGGCTGAGCAGCAGCGTGTGTTTGCCGCGCCAGCCCTGGCCACTGCGGCTAGCCAGCTCAGCCTCCAGCACCGGAGCCGAGTCGGTGAATACGCGATAACCCAGCGGCGCGAGTTCAGCAGCCATGCGGTCGCTGAGTTTTTGCAGGCGCGCGCGCAGCACCTTGTGGTAGTCGCGGCCACGGGCGTAGACCGACACAATGGCCTCGGTCGGGTGGTGAAGCCGCGCCAGCTCACGCTGCGGCCAATCTGGCGCGGTGGCGGCGGGCAGATAATCCATGCGCGCAGTGATCACGCTCACCGTGCCAGGCATCAGCTCGGCTGGGCGGGCACGCTTCAAACCATGCGCTGCCATGTAATGCATGTCACCATGAAAACCGGCCGTCAGCCACGCGGATAATCCGGGTTCTGCCGCGCTCAAATCCACCCCGCTGATGCCAATTTGAGAAAATCCCAATGCCTGCCCCCACGCTTGAATGCGAGAGACCCATTGACTGCCACTGACCTGTTTGGTACTGATGTTCACCTGCCCATTGTAAAAACCCTGCACTGGCCTGATGAGGCCGCGTGCCAGCGCTTTGCCACGCAGCTGGCCGCACTGCCGGGCTTAAAGAGCGCCTACATTGAGCTGCAAGGTGAGTTGGGCGCAGGCAAAACCACGCTGGTGCGGCATCTGCTGCGTGCCTTGGGCGTGCAAGGGCGCATCAAAAGCCCTACCTATGCGGTGGTTGAGCCCTATGAACTGCCGGGTTGGAACCTCTGGCACTTTGACTTTTACCGCTTTGCCGACCCGCGTGAGTGGGAAGACGCCGGCTTTCGGGACATCTTTGCCAGCCCCGGCCTGAAACTTGCCGAGTGGCCGGACAAGGCTGCAGGCTGTGTGCCGCAAGCCGATTGGGTGCTGGCACTGAGCGTGCTTGACGCGGACCAGCGCCAGCTTCAACTCACTGCCCAAACCCCCCACGGGGGTGTATTGCTCAAAGAATTTGAGAGCAGTTCACGCAATGATGACGAGCGCTACAGCCCTATTTTGCCTAAAAATCTTTTTTCTACCCAGGCGCAGGCCACCACGGTAAGGACAGCGTGAAACGGCGTAGCTTCATCGAACAAGGTGCCCTGGTGCTGCTGCTGGGTCAGGCCCAGCTGGCGCGGGGTGCCAGCATTGTGGCGGTGCGGGTGTGGCCAGCGGCTGACTATTCGCGCGTCACCATTGAGTCCGACACACAGCTCACTTTCAGCCAAACCTTTGTGCCCAACCCGCCCCGCTTGGCGGTGGATGTGCGCGGCATTGACTTGAGCCCAGCGCTGAAAGAGCTGGTGGCCAAAGTCGGCCCGACCGACCCCACCATCAACGGCATTCGGGTCGGGCAGTTTGGCCCCGGTGTGGTGCGCTTGGTGGTGGACTTGAAGCAGGCCATCAGCCCGCAGGTGTTCACCTTGCCGCCGGTGGCGGCTTACCAGCACCGGCTGGTGTTTGACCTTTACCCTACCCAACTGGCTGACCCGCTGGAGACCTTGATTGCCGAGCGCCTGAAAGAGGCCACCCCCGCAGCCCCCACACCGTCCAAGCCAGCGCCCCCGGCAGTGGATGCCTTGGATGCATGGATGGCACAAGCCGCCAGCACCGCGCCTGCGGCAGCACCTTCTTCACCCGCCAACACTACAACTTCAGTAGCTACCAGCGCAGGCAATACAAGCGCTGCAGGTCAAAAAGGCTTGAAACATTCACCAGGTGCTTTCATGTCAGCCCCGACCCCGCAAGCCACCGACCGGCTGATCATCATTGCGCTGGATGCCGGCCACGGTGGCGAAGACCCCGGTGCCGTTGGACCCGGCGGCACACGCGAAAAAGATGTGGTGCTCAAGCTGGCGCACCGCATGCGCGCGCGCATCAACGGTGCCTCGGTCAACGGCAACGCCATGCGCGCTTTTCTGACGCGCGATGCCGACTACTTTGTGCCCCTGCGGGTGCGGGTTGACAAAGCGCGCCAGGTGCAGGCTGACCTGTTCATCAGCCTGCATGCCGACGCGTTTTTCACCCCCAACCCGCAGGGCGCGAGCGTGTTTGCCTTGAGCCAAGGCGGCGCCTCCAGCACGGCAGCACGTTGGATGGCGGCCAAGGAAAACAAGGCCGATGAAATTGGTGGCCTCAACGTCAAAGCCAAAGACCTGCAAGTCAAACGCGCCCTGCTCGACATGAGCACCACCGCCCAGATCAAAGACAGCCTGCAACTGGGCAGCGCCATGTTGGGAGAGATTGGCCGGGTTGGCAAGCTGCACAAACCGCGCGTGGAGCAAGCCGGTTTTGCCGTACTCAAAGCCCCCGACATTCCCAGCGTGCTGGTTGAAGCCGCGTTCATCAGCAACCCCGAAGAAGAAGCCAAACTCAACAGCGACGCCTTTTTAGACCGCTTGGCCGACGCGCTGATGCGCGGCATAGAGCGCTATTTTTCCAAGAACCCGCCGCTGGCCAGAAACCGCAGCACTTAAGCCAGGCGCTCTTAAGCCAGGCGCCCCCAAACAAATGCGCCCGGTCTTGCCCCCTCCCCCGCTGGGGGAGGGTTGGGGTGGGGGCAGCTGCGCAGGTGTGCCAGTGATGCTTGTGGGCTCAAGCCAGCCCCCATCCCAGCCTTCCCCCAGTGGGGGAAGGGGTGAAGTCACAAGCCGATAGAGATGCCAAGGTTCATATCCATGGCACAAACCGATCTGCACGCTGGCGGGTTTGGGCAATGCGCGCTGCATTGGGCTCATCGGTCTGTTCCATCCAGGCCAAAGCTGCCTCGTGCGTGCGGCCAAACTGCCTGTGGCGCGCCAGCAGCCGGGCTTGGCGCAGTGCTGGGGGCACGTCCAGGTACCAGCATTCGTCCACCAAAGTGCGCACTTGCGCCCAAGGCGCATCTTCTAAAAGCAGGTAGTTGCCCTCGGTCACGATCAGCGGGGTCTGGGCGTGCACGGCTATGGCACCGGCCACGGCTTCTTCAAGGTCGCGGCGGAACTCTGGCGCATAGACCGCCGCGTCACCGGGTTGCTGGGCTTTGAGGCGCGCAAGCAGGTTGACATAACCCGCTGCATCAAAGGTGTCTGGCGCGCCTTTGCGACCGCGCCGACCCAAGCGCAACAGCTCACTGTTGGCCAAATGGAAACCATCCATCGGCACCACTTGTAGCACGCCACCGAAGTGGCTGAGCAAGGTCTGCGCCAAGGTCGATTTGCCCGCGCCGGGCGGCGCCACCAAGGCCAAAATTTTGCGCCCACCGCTGGCCAGCAGATGGCGCACGCGCTGGCGGCACAACTCAGGCAGCACAGATAATTCAGGCAATTCAGGTGTTGTCATGGATGTTTAAATTAAATAGCTGCTCACGCAATGAATATAAGCGCTAGAGGCCAATTTTGCTTAAAAATTAGGTGGCATTTTTCTACCTGGCCAAACCGCTGCACCTGGGCTCACAGCGCCTCAAACGACTGCGCCACCGTTGCCATGCGATCTTGCACCTGGCTGCGCGTGGGCGGCACACAGCCACGCTGCAACACGCACAAGCTGGCACTGGCCACGGCGCTGCCCAGCACGTCTTGCGCCAGTGGCTGGGCCACATCAGTCGCGCCCCAATCTGCAGTCAGCTGATGTGCCAGCATGGCCACTACCAGCCCGGCCAAAAAGCAGTCGCCAGCACCCACGGTGTCTACCACCGCCAGGGGCGCCAGCTCACGCGCCCGAAACACCTGGCCACTGCGGGTCAGCAACGCGGAGCCGTGCGCACCCAGCGTGAGCGCCAGCACATTGGCCCGGCTGTTTTGCAACAACCGGGCGGCCTGGGCAAAGGCGTCTGCGCCGGGAATGGCCAAGCTGGCTAAATCTTCATCACTGACTTTGATGACATCGGCATATTGCAAGATCGTCAGCACATGGCGGCGGTATTGATCCAGGTTGGGCATCACCGAGGGGCGCAAGTTGGCATCAACCACCACCGTGCGCCCGGCTTGGCGCTGCGCGGCCAGCCAAGGCAAGTAAGTGTCGGCATCATCGGGCGCCAGTGCCAGCGCACCGGTGCAGACCAGGCTGAGAGTTTCAAAGTTTTGGCAGACCTGCGTCAGCGCTGCTGCACTGGTGGCACGGTCGGCCACGCCTTCACGGTAAAACGCGTAGTCTGGGTGGCCTTGGTCGTTGACGTTGACCACCGCCAGCGAGGTCACTGGCAGCACCGGCTCGGGCTGCGCCAACTGCACGCCGTCTTGCTGCAACATGGCTGCAAGCTGGCGGCCAAAGCGGTCACGTGAGAGCGGGTTAAGGTAAGCCGTGCTCACCCCTTGGCGCGCCAGCGCACGCGTCAGGTTGTACACCGCACCGCCCAAACAGGGCTCAAAACGCCCATCAGGGTGGGCGATGAAGTCGATCAACGCCTCGCCCGCGGTGGCCACTTGAACAGAAGAATTTATTTGCATCATGTTAGGGTTTTCCATAACTAAAACAACTTGATTTAGTAACTATTCTGCCACTATAGTTCAGCCACGCCGATGCAACAAGCGTAATTACCCCACCCGCCCCACCGGGCAACACAACGAGGAGCTTTTCAATGAAACTTTCTACCACCCTGATGCTCAGCAGTTTGACCCTGGCCTGCGGCACCGCATTTGCCGCCGACCAACCGGTGATTGGCTTGATCACCAAAACCGAGACCAACCCCTTCTTCGTCAAAATGAAAGAAGGCGCACAAGCCGAAGCCAAAAAGCTCGGCGTCAAGCTGATGACGGCCTCAGGCAAAAAAGACGGCGACACTGCGGCCCAAATTGCCGCCCTGGAAAATATGACGGCGGCCGGTGCCAAAACCATTTTGATCACCGCCAGCGGCGATGCCATCAACCCCACTGTGAAAAAAATCCAGGCCAAAGGTGTGCAAGTCATCGCGCTGGACAGCCCTTTTGAAGGTGCTGACGCCCTGTTTGCCACCGACAACTACAAGGCCGGTGTGCTGATTGGCCAATATGCCAAAGCCGCGCTGGGCAACAAGCCTGCCAAGATTGCCATGCTTGACCTGTTCCCTGGCCACCCGGTGGGGGCGCAGCGCCACAACGGCTTCATGACTGGTTTTGGCCTGAAAGCCAATGATGCCAAGTCCAACGAACTCTCCAGCACGGCTGAGACCGTGTGCGCCGGCGACACCGATGGCAACCAGGCCAAAGGCCAAACCGCCATGGAAAACTGCCTGCAAAAGAACCCTGACATCAATGTGGTCTACACCATCAATGAACCGGCCGCCGCTGGTGCTTACAACGCGCTGAAGAAGGCTGGCAAAGAAAAAGGTGTGTTGATCGTGTCGGTGGACGGTGGCTGCCAAGGCATCAAAGACACGGCCAAAGGCATCATCACCGCCACCAGCCAGCAATACCCACTGAAAATGGCCGCACTGGGTGTGGCCGCAGGGGTGCAATATGCCAAAGACGGCAAACGCTCCAGCGGCTACACCGACACCGGTGTGACCCTGATCTCGGCCAAAACAGTGGCTGGCGTGGACAGCA
>NZ_JAQURE010000011.1 GCF_028715765.1 Rhodoferax sp.
GTCGAGATGCAGTTTTTAAGCGACGTGTACCTGCGTTGCCCGGACTGCGATGGCAAACGCTACCGCCCGGAAATCCTGGAAATCACGATTGAGCGCAGTGGAGCAGAAATGGGGTCAGATCCCAATTCGGGTTACAGCCTCTCGCAAAAACCTGAACGCCGTCCCGAATTGGGCTCTGACCCCAGTTTTGCGGAGCCAGTTAAAGCTAATGCTGATGTGGAGGTGGCTTTAACCCGCAGCGCACGCGGGATTTCTGAACAGTTGAGGACAGAGCTAAAGGTCTGTCCCGCAAGTCTCAATGACGCGGATGTCCCCCGGTCCGGGCTGCGCCCGAGCCTCCCCCTTGATTCCGCTACGTCAGACACCCCACGCACGCCGCTAGACGGTGCTGGTCAGTCAACGCATAACTGGGCTGCAGATAAGCGCGGCGATAGCCAAAGAGCTGAAATGGGGTCAGATCCCAATTCGGGCTACATCGGCAAGCAAAACCACAACCGCATCACCGATTTGGCAAAACCCCAAGTCCAGGGCTCTGACCCCGTTTCTGCGGTGCCAGTTAAAACCACTGTCGTCAGGCACCTCAACGTCGCCGACGTTTTAGACCTGACCGTCAGCCAGGCCGCCGACCTGTTCCGCCACGACCGCGATGTCATCCGCGCGCTGCAACCGATCATCGACGTGGGTCTGGATTACGTCAAACTCGGCCAGCCCGTGCCCACGCTCAGCGGTGGTGAGGCGCAGCGCCTGAAACTCGCCGGTTTTCTTGCTGAAGCGGCCAAAACCAGCAGCGCCAGCCGCCAAGCTTTGGCGCGCAAGGGCACGTTGTTCATGTTTGACGAGCCCACCACCGGCCTGCACTTTGACGACATTGCCAAACTCATGCGCGCTTTGCGCAAACTGCAAGATGCCGGCCACAGCCTGCTGGTGATCGAGCACAACCTGGACGTGATACGCGCTGCCGACTGGCTCATCGACCTCGGCCCCGAGGGCGGCGATGCCGGTGGTGAGGTGGTGGCCTACGGCACGCCCGAAGACGTGATGCTGCACGCCACCAGCCACACCGCGCTGGCGCTGCGCGACTACGCCGCCCAAATGGGCGTGGTGCATGAGGTGCGCGAATTCGCCATGTCGCCAGCAGCCAGCCCTCACCCTAACCCTCCCCCAGCGGGGGAGGCAACGCCGGCTTTGGCGGTTGCTCCTTCCCGCCTTTGGGGGAAGGTTGGGATGGGGGCTTCGGCCACCCTAGCGGATCAAAAGCCATTCAATCATGCAACAGCGCAGCCAGCCACAAAGCTACTCTCAAATAGAGAGCTGTCTGCGCATATTCCATATGCGCTAGAGGCCAAAAACACCATACAAATCATCAACGCCCGCGAACACAACCTGAAAGGCCTGAGCGTCAACATTCCGCGCGGCCAGTTCACTGTGGTCACGGGGGTCAGCGGCTCGGGCAAGTCCACGCTGGCGTTTGACATTTTGTTCAACGAAGGGCAGCGGCGTTATCTGGAAAGCCTGAACGCCTATGCCCGCAGCATCGTGCAACCGGCCGGGCGGCCCGAGGTGGACGCGGTCTACGGCATTCCGCCCACGGTGGCGATTGAGCAGCGCTTGAGCCGTGGCGGGCGCAAAAGCACGGTCGGCACCACCACCGAAGTCTGGCATTTTTTGCGCCTGCTGTTTGTCAAACTCGGCACGCAGCACTGCATCCACGACGGCACGCCAGTGGCGCCGCAAACGCCTGAGCGCATAGCCGCCACGCTGCTGCGCGATTTCAAAGGTCAGCACATTGGCCTGCTCAGCCCGTTGGTGATGAACCGAAAGGGTGTTTACACCGAGCTGGCCGAGTGGGCGCGCCCGCGCGGTTTCACCCACCTGCGCGTGGATGGCGAGTTTTTGCCCACCACCGCGTTCCCGCGCATTGATCGGTTCAAAGAGCACACCATTGAGTTGCCGGTAATCAGCCTGGACGTGTTGCCAGACCAAGAAGCGCAACTGCGCGATGCGTTGGCACGGGCGCTGCAACATGGCAAAGGCGTGGTGCATGTGTTGAGCCATCTGGTTGGCTTGTCTGAGGCCATGCAAGCCGGTGCGTCCACGGCGGGCATTGGCCGCTTGAGTGTGTTTTCGACCCTGCGCGCCTGCCCGGTGTGCAGCACCAGCTATGCCGAGCTCGACCCGCGCCTGTTCAGTTACAACAGCAAACACGGCTGGTGTCCGGACTGCGTCGGCACGGGCGTGGCCCTGACGCGTGAACAGCGCAAGGTGTTTGACGATTCGGCGCGAGACGACGAGCAAAAAGGCCGCGAGCAGACCTTTGCCGAAGCCGATGTGGAAGATTTGGTTGATGCCGTGTGCCCCACCTGCCATGGCACGCGCTTGAACGCGACAGCGCGCGCGGTGCGGCTCAAATTGGGGTCGGATCCCAATTCGGGCTCAATTCGTATTCAAGAGTCTAGGTTTCTCACCGAATTGGCAAAACCCCAAGTCCAGGGCTCTGACCCCAATTTCCCCACCGAGGCCAAAAATGCCCCAACGATCACCGACCTGGCGCGCCTGAGCGTGAGCGACTTGCGCGCCTGGGTGCAGCGCTTGCAGTCCGGGGCGCGATTAAGCGCGCGCGAGGCTGGCATTGCGCGCGACCTGATTCCCGAAATTCTGGGGCGGCTGCAGTTTCTGGAACAAGTCGGCCTGGGTTACCTGACGCTGGACCGTGGCGCGCCCACCTTGAGCGGTGGCGAGGCTCAGCGCATCCGCCTGGCCGCGCAACTGGGCAGCAACCTGCAAGGCGTGTGCTACGTGCTCGACGAGCCCACCATTGGCCTGCACGCGCGTGACAACCAGATGCTGCTGGGCGCGTTGCAAACTTTGAGCGACCAGGGCAACACCCTGGTGGTGGTGGAGCACGACGAGGACACCATTCGCCATGCCTCTCACATCATCGACATTGGCCCCAGCGCTGGCAAACGCGGCGGGCAGCTGGTGGCGCAGGGTTCGGTGGCCGACATTGCGGCAGCGCCCGATTCGCAGACCGGCCGCTACCTGCTGCACGCCATGCGGCATCCGCTGCAGCCCCGGCGCAGGGTGTTGAATGATATGAATTCAATAGCTGCTTGCACTTTATTATCAAGGGCTAGATGCCAAAATGACGCTTTAAAACGTGAGGCGGTAGTGAATTTGGGGTCGGATCCCAATTTCGCCCAAAAGCCTTTGAAAAAAACCAAAGCGTCATCGAAATTGGGCTCTGACCCCAAGTTCACGGACCACGAAGTACAGCAGTGGCTGACCGTACACAACGCCTCCCTGCATAACCTGCAGCACGTCACCGCCCACATCCCCCTCAAGCGCTTGGTCGCCATCACTGGTGTCAGCGGCTCGGGCAAATCCACCCTGGCGCGTGACGTGTTGCTGGCCAACGTGCACACCGCCGTGCAAAAGCGCAGTACCAAAGCGGGTCGGGACGCGCTCGATGCCGGTGAGGCCATCGCCTGGGTTGGCTGTGACAGCGTCACCGGGTTTGAAGCTGTAGACCGCGTGCTGGAAGTGGACCAAACCCCCATCGGCAAAACGCCGCGCAGTTGCCCTGCCACTTACATCGGCTTCTGGGACACCATCCGCAAGCTGTTTGCCGACACGCTGGAAGCCAAAGCGCGTGGCTACGCCGCCAACCGCTTCAGCTTCAACACCGGCGCGGGCCGCTGCCCCAGTTGCGAAGGGCAGGGCATCCGCACCATTGGTATGAGCTTCTTGCCCGACGTGAAAGTGCTGTGCGAAACCTGCAAGGGCGCACGCTTCAACCCCGAGACGCAGGCGGTGACCTGGCGCGGCAAAAACATTGGTGACATTTTGCAAATGGAAGTCGATGAAGCGGTGGACTTTTTTGCCGCCATGCCCAACATCAGCCACCCGCTGCAATTGTTGAAAGACGTGGGTCTGGGTTACCTGACGCTGGGGCAACCCTCGCCTACCCTGAGCGGTGGCGAGGCACAGCGCATCAAGCTGGTCACAGAGCTTTCCAAAGTGCGTGATGACATCACCCGCCGTGGCCAGAAAGCCCCGCACACGCTGTATGTGCTGGACGAGCCCACGGTGGGTCTGCACATGGCGGACGTGGAAAAACTCATCAAGGTGCTGCACCGCCTGGTGGACGGCGGCCACAGCGTGGTGGTGATCGAGCACGACCTGGACGTGATCGCCGAGGCCGATTGGGTGCTGGACTTGGGGCCCGACGGTGGCAACGCCGGTGGCCGCGTGGTGGCGGCTTGCCCGCCTGAACAGGTGGTGGCGCAGGGCACGCACACCGGGGTAGCGCTGCGGGCGGTGCTGGCGCGTTGACCCTCTTTGGTTCATGCAGTAAGATTCTTACAAATAGGAGTAAGAATCATGAAAATCACCAGCAAAGGCCAGGTCACCATTCCCCAAGCGGTGCGTGAGCAGGCGGGCATGCACCCGGACAGCAACGTGGAGTTTGTGGTGCGCGACAACGGCGAGGTGCTCATTCGCCTGGTTGAACCTGCACCGGTGGTCACGGTGCGCCAAGCCTTTGAGCGGGTGCGGGGCAGTGCCAATGCCAGTGCGTTCAAAGGCATGGGCACAGACGAATTCATGGCGTTTTTGCGCGGATGAGCACGTTCACCCGCGTTTCTCCCAAGGGCTTGGCCGGAGCCGAATCAGACAGCGGCAGCGCTGGCCAAGCCCAAGTGCGCGAACCGAGCGCACGTTATTTGCAGCGGCCACCGCCACGGGCAACTTTGGTGGACAGCTGTGTGCTGATTGATGTACTGGCCGATGACCCGGCCTGGGCGGACTGGTCACTGGCGCAGCTTGAGCACTGCGCCGGTGCAGGCGCGCTGGTCATCAACCCGATCATCCTGGCCGAAATCAGCCCGCGGTTTGAGTGTGTGAATGATCTGGAGGCGGCGCTGGTGGGTTTGCCCCTGGTGCGTGAGGCCTTGCCGTGGGATGCAGCGTTTTTGGCCGGGCAGGCGTTCAAGGCCTACCGCCACTTGCAGGGCACCAAAACATCACCCATGCCAGACTTTTACATTGGCGCGCACGCCCTGGTGGGGCAAATGCAGCTGCTCACGCGGGATCGTGCGCGGTACAGCAGTTACTTTCCACGCTTGGCGTTGGTTGCGCCTTGAGTTTCAAAATGCTAGTTAAGTTGTAGCTGTTTAAGCATATAAATAAAGGGCTAGAGGCCAAAATCATGCATATTTTTTACAACCATCAGCACGCCTTGCACCAAGGCAAAGTCGAGATGTTTCGCGGCGAACTGGTGCCGTGTTTTGAAGTGCCCGCGCGTGTTGACCATGTGCTGGCCGAGCTGCAACGCCGCCGCTTTGGCACGCTGCAAGCGCCGCAAACTTTTGACGACGCGGTGCTGGCTCGCATCCACAGCCCGCGCTACCTGGATTTTTTGCAGCATGCCTGGGACGAATGGGTGGCGCTGGACGCAGCCAACGCCGCGCGTGACGCACTGCCTTCGGTGTGGCCGGTGCGCACCCTGCGCAGTGACGTGTTGCCAGCCAATTTTGCGGCGCGCTTGGGGCTATTTTCGATGGATGCCGGTTCGCCCTTGACCTCTGGCACCTGGGCCGCAGCGCGCGCCGGGGCCGATTGCGCTTTGAGTGCCGCCAGCCATGTGGCGGCCGGTGCACGCTCTGCCTTTGTCCTGACGCGTCCGCCGGGTCACCACGCCGGAGCCGATTTTTTTGGCGGCTATTGTTTCTTAAACAACGCCGCGCTGGCCGCGCAGCAGCTGCGTGACCAGGGCGCGGCGCGGGTGGCGGTGCTGGACCTGGACTACCACCACGGCAACGGCACGCAAGCCATTTTTTATGAACGCGCTGACGTGTTTTTTGCCAGCATCCACGGCGACCCGCACACCGAATACCCGTTTTACCTGGGCTATGCCGACGAGCGGGGTGCGGGGTCGGGCTTGGGCTTTAACCGCAACCTGCCGCTGCCGCGCGGCACGGACTTTGCTGTGTGGCGGCAGGCGCTGGCCGCTGCGTTGCAAGACATCCAAGCCTTTGGCGCGCAGGCGCTGGTGGTGTCGCTGGGCCTGGACACGTTTGCCGGCGACCCGATCTCAGGGTTCAAGCTCGCCAGTAACGACTACCTGCGCGTGGGGGAAGACCTGGCGCGTGCCGGTCTGCCCACGGTCTTGGTGTTTGAAGGTGGCTATGCGGTGGCTGAGGTAGGGGTCAACGCGGTGAATGTGTTGCAGGGTTTCATGCAAACGTCAAAACCATAAAAACCAGGACTTACGCAAAACCGCCCCAGCGTTGTTACCCTGACTTGCCGTACGCTTGTACTGTCTGCGTCGGGGCGCCTAGCCTCGCTACGCCACAGCACGGTGGCGCTGAAGTTGTCAGCCACAATGGTGGCTTTACACCGACCCCGTTTGTATTGTTCTGTGGCTTGCCCAAAAGGAGTTTTTTTATGCCCATTGTTGTGTTTAACCAAAAAGGTGGCGTTGGCAAGTCCACCATCACCTGCAACCTGGCCGCCATCAGCGCCAGCCAGGGGCTGCGCACGTTGGTGATTGACCTGGACCCGCAAGGCAACTCCACCAGCTATTTGCTGGGCGGTACGGCCACCGACGACCAGCCCACCGTAGCGGGCTTTTTTGAGCACACCTTGAGCTACAGTTTCAAGAGCATTCCACCGACAGATTTTGTGCGCTCCACACCGTTTGAGAACCTGGATGTGATGCCGTCGAGCGCGGCCTTGAGTGAGTTGGTGGTGAAGCTGGAGTCGCGCCAAAAAATCTACAAATTGCGCGAGGCATTGGCGGAGTTGGCGCAAACCTACGACCGCATTTACATCGACACCGCCCCGGCGCTGAACTTCTACACCCGCGCTGCGCTGATTGGTGCCACGGGGTGTTTGATTCCGTTTGATTGCGACAGTTTTTCGCGCCAGGCGCTCTATGCGCTGCTGGACAATGTGCAAGAAATTCGTGCTGACCACAACCCGGCGTTAGAGGTGGAGGGGATTGTGGTGAACCAGTTTCAGGCGCGCGCCAATTTGCCCCAGCGCATGGTGGCCGAGTTGATTGAAGAAGGTTTGCCGGTGCTGCAGCCCTATCTGCCCAGCTCGGTGAAGATTCGTGAGTCGCATGAGCTGGCGCAGCCCATGATTTACCTCGACCCCAGCCACAAAATCACCCAAGCCTTTGTCGCACTGCATGATGCACTGCGCTCAAAGTCTGTTTGATTGCTATTGAATAAAGAGCTATCTAAACTTATTTGACGGGTTCTAGAGGCTTATTTGCCTTGCGGTTTAGGCGTTGATGTTAGCCTGCTGCACCCGCAGCCAAATCATCGTCTGGCGGGACATCGGGCAGGCTGAACTGCTCGCTGGCCCAGGCACCCAAGTCCATCAGCTTGCAGCGCTCGCTGCAAAACGGGCGAAAACGGTTGCTGGGGGCGTAAATGCTGTCGCCGCCGCAACTGGGGCAGCGCACCAGTTTGAGCACCGGCACATCATCAGGCAGCGGGCTCATGCGCACAACGCCAGTTCAAACGGAATGTCTTCAGCTGCCGCATGTGGGCGGTGGTCATCGCCCAAGCGCAACATCCGAATCGACACCAGCAGGCGGTTGCCGCTGATCTCGGGCGTCACATCCAGTTGCTGGTCGAGCGCCAGGCGCAGCAGCAAAAAGGTGCGCCCTTGTGGCAGGTTTTGCTGAAATTGCCCGGCTGTCGCCATCACTTTTTGTGGCGCGCCAGAGTCGCGCAGCAAGCGCAGCAGCAGGTGCACCGCTTGGGTCAATGGGGTCAGGGTGCTGACCCATTGCGCAAGCTCGCTTTGGCGGTGCACGCCGGTTTTGTGTTGCCAGGCGTAGTAGGCCGGCAGGTCAAATTCACAGGTGCCACCCGGAATGCTGATGCGGCTGCGAATGCTCATCAGCCAATCGTTCTCAAGCAAGCTTTGGCCAGCTTTGCCGGTGAGGTTGTTCATGGCTTCAAGGGCGCTGGCCAGCTCGGCTATCACTTGTTCAAGCGCGGCCTCGGCAATGGCGGGGTTGCCACGGTAGCCCTCGAGCTGGTGTTTTTGGCGTTCTAGGTCTTTGAACAGGTCAGACTTCAGGTCGGGGCGGGCCGCCACGTCCATCAGTTCAAACAGGCTGACCAGTGCAAAGTGATGATCTAGCGCGTCCATGCGGGCGGCCAGCTGGTGCAGCCGCAGTGCCAAATGCTCCAGTCGCAAATAGGTGCGAATGCGTTCGTGCAGAGGGTATTCGTAAAGGATCACTGAAATGGCTTAGGTCAAAAATGTGAAGCCAATGATAGCTGCAAGCGTGCAAAAAACGCACTCACCTGGCAGGCCAATTCATCAAGCGTGATGCTGTCATTGAAGATGACTGCATCAGCCGCTTGCAGGCGCGCCGCCCGGCTGGCCTGGGTGGCCATGATGGCCTGCACCGCGGCGCGCTCCAGCCCACTGCGCGCCATGACGCGGCTGATTTGCGTCTCAGGCAGGCAGTCCACCACCAGCACCTGATCTACCTTGCCCCGCCAATGGGCAGATTCCACCAGCAGCGGCACGTCAAACACCAGGCAACGGTGACCCGCAGTTTGTGCGGCTTGCGCCAGGCGCGCGGTTTCGGCGCTGACCAGTGGGTGAATGATGGCCTCTAGTTGCTGTTTGGCTTGTGGGTTGGCAAACACCAGGTCGCGCATGTGGGGGCGGTTCAAGGCGCCCTCTGCGGTGATGAATGCTGCCCCAAACTGATGGCGAATGGGCTCGATGGCCAGCCCGTGCGGTGCGGTCAAGGTGCGCGAGATGGCATCGGCATCCAGCACCGCAGCTCCCAGCCCGGCGAGCAAGTTGGCTACGGTGCTTTTGCCACTGCCAATGCCGCCGGTCAGACCCAGTTGAAAGGCTTGCGCCATGGCGTTACAGCCCCAGGGTTTTGAGGATGGCGTTGGGGCCGGCCACCATGGCGGTCAAGCCGGCGCCAGCCAAAAAGGGGCCAAAGGGGATGTAGCCACCCTCGCGCAAACCGCTGGAAAATTTCATGGCAATGCCAGTGGCCGCGCCAATGACTGATGCCATCAAAATGATCGGAATCAGCGCCTGCCAGCCAAACCAGGCACCCAGCGCCGCAAACAATTTGAAGTCGCCAAAGCCCATGCCTTCTTTGCCCGTGGCCAATTTGAACGCCCAATACACCAGCCACAACGACAGGTAGCCGCCCACCGCACCCCACACCGACTCGGTCAGGGTGATGTGGGTAAGGTTCAGCGTGGTGGCGATCAAGCCCGCCCACAGCAGCGGCAGCGTCAGGGTGTCGGGCAGCAAGGTGGTGTCCCAGTCAATCATGGTCATGGCCAGCAGCGCCGCGCTAAAGCCGCACCAGGCCAAGCCATAGGCGTTGGCACCCCAGCGCCAACCGCAGTAGAAAAACAGGGCTGCGGTGGTCAGTTCGATCAACGGGTAGCGTGGGCTGATGCGGCTGTGGCACTGGCTGCATTGGCCGCGCAGCACCAGGTAGCTCAGCACCGGCACGTTTTCAAACCAGCGCAGTTGGTGGCTGCAGGCTTGGCAGCGCGAGCGTGGCGTCATCAGGTTAAAGGCTGGCTGCTCAGGCACTGGTTTGCCGTGCAAATCTGCACATTCGGCTTCCCACTGGGCTTGCAGCATGACGGGCAAGCGGTAAATGACCACGTTCAAAAAACTGCCAATCAGCAAGCCCAGCAGCCCCAGCAGGGCGGCCTCAAAACCTGGCGGAACCAGCATCACACCACCTGCCCGAGTTTGAAGATGGGCAGGTACATGGCCACCACAATGCCACCAATCACCGTGCCCAGAATCACGATGATGATGGGCTCCATCAGGCTGGAAATGCCGGCCACCATGTCGTCCACTTCAGACTCGTAAAAGTCAGCGGCTTTGCCCAGCATGTGGTCGATGGAACCTGACTCTTCCCCAATGGCGCACATTTGCAGCACCATGCTGGGAAACAGGTTGGAATTGGTCATGGCGGTGGTGAGCGCTGTGCCGGTCGAGACCTCTTGCTGAATTTTGAGGGTGGCCGACTCATAGACCCAGTTGCCTGCCGCGCCACCCACCGAGTCGAGTGCTTCCACCAGCGGCACACCGGCCGCAAACATGGTCGAGAGGGTGCGCGTCCAGCGGGCGGTGCAAGATTTGTCGACCAAAATGCCAAAAATGGGCATTTTCAGCAGCAGCCGATCCATCACCTGCTGCATCTTGACGTTGCGCCGCCAGGCCTGCATGAAAAAGTAAAAGCCGCCGCCAATGCCACCAAAAATCAGCCACCAATACTGCACAAAAATCTCGCTGATGGCAATCACCATCAAGGTCGGCGCGGGCAGGTCGGCACCAAAGTTGGCAAACACTTCTTTGAACGCGGGCACGACAAAAATCATGATCACCGCCGTGACCACAAACGCCACCACCAGCACCGAGATGGGGTACATCAGCGCGCTTTTGATCTTGGACTTCATGGCCTCGGTCTTTTCCATGTAGACCGCCAGCCGATCAAGCAGCTGGTCCAAAATACCGGCCGACTCACCGGCTTCGACCAGGTTGCAATACAGGTTGTCAAAATACAGCGGGTATTTGCGAAACGCCACACTCAGTGACGTGCCGGTTTCGACATCGGTGCGAATGTCGTTGAGCAGGCGCGTCACGCTGGGGTTGGGGTTGCCGCGCCCCACAATGTCAAACGCTTGCAGCAGCGGCACCCCGGCCTTCATCATGGTGGCGAGCTGGCGCGTGAAGATGGCCATGTCTTTGGGCTTGATGGCGCGCCCGGCGCTCATGCGGCGTTTCTTGACCTTGGTGGGCAGCACGCCTTGACGGCGCAGCGAGGCGGTGACCTGGTTTTCGCCGCCAGCGCGGATTTCACCGCGCACTTGTTTGCCGTTGCGGTCTTTGCCTTCCCATTCAAAGACAAATTCCTTGTTGGTGCTGGGTTTTTTGGTGGCCATAAGAAATAAGAAGGAAGGGTGGGACTATTGGTTGCTGACAGCCAGCACTTCGGCCACGGATGTTAGCCCCAGTTTGACCTTGTACAAACCGGCTTCACGCAGGCTGCGCACGCCTTCGCGCTTGGCTTGCTCGGCAATTTCAAGGGCACTGCCATCGCGCAAGATGATGCGTTGAATTTCTTCAGTGATGGGCATCACCTGGTAAATGCCAACGCGCCCTTTGTAGCCGTTGTTGCAGGCACTGCAGCCCACCGGCTGGTAGGGTTTCCAGCTGCCGTCGAGCTCTTCGGGCTGAAAACCAGCCTCAAGCAGGGCTTTGGCAGGAATCTCAACCGGTTTTTTGCAGTTGGGGCACAAGCGCCGCGCCAGCCGCTGGGCGGTGATCAAGATCACGCTGGAGGCAATGTTGAACGGGGCAATGCCCATGTTGCGCATGCGGGTGAGCGTGGTGGGGGCGTCATTGGTGTGCAAGGTCGAGAGCACCAGGTGACCGGTTTGCGCGGCTTTGATGGCAATGTCGGCGGTGTCAATGTCGCGAATTTCACCGACCATGATGATGTCGGGGTCTTGCCGCAAAAACGACTTGAGGGCGGCGGCAAAGGTCAACCCGGCTTTGTCATTGACGCTGACCTGGTTGACCCCCGGCAGGGTGATTTCGCACGGGTCTTCGGCGGTGGCAATGTTCACGCCGGGGTTGTTGAGCAGGTTCAGGCAGGTGTAGAGCGACACGGTTTTGCCAGAGCCGGTGGGGCCCGTGACCAAAATCATGCCGTAAGGGCGGTTGATGGCTGAGAGCAGTCGCTCTTTTTCAACCGGCTCGTAGCCCAGTGCATCAATGCCCAGCTTGGCGCTGCTGGGGTCCAAGATACGGATCACGATTTTTTCACCAAACATGGTGGGCAGGGTGCTGACGCGGAAGTCAATCACGCGGTCAGGGTCAATCTTGAGCTTCATCTTGCCGTCTTGCGGCACGCGCTTTTCGGAGATGTCCATTTTGGAGATCACCTTGATGCGCGACGCCAGTTTGTCTTTGATGGCCACGGGCGGCGAGGCCACTTCGCGCAGCTCGCCGTCAATGCGAAAACGCACCCGGTAGTTGTGCTCATAGGGCTCAAAATGCAAGTCTGAGGCGCGCATGCTGAAGGCATCGACCAGCATTTTGTGCAAAAACTTCACCACCGGCGCGTCGTCTACCTCAGAGGTGGCCGACGCGGCATCGGCGGCTTCGGCGGTGGGGAGGTCATCAAACTCAAAGTCATCGCCCACAATGCTGTCAATGGACTCGGTGGCTGAGGCGGTGCTGACTGAGACCAGCTTGAGCAGTTTGTCGTATTCGGCAATCACCCAGTCGATGTTGAGCTGGGTGGCAAATTTGATTTTTTCAACCGCTTGCGAATCCGCTGGGTCGGCTGTGGCCACCACCAGCCGGTTTTGACGTTTGGCCAACGCCACCACCCGAAAGGTCTGGCTGATTTTGCTGTCCAGCAAGCCTTTGGGCAGGCGCAGCGGGTCGACTGCACTCAAGTCAATCAGCGGGGCCGCAAAAGCCACCGACATGGTGTGCGCCAGGTCGGCTGCTGACACCGCACCAGAGCCTGTGAGCTCGGCAATGAAGCTGGTGCGGTTGGCTTGCGATTTGGCAAACAGGGTTTCGGCTATTTTTTGATCCAGCTTGCCAGCCATGACCAGGGTGCGACCCAAGCCCGGCAGGGCGCTGCTGGCATCGGTGGACGGTGCGCTGGTGACGGTATTGGAGTGAGGGGAGGTTTCAACGGCTGCCATGGCTGGGAATGTACTACGCTTGGGTCTCAAGGGGTTCAGGACGATGGGTTGGCAAGGTCACCCGCAAAGTGCTGCCTTGGCCGGGTTGGCTGTGCCTGACTTCAATGCGGCCGCCGTGTGCACGCACCAGCTCGTAGGCTTGGCTCAAGCCCAGGCCACTGCCTTGTCCGACAGCGCGGGTGGTAAAGAAAGGCTCAAAAATGTGGGGCACCACCTCAGGCGGCATGCCACAGCCGGTGTCAGACACTTCAAACCAGACTTCTTGCGCCTCACAACCGCTGCGCAGCGTGATGCGCCCGGGCGCGCTGAGGGCTCGCGCCGCGTTGTCCAGCAGTACACCCGCCACTTGGCTGAGGTGTGCTGCCACACCGGGCACCTGCGGCAGCGCCGCCCATTCGCACACCACTTCAGCGTGTGGGCCGAGTTGTGGCCGCAGCAACGCCAGGGTATGCGTCAGCATCTCATTCAGGTCAAGCCATGGGCTGGTTTGGGTATCGACCGAAGCCACCGCGCGCAGCTGGCCGACCAGCGTTTTGATGCGTGCCAGACCACCTTCAGACTCTTGGAACAAATCGGCGACATCCGCTTGGATGAAATCAAAATCAGCCTGTGCAAAATCGGCTTCAGTGGCCAGTCCGGCACGGCTGCGCGTGGCCAGTGCCAGCAGTTGGGCGGTGTAGTCCTTGAGGGTGGCCAGATTGGAGGTGACAAAGCCCACCGGGTTGTTGATTTCATGGGCCATGCCAGCCGCCAGTTGCCCCACAGAAGCCATTTTTTCGGCCAGCAGCAGCTGCCGCTGCGACGCACTCAACGCTTCGGCCTTTTGAATCAGGTCGAGCCAGCGCTGGCGCAACAGCTCCAGCAGCGCCCAGCCGCCAAGCGCCACCAGGGCAAAGATCAGCAGGTACATCCAGGCGTCTTCTTTGAGGTGCGTTTGTGTGGCCTGCAACATGGGCGCGTAGGGTTGCGAGACGCTGATGCCACCGCGCACATCGCCCACCTGGTAGCCCTGCTTGGCGTGGCAGGCCATGCAGCTTTGCTGCACTTTCAAGGGCGCCATGTAGCGCAGTTGCAGGCCGCGCTCGCTGGGCTCAAGGGTGGTGGCCTCGCGCGCGCCATGCTCAAACGTCGCCAGTGCCAGCCGCTCCCACGGGTCTGCGCTGTTTTCAGGACGCAGCGGGCGCAGGCTGGTGAGGCGAAACACCGCACCGGTTTGACCATTGGCAATGGCGGCAATCAGCCGGGTCATGTAGGCGGGGTTGATTTTGGTCAGTGCCAAGCCACTGGTGGTGACCACGTCGCGCTGTGGGTCTTCAAGGTAAGGGTTGGGCGGGGTCTGGGGGGTGATGGGCACATACACGCCGCCGTGGCTGGCGTTCCACGTGCGCGTGAGCACCACCATTTGAAACATGTGGCGCGCACCTTCCAAGGCCACCGTCATGCTTTGCGCACGCAGGCTAAGGCTGTGGACATAAAACGCAGAGCCCACCACCACCCCCCACGCACACAGCAGCAGCCACCAGCGCCGCCCTTGCAGTACCGTGGGCAAGCCGGGCAAGGCTGGCGCGTCCAGCGTGTTGTGGGGGGTGGGGCGAGCGGTTCGGGCGGGCATCTGCAGACGGGTCAGTTGGTTATGAGCAAATTATGCCTCTAGCGCTTATGATTCATGCCCAAATAGCTATTAAATAAATAGCTTTTAAGCGTTTGCAGCCGCCCAGGCCAAGCCATTGGCGACGCCGCCGAAGCGGTCGCCGTGCACCAGCTGGGCAGCGGGAAAGGCGTGTTGCAATTGCGCCACCAATGGCTGCAGCGCCGATGACCCGCCGGTGAGATAGAGCACTTCAGGAGCCTGCGCACCCGCTTGTGCTACACACGCCAGCGCGCAGGCCGTGATGGCGCTCAACGGCTTGTGCAGCAGGGTGGGCAACACGGCTGGGTCAAGCTCGGCCTGAGCTGTGGCCAATGCGTCAGCGGCGTACAGATTCGCAAAGTGGATGGCTTGCCGCTGCTGGCTCTCAGAGCAGGCAATTTTGGCTTGCTCCACCAAGGCCAGTAACTGGTGCCCCAAGCGCTGCTGCAGCACCTGCAGCAAGCGCTGGTGCATGGCGGGGTTGGCGTAGTCACGCCACAGGTCGCGCGCCTCGGCCAGTTTTTGGCGGCTGCTGGCATGGTGCACCAAATGCCAGGTCGAGAGTTCGTAAAAAATGCGGTTGGGCAGCTCGCGCCCGCTGGGGGTGCGCTGACCGTAGCCCAGCAGCGGCATGATGCAGCCCAGGTCGAGCAGGCGGTCAAAGTCGGTGCCACCCCAATGGATGCCGCTGGTGGCCAAAATGTCTTGGCCACGCGGCCGCTGTGGGCTGGGGTGGGCATGTAACTGCATCAGGGTGAAGTCTGAGGTGCCCCCGCCAATGTCTACCACCAGCACGCGTGTGTCTTGCGTCAAGCGGCGCTCAAAGTCAAAGGCGGCGGCAATCGGCTCCAGTTGAAACTGCACCTGCTCAAAGCCGGCGGCGTGGGCGGCGCGCTGCAAGGTGGCTTGCGCCAGGGCATCGCGCTCGGGGTTGTCGTCGACAAAGTGCACGGGTCGTCCCAGCATGGCGGCATGCAGCTCGGTGCCCAGTTGGGCTTGGGCGCGGCGTTTGAGCTCGCGCAAAAACATCACCACCACCTCGAAAAAGCTGATTGAGCGACCGTTGACCACGGTTTGCTCGTCGATCAGTGCACTGCCCAGCAGGCTTTTGATGGCGCGCATCAGCCGCCCGGTGCCCAGGCCGTCTTGCACATCGGCCAAATACTGCTGCATGGCCGCGCTGCCAAAAGACACGTGCGCGTTTTCGCTGGAGAAATAGACCGCCGTGGGCATGGCGTTGCGCGGGGCTTCTAACGCAATTGGGTGCAGTTGCCCCTGTGCGTCAACGCAAGCTGCGGCCGAGTTGGAGGTGCCAAAGTCAATGCCCAGCACTGGGCTTGCCGTGCGTGCCAAGGTCAAGACAGCAGGGCTTGGGCAAATTCGCGGGCGTTGAAGGTTTCCAGGTCTTCAAGCTTTTCGCCCACGCCAATGAAGTACACCGGCACCGGGCGCTCGCGCGCAATGGCCGCCAGCACGCCGCCCTTGGCTGTGCCGTCAAGTTTGGTGACGATCAGCCCGGTGAGGCCGAGCGCATCGTCAAAGGCTTTGACTTGGGTGAGGGCGTTTTGGCCGGTGTTGCCGTCTATCACCAGCAGCACCTCGTGCGGGGGCAGGCTGCTGGCTGCGGTGTCGATGTGGGCGGGGTCGGTGTCGCTGCATGCGCCGGTTTTTTGCACCACGCGCTTGATTTTTTTCAGCTCTTCCATCAGGTGCAACTGGGTTGGCAAGCGGCCAGCGGTGTCGACCAGCACCACATCGCGCCCGCGAGCCTTGCCGGCGGTCACGGCATCAAAGGCCACGGCAGCAGGGTCGCCACCGTCTTGGCTGATGATGTCGACCGCGGTGCGGTCGGCCCACACACCCAGTTGTTCGCGTGCCGCGGCTCTGAAGGTGTCGGCTGCAGCCAGCAGCACGCTGGCGCCCGAGCCCGCCAAATGGCGCGTGAGCTTGCCAATGGAGGTGGTTTTGCCCGCCCCATTGACCCCGGTGACCATGATCACGGTCGGTTTGAAGCGGCCGATTTGCAGCGGTTTTTGCAGTGGCAACAGCAGGCTGGCCAAAGACTCCACCAGCAAGCCCTTGACTGCTGCGGGGTCGGTGGTTTTGGTTTCCTTGACGCGGCGCTTGAGGTCTTGCAGCAAGTGCTCGGTGGCCTTGACCCCGGTGTCGGCCAGCAGCAGTGCGGTTTCCAGGTCTTCGTACAAGGCCTCGTCAATTTGGGTGCCAGTGAACACTGCGGCAATGCCGGCACCGGTTTTGCGCAAACCGGCTTTGAGCTTGTCCATCCATGACTTGCGCGTGGCTGCGGGTGCCACAGGGGCGGGTTGGGCTGCGGGCAGGGGCGACGGGCTGGCGTGTGGCGCCAGCGCTGTGTCTGGTGCAGTGCTGGCAGCAGGGGCAACGGGCGTGTTGACCACTGGCGCGGGCACGGGCACGGGGGCAATGCTGGGCGCGGGCGCGGACTCAGGTGCGAGAAGAGGTGCCGGTGGCGGCGGTTTTTTTTTGAAAAAACTGAACATTTTGTGGTCAAGTGGTATCAGTGCATTCTATGAAACACAACACCACATTATCTTTTCGCCACGCTGCCTGCCTGGTGCTGGGTCTGGGCTTGGGTTGCGCCGCAGGGGCAACACCCGCAACCACGGCGCCGGTTGCGCCATTGCCGGTGGCTCCAACCCAGGTGCGGACAACGGCGGAACAATTTACCTTGGCCAATGGCATGACGTTGATCGTCAAGCCTGACCGGCGCGCCCCCACCGCGGTGCACATGCTGTGGCTGCGGGTGGGCGCCATGGACGAAGTTGACGGCACCTCGGGCGTGGCGCATGTGCTGGAGCACATGATGTTCAAAGGCACACCCAGCGTGCCTGCGGGCGAGTTTTCGCGCCGGGTGGCCGCTCTAGGTGGTCGCGAAAACGCCTTCACCAGCCGCGACTACACCGGCTATTACCAGCAAATACCCGCTGCCAAGCTGGAGCAAGTGATGCAGTTGGAGGCCGACCGCTTTGCCCATAACCAGTGGCCAGACGATGAATTCAAAAAAGAGCTGGAAGTGGTCAAGGAAGAGCGCCGCATGCGCACCGAAGACAACCCGCTGGCGCTGATGGGTGAAGCACTCAACGCCACCGCTTTTGTGGCCTCGCCCTACCGCCGCCCCATTGTGGGCTGGATGAGCGATCTGCAAGCCTTGAAGCCGCAAGATGTGCGCGACTTCTACCAGCGCTGGTACGTGCCCGCCAATGCCGCTGTGGTGGTGGCCGGTGACGTGGAGGTGAGCCAGGTCAAGGCCTGGGCGGAGAAATACTACGGCGGCTTGCCCGCCCGCGCTGTGCCTGAGCGCAAGCCGCGCGAGGAGCCGGCGCAAGTTGGCCTGAAACGCCTGGCATTCAAAGCCCCCGCCGAGCAAGCCAATGCCACCCTGGCCTACAAAGTGCCAGGCTTGCAACTGCGCCCAGGGGTGCCCACCGATGCCGACGCCCTGGCCTTGACGGTGCTGGCCGCGGTGCTGGATGGCTACAGCGGCTCGCGCCTGGAGCGCGCCCTGACGCAGGGCACCGACCGGGTGGCCGACAGTGCAGGCGCTTACAACGGTCTGTGGGGACGTGGTCCGCAGTTGTTCATGCTGATGGGGGTGCCCGCACCGGGCAAGACCGCCACCCAGGTGGAGGAGGCTTTGAAAGCGCAAGTGGCACGCATTGCCCGCGAGGGCGTGACCGCGGCGGAGTTGGCGCGGGTCAAAACCCAATGGGTGTCGTCAGAGGTCTACAAGCTCGATTCGGTCTTTAACCAAGCGCGTGAGCTGGGCACCCAGTGGGCGCAGGGCTTGGATGTGAATGCCGGTGAGCAGCTGATTGCGCAACTGCGTGGCGTGACCGCCGAGCAAGTGCAGGCGGTGGCGCAACGCTATTTTGGCGACGACGCCTTGACCGTGGCGCATTTGCTGCCCCAGCCCGTAGACAAAACCCGTAAACCGCGTCTGCCACTGGCAGGTGCGCGCCACTGACCCTTGTTTGATCCGACTGCATCCCGTTCTTTGAGGCTTTCTGATGACTCTTAAAAAAATAGCTGCTCACGCTTTCATATCAAGCGCCACAGCCTTATTTCTTATAAATTCTGCATGGGCTGCCATTCCCATTGAGCACTGGACGCAGCCCCAGGGTGCCCAGGTTTTTCTGGTGCAAAACCACGCCATTCCGATGGTGGATGTGCAGCTGGACTTTGACGCCGGCAGCCGCCGCGACCCCGCGTCTCAGGCCGGCTTAGCCACGGTCACGTCGGCCATGATGTCCAAAGGGCTGCAAGCTGGCACGGCCAGCGCCGAGCCTGCCATGGATGAAAACGCCTTGGGCGAAGCGTGGGCAGACCTGGGTGCCCATTTTGGCGGCCATGCCAGCACCGACCGCATGAGCTTTGCCCTGCGCTCCTTGGCTTACCCTGAGTTGCTGGCGCAGGCCGCGGCACTGGCTTCACGGCAGCTGGCGCAACCGGCCTTTCCGGCAGCGGTCTGGCAGCGTGAACGCGAGGCCATGCAAGCCTCCATCCGCGAGGCCAACACCCGCCCCGCCACGGTGGCCGGCCGAGCCTTCAACCAAGCCGTTTATGGGACACACCCTTATGGGTTTGAAGTCACGCCTGAGACCCTGGCCGCCATTGACGTGCGCGCCATGGCGGATTTGCATCAACGCAGCGTGCTGGCGTGCCGCGCCACCGTGACGGTGGTGGGGGCGGTGACCCGTGACCAGGCTGACGCACTGGTCAGCACGCTGCTGTCGCGCCTGGCACCTGCGCCCAAGCCCGCTTCAACCGGAGCCCACAGTTGTCCGGCGCTGCCCGCTGTGGCAGACATTGCGGCGCTGACGCAAGCCATTGAGTCGCGCTTGGCGTTTGATTCGGCCCAGGCGCATGTGCTGATGGGGCAACCTGGCTTCAAACGCAACGACCCCGATTTTTTGGCCTTGACGGTGGGCAACTACATTCTGGGTGGCGGTGGTTTTGTCTCGCGCCTGACCGAAGAAGTGCGTGAAAAACGGGGCTTGAGCTACAGCGTGTACAGCTACTTTGCCCCGGCCATGCACGCGGGCGCCTTCACCATTGGTTTGCAAACCCGGCCCGACCAGGCCGAGCAGGCCTTGCAAGTGGCGCGTGAGGTGCTGGCGCGTTTTGTCAGCGAAGGCCCCACTGAGGCCGAACTCCAGGCCGCCAAAGCCAATTTGATCGGTGGTTTTGCCTTGCGACTGGACAGCAACCGCAAGCTGCTTGACAACGTGGCCAACATCGCCTGGAACAAGTTGCCGTTGAATTATTTGGACACTTGGACACAGCATGTTGAGCAACTGACCACAGAGCAAATTCGTGCCGCTTTTGCGCGCAAATTGCAGCCGCAACGCATGGCCACCGTGGTGCTGGGTGCTGCTGCGGCTACACCTGCACCTGCAATATCTGTATCAACTGCAGTAACGCAGTGAATCAGCGAGATTCATTCGTCTCTTTGACTGGCTCAGCTTGGGTGAGTCTGACTCAACGTTGCTTTGGTGGCTCTGGCACGGCGCGGCGGCTGGGTCAGGTTCGTGCGGTTTTGGGGGCAAAACACGCGCGGGGCTGACGGCTCAGTGTGCCAGCACTGCTTGCGCGCGCCTTTGCCCCCAAAGCCCGGTCACCTGACCCAACCACCACGCCTTATCTGTGTGGATGGTGCGTTGTCAAATTACCAAAATTCATAGCTGCTTATGCTTATTGGATATGGGCTACAGGCTGTTTTCTTATAAATTTTAGAGCCCCAGTCGCCCTGCCGGGTTCTACCCTTAACTCTCCCTGAACGACAACTTGAGCAAGCTGCAACAGCGCATGTTTTAAGATCAGGCGCATGAACAAAGAACGCACACCCGTCAAGCCCCGCGTGCCTCGCATCAAGCGGGTGCAAAGCCACGAAATCCGCATCATTGGCGGGCAATGGAAGCGCACCAAATTGCAAGTGGCTGACAAGCCCGGCTTGCGCCCCACGCCCGACCGGGTACGTGAAACCTTGTTCAACTGGCTGGGTCAAGATTTGACCGGCTGGCGCTGCCTGGATGTGTTTGCTGGCACAGGGGTGCTGGGGTTTGAAGCGGCCTCACGCGGCGCCAAGCAAGTGCAACTGGTGGAGCACGATGCCGCTTTGGTGGCACAGCTCAAACAGGTGCAAACCCAGCTGCATGCCCATGAGGTGCAGATCACTCGGGGGAACGGCGTGGCGGTGCTGCGCCAGGCGCTGGCGGCCAGCCTGGATTTGATTTTTTTAGACCCGCCATTTGAATCCGATTTGTTTGCCCCGGCGGTGCAAGCGGCTGCCCAAGCGGTGTCGCCACGCGGCTGGATTTACCTGGAGGCTCCGGTGGCCTGGACGGCGCCCCAAGCGCAAGCCCTGGGGCTGCAACTGCACCGTCACTTGAAAGCGGGTATGGTGCATGCCCATTTGCTCCAGCGCGCCGAACCAGCCCCTGCAGTGGCGGGCTGATAATGACCGCTTGATGACTTCAGCTGTTTTTTCACCATGACGCATGACCTGATTGCCGTTTACCCGGGCACGTTTGACCCCATCACGCTCGGGCATGAAGACGTGATTCGTCGCGCTGCACAGCTGTTTGGGCATGTGATTGTGGCGGTGGCTGCCGGACACCACAAAAAAACCCTGTTCACGTTGCCTGAGCGCATAGAGATGACGCAGGAGGCCGTCAAACCCTATCCAGGGGTTCAGGTGGAAAGCTTTACCGGGCTGATGCGTGACTTTGTGGTGGCACGCGGCGCGCGTGCCATGGTGCGCGGCTTGCGCGCGGTGACTGACTTTGACTATGAATTTCAGCTCGCAGGCATGAACCGCAGCTTGATGCCTGATGTCGAAACTGTCTTTCTTACCCCGGGCGACAAGTACCAATTTATTTCCAGCACCTTTGTGCGTGAGATTGCCACGCTGGGTGGCGAGGTAGACAAATTTGTGTCACCTGCTGTGAATGCGCGCTTGCTGCACAAGGTGCGTTCGCCGTCCTGAAACAATTTTTGGAGAAAACATGAAGATTCTTTTGCCTTTTGATGGTTCAGCCGTGGCGCTGGACGCTGTTCGTTTTGCCATTCGCTTGGCGGGCGATGGGCTCACGACCCAGCTGGTGTTGGTGAATGTGCAAGAACCTGCCTCGTTGTACGAGCTGGTGGTGGCGCATGACCCGCAGATGATCGAGCAAGCCAGTGCTGCTGCGGGCGCTCACATTTTGCAAGCTGCCCAGCAATTGCTGGATGCCGCTGGCTTGCCGTATGAGACTGAGGTGGTCTCTGGTGACCCGGCGCACATGCTGGTCGACTGCCTTGAAAATCATGGCTGCGATGTGGTGGTGATGGGTGCCAGTGGCACCAGTGCACTGCGCAGCGCCTTGCTGGGCTCGGTCTCCAATGAAGTGCTGCACGCCGCGGGCGTGCCGGTGATGATCGTCAAGGGCGGTGACGAAGACAATGCTGAGGTCGCGGGTTAAGGCTCCTTTTTAAAATAGTCGCCTGTTTACTTGTTGGGAACGATTCACATGGCTTTGCTGATTACCGACGCCTGCATCAACTGCGATGTGTGTGAACCAGAATGCCCCAACGAGGCCATTTTCATGGGGCCTGAAATTTATGAAATCAACCCCCAAAAATGCACTGAATGCGTTGGCCATTTTGATGAACCACAGTGTGTGCAGGTGTGCCCGGTGAACTGCATTCCCGTGAACCCGCAGTGGGTGGAAAGTCAAGACACCTTGTGGGAAAAATACCGACAGCTCCAGGCCTCTGTGGCGTGACTGCCGGTTCTTGTGAGCTTGTGCAGCCACCCCGCGATCAAGCTCAAAATGTTGTGGTCACGGCCGTTTTTCTTGTCTTTTTGCTGACCTTTTTCTTCTCGCTACCGGGTATTTCAGCAATGAAGGCCTCCGGTTTTTTGCCAGGTTTTTTCAGCCGCTTCGGTGTGATCACGGTCATCTGTGGTTGCGGTGTGGGCAGTTGCGCTGCCACAGGTGTTTTCGCCGGGCTATTGACCTGTTTGGCCGCGATTTTTTCGTTGGCAAGGCGCATTTTTTCAAGTTGCCTGGCTTGCACGGCATCTTGTGATGCGGCACGGCGGGTTTGCGCTTGTTGCGCCGTGGTGCGCTCGTCACTCACATCCAAGGTTTGTCCGTTGGCGCACGGCGTGCTGCTGTAGCTGTTGCCGCATTTATAAACATTTTCGGCTGTGGCGCTTACGGAATAAGCACTGATAGCTATGAATAATGAAGTTAAAAAAGCACGGGTGAGCTTCATGGTTGAGCGTCTGGCTGCGGCGTGGCCTGGGTTGGCATGACCGTCGGGGGTGGCGCTGCAGGGCGTGCAGGCTTGGGACGGGGTGGTTTGCTGGTGTGGATCAGGCGTGTGGCTTCAGCCATGTCGTCAGCCATCAAAGCGGGCACGGCTTTGAGCGCACGGTCAATGGTCTGCTCTATGGCGATGCGGTGATCTGCTGAGGGTTTTTTGAGTACCCAGTGAATCACTTCAGCCTTGATGCCTGGGTGGCCAATGCCCAAGCGCAGTCGCCAATATTGGTCAGTGCCGAGTTGGGCATGAATGTCGCGCAGGCCGTTGTGGCCAGCGTGGCTGCCACCCAATTTGACTTTGGCCTCGCCGGGCGCAATGTCCAGCTCATCATGTGCCACCAAAATTTCCTGTGCTGGAATTTTGAAAAAATGAGCCAGCGATGCAACCGATTTGCCACTAAGGTTCATGAAGGTTTGAGGTTTAAGCAACCAGACACTTTGGCCATGCATGCTGGTGCGTGCCACCAGGCCGTGGAAGTTTTTGTCCATGACCCAACTGAGTTTGAGCTCTTTGGCCAGTGCGTCCATCCACCAAAAACCCGCGTTGTGGCGGGTGTGTTCATAGTCAGAGCCAGGGTTGCCCAAGCCAACAAAAAGTCGAATCATGGATGGATGATACAAAAATGGTAGACGAAAAAAAACGGCTCAAGATTGAGCCGTTTTTGAACTGATGAAAAGCTTATTTTTTGGCTTTAGCTGCGGGCTTGGCGGCTGGTTTGGCTGCGGCGTCTGCTGCAGGCGCTTCAGCGGGTGCGGGTTCGGCACCGGCTACAGCCACCACCGACACCACCACTGGGTTTTTGTCGCCACCGTGAATGACCACGCTGACACCCTTGGGCATTTCAATTTGTGCCAAGTGCAATGAGGCACCCTTGCGCAGGCCACTGAGGTCAACCTTGATGAATTCAGGCAGATCGCTGGGCAGGCAGAGCACATCAAGCTCGCTGATCACGTGGTTGGCAATGCAACCTTCGGTTTTGACAGCTTGTGAATTTTCGTCGCCGAAGAAGTGCAATGGCACTTTCATGTGCAGGCGTGTGGTGGCATCGACGCGTTGGAAGTCGATGTGCAACACGAGTTGCTTGAACGGGTGCATTTGCACGTCGCGCAACAACACGGGGCTCTCAGTGCCACCAATGTCCATGGTCAACACGCTGGAGTGAAACGCTTCTTTTTTCAGAGCGTGCCACAAGGCGTTGTGATCAACTTCGATCAGTTGTGGGGCAGTAGCGCCACCATAAACAATACCCGGTGTGCGACCGGTGATGCGCAGACGGCGGCTCGCACCCGTACCCTGCTTGGCTCGCTCAAAGGCGGTTAATTTCATGTTTGATACTCCAGAAAGAGTCCACCGCGACCAGTGTGACTCCGATTAAAAAAGCCAACCACCCCCGAGCGGGACGGTCGACAGCGATGGATTCTGATCAGAAAAGATTTTCCTGGTCAGAAAACAAACTCATCACCGACTTGCCTTTGGCTATGCGGCCAATGGTCTCAGCAATCAAGGGAGCTACATTGAGTTGCCTGATTTTGGGACACGCGGCAGCGGCAGCGCTCAAGGGGATGGTGTTGGTGACCACCACTTCATCGAGCGCGTCACCTTGGCTGATGCGATCAATGGCAGGGCCCGAAAAAATGGGGTGGGTGCAATAGGCGTAGACTTTTTTGGCCCCACGTTTTTTCAAAACCTCTGCGGCTTTGACCAACGTGCCAGCGGTGTCGATCATGTCGTCCATGACCACGCAGTTGCGGCCTTCAATTTCACCAATCACGTGCATGACTTCGCTGACATTGGCTTTGGGGCGACGTTTGTCGATGATGGCCAGGTCGCAACCGAGCTGTTTGGCCAAGGCGCGGGCGCGAACCACGCCACCCACGTCGGGCGATACCACAATCAGATCGTCGTAGTTTCTTTGCCTCAGATCACCCAACAACACCGGCGATGCGTAGATGTTGTCAACCGGGATATCAAAGAAGCCTTGGATTTGGTCGGCATGTAAATCCATGGTCAGCACGCGTGCCACGCCCACCGCTTGCAACATGTTGGCAACCACTTTGGCTGAAATCGGCACGCGGCTTGAGCGTGGACGACGGTCTTGGCGGGCGTAACCGAAGTAAGGAATCACGGCACTGATGCGCTCGGCTGATGCACGTTTGAGCGCATCGACCATGATCAGCAGTTCCATCAGGTTTTCGTTGGTGGGCGCGCAGGTGCTTTGCACCACAAACACGTCGCGGGCGCGGACGTTTTGTTTGATTTCAACGGTGACTTCGCCGTCTGAGAAACGGCCTACTTCGGCAGCACCCAGCTCTGTTTTGAGGCACCGGGCAATGTCAGAGGCCAGCGCGGGATTGGCATTGCCCGTAAAAACCATGAACTCAGGGGGTTGATCGGCTTGCATGAATATCCCAACTTGTTAGTTGCAGTGTGCGTTTTGGCTCAGTGAATGAGCCTGATTGAAAATTTGGCAGGGGAAGAAGGATTCGAACCTTCGCATGCTGGAATCAAAATCCAGTGCCTTAACCAACTTGGCGACTCCCCTACGCGGGTGAACCATGAGACATGGTTCACCGAAAACTTGCTCAATTAGCCCACCCAATCAACGGATGGCTAACCAAATTCTGACACTGCCTGACCTTAAACCCAGGCAGTTGTAGCTGGCTATGGTCAAGTAAGGTCTTCGCAAACACGGCACTTCCTGAACCAGTCATCCGGCCTTGGAGTCCGTGATTTTGTAGCCAAGACAAACCTTGACTGATTTCAGGACAAAGACCTTCAGCAACTGCTTGCAAGTCGTTGTTACCGAAGTCATATGCGTCTGCAGCGAAGCCTGAGATTATAGCGGGCTGTGTGTCCCTTTTTAAATTGGGGTGCGAAAAAATTTGTGCGGTGCTCAAGCCAACGTGTGGCTTGAGCACCAGAAACTGGGCGCTGGGGAGCTCAATGGGGGTGATGTGCTCACCAATACCGCTGACCCAGGCGTTTTGACCTTTCAAGAAGAAAGGCACATCGGCTCCGAGCTGCAACCCCAACGGGAGTAAATCAACCAGACCGAGATTGAGATGCCACAAACGGTTCAGTGCCAGCAGGGTGCTGGCCGCATCAGACGAGCCGCCGCCGAGGCCAGCCTGGGATGGGATGCGTTTTTCTATGGCAATGTGCACGCCGAGCGGCGTGGCACTGAGCGCCTGCAAGGCGCGCGCTGCACGCACCACCAAGTCATCTTGCGGGAGCGCGGTGCCTAAGTCTTCTCGGCTGATTTTTCCGTCTCCTCTGATTTCAAAGTGCAAGGTGTCACACCAGTCAATCAACATGAAAGCCGATTCAAGCAAGTGGTAGCCATCGGGTCTACGCCCCACAATGTGCAAAAACAGGTTGAGTTTGGCGGGGGCAGCCACGTCGTAGAGCGATTTCATGTCGATGAGGAGCAAGCGCTGGGTCGGGGTGAAGTTAGTTGTCCAAAATCACACGCAATTGCGCTTCGGGCGCAGGGGTCAATCTTTGAGCTGTGATTTTGCCTTGGTTGAATTGCGTCAAGTCGACATCCCAGCCAGCTGCAGTGAGTGACTGCCCTTTGAGCCAGGAAAAAAAGGCTGTGACCGGTACCTCGGTGCCTAGCATGTGTATGGTCAAGGGAGCCAGGCCGTTGAACTGGTGCGTCTCACCACGAGCGGTGAGTTGGGCAGATTCAGGCGTCCAGCGAATGACCGCGGCTGTGCTGCCCAGCGGGGTGTAAAAATTCAAGCTGCCTTGTTGGGCGTCGCCTTGCAGATCAAATGCGGCTGAAAAAGACTGTGGCTGTGACTGTGGGTCTGCCGGGTCAGGCTGAACGTGCATGGACAAGCGCCCTTGCCAACTTGAAATATTTTGATCATTTCGGCTTGTAGGCCTAGTGGTGCTTGCACAACCAGCTATGAAAATTAAAGCAATGAAAATCCAGCACCAAGAGCTGATCTGACGCTTCACAGCACCGCTTTCAGTCTTTGTACGGTTTGCAGCAGGGTCTCATTGGCAGGGTTGAGTTTGATGCCCTCGCGCCAGATGTCGCGTGCCTCGGCCTGGCGGTTCAGGTGCCAAAGCACTTCACCCAAATGGGCGGCAATTTCAGCGTCTGGCTTGGCTTTGAAGGCGGTCTGCAACTGTTGCAGCGCTTTATCGGCGTTGCCGCTGCGAAACTCGGCCCAGGCCAAGCTGTCTAGGATGAACGGGTCATTGGGTGTCAACTCAAGCGCTCGGGTGATCAGGGCGATGGCTTCGGGCAGGCGCAGGCCACGGTCTGCCAGCGAGTAGCCCAGCGCGTTGTAGGCATGCGGGTCGTTGGGCCTGGCCTCAATCAATTGGCGCAGCAGGCGTTCCATGTCATCGAGTTGCCCCAGTTTCTCTTGCACCATGGCCAATTCGTAGATCAAGTCAGGGTCGGTTGGATTGTGGTTCAGCTGGGTTTGAAGCAGGGCACGCGCCCGCTCAAATTGCTTGCCATCTTTGAGCAACTGAACTTGTGCAGCCTGCTTGAGTTGCTGCTCTTCTGCAGAGCGTGTGGGCAAGTTTTGCAACATGCCCAGGGCAGCATCCAGCTGGCCTTGTTCGGCCACCAGCTGGGCGCGCCGAATTTCCGCGCGGGTGGTGTCCTCTGGCGTGGCGATGCGCAGCAACCAATCATCGGCTTGTTTGTAGTCTTTGCTTTGCTGGGCGATTTGGGCTAATGCAAAAAAGGCTTGAGTGCGGCCTCTGGCATTCACCTCAACGGCCGATGGCGATGCACTGGGTTCCGTCAAGTCCAGGTAGTGCTGAAACTGCCCTTGGGCTTGCTGCGGTTGGTTCATCTGAAGCTTGAGCGCACCGCTGATGAGCCAACTGTCCGCATAGTCGGGATGATTTTTTTGCAGCAGTGCAAGTTGCGCGCTGGCATCGGCATCACGCTGGGCCGAGATCAGTACTTTGACGTAGGAAATTCGAAATTCTGGCCTGGCGTGTGGCAAATGTTTTTGCACCAGTTCTTCGGCTGATGGTGTGTTGGCGCTCATCAGGGTCAGCGCCAATAAGGCAGGGTGTTCAGCCTTGGCATTCATACGCAAGCCGCTGGCAGCTGCTTTGAGGGCTGTGCTGGCCTGATCAGCGCTGTGCCACATCCGGCCAATGGTGGCCCAAGCCGTTGGCCCGAGCTCCATATTGCCGAGGTAGCTGGCCAAGGCTTTTTGCACTGTTTGGGCTGCCAGCGGCCGATCGCTGACACGTTCAAACAGGCTGGCCACATGCCAGATGGCTTCTTGTTGTGTCGTTTTGGGAGTCAAGGCGATGTCACGCTTGAGCGGCTCAAGTGCCTCAGCCGTGCGATTGAGACCGAGCAACACTTGCAAAACAAAACGGTTGGCTTCTCTGGACTGGGGTTCAGCTTTGGCCCAGGCTTGCGCCGCCATGAGTGCCGAAGGCCCAGAGCGGGCTTGCAACGCAATTTGAACCGCTCGGTTGAAAAGTGCCGGGTCTTTGGTTTGATGCGCTGCATCCAGCATCAGTGAAAATGCGCTGGCTGGCTCTTCGTTACGTGCATTGAGCTCGCCCAGCAACAGTTGGTAAAACAAGGCACTGCTGAGAGCTGAACTTTGAGCAACTGGCTCGGTTTTTTGAGGAGCCGGCTGTGCGGCTGTTTGAGCGGGAGCCTGCGGCAGCAAAGCCAGCAGCAAAGGCAGGAGAGAAAGGTGTTTGAAGCGCATCCAGTCATAATAATCCAAGCTCCCAAAGTATTTGATGTATGCCTGAATTACCTGAAGTTGAAGTCACACGCCTGAGTTTTGCCAGCGCCATTGCTGGCGCCACTGTCACAGCTGTGTTTTTGGGCAAGCCGTTGCGCTGGCCACTGGGTTGTGATGTGGCACTGCTGAACGGACAGCGCATTTTGGGGGTGCAGCGGCGGGGTAAGTATTTATTGATTGAACTCAGTCAAGGGTATTTGCTGGTGCATTTGGGCATGTCGGGCAGTTTGCGTTTTGCCCCGCAATTGCCCGCCTTGGGTGTGCATGACCATTTTGAAATGCACACCACCCACGGCTGCTTGCGCTTGACGGATCCGCGCCGCTTTGGAGCTGTGGTGTATGTGTCAAGTTTGACTGATCCACAAGCCACCAAGTTGTTGGGACGGTTGGGCATGGAGCCGTTGTCAGACGCGTTTGAGTTGAGCCGGTTTGCCACCGGGTTGCACCAACGCAAAGCTGCTATCAAACAGGTGCTGCTGGCGGGTGACTTGGTGGTGGGGGTGGGTAATATTTACGCCTCTGAGGCGCTTTTTATGGCGGGCATTCGCCCCACCCAATCTGCTGCAACTTTGAGCAAACCCAAAATGGCACGTTTGCATGCTGCCATTCGGGATGTGTTGGCCAGAGCCGTGGCAAAAGGCGGCAGCACGCTGCGGGATTTTTCCAGCGCCCAAGGCCAAACCGGTTATTTCCAGCTTGAAGCCATGGTGTATGGCCGTGCAGGGTTGCCCTGCAAGCAATGTGGTGCAGTGGTCAAAATGCTTCGCCAGGGGCAGCGTTCAACCTTTTATTGCCCCACGTGCCAGAAGCACTGAACGCCACCCAAGTCCGGGCATGGGGTGGCAGTGCTATATTGCCTTTATTGAATGAAAACCGCAGGTTTGGAGGTACTTTGGGCACTTCTTTTAACGAAAAATTTGATCAGCACAGTGTCTGGCGACGCGAGTTTGCCTTGCGCTTGAAGCTGCTCGCGCAGTGGCTCAGAGAGCAAGACCTGCTGGATGCTTCTGTGGAAGACCGCATGACGCGGCTGGAGTCACAGGTGCGGGCAGACAAAGTGATGGTGGCTTTTGTAGCCGAGTTTTCACGTGGCAAGTCTGAGTTGATCAATGCCATCTTTTTTGCTGACTATGGTCGGCGCATCATGCCCGCCAGTGCTGGGCGCACCACCATGTGCCCGACCGAGATGGGGTATGACGTTGACGTGCCACCGTGTTTGCGTTTGCTGCCTATTGAAACCCGTTTGCAGCCGCAAAGCTTGATGGAATGGCGCATGGCGCCTGAAAAATGGGAGCGCATTGACCTGGATGTGGCAGACCCTAAACAGTTGGCGCAGTCGTTTGCCAAAGTGGCTGAAACCCGCCGGGTCACTCAAGAAGAGGCCAAGGCACTGGGCTTTTGGCAGGAAAACAGCATGCTGCCCCAAGCCTTGTTGGATGCCAAAGGCTTGGTTGAAGTGCCTAAATGGCGGCACGCACTCATCAATATTGCCCATCCTTTGCTCAAGCAGGGCTTGGTGATTTTGGACACGCCTGGACTGAATGCCATTGGCGCAGAGCCAGAGCTGACGGTGAGCTTGATCCCGCAAGCCCAGGCCATTGTGTTTATTTTGGCAGCAGATACTGGGGTGACTCAGTCAGATTTATCCATTTGGCGCGAGCACTTGGTCAAAGATGCGCGAGACACCTCGACCCGAGTGGTGGTGCTTAACAAAATTGACACATTGTGGGATGCGCTGGACAGCCCCCAGCAAGTGCAGGTGCAAATCCAGAGTCAAAAGTTGACAGCCGCGGAAATTTTGGCTGTGCCATTGAATCAAGTGGTGGCCGTGTCGGCGCAGAAAGGGTTGCTGGCCAAAGTACAAAACGACCCTGCATTGCTCGCTCGCAGCTGTTTGGCGCAGCTTGAAGACGCCTTGAGCCAAGGCATCATGGGGCGCCGGCAAAAGATTTTGGCCTCGGCTGTGGCACGTGGCATTGCTGATTTGCGCAGCGAAACCGCTCGGGTGGTGCACATTCGCCGCCGTGATGTGACTGAGCAGCTGCTGGAGCTTAAAGGTTTGCAGGGAAAAAATATCCCGGTGATCAAAAACATGCGTTCACGCATCGCTCAAGAGCAGGCGGATTTTGATGCGGGTGGCGTCAAGATTCATGCGGTGCGCTCGGTGCACATGAAGCTGCTGCGAGATATTTTTAGCTTGTTGGGGCCTACCAATTTGCGTCGTGAGATGGCTGACTTGACCGAGGTCTTGCAACAAAAGGGCTTCAAGCTGGGTGTCAAAAAGGCCTATGACGATGCCTTTGGCAAGCTCCGTGCGAATGTACAACTGGTGCACGCCAAAGGGGTTGAGATTCACAAAATGTTGCTAGCCACTTTTGTTCAGTTGAACACAGACTTTGGCTTTTCTTTGCAAGTGCCTGAGGAGTTGGGTGTGGACAGTTACTTGCAAGAGCTTGAGTTGATCGAGCGCAGCCACGTGCAGTATTTGAGTTTGGGCAATGCTTTCAGGCTCGCACAGCCGGCGTTTGCTGACCGTCTGGTACGCGCTTTGTCAAACCGGGTGCGCTCAGTTCATGAAACAGCGCTGGCCGACATTGAGGCTTGGAGTAAATCAGCCGCATCGCAGTTGGACGCCCAATTGCGCGAGCGGCGCAAAAACTTTGCCAGACGCTTGGAGGCGATCGATCGGATCGCGCAGGCATCCAGTGGGTTGGATGAGCGCATTGCAGATGTCCATTTGCGTAACGCCGAATTAGATGGTGTAGAAGCCAAATTGGCAGAACTCACTGACTATTTGTTGAATATGACTGCCCCCGCACGCTTTGGTATTGCGGTGGAAGCATTGGCTTGAACCGCCAACAAGCGGTGTTGCCGCGCATCGATGATTTTTTGGCGCGGTCGGTGGTGAGTTGGCAACTGTTGCACGGTCGGCATGATTTGCCGTGGCAAAACACCCGCGATCCCTATCGGGTTTGGCTCTCTGAGGTGATGTTGCAGCAAACGCAGGTGGCCACCGTATTGACATACTTTGATCGTTTCCTGCGTCGATTTCCTACTGTGACTGCGTTGGCGCAAGCGACGTTGGACGAAGTGCTGGGGTTGTGGACGGGTTTGGGGTACTACAGCCGAGCGCGGAACTTGCACCGCTGCGCACAGCAGGTGGTGCAGGAACACGCGGGCAGTTTCCCGACATCGGCGCAGCAACTGCAAGGTTTGTC
Source organism: Rhodoferax sp. (assembly GCF_028715765.1). Taxonomy (GTDB): domain Bacteria; phylum Pseudomonadota; class Gammaproteobacteria; order Burkholderiales; family Burkholderiaceae_C; genus Rhodoferax. Next base: position 31,697 of record NZ_JAQURE010000011.1, read on the forward strand.
AGGCATCGGACCGTCTACCGCGGCTGCCATTGCTTCCCTGTGCTTTGGTGAAAGAGTGGCCATTTTGGATGGCAACGCCAAGCGTGTACTGACACGCTATCTGGGTTTTGCACATGATTTGTCGGTGGCAGTCAATGAGCGTCTGTTGTGGCAACAGGCGCAAGCATTGTTGCCTGTGAATGATGTGACACAGGCCATGCCACGGTACACCCAAGGCATGATGGATTTGGGAGCCACGCTGTGCACAGCCAAAAATCCAGCTTGCCAGCGTTGCCCGCTTCAAGCCCGGTGTGTGGCCGCTGAAACATCCAGCCCACAAGACTTCCCCGTCAAAACGCGACGGATCAAGCGCAGCGATGAGTCCATCTGGTTGCTTTGGGCGAGCGATGCCGCTGGCGCCGTGTGGCTGCAGCAACGCCCCACGCCTGGTGTGTGGGCTGGTTTGTACTGTTTTGCCTTGTTTGAAACTGAGCATGATTTACGCCAGGCCGTGCCGCAGCCCTATCAGGCGCACATCAGCTGTTTGCCCGCACTCAAACACGTGCTGACACACAAAGACATGTATTTGCACCTGTGCAAAGTGGTGTTGCCCAACGGGTGCCAGCCAGCTGCGCCTGGCGCTTGGTTCAGCCCTTCACAGTGGCCAGGCTTGGGCTTGCCTGCACCGGTGCATAAATGGCTTCAAAAGAGCTAGGGGCGTGCATCCATTTCACGGTGGCGAATGAGGGTGTGCCAGGTTTTTGAAAAAAATGCCGCGAGTTGCTCGACCAAATAGACCGAGCGATGTTGACCGCCTGTGCAGCCAATGGCCACGGTGACATAACTGCGGTGATTGTGTGCCAGCGCATCCAGCCAGTTCTCCAGAAAACCCTGAAGATGGTTTTGCATGCGCGTCACTTCTGACTCTTGTTGCAAAAATGCTATCACTGACGCATCTTTGCCTGTGAGATGTTTCAAAGCGGGCTCATAGTGTGGGTTGGGTAGCATGCGCACATCAAAGACAAAGTCTGCGTCATTGGGGATGCCGCGTTTGAAAGCAAATGACTCAAACACCAGTGTCAGCTGTTCGTTGGGGCTGGCAATCAGGTTTTTCAGGTAACTTTGAAGCTGGGTGGGTCTGATCAAACTGGTGTCAATCACATGGGCATGCGCACGCAAATCTTGTAGCAACGCACGCTCAAGTTCAATGGCTTCAGTCAAGGCATGGCGTTGGTCAGTTTCGATATTTTTGGTTTGATAGTCAGACAACGGGTGCCGCCGCCGTGTTTCTGAGTAACGTCGAATCAATGTGTCGGTGCTGGCATCCAAAAAAACAGAGTCAATCTGTACGCCTTGGCTTTGCAAAAGTGCCAGTTGTTCAGGCACTTGTGGCAGTGAACTGGCGCTGCGCACATCCATGGCAATGGCCAGTTGGCTAGACAGGCCGGTGCGCTCTAGGTTGACCAAAGAGATCATCAGCTCTGGTGGCAGGTTGTCTACACAATAAAACCCCATGTCTTCTAGCGAGTGCAGGGCGACAGATTTTCCCGAGCCAGACATGCCCGTGAGCAAGACCAAATGCAGGGGGTGGGTGTTGGCGCTCATGGCTTTTCACTTTGGGTTTGAAGCAGGTCACGCGCATGTGCCAAGGTGCTGCTCATCAAGCGCTCACCGCCTAGCATTCGAGCCAACTCTGCCACACGGACTTCGTCCGACACATTTTTGACTTGGCTCATGGTTTGTGTGTTTTGTGTCTGTTTTTGCACCACCAAATGGTGGTCAGCACAAGCCGCCACTTGCGGCAAGTGAGTGACAGCAAAGACTTGTCGATCTGCCCCAAGCTGCTGCATGAGTCGCCCCACCGTCTCCGCCACTGCGCCGCCTACGCCGGAGTCCACTTCGTCAAAAATCAAGGTTTGAGCATCGCCGAGTTGGCTGGTGGTGACCGCAATCGCCAAGGCCAGGCGAGACAGCTCACCGCCCGAGGCTACTTTTTGAATCGGGCGTGGTGTGCTACCGGTGTGACCCGCCACCAAAAAACTCACCTCTTCCATGCCGTGTTGCATGGGTTGCTCTGTTGGCTGCAGACTTACCTCAAACACCCCTCCTTGCATGCCCAGGCTTTGCATGGCTTGGGTAATTGTGTGGCTTAACTTGGGTGCGGTTGCCTTGCGCAACTGAGTCAGTTGGTGCGATTCTGTTTGGTAGATCCGCCAAGCAGCTGCCAATGTTTGCTCGATGCGCGAAACATCGGCGGCTGATTCCAGCGCTGACAAGTCTTGGTGCCATTGGGTGAGCAGGTCTGGCAGTTCTTCAGGATGGCGCTTGTAACGCCTGGCCAGTGACAACCACAGGCGCATGCGCTCATCCAACTCGCCCAGGCGCTGCGGGTCAAGCTCAGTTTTGCGCAAATAGCTACGCAGTGTGTGCACTGCATCTTGTGTTTGTGCCAGGCTTGATGACAAAACATCTGCCAGCGATTTAAATAAGGGTTCTAGATGCTCTTGTTTTTGAAGTAAATCTAAGCAACTGGTCAAACTGCTCAGGGTGCTGTTTTCTGAATCGTCAAGAGTTTGCATGACGTGTTGTGCTGATTCAATCAGGCTTTGTGCATGCGAGAGTCTGGTGTGTTCTGCATTGAGTGCAGCCCATTCGTCTGCGCTGGGAGAGAGTTTTTCAAGCTCGCTGATTTGCCACATCAGCCGTTCACGCTCACTGGCCAGACTGGTTTGCGCCGCGTTGGCTGCTGTGAGTTGCTCTTGAGCGGTGCGCCAGTTGTGCCAAGCCTGTGCGGTGGCTGCTGTTGAACATTTTGCATAGGCATCGAGCAGGGCACGCACAGTCTCTGGGCGTGTCAAACTTTGCCAGGCGTGCTGCCCATGAATGTCAAGCAGTTGTTCACCCAACGCGCGCAGTTGTGTGGCTGTGGCTGGGCTGGTGTTGATCCAGGCGCGGCTTTTGCCTTGGTTGTCTACCGTGCGACGCAACAGCAGCATGTCATTTGCATCAAAACCTGCCTCTTCAAGCCACGCCTGCTGTTTGGGAGAGGCATCAAATTCAGCACAAACTTCAGTCTTGGTGCAGCCTTCACGCACCAAATTCACATCGGCACGGCCACCGGTGACCAGTTGTAAGGCATCAATCAAGATCGATTTGCCAGCGCCGGTTTCACCTGTCAAAACGGTAAAGCCATTGTCAAACTCAAGGTCAAGCGCGTGCACGATGACAAAGTCGCGCAACACAATGCGTTTCAGACTCACGTGGTGGGTACTCCTTCGTTCCAGTGCAATTTTTCACGTAGGGTGTCAAAGTAAGACCAGCCTTTGGGGTGCAGAAAACGCACATGGTGGTCAGATCGGGTGACTTCAATGCGGTCGCCGTGCATCAAAGATGCCAACGACTGCATGTCAAAGCTGGCACTGGCGTCTCTGCCTGATACTATTTCAATAGCTATGTGTGAAGAGTTAGACAGCACTATAGGCCGATTAGACAAGGTATGTGGCGCAATGGGTACCATCACCCAGCCGGGGATGGTGGGGTGCAACAGCGGCCCGCCTGAAGACAGTGCGTAGGCCGTTGAGCCTGTTGGCGTGGCAATGATCAAGCCATCAGCGCGCTGGTTGGCAACAAAATGGCCATCCACCTCTACGCGAAGTTCCACCATGCCCGATGTGGCTCCGCGGTTGACCACTACGTCGTTCATGGCGACGGCTTTAAAAACACAATGACCATCGCGCATGACTTTGGCGTTGATCAGGCTGCGGTGATCTTCCTCAAACTCACCTTGGAGCATGTGCGTCAAACTGGTCGCAAAGTTGTCATAGGGAATGTCGGTGATGAATCCTAGGCGACCTTGGTTGATGCCAATCAATGGCACACCATAGGCGGCCAACCGGCGGCCAATGCCCAGCATGGTGCCATCACCCCCCACCACCAAACCTAAATCGCACTGCGTGCCAATTTGAGACACATTCAAAATGGGGTAATCGGTCAGCCCCATGTTTCTCGCAGTGTCATATTCAATCACCACTTCACAGCCCTGAGTTTCAAGAAACTGCAAGATGGCTTCTAACGCGCTGCGTGAGCTGGTGCCAGATGCACCAGACGCCAGGGTTTGGTACTTGCCGATCAATGCCACATGATGAAAGGTTGACTTCATTTTTAAATTACATCACTAAAATGAATCAATGCTTGATGAACGTGCCAAGTTATTGTTGAAAGCGCTGGTAGAGCGCTACATTGCCGATGGACAACCCGTCGGTTCACGCACGTTATCACGGGCATCAGGCTTGGAGTTGTCGCCCGCGACCATTCGAAATGTGATGTCAGACTTGGAAGAGTTGGGTTTGATTGCCAGCCCGCACACCTCGGCCGGGCGCATTCCGACCGCAAGAGGTTACCGATTGTTTGTTGACACCATGTTGACCGTGCAACGCGGCCCCTTGGGAACGCACAGCTTGGCCTCTGATCAGCCGCAAAGGGTCATTTCTAACGCCGCAAACCTACTGTCAAATCTCTCTCAATTTGTCGGGGTGGTGATTGCACCCAAGCGCTCATCGGTATTTCGTCACATCGAATTTTTGCGCTTGTCTGAGCGCCGCTTGCTGGTCATCATTGTGTCGCCAGAGGGTGATGTGCAAAACCGGGTGATTTTTACCGAGCAAGATTTTTCGTCTGCACACCTCACAGAAGCTGCCAATTACCTCAATGCCAATTACGTCGGCCTGACGCTTGAACAGGTGCACGAGCGACTCAAAAATGAGGTGAACTCATTGCGTGTTGAGATCGCAAGTTTGATGAATGCGGCGGTTACTGCCAATTCAGAGGTTTTGTCTGAAGCCCAAGATGAGGTGGTGATCTCGGGTGAGAAAAATCTCTTGTCTGTCAGTGATTTTTCTCATGACATGACGCACTTGCGGCGGGCGTTTGATCTTTTTGAGCAAAAGGCTCAGTTGATGCGTTTGCTTGACGTGACTGGGCAGGCAGAGGGTGTGCGCATTTTTATTGGTGGCGAAAGTCAAGTGGTCCCATTTGAAGATTTGTCCATTGTGACGGCACCTTATGAGGTAGATGGACAAGTGGTTGGGAAATTGGGTGTGGTGGGGCCTACGCGCATGGCTTACGACCGCATGATCCAGATTGTGGACATCACTTCCAAATTAGTCAGCAATGCGCTCAGTCACCATAAGTAGGCATTTACAATCACAGGTTCGGTCGGGCCGTTAGCTCAGTTGGTTAGAGCAGAGGACTCATAATCCTTTGGTCCACAGTTCAAGTCTGTGACGGCCTACCACTTAAAATCTTGTATAATTTAATGCTTAGCGGCTGTAGCTCAGTTGGATAGAGCACTTGGCTACGAACCAAGGGGTCGTGGGTTCAATTCCTGCCAGCCGCACCAAAAATAAAGCCTGCAACTTCAAAAGAGTTGCAGGCTTTTTCTTTGTGGGATTCAAGCATGTAGTCATCTTGGAGACATTCATGAGCAAAGCATTTACGCGTGAGGCTGATGAGGATGAAGAAGAGTTACAACTTCCAGCTTTGCCGTCAACGGGTAAAAACTACATCACACCTGCTGGTTATGCCGTGATGCACCAAGAGTTGATGGCTTTGATTGACGTTGAGCGCCCCAAAATTGTTGATGTGGTGCATTGGGCGGCAAGCAATGGCGATCGTTCTGAAAACGGTGACTATTTGTATGGAAAGAAAAGGCTTCGCGAAATTGATCGACGCATTCGATTTTTAACCAAACGCCTTGAAATCGCTGAAGCGATTGACCCTTCTGTTCACCACGGCTGTGACCAGATTTTTTTCGGTGCCACTGTGTCTTATGTCGAAGAAACAGGTGTTGAACGCAGTGTCACCATTCTTGGTATTGATGAGGCAGAGAGTTCGCGTGGACAAGTCAGCTGGGTTTCTCCCATTGCACGAACCTTGTTAAAAGCACGTCAAGGTGATGTGCTCAAGCTGATCACGCCCAATGGTGTCGTTGAAATCGAGGTGCTTGAAGTGACTTACCCCGCTCCATCTACCGTGTGACTGGATTGGCGTTTGTGATGCGTGTTGCCTTTAAAACAGCAGGCGTTCGCCGCAGATTGCGCAACACAAGCTCAAGCTGATGAATGTCACGCACCGCAATCACAAAAGTCAAGTCCATGGCACCGTGGTCGGATTCGTCTGCCATGTCAATGTGCGTGATATCAGCCTCAGCAGACGATAGCGCGCCAGCTACTTTGGCTAACACACCCTTGCCGTTGTTGACGGTCACGATCAAGCCTGTTTCGAAAGTTCGCACCGGCTCGTCCGCCCATTCCACGCTGATGAAGCGTTCACTGTCTTTGTACTTTAATTTTTGGGCGACTTGGCAGGTTTGTGTATGCAACGTCAATCCTTCGCCCCGCCCTAAATAGCCTACGATTGCATCGCCAGGAATGGGGCGACAGCAGGTCGCAAAACGCACCGATGTGTTTTCACTGCCATCAATTTGCACGGCGGCCTCAGCCACGCTACCCGTGCCAGAAAATCGCTCACGTGTCAGCAGCAACACATCAGGTTTTTCACCATGGTCGGCTAGCAGCTTGGCCAAACGTTTGGCTAGCATGCTGGCAATGCGTTTGCCCAAACCGATGTCAGTGAGAAGTTCCGCACGCGACTTGTTACCGCTGAATCGGATCAATTTGTCCCAAATGGCTTGATGGGCATCAGAGGCATCGGGTAACGCTTCAATGCCTTCGGCGCGCAAGGCTTGAGCCAGCATTTTTTCACCCAAATGTTGCGAGTCGGCCTGCGCCAAGGTGCGCAGGTGTTGGCGAATTTTGGAGCGAGCCCGCGCGGTACGCACAAAACTCAGCCAGCTTGGGTTGGGATTTGACTGCGCATCGATGATGATTTCAATCACATCGCCATTCTTGATTTCTGTTCGCAGTGGTACTTGCTCGTTGTTGACTTTGGCCGAGATTGCGTGATCGCCAACATTGCTGTGTATGGCATAGGCAAAGTCCACTACGGTGGCGCCACGTGGCATGGACATGATGCGGCTTTTGGGCGTGAAAACATACACCGCGTCTGGGAAAAGGTCGACTTTGACATGCTCCCAAAACTCGGCCGCATCGCGGGTTTCGTCTTGAATGTCCAGCAATGACTGCAACCACTTGGATCCCATGCGGTCGTTGTGCGACACATCATCCGGACTGGTGTCTTTGTAAAGCCAGTGTGCCGCAACGCCGGTCTCTGCCACCAGATGCATGGCTTGCGTGCGTAACTGAAATTCAACATTGATGCTGGACGGCCCCACCAAAGTGGTGTGCAAAGACTGGTAGCCATTGATTTTGCTGATGGCAATATGGTCTTTGAATTTACCTGGCACTGGTTTGTAGAGCTGGTGCAGCAGCCCTAGCGCGGTGTAACAGTCAATCAAGTGCGGCACAACCACCCGAAAGCCATAAATGTCAGTGACCTGGGCAAAGCTGAGGTTCTTTTCATCCATTTTTTGATAAATGGAAAACAAGGTTTTTTCACGGCCGCTGATTTGCACCGACATGCCGTAGTGGTCAAAGGTTGTCTGTAAATCGCTTTGCACCTTTTGAATCAAATCGCGCCGCCGGCTGCGCGCCTTGGCAACTGCTTTCGACAAAATGGCATAGCGCCACGGACGCAGGTAACGAAAAGACAAATCTTGCAACTCGCGGTATGTCTGATTCAAGCCCAGCCGATGTGCAATCGGTGCATACACATCAAGGGTTTCAGACGCAATACGATGCCATTTGCTACGCGGTGTATCAGCCAGTGTGCGCATGTTGTGCGAGCGGTCTGCCAATTTGATCAAAATCACTCGCACATCCCGCGCCATGGCCAATAGCATCTTGCGAAACGATTCAGCTTGATTTTCCTCGCGGGTGTTGAATTGCAATTTTTCAAGTTTGGTCAGCCCATCCACCAACTCCGCTACGGGCGAGCCAAAACGTTCGATCAAATCAGTTTTACTGATGTCACAGTCTTCCAGCGCGTCGTGCAGCAAGGCGGCCATCAGCGCCTGGGCATCCAGTTTCCATTCAGCACACTGCGAGGCTACGGCAATGGGATGGGTGATGTAAGGTTCACCACTGTTGCGCAGCTGCCCCAGATGGGCCTCATCGGCAAACCGGTAGGCCAAGCGCACTTTGGCCAAATCTTCTGAAGTCAAGTAGTCCAACTTGCCCATCAAGATGGCAAAACTGGCAGCGGCAGCATTCACTGCGGCGCTGCTTGATGGCGAAGGCTGCTTGTTGACGGCGGATTGGTTCATGCGTTGAATATAGCGCGCACTCAGCTTGATTTGGCGTCAAAAACAAAAAAGCACCGCGAGCGGTGCTTTTGATCAGCTTCAAAAAACAAATTAAAGTGGGACTTTTTTCAGCATCTCCAGTCCGACCTTACCAGCGGCAATTTCGCGCAAGGCTGTCACACCAGGCTTGTTTTTGCTTTCCACTTTGGCGGTGTGACCATGACTGAGCATGCGCGCGCGGTAAGACGCTGCCAACACCAGTTGAAAGCGATTTGGAATCTGCTGCAAGCAGTCTTCAACAGTGATACGAGCCATGAATTCTCCAAAACCGTGAGGGGCGCACTGTCAGAGGTGCAGTGCATTAAATGTTTCAGCTCTGGCGCGGCGCTGCGCCAAATACTTGAGCCTTTGTGCATGCACGATTGATTTCAAATCAAAAACCGCGCGGTCAAAAGATTCATTGATTATAACGAAGTCAAATTGATGGGCTTGCGCCATCTCTAAAGCCGCATTGTGCAAACGCACCTCTATCACATCAGCCGCATCTTCACCGCGCCGTTCTAGCCGTGCGCGCAACTCTTCCCAACTTGGCGGCAAGATAAAGATGGTGACGGCGTTGGCGAAAATTCCCTTGATTTGCAGCGCCCCTTGGTAATCAATTTCAAGAATCACATCTGCGCCCTGCGCCATGCGCTCTTCAATCGCTTTTTTAGAGGTGCCGTAGCGGTGGTTGTGCACATGCGCCCATTCCACAAAGGCCTGCGCCTGCACCATGGCATCAAATTCAGCATTTGAGACAAAAAAGTATTCACGCCCATGCTTCTCTTGGCCACGCGGGGCGCGGGTGGTGTGCGAGACCGAGGGCTGTACATGAGAGTCAAGCTCCATGAGCGCTTTGACCAAGCTGGATTTGCCTGCCCCGCTGGGTGCAGCCACCACAAAAAGATTACCTGGGTATTCCATAGTCTGCATAGACGTAGGCTTTCAACATGATAAAGTAGCGCGTCATTCTATGTTTTGCACCTGTTCCCGCATTTGTTCAATCAGCACTTTCATGTCAACAGAAATGTGGGTCAGCTCCAGCGCAGCTGATTTAGACCCCAGTGTGTTGGCTTCGCGGTGCAGTTCTTGGATCAAAAAGTCCAAACGCTTGCCGATTTCACCGCCGCGTGTGATCAACCGTGCCAACTCATCCAAGTGCGAAGTGAGCCGGGTCAACTCTTCTGCCACATCAATGCGAATGGCAAATGCCGTGGCCTCTGTCAGCGCCCGGTCTTGCGCCGCTTCGGGCAACTGCACGCTGTCGGTCAACCCCATGGCTTCTTGCCAGCGATCCATAAACCGCTGACGCTGTTGCGCCACCAACTGTGGAATCAACGGCACGGCTTTGGCCGTCAAGCCGCGCAACTGTTCGATCCGATCTTGCAGCATCAAGGCCAGGCGTGCACCTTCGCGCTCGCGTGCGGCCAGCAACGACTGCAAGGCCGAGTCAGCCAGCGTCAACAGCTCAGCCGTCCAGTCTTGAGTGGAGCTTGTTTCGTTGCCCGACATCCGAATCACATCCGCCACACTCAGCACCGGTGCATTGGGCAGCCAGGCTTTCACATTGTCTTGAATCGCATTCAAGCGCTGCAGTAGCCGCACCGAGGGGTCTGGCAGCACGTGGCTGGCGTTGCTCTCCAGTGCTGCGCGAAACTCCACCTTGCCGCGCTTGAGCTTGGCCGTGAGGCGCTCGCGTAACGCTGGCTCTGCGGCTCGAAGCTCGTCAGGCAGCCGAAACGTCAGGTCAAGAAAGCGGCTGTTGACAGACCGAATCTCAATACCCAGCCGTGTCGATGCTGCAGATTTTGGCTCTTCGTCGTGCCCAATGGGCGCGCTGCCGTGCTGGGCACTGGCATAACCGGTCATGCTGTAAACTGACATTTGAATGTGATTTTGATGAAACTCGTTCAAGAATAACCCGGTTCTGACTCCGTGCACGTCCGCCCAACTTAAAAATACATGTCCAAGGTCAAGCCTTCACCGCTCCCGCCAGATACCCTGATTGGTGGGTACCGGGTGATTCGTCGGGTGGCCGCTGGCGGGTTTGGCGTGGTTTACCAGGCCATCGACCCTGATGGCCAGCAGGTGGCGATCAAAGAGTATTTGCCTGCGTCGCTGGTCAGCCGTGCGCCAGGAGATTTGTTGCCCCAAGTGGCGCCTGAAAAACTCTCGCTCTACCGTTTGGGCTTGAAAAGTTTTTTTGAAGAAGGCCGCTCGTTGGCTCAAATTTCTCACGCCTCGGTAGTCAGCGTGATGAATTTTTTCCGGGAAAACGAAACCGTTTACATGGTGATGAACTACCTCGAAGGCGCCAGCTTGCAGGAGTACATCTTGATTGCGCGAGACCTCAAGCAAGAAAAAGTCTTTCGTGAGTCCACCATCCGGTCTTTGTTTGATGAAATTTTGCGCGGCTTGCGCATCGTTCACCAGCACAAAATGCTGCACCTTGACATCAAACCCGCCAACATCTTCATCACTGACGACAACAAGTCGGTGTTGATTGACTTTGGTGCCGCGCGTGAAGTGCTCAGCAAAGAAGGCAACTTCATTCGCCCCATGTACACCCCCGGTTTTGCAGCCCCAGAGATGTACCGGCGCGACAGCGCCATGGGCCCGTGGACCGACATTTACGCCATTGGTGCATGCATGTACGCCTGCATGCAGGGTTACCCGCCAGTCGAAGCGCCGCAACGCATGAGCAACGACCGCATGACGTTGGCCTTGAAAAAATTGCAAGGCGTGTATTCAGACAATTTGATTGAAGTGGTGCAGTGGTGCATGGCGCTTGACCCCTTGGCTAGACCGCAATCCGTTTTTGCGCTTCAAAAAGAACTCAACACCGTGGGTGAATTGCGCTATACCCGGCTCAGTGTGGGTGAAAAAGTGCGTTTGCAGTTTGAAACCATGGTGGCAGGAACCAAAAAAACGGTTCTCAAAGCCACCAATATTGGCCATAGAGCAACATGAAATTTTCTGTCTTTCAGGTCAGTCGCAAGGGCGGTCGCGACAAAAACGAAGATCGCATGGGCTACTGCTACACCCGCGCGTCGGCGGTTTTTTTGCTGGCTGACGGCATGGGTGGGCACCCTGAAGGCGAGGTGGCTGCGCAAATGGCCTTGCAGGCGGTGGCAGCGTTGTTTCAAAAACAAGCCCGCCCCGAGTTACCTGATGTCAAAGCCTTTTTGTCCGAGGCGTTGCTCACTGCACAACAGCACATCTTGCGCTATGCCAATGACCGTGCCATGCTGGACTCGCCTCGCACCACGGTGGTGGTGGCGGTGCTGCAAGCGGGCGCAGTCACCTGGACACATTGTGGTGACTCGCGGTTTTACCTGGTGCGCCAATCCAAATTGCTGGTGCGCACCAAAGACCATTCCCTCATGGAGCAAAACCTCACGCGCCCGGCGCCCGCAAACACCGCGCGTACCTCCAACCGCAATGTGCTCTTCACCTGCCTGGGCTCACCCATCAAACCCGTGTTCAATGTGGCCGGACCGGTCTCTTTGCAGCAGGGCGACCGCCTGATGCTGTGCTCTGACGGCTTGTGGTCGGTCATGTCTGATGACGACATTGTGTTTCACTTGTCACAAAAGTCGGTTGAAGATGCTGTGCCAGACCTGGTGGAAAAGGCCTTGCGGGCCGGCGGTGAAGGCTCTGACAACGTGACCTGTTTGGCGCTGGAGTGGGAAACCCCAGACGACTTTGACTCTACCCGCGGCAGTGTCAGCACCGACTCCATCAGCGATGGCGTGTTTGCCTCAACCGTGCAGGCGGGCTTGTGGAACGACACCCTGGAAGACCTGGACGAGGCCGCCATTGAGCGCTCGATTGCTGAAATCAACGAAGCCATTCGCCGCTCAGCCCTCAAAAAACCATAACCCGCTTTGCGGGTTGAACGGGTTTCAGGCCAGTCCTGCGGTGTGAGGCATCTCGCTTGTCGTGCCTTCGCACCGCGCCCCCATTTCCTTGATTGAAAGACCTGCCATGACTGAATTTTCTAGAACCCAAGGCCGCTTGGCCAATGCGCTGCGCCCAGTGCGCCTGACCCGCGCTTACACCCTGCACGCCGAAGGCTCGGTGTTGATCGAGTTTGGCCACACCAAAGTGCTGTGCAATGCCTCGGTGCTCGACAAAGTGCCGCCGCACCAAAAAGGCCGCGGCCTTGGCTGGGTCACCGCCGAATACGGCATGCTGCCACGCGCCACCCACAGCCGCAGCGACCGCGAAGCCGCGCGCGGCAAGCAAACCGGACGCACACAAGAAATTCAGCGTTTGATCGGCCGTGCCCTGCGCTCGGTGTTTGACCTCAGCCTGCTCGGCGAGCGCACCTTGCACCTTGATTGCGACGTGCTGCAAGCCGATGGCGGCACCCGCACGGCGGCCATCACCGGCGCCTTTGTCGCTGCGCAAGATGCTGTCAATGGCTTGCTGGCGGCGGGTAAATTGACGCAGTCGCCGATTCGTGAAGCGGTGGCGGCCATCTCGGTTGGCATGGTGCAAGGCACGCCGTTGCTCGACCTGGAATATGTTGAAGATGCCGCTTGCGACACCGACATGAACGTGGTCATGACCGCCAGCGGGCATTTTGTCGAGCTGCAAGGCACAGCCGAAGGTGCGCCCTTTAGCCGCACCGAAATGGATCAACTCTTGAACTTGGCCGACCAAGGCATTCGTGAGCTGATTCTGTTGCAGCAAGAATCGCTCTCTAAATAAGAGCTACTCACGCACTAACCATAAGCGCTAGAGGTCTATTTGTTATGAAAATTGTATTGGCATCCAACAACCCCGGGAAATTGGTTGAGTTGCAAGCCATGTTGGCGCCGCTGCAGCTGGAGCTGGTGACCCAAGGCAGCCTGGGCATTCCTGAAGCGGCCGAGCCGTTTCACACCTTCATTGAAAACGCTTTGGCCAAAGCGCGTCACGCGGCGCATTTGAGCGGCCTGCCGGCCATGGCCGATGACGCCGGTTTGTGCGTGGATGCCTTTGGCGGCTTGCCGGGGGTGGACACCGCTTATTACGCCACCCAGTTTGGCTACGCCAAAAGCGACGCCAACAACGTGCGTGCCCTGTTGGAGCAAATGCAAGGCATTGACAACCGGCGCGCCGCCATGGTCAGCACACTGGTGGCGCTGCGCTCAGCCGACGACCCCGAGCCACTGGTGGCGGTGGGGCGGGTGGTGGGCGACATCACCCAGGCGCCGATGGGTAGCAACGGCTTTGGCTTTGACCCGGTGATGTGGTTGCCCGAATTCGGCCAAACCTTTGCCCAGTTGCCCACCGAAGTTAAAAATGCCCACAGCCACCGCGGCCGCGCCGTGGCCGCCATGGTGGCGCTGATGCGTGAGCGCTGGCAGATTTGAGCGTCCCTGCAGTTTTGCCGCACTTGAACCCTTGAATTCGCCTGGGTTGTCCTTATTTATGGGATTGCTCTGGCACCAGCGCGCTCGTTGCTGGCCTCTATTTTTTTGACACCTCTGTAACACCATGACCAAACAAACCCTTTCCTTCCAAGCTGAAGTGGCGCAACTGCTGCACCTTGTCACGCACTCGCTCTACTCCAACAAAGAAATTTTCCTGCGTGAACTCATTTCAAACGCGTCTGACGCCTGCGACAAACTGCGTTTTGAAGCCATCAACGACGGCGGTCTGTACGAGAACGACCCCGAGCTCAAGGTCAAAGTCATGTTTGACAAAGACGCCAAAACGCTCACCATCACCGACAACGGCATTGGCATGAGCACGCAAGAGGCCATTGACCACCTGGGCACCATCGCCAAAAGCGGCACCAAAGACTTTGTGAGTAAGTTGAGCGGCGACCAAAAGGCTGACTCGCAACTCATTGGCCAGTTCGGCGTGGGCTTTTACTCAGGCTTCATCGTGGCCGACAAGATCACCGTTGAGTCGCGTCGCGCCGGTATGAAGGCCGAAGAGGGCGTGCGCTGGATCAGCGGTGGCGCGGGCAACTTTGAGGTCGAAGCTATCACACGGCCAGAGCGCGGCACCAGCATCATCTTGCACCTCAACGACGACGCGCTCGACTATGCCAGTGCCTGGAAGCTCAAGAGCATCATCAACAAATACTCCGACCACATCAGCTTGCCCATCTTGATGGAAAAAGAAGAGTGGAAAGACGGCGAACTCATCAATCCATCAGATGAGGCCGGCGGCCGCCAACCTGGTGCCATGGTGAAAACCGGCGAATGGGAAACCATCAACAAAGCCAACGCCATTTGGGCGCGCGCTAAAAAAGACGTCACGCAAGAGCAATACGACGAGTTTTACAAGCAAATCAGCCACGACTTTGAAGCCCCGCTGGCGCACACCCACAACCGGGTGGAAGGCAGTACCGAATACACCCAGCTGCTGTACATCCCTGGCAAAGCGCCGATGGATTTGTACAACCGCGAAAAATCAGCTGGGGTCAAGCTCTACGTCAAGCGCGTTTTCATCATGGACGATGCCGAAGCGCTGTTGCCCACCTACCTGCGCTTTGTCAAAGGCGTGGTCGACTCGGCTGACTTGCCTTTGAACGTGAGCCGCGAACTGCTGCAAGAAAGCCGCGACGTGAAAGCCATCCGTGAAGGCTGTACCAAGCGCGTGCTGGGCATGCTCGAAGACCTGGCCAAAAACGACAAGCTGCCAGAAGTGTCTGCCGACGGCGTGACCGACGTGCAAACTGCCGAAGAAAAAGCCGAGGCGGAAAAAAATGTGGGCAAGTTCACCAAGTTCTACAAAGAATTTGGTGCTGTGCTCAAAGAAGGCCTGGGCGAAGACTATGCCAACAAAGACCGCATTGCCAAGCTGCTGCGCTTTGCCAGCAGCACCACCGATGGCGTGATGGTCAGCTTTGCCGACTACAAAGCCCGCATGAAAGACGGCCAGGAAGCCATTTACTACATCACCGCCGACACCTTGGCAGCAGCCAAAAACAGCCCGCAACTTGAAGTGTTCAAGAAAAAAGGCATTGAAGTGCTCTTGATGACCGACCGCGTGGACGAATGGGCGCTGAACTACGTGCACGAGTTCGACGGCACACCGCTGCAAAGCGTGGCCAAAGGTGCGGTGGATCTGGGCAAACTGCAAGACGAGTCTGAGAAAAAGGCTGCTGAAGAAGCCGCTGAGTCCTTCAAGCCGCTGCTGGCCAAGCTCAAAGAAGCCCTCAAAGACAAGGCCGAAGACGTGCGTGTGACCACCCGCTTGGTCGACAGCCCAGCCTGCCTGGTGGTGCAAGACAACGGCATGAGCACGCAACTGGCGCGCATGCTCAAGCAAGCCGGCCAAGCCGCGCCAGACGTGAAACCCGTCCTGGAAGTCAACGCTGAGCATGCCTTGGTGAAGAAGCTTGAAAGCTCCCCTAGCTTCAACGACCTGGCGCACATCTTGTTTGACCAAGCCCTGCTGGCCGAAGGTGGCCTGCCCGATGACCCCGCCGCCTACGTGCGCCGCGTGAACGCCTTGCTGGTTTGATTTTTATATAAGAAATAGGCCTCTAGAGCCCATGTATAAAGCGTGGACAGCTATTTAAAATATAGCTTTCCACGCTTTTCTTTTTGCTTTTTCCTTCAACTTTTCCAACCCCATGAAAAACCTCTTCAACGTCACCCTGCTCGCCAGCGCCTTGTGCCTACCCCTGACTTCATTCGCCGCCGATGCGGCGTTGGCGGCCGCCGCCAAAGAAGCTGGTGCCGTGGTCACTGCCAGCGGCTTGGTGTACAAGTCGCTCAAAGACGGCACCGGGGCCAGCCCCAAAGCCAGCGACACAGTCAAGGTCAACTACCGCGGCACGTTCCCGGACGGCAAAGAATTTGACAGCTCTTACAAGCGCAACCAAGCCATAGAGTTCCCGCTCAACGGCGTCATCAAGTGCTGGACGGAAGGCGTGCAGCGCATGAAAGTGGGCGGCAAAGCCAAGTTGACTTGCCCGTCGAGCATCGCCTATGGCGAGCGTGGTGCCGGTGGTGGCCTGATTCCCGCCAACGCCACCTTGCTGTTTGAGGTGGAACTGCTGGGCATCAACGGCAAATAACCCACGCCGTCGGCACAAGATTTCCGCATTTTTTCAGCCGCCAAAATCTTGAAAACCTTGCCATAACCCTCATTTTTCAACTTGTAGGCTCAACGCCATGGGGGCACTGAGCCGACACCCCTGACTTGTTGAAAAAGGAGAATCTCATGAATGCACTGATGACACGTGGCGGATTGTTTGACGAATTTTTCCGCGATGTTGCGCCTGGTTTTTACATCAAGCCCCTGCATGGCGACGGCTTGCCCAACCCGGCGCAGATCAAGGTGGATGTCAAAGAAAGTGGCGAAGCCTACACCATCCACGCCGAAATTCCAGGGGTGCCCAAAGAAGACATCCAGGTGGCCGTGGACGGCAATGTGGTGACCTTGCGTGCCGAGGTCAAGCAGCAAGACAGCACCTCGCAAGATGAAAAGGTGTTGCGCAGTGAGCGCTTTTACGGTGCCGTCTCCCGCAGTTTTCAGCTCGCGGGAGACATCGACCAAGCGCAGGCCAAAGCCAAGTACGACAACGGTGTGCTGACCCTGACCTTGCCCAAAAAACAAGCCATGAGTGGCGCCCAACGCCTGACCATCGAGTAACCGTGCGGCCGGCCGGCCGTTGCAGCGCCACCCCACAGCCGCCGCTGGCGCTTACACCGCCAGCGGCGGCTGTTGCATGGCTTCCAACTGGTCTTGCAGCATGACCACCTGGCCTTGCCAATAGTCGCTGCTGCCGAACCAGGGAAAGTTGATGGCAAAAATGGGGTCTTCCCAGCGCCGCGCCAGCCACGCGCTGTAGTGCAGCAAGCGCAGTGTGCGCAGCGGCTCCAGCAACGCCAGTTCGCGTGCATCAAAGGGGCGAAACTGCTCGTAGCCGTCCACCAGCGCGGCCAGTTGCCGGGTTTGTTGCGCCCGGTCGCCGCTCAGCAGCATCCACAGATCTTGCACCGCCGGGCCACTGCGGCAGTCGTCCAGGTCGACAAAATGCGGGCCGGGCAGCTGGCTGGCAGGCACCTCCAGCGGTGTCCACAAAATGTTGCCGGGGTGGCAGTCGCCGTGCAGGCGCAGCGTCTGCATGGCGCTGGCACCTGGGTTGGCCTCGTTCGTTAAATTATTTAAGTCTTTTTGGCCTCTAGCGCCCGTCAATAGGGCATGAGTAGCTATCAAATCAATGGCGTCTTGGGCAGCCTTGGCCCAGGCGCTTTGCACATCCAGCGGCACTTTGTCATGACCCAGCAGCCAGTCGCGCGCGGCCACGCCAAAGCTGGCCACATCCAGCGCCGGGCGGTGGACAAAGGGGTGTGCCGTGCCCACGCTGTGGATGCGTGCCAAAAAACGGCCAATCCACTCCAACACCTCACCGTCTTCCAGTTCGGGCTGGCGGCCACCGCGCCATGGGCTCACGCTGAAGTCAAAGCCACCATGGTGGTGCAGCGTCTGGCCGTTCAGCATCAGCGGTGCCACCACCGGAATTTCTGCCGCAGCCAGCTCGGCTGAAAATGCATGCTCTTCTTCAATTTGCGCCCGGGTCCAGCGCTGCGGGCGGTAAAACTTGGCCACCACCTTGCGGCCATCGTCCAAGTGGGCTTGGTAAACCCGGTTTTCGTAAGAGCTCAAGGCCATTTGCCGGCCGTCGCCCAGCAGCCCCACGCTGGCCAGCGCGTCTTGCACCACATCGGGCGTGAGTGCCTGAAACGGGTGGCTTGCGGTGGGCGAGGTGCTAGGCATTGCTGCTGGCTCGCACTTCTTCCATGCTGGTCAGGCCGGCCAGCATTTTGCTGATGCCGTCTTGGCGCAAGGTGCGAAACACCCCGCTTCTGAACGCCGCGTGCTGCACTTCTTCAGAGCGTGCGCCGCTTTGAATCAAGCGCCGCACCTCGGGCGTGACGCGCAACAACTCGTGCAACCCCACCCGCCCCGACATGCCGGTGCCCAGGCACTTGCTGCAGCCGGTGGCTTGGTGGTGGCTGAGCCAGCCTTTTTGACCATATTGCGCCATCCACTGTGCCAGCACCTCGTCTTTGGTCGGGCGCATGTCTTCAGGAAAGGCGTGCAGATAGTCGGCCAGCCACTCCTCAATGGTGTCGTCTGAGGCTGGTTGCACGGTGCGGCATTCGGTGCAAAAACGCCGTGCCAAGCGCTGCGCCAGCACGGCCAAGAGCGAGTCGGCAAAGTTGAACGGGTCCATGCCCATGTCAATCAGCCGGGTCACGGTTTCAGCCGCGCTGTTGGTGTGCAAGGTCGAGAGCACCAAGTGCCCGGTGAGTGAGGCTTCAATGGCAATTTGCGCTGTTTCCGCATCACGTATTTCGCCCACCATGATGATGTCGGGGTCGGCGCGCAAAAACGAGCGCAGCGCTTTGGCAAATGTCCAGTCAATTTTGGGGTTGACCTGCACCTGGCGCAAATCGGGTTGGGTGATCTCGATCGGGTCTTCGGCGGTCCAAATTTTGCGCTCGGGCGTGTTCAAAAAGCCCAGCACCGAGTGCAGGGTGGTGGTTTTACCCGAGCCAGTGGGCCCCACGCACAGCACCATGCCGTAGGGGCGGCTCACCGCCTCGGTCAGCTGCGCCAGGTTGTCAGGCGAGAGGCCGAGCTTTTCAATGGCAATGGGTTTGCGCGACGCCAGCAGCCGCATCACCACGTCTTCCAGGTTGTTGGCGGTGGGGATGGTGGCAATGCGCAGCTCCAGCTTGTGGCGTGGTGAGAATTTACTGAAGTCAATCTTGCCGTCTTGCGGTTTGCGCCGCTCGGAGATGTCGAGGTCGGCCATGATTTTCAAGCGCGCCACCAGCGCTGCGCGGTAGGTGTGGGGCAGCTCCAGGTAGGGCGACAAGATGCCATCTTTGCGAAACCGGATGCGCACTTTGGCGCGCTTGGGTTGCGACTCCACGTGAATGTCTGACACGCCGCGGGCGTGCGCTTCAATGATCATGGTGTTGATCAGGCGCACCAGGGTGTTGTCAGACTGGGCAATTTGCTGGCCGTCTTCAGACTCATCTTCCAGCCCCATGTCTTGCATTTGCATTGACTCAAGCAACTGGGTGCCGCTGGCCTGGCCGTCGTTGGAGGGGGGCAACAGGTCATCGTCGGCAGGCCAGGCGTTAATGCCCAGTTTTTCGTAGGCACTTTTCTGGGTCTGGGCGATTTGCATCTCGTCACCCAGGGTGGCAATCACCCGACCCTGCACCATAAATTCAAGCTCTTCGAGCAGTTTGCGCTGGGTCGGGTCCACCGCGGCAATCACCAGCAGCTTGTCGCGCCACAGCAGCGGCATGATGTGCAGGCGCTGGGCGGTGCTGGCAGGCACTTTTTTCAGGGCTTCGGGGTCGATTGGAAACTGGGTCACGTCCACCACGGGGTAGCCCATTTTGCGTGCCAGAGCGGTGTTGAGGTCTGCGCGGGTGAGGTAGCCCATGTTCACCAGCAGTTGCCCCAAGGGCACCGAGCGCTCGGTCTTTTGCCGCTCCAGCGCCTGCTTGAGCTGGTCATCGTCAATGTAGCCCAGCCGGGTCAGGGCTTCGCCCACGCGAATCATTGGCATTTTGGACTGCTGATCCAGCGCCAACATCAGTTGGTCGGGCGACACCACGGCGTTGTCCACCAAGTAGTCACCCAGTTTTTTGATGCGGCGGCTGTGCTGCTCGGTGGCCGCATCTTCAACCTGCTGGCTGGTGACCACTTTTTGATCGACCAGCATTTGGCCAATGTGGTCGCCCAGAATGACCGAGGTGAACGCGTCGCGCGGCACAAACACCCGCTCCAGCGTGCCCTGCTCATCGAGCGGAGTGAACAAAAACAGACCGTAATGGGTTTCCACATAGCCCACAGTTTTGCCGGTCAGGGTGCTGCCGTTGTCGAGTTGCAGCTTGTAGTCGACGGTGCAGCGGTAGCTCAAAATGTCGGCAAAGTCTTCGCTGCTGATGATTTCTTGTGGGTGGATGCGGCTTTTGAGCGTGACCCGGCGAAACTGCGCAAAGGTCATGGGCACGGGTGTTTTGCTGTGTTCCAGTTGGATCAGAATCGTTTGCTCATCCGGGTCGACCGAGACCAGGGTGCAGGTGCGAATGGCACCGTTCAAGCCTTCAAGCTCACACGCTTGCGGCGCGCTCCAGGGTTGGGCGGCGCTGTAAATGGCATAAGGCGGCGCTGGCCAGCTGAAGCTTTTGCGGGCTGGCGCCTTGGCGTCTTTGGGCGTCAAACTCATGCTAACGGTCTCTTGCGCTGCGGCGGGCAAGGAAATAGATGAAAACACCTGCACTCCTTCATGGAGGACTCAGGCCGCTGAAGCGGTTTTGCGTGAGTCCTGTAAATGGTTCAAGCCTCTATCATGCCTGAATGCGTGGTCTGCCCGCAGCGCTGGCTTCGTCACCCTTGAGACATGGCTCTAAAACACGGCTTGGTTTTCCGTTAACCTGCAAGCCCCTCGGAGAACACCATGTTTGACTACCTCATCATCGGCGGCGGCTCGGCCGGCTGCGTATTGGCGGCGCGCCTCACTGAAGACCCCCACATCCATGTGGCGTTGCTGGAAGCGGGCCCCGCCGACCGCAGTGTGCTGATCCATTGCCCGGCGGGTCTGGCGGTGATGGCCAAGTTCAGCCTGCATGGCTGGGGGTTGAACACCGTGGCGCAGCCCGGCCTGAATGGGCGCAGTGGCTACCAGCCGCGTGGCAAGGTCATGGGTGGGTCAAGCTCGCTCAACGCCATGATCTACACCCGCGGTCACCCCGTTGACTACGACCGCTGGGCGGCGGAGGGCAACCCTGGCTGGTCTTATGCCGATGTGCTGCCTTACTTCAAAAAAGCCGAGCACAACGAACGCGGCGCGGATGACTTTCATGGCAGCCAGGGGCCACTCAATGTGATGGATCTAGCGCAACCCAACCCACTCTCTGAGCTGTTTGTGCAAGCTGGTGTGCAAGCGGGCTACCCGCGCAACCCAGACTTCAATGGTGCCTGCCAAGAAGGTGTGGGGCACTACCAGGTGACGCACAAAAACGGCGAGCGTTACAGCGCTGCCAAGGCTTACGTCACCCCCCACCTGCAGCGTCCCAACTTGCAGGTGTTTACCGGCGCGCTGACCACCCGCATCTTGCTCAAAAAAAATCGCGCAGTGGGTGTGGAGTTTGAGCACCAGGGGCAAACCAAGCAGCTGCATTGCCAGCGCGAGGTGCTGCTGTGCGCTGGCGCCATTCAGTCGCCGCAAATTCTGATGCTTTCGGGCATTGGCCCCAAAGCGCATTTGCTCGACCATCACATCGTGCCACTGCACCCCTTGCCTGGCGTGGGGCAGCATCTGCATGACCACATTGATGTGGTGCAGGTGGTGGACGCCCCCGCCGCCCTTGACACGTTTGGCCTCTCGGTGCCGGGCGCGGCCAAGCTGCTCAAGGGGGTGTGGGATTGGCGTGAGAAGCGCACCGGTATGCTGACCACCAATTTTGCCGAAGCTGGTGGCTTTATCAAAAGCAGCCCGGCCGAGCGGGTGCCTGATTTGCAGCTGCACTTTGTCATTGGCAAGCTCATCAACCACGGCCGCACCACCACGCTGGGGCACGGCTACTCGTGCCACGTGTGCCTGCTGCGCCCCAAAAGCTATGGCAGCGTGCGCCTGGCCAGCGCCAACCCGCAAGACCTGCCGTTGGTAGACCCCGATTTTTTGGCCAGCCGCGACGACGTGGATCGCTTGGTCAAAGGCTTCAAGCTGATGCGTGGCATTTTGGCGCAGCCAGCGCTGGCGCAATTCGGCGGGCGTGAACTCACCGCCACTGCCGCTGCCCAGACTGATGAAGACATTGAGCAAGCCATTCGCAACCTGGCTGACACCATTTACCACCCGGCGGGCAGTTGCCGCATGGGGCAAGACGAGATGGCGGTGGTAGATGCCCAGTTGCGCGTGCACGGCTTGCAGGGGCTGCGCGTGGTGGACGCGTCGATCATGCCCCACCTGGTGGGTGGCAACACCAACGCGCCGGTCATCATGATTGCCGAAAAAGCCGCCGACATGATCAAGGCGGCGCAACAGCCGCTTTGATCGTTCAACCAAGTATGTCACCCAGACTGGCAGACCCCATCAAGCTGCAATGCGCTCGGCCTGCTGTGCCAGAAAAGCTGTGACGCGTTTGGACAGTGCTAGGCTGCCGCCTGCATTTTTGATGGCCAAGTGCGCCTGAGCGGCCACCGTTTGCCCAATGTTTTGAATGATGTGCGCTGCACTTGCGTCCGATTGCCCGAAATGTGGTGCTGCTTCACGCACCAGCGCCAGGCTGGAGGCGTGCCGGCCCGGCAAAATGGCCAGTTCCTGATAACCCGTGTGGCTGCTCAATTGCGCCACCAGGTCAAAGGCCGGGGCCAGTCGCCAAGACCCCTGGCCTTGGTGGAGTGCGCCATGGTTTTTGACGTGGTCGTCGCTGTTGCCCACCACCAGGTTGAACACCATCCGTCGAAACAGCTCGGTGACATCTTGTTCAGGCTTGGCAGAGATGCGGCGCAGCGTTTGCGCCAGTTCCACATAGCTCCCGCCACTGGATTCGTAAGGCACGTTGAGCAAAGCTGACGCTGAGAGGTAGTGAAACCGGCGTTCGTGGCTGATTGGGCCGGTACGGTCAAAGCGCTCCAGCAACAGCGCATGCCCACCCGCCAGATCGCGCAGGTGAAACGCTGGCACGGTGATGCCACAAGCCAGTGCCATGCCCAGCGTGGCGGCCTCCACCACCTCCATGTCGAATTCGTCGCCGCGTGAGGCAAATTTGGCAATGTAACGGCGACCTTCATGCACAAAGGTGGCTTTGGGGCGTGCGCCGCCCAGACTTGCCCCGCCGCGCAGCAGTTGCTGCATGCGTGGAGTCACATCCAAACCGGTTTCAATCCGGCGCGCCGCTTCGGCCAGGTCGGGCAGTTGCAGCAGCTCAGCGGGCGGCTCACGGGTCTGAATGGGCAGTGACTCGGAAAAAACCATGGCGCCAATTCGGTCGTCATTGGTGAGCAGCAGGGCATCGATGTCACAGATGGACTGACCCTGTTGCACCTCCAGCACCTTGCGACCCCACGTGTCGGGCAAGGCATCACGCAAGGTCAGCGGCATGGCACCGCCATCACGCAAACGGCGCTCTGGCAGCACAAAACCTGCTTCTCTCAAGGGTAAGTGTTCAGGATTTAACGATTGAGCGTGCGGCGTGTGCAGATAGCGGCGGCCATAGGCAAATTCACCTGACTCCATCACGCCGTGGCGTGCCAGCTTCAGTAGGCCGACTGGCTGCACCTCATGATTGGCGTGCCAGGCCAAGCCAACGTAAATCAGACGTTCTGGTGGCGCAGCGTCAGAAGTCACGTTCGCTCTCAGTGATCACACCGGGTGCAGCGCGTCCGGCCGGGCGGCGCACGCGTCTGTTGGCGGCCAAGGCGGCGGGGGCAGGGGCCACGGTGTCGAGCGAATCGGTTTCGCCGAACAGCCACAACGCATGCAGCATGAGTCCCAAGCTGGTGCCCGGTTTGCCGGCCTCCAGCGCGCGCACCGTGGTGGGGGAGCACATCAGCCGCTGCGCCATTTCAGCCAACGTCCAGGCACGCTGCACCCGGTGCGCACGCAGGCGCTGACCCAGGCGAACCAGTGCCAGTTGTGCTGGGGCGGGCAGGGCGGTGATTGACATGGGATGCATCATTAAACTGGTTATTAAGTAGCTTTATTGACAGTTTACTGGTTAATTTGCGCTGTGGCCTTGCGTGTCAGCCCCGAAAGCGTTTGCGCGTGAGCGCCAGCGCCACCCAAAAACCCACCACGGCGTAGGTCGCCAACACCGCCAGCGGGCGCAGCCATTGCGCTGGCCATTGGTCCATGAATAGCGGGCGCACCAGCGCCACGGCGTTGGTCAGTGGCAGCCAGTCAGACACCATGCGCACCACGCTGGGCAGCTGTTCCAGCGGGAAAAAAATGCCGCTCAGAAACATCATGGGAGTTAAAAACAGCGTGAAGTAATAGGTGAAAAAGTCGTAGCCCTTGGCCAGCGCGTTAAAGATCAGCGCGACACAGCTGAAGGTGATGCCCACCCCCAGCAGCACCGGCCAGGCCACCAGCAGTTTGGGGCTGTGGCTGATGCCCAAGCCCAGCATCACCCCCAAAATGGCGGTCACGGTAAACAGCGACTTGAACGCCGCCCACAGCATTTCAGCCAGCACAATGTCGTCGAGCGTGACCGGTGCGTTCATGATGCCGTCCCAGGTTTTCTGCACATGCATGCGGCTAAAGGCCGAGTACAAAGCCTCAAAACTGGCGGCATTCATGGCGCTCATGCAAATGCTGCCACTGGCCAAAAACAAGATGTAAGGCACTGGCACGCCGTCCACGCTGATTTGCCCCACCAGCGCACCCATGCCGTAGCCAAACGCCACCAGCCACATCAGTGGCTCGGCAATGTTGCCCACCAGGCTGGGAATGGCGAGCTTTTTCCACACCAGCCAGTTGCGCAAAAACACCGGCCACCAGCGCATGGAGAGTTTGGGATAGCTCCAAACTGATGTATCTTTTTGGCCTCTAGCGCTTATGGATATTGCTTTAGCAGCTTCTTTATTCATAGTATCAAGCCTCTTCCCGAATCTGCCGACCGGTGAGTTTGAGGAATAAATCCTCTAGGTTGGCGGGGCGGTGCAAAGTGCGCAGGTGGGGGTGCGCGGTGAGGGCTTGCATCAGCGGCTTGGCCTCTTGGGTGTAAAAAAACACGGTCTCGCCACTCACCTCCACGCGCGCGGCCAGCGCCTTCAGGGGCGAATCTGCCAGCGCCAGGGCGCCGCTGCCAAACACCTCCACCACATCGGGCTCCAGGTGCTGGGCAATCAGGTCGCGCGGCGTGCCTTCGGCAATTTTTCGGCCATGGTCAACCACCAGCAGGCGGTGGCACAGGCGCTCGGCCTCGTCCATGAAGTGGGTGGTGAGCAAGATCGATTTGCCCTCGGCCAGCAGCAGTTGCAGGCGCTCCCACATCAGGTGGCGGGCTTGCGGGTCCAGCCCGGTGGTGGGCTCATCGAGCAGCAGCAAGCGCGGGTTGTTGACCAGGGCGCGCGCCAGGCTCAAGCGCCGTTTCATGCCGCCCGAGAGTTCGCCTGGCTTGGCGTTGGCCTTGGCGGTCAGGCTGGCAAATTCCAGCAGCGCCGGAATGCGCGCCCGGATTTGGGCGTCTTTCATGCCGAAGTAGCGGCCATACACCAGCAAGTTTTCGGCACAGCTGAAGTCGGGGTCCAGCGTGTCCATCTGACTCACCACGCCCAGTTGCGCCTTGATGGCCAGCGCATCGGCGGGCATGTTCAGGCCAAAGGCGGTGACCGTGCCAGCGTCGGGCTGTGTCAAGCCCAGGCACATGCGGATGGTGGTGGTTTTGCCAGCGCCGTTGGGGCCAATCACGCCCAGGCAAACGCCTGGCGCAATGGCAAACGACATGTCATCGACCACGGTGGCAGTGCCATAGCGTTTGACCAGGTGTTGGACAGAAAAAATAGGTGCATTCATGGGCTGAATTGTCACCGACCGTGTTGCATCGCGAGCGTTCAAGCGTGCAAATCCACCGCAGGCCGAATGATTTACATCGTGATGGGCGCCGCAGGTTCGCGCCGCTGTTGCCTAAAATCAAAACACTTTTTCAACCACGGAACGCATCACGCGCACACTTTATGACCACTCTCGGAACCCCCTTGTCCAAACACGCCACCAAAGTCATGCTGCTGGGCAGCGGAGAGTTGGGCAAAGAGGTGCTGATTGCGCTGCAGCGCCTGGGCGTGGAAACCATTGCGGTAGACCGTTATGCCCATGCGCCAGGTCAACAAGTGGCGCACCACAGCCGCACCCTTGTCATGAGCGACCCGGCGCTGCTGCGTGAGTTGATTGAGCACGAAAAACCCGACCTGGTGGTGCCCGAGATTGAAGCCATTGCCACCCCCATGCTTGAAGTGCTGGAGGCCACCGGCGTGGTGCGCGTGATACCCACCGCCCGCGCCGCGCGCCTGACCATGGACCGCGAAGGCATTCGCCGCCTGGCTGCTGAAGAGCTGGGCTTGCCCACCAGCCCCTACAAGTTTTGCGACTCGCTGGCCGAGCTGCAAGCCGCCATTGATGCCGGCATTGGCTACCCCTGCATTGTCAAACCGGTGATGAGCAGCTCAGGCAAAGGCCAAAGCAAGATCAGCGGCCCGGCCGATGTGCCAAAAGCCTGGGACTACGCCATGGCCGGTGGCCGCGTCAGCCACGGCCGGGTGATTGTGGAAGGCTTCATTGACTTTGACTACGAAATCACCCAGCTCACGGTGCGCGCCAAAAATGCCGAGGGCGGCATCGACACCCACTTTTGCGACCCCGTGGGGCACGTGCAGGTCAACGGCGACTACGTGGAAAGCTGGCAACCCCACCCCATGAGCCCGGCGGCACTTGAGCAGGCGCGCCACATTGCCAAAACCGTCACCGACAACCTGGGCATTGGGCTGGACGGCCAGCCGAGCGGGTTGGGTATTTTTGGGGTGGAGCTGTTCATCAAGGGTGACATGGTGTGGTTCAGCGAAGTGTCGCCACGCCCGCACGACACCGGTTTGGTGACCCTGACCACCCAATGGCAAAGCGAATTTGAGCTGCACGCCCGTGCCATTTTGGGCTTGCCCGTCAACACCGCGCTGCGCAATCCTGGCGCCAGCGCCGTGATTTACGGTGGGGTAGACGCCAAAGGCATTGTGTTTGATGGCGTGGACGACGCCCTGCGCGTGCCTGGCACCGACATTCGCTTGTTTGGCAAGCCTGAGAGCTTTGTCAAACGCCGCATGGGCGTGGCACTGGCGGCACACGCCGATGTGGAGCAAGCCCGCGTCAACGCCAAACTGGCGGCGAGCAAGGTCAAGCCACGTATCGCGTGAGTTTTTGGCGACTTTCTTTCAGGTCTCTTCAAATAAGTCGCGCTAATCCGCCCCAAGTTACTGAAACGCCACCTCGGCAAAACTGCGCAGTTTGCGGCTGTGCAACTGCGCCACGCCTTGGGCGCGCAGCAGCTCCAGCGCCCGGATGCCAATGCGCAGGTGCTGGTCGACCCGCTCGCGGTAAAAGTGGTTGGCCATGCCGGGAAGCTTGATCTCGCCGTGCAGCGGTTTGTCGCTCACGCACAGCAAGGTGCCGTAGGGCACACGAAACCTGAAACCATTGGCAGCGATGGTGGCGCTTTCCATGTCCAGCGCCACGGCGCGGCTTTGGCTAAAGCGGCGTTGCGGGCCGTTGTCGGGCAGCAGTTCCCAGTTGCGGTTGTCGGTGCTGGCTACGGTGCCGGTGCGCATGATGCTTTTGAGCTCAGACCCTTTGAGCTGGGTGACCTGTGACACCGCGCTGGCCAGTGCCACCTGGATTTCAGCCAGGGCCGGCAGCGGCACCCACAGCGGCAGTTCTTCATCAAGCACATGGTCTTCGCGCACATAGCCGTGCGCCAGCACAAAGTCGCCCAGTTGCTGCGTGCTGCGCAGGCCGGCACAGTGGCCAAGCATGATCCAGGCGTGTGGGCGCAGCACGGCAATGTGGTCGGTGATGGTTTTGGCATTGGCCGGGCCAACACCGATGTTGACCATGCTGATGCCACTGCCATCGGCGCGCACCAGGTGATAGGCGGGCATTTGCGGCAGGCGCGGTGGTGGGGTGCCGGTTCGGCTGGGGAAATTGGGGTCAGAGCCCAATTCCGCTGGCGCAAAATTGGAATCTGACCCCAATTTTTCTGACCCCAATTTGGAGTTTGCCCGGCTTGTCACCACATTGCCAGGCTCCACAAACGCTACATATTCGCTAGCTGCTTGCGCCAT
Organism: Rhodoferax sp.; assembly: GCF_028715765.1. GTDB lineage: Bacteria > Pseudomonadota > Gammaproteobacteria > Burkholderiales > Burkholderiaceae_C > Rhodoferax. Next base: position 59,796 of record NZ_JAQURE010000011.1, read on the forward strand.
TTGGGCGTGGCCTAGGGCAATGAATTCATCAATGTAAAACTGGTAGTTGGTGAACAGCACAAAGTTTTGAAAGTGCTCGGGCGCGGTGCCGGTGTAGTGGCGCAGGCGCTGCAGCGAATAGTCCACCCGCGGCGCGGTGAACAGGCTCAAGGGTTGTGGCTCGCCAGGGCGTGGCACGTGGGTGCCGTTGGCAATGCCGTCGTCCATGGCGGCCAGATCCGGCAGGTCAAACACATCGCGCATGAGCTGGCGCCGCTCGGGGCTCAAGCTGCCTTCCACATGGTCGTTTTCAGCAAACGAAAAATGCACCGGAATCGGTTGGTTGCTGGTGCCCACTTCAAGCTCAACACCATGGTTTTCCAGCAGCAGGGTGAACTGCTCAAGAAGGTAGTGGGCAAACAAATCTGGCCGCGTCAAGGTGGTCTCAAAACGCCCCGCACTGGCCACAAAACCATAGCTCAAACACGCTGCATCCGCATGAGTGTGGCGGTTGACCGTGTCGGTTTGCACCCGCACAAAGGGGTAGCAGGCGCGCACATGGCCGGGTAGCTCAGTGCCTGCCACAAAGCGCTGCATGGCCAGGCGCAGGTGGTTGATGCTGTTGGCGTAAATCAGCTGCACTTGTGCCAAGGCGGCCGCTGGGTCTGAAAAGCGCGTGGGCGCAATGAAAGGGGGTAAATGAGGCATGGCCGTATTGTTTCACGCGCCTGTGACATGGGTATGGCGGTGCTTTAAAGCTGCCATACTTACCCCCCAAGATTGTTGAGGCTTAGATTGCGATGCTGAAATTTACCTGTTGTAGCGCCGTGCGCCAGTTCTCTGAGGCTTCTCAGGCCCAGCTGTTAAGCCAGATCACCCGCGGCTTTGAGCGCGAGTGTTTGCGTGTCGATCGCGCTGGGCAGTTGGCAAAAACGCCCCATCCTGCGGCGCTGGGGCACAAGTTGACCCACCCCTGGATCACCACCGACTACGCGGAGGCGTTGCTCGAATTCATCACCCCGCCGTCCACCGATGCGGCTTACCCGCTGGCTTTTTTAACCGACATTCACCGCTTCAGCGCCCAGCAGCTCGGCGGGGAATACCTGTGGGCGGGCTCCATGCCGTGCAAGATTGGCGCAGATGCCGACATTACCATTGCCAACTACGGCACATCGCATGAGGCACGTTTCAAAATGGTTTACCGCGAAGGCTTGGGGCTGCGCTATGGCCGTGCCATGCAGACCATTGCCGGGGCGCATTACAACTGGTCTTTGCCCACCGAGTTTTGGCTGGCGCTGCGTGACTGCTGCCCGGGCTCGGGCGACTTGCAAGACTTCATCAACCAACGCACTTTTGGCCTGATTCGCAATTTTTTGCGCTATGGCTGGCTGGTGCCGTATTTGTTTGGCGCGTCCCCCGCGCTGTGCCAGTCTTTTTTGCAGGGGCACCCGTCAGATTTGGTCGAACTGTCACTGGGCACCTGGCACGGCCCTTATGCCACCAGCTTGCGCATGAGCGACCTGGGTTACCAAAACCATGCCCAAGACAAACTGGCCATCAGCTTCAATTCGCTGGCCGAATACACCCAGGGCCTGGAAGCCGCCATTCGCACCCCAGACCCCTATTACACCGAGTTGGGCGTGCGCGAGGGTGACAGCTGGCGCCAACTCAGCGACAGTGTGTTGCAAATCGAGGCCGAGTTTTACGCTTCCATGCGCCCCAAGCGCGTGGCGCCCAGCGGGCTGCGCCCCGCCAAAGCGTTGCGTCAGCAAGGCGTGCAGTATGTCGAAATGCGGCTGTTTGACCTGAACCCGTTCATTGACATCGGCATTGCGCCTGAGCAGCCGCTGTTTGCCGATGTGCTGCTGCTGATGTGCCTGTTTCGCGACAGCCCGCCCATCACCTGCCGTGAGCAGAGCGAGAACGACGAGAACAAACACCGTGTGGTCACGCGTGGCCGCCAGCCGGGTTTGCAACTGCTGGTGCACAACCGCGAGCAGCCCTTGCAGACCCTGGCCAGTGAGTTGTTTGACGACATGGCGCCCTACGCTGCCATGCTGGATGCGGCTTATGGCAGCCACCGTTACCAGCGTGCCATGCAAGACCTGCGCCAACGCATCACCCAGCCTGAGTTAACGCCGTCGGCCCAGGTGCTGGAAGCCGTCAAAAAACACGGCAGCTACTTTGACTTTGCGTTCGAGCAGGCCAAAGCCCACACCCAAAGCTTGCAAGCAGTGGGTTTGCCAGAGGACACGATGGCCACCTTCAAGGCCAGCGCGCAGGCCTCGCAGGTGCAAGCGCAGCAGGCAGAGGCCGCCACCACGGGCTCGTTTGAAAACCATGTGGCGGCGTACTTTGCTTGAGTTTGCCTAAAAAATATAAGCGTTTTAGGCCTCTAGAGCTTATGAAATAAGCTTAAGCAGCTACTTAATAAATAGCATTTCATTCACTCCACCACCTTCACCGCCTGCCCGGGGCGCGGCTCGCCACCGCCGTAGAAGCCGTTGATCAGGCGCAGTTGTGCTTCGGCCTGAGGCAGGGGAGAGCGTTTGGCCAGCTGCGCAAAACCACCGGCGGGGTAAGACGTGGTCTGGATCACCCAGGGCTTGGCGGCGGCACGGTCTTGGGCGGTCAAGGCACGAAAACTGTTTTGCGCTTGCACCAGGCTAGGTCTGGCTTGCTGCAAGGCCGCCGCATTTTTGGCTGCGGGGGTGAACACATACACACTTTGCCGGGGCCCGGTGACCAGCGTGGCTTCAATCGCTTGTTGCCCCTGGCTGCTGGTGCGGCTGCCAACAAAGCGGGTGGCGGGCAAGCCGTTGATGCTCAGGCGCTCGGTGCGGCCCTGGCTGGGTTTGAGCAGGTTGCGAATCACCTCGTCATGGCTTGTGCCCGCTTTGGGCGGGGCCACTTGCACCATCAGCGCTGCATCCCCGGTGGCATTCACCAGCGCCAGTTGGCTCGGTTCGTTTTGAATCTGCCAACCGGCTGGCGCGGTAAGTGCAATGCCCAGGTCGGTGTGGTAAAAATTTTGCCCACGGGTCAAGCCCTGGTCTGCACTTTCACCAAACGCCAGGCCTTGGGTGATGTGCTGGTAGCGGGTGCGGCCTTCGTCGCTGTAGTTGCCTTTGTATTGGGCGGCCAGTTGGGTGATTTGCTGCAGCCGCTGGTCGTTGCTGGGGTGCGAAGCCAGCCAACTGTTGCCGCTGGGTGCGGCACGGCCTGCGGCACGCGCCTGGTCTGCGGCAAAACGCTCCTGGGCTTTGAGTGCCCCGATCACGTTGATCATGTTGCGCGGGTCAAACGCGGTGCGAGCCAGGTATTCGGCGCCCAGGCTGTCGGCCTGCAATTCCTGGTCGCGCCCGTAAGAGGCCACATAACCCGCCGCAGCGGTTTGCGACAAGTCGCTGGCCAGCCGCCCGGCTCCGCTGATGCCTTGGCTTTCCAGCACCGCCCCCAGCACGCTGGCGGCCAGCACGCCCAGGCCGGCATCTTGCTGGCGGGTGGCGCGCTGGGCGCCGTGGCGTGCGGTCACGTGGCCAATTTCATGCCCCATGACACCGGCCAGTTCGGCCTCGGTTTGCAGGTAGGCCATGATGCCGCGTGTCACGTACACATAGCCGCCAGGCAGGGCAAAGGCATTGATCTCGGGGCTGTCGAGCACGGTAAAGTGCCATTGCAACTGGTTGCGGTGCGACAGCTTGGCCAGCCGCTGGCCCAGGTTGTTGACATAGGTTTGCACCCGTGCATCACGCACCACGCCGTATTCCTGCAGCACTTGCTGGTGCGCCTGGGCGCCTTGCGCTACCTCGTCTTGTTCACTCATGACCGAGCGCTCGGCCTGGCCGCTGACCGGGTTGATCACTGCGCTGCCGCAGCCAGAGAGCAGGGTGGCGGCCAGCAGCCAGGGGCTGAGGCGATGCAAGAGGTGTGTCATGGGGATTCCGAAGTCGATTTGAAACGGTCTATTCTTGCCCAATTGTGGGCGTGCGGTACGGGTCTGCCCCTGAAAAGCACGGTGAATCGATAATTGGTGCATGACACAAACCCACACCATCGCTTTCAGCACACTGCCCCTGAACCCCGCCACGCTGGCCAATTTGCAGCAATTGGGCTACTTGAGCATGACTCCGATCCAGGCCGCCAGCTTGCCAACCGCCCTGGCAGGCAAAGACATGATTGCCCAGGCGCAGACTGGCAGTGGCAAGACTGCCGCTTTTGGCCTGGCCTTGCTGGAGCGGCTGAACCCGCGCCGGTTTGCGGTGCAAGCCTTGGTGCTGTGCCCCACGCGGGAGCTGGCGGACCAGGTCACGGTGGAAATCCGTCGCCTGGCGCGTGCGCTGGACAACATCAAGGTGGTCACGCTGTGCGGCGGTGTGGCCTTGCGCGGCCAGCGGGCTTCACTTGAAAACGGAGCGCACATCGTTGTGGGCACACCCGGACGGGTGATGGATCACCTGGCGCGCGGCACCCTGAGCCTGGAAGCACTCAACACCCTGGTGCTGGATGAGGCCGACCGCATGCTGGACATGGGCTTTTTTGACGACATTGCCACCGTCACCAAGCAATGCCCGCCCGAGCGCCAGACGCTGCTGTTTTCTGCCACTTACCCGGAAGGCATTGAAAAGCTGGCTCGGCAGTTCATGCGCATGCCAGAGCAAATCACTGTGCAGGCCTCAGAGGCTAAAAGCCTGATTGAGCAGCGTTTTTATGAAGTCACCCGCCCAACCCGGTTTGAGGTGGTGGCCAAGCTGCTGAACCACTTTCGCCCGGAGAGCACGCTGGCTTTTTGCAACACCAAGCAGCAGTGCAAAGATTTGGTGACTTATCTGCAACAACAGGGCTTCAGCGCCCAGGCGCTGTATGGTGAGTTGGAGCAGCGCGAGCGCGACCAGGTGCTGGCGCAGTTTGCCAACCGCAGCACCTCGGTGCTGGTGGCGACCGACGTGGCCTCGCGTGGCATTGACATCAAGGAGCTCAGTGCCGTGATCAACGTCGACATCACCCCCGACCCCGAGGTGCATGTGCACCGCGTGGGGCGCACCGGGCGTGCCGGTGAATCTGGCCTGGCACTGAGCCTGGCGGCCATGTATGAAATGGGCGCGGTGGGCAAGATTGAGCAGTACCAACACCAGCCGTCTGCTTGGCACAAACTGGAAGACTTGGTGCCTACCAGCACGCAGCCCTTGATGCCCCCCATGGTGACGCTACAAATTCTGGGTGGCCGCAAAGAAAAAATCCGTCCCGGTGATGTGCTGGGCGCGTTGACGGCAGACGCGGGTTACAGCCGCGAGCAAATCGGCAAGATCAATGTGACCGAGTTCACCACCTTCGTGGCGGTCAACCGCGACATTGCGCAGCAAGCCATGCACAAGCTCAATGCCGGCAAGGTCAAGGGGAAAAGTGTGCGGTGTCGGGTGCTGTGATGCAGCGCTGAGATGCGGTATCGGGATGACAGCGTGTCAGGCAATTTCTGACGCAAGATCGGGACCTGCGCCGACTTTAGCTTTTGATGCGGCACGGATACAGTTCATTTCAACGCTTTGCATGTTGTCAAGCGTGTTTGAACCAGCAGGAGCCCACCATGTCCACCACCCTTGAAACCCTGAATCCCTTCAGCCTGATGATGGAGCCCGAGCGTGTGCTGCAAACCATGGAGCGTTCGCAACAGTTGCGCGGCTTGCGCCGCCACAAACTGCGCCCGCTAGATAAGCCGCTCATTCCCTACACCTCAGAAGCCCTGGCCAGCCGGGCTGCATTTGATGCCATGATTGACGCGCAGGAGCTGGATGAGGGGGATGGATGGCTGTTGAATTAATGCATGGGCAATGACGACTGCGCTTGAGCAACCATGGCCAGGATGACATCCGTCATTCGTTTGGTGGCTTGCCAATTCAGATTTTTATGTGCTTTTATGGGGTTGGCTCGGCTAAGTCGAAGGTCAGAAGGTCGCATTAAGTCTGGATTGCTCACCACATGGTCTTGCCAATCAAGGCCAAGTGCCTGGAAGGTGCCTGCAACAAACTCTTTGAGTGCATGAGTTTCACCGGTGGCAATCACATAATCTTGCGGTGAATTTTGTTGCAGCATCAAAAACATGGCCTCAACATAGTCAGGCGCCCATCCCCAATCGCGATGAATATCCAAGTTGCCCAATCTCAAAGTTTCTTGACTGCCCGCAGCAATGCGGCAAGCGGATTTGACAATTTTTTGTGTCACAAATCGCTCTGGGCGCAAAGGCGATTCATGATTGAACAGAATACCTGAACAGGCATGCAAGCCATAGGCCTCCCGATAATTGGCAACCTGCCAAAACGCAGCTGCTTTGGCCACAGCATAGGGGCTTCGTGGTTTGAACGGTGTTGATTCATCCGCGGGAAGCCCTCCCGTATCACCAAAGCATTCGCTTGATCCGGCGCTATAAAAACGCGTTGGATGACCCAAAAACCGGATTGACTCCAAAAGATTCAGTGTGCTTAAGCTGATGCTTTCAAGAGTTTCTACGGGTTGTTCAAACGAAAGCCCCACGGAGCTCTGCCCTGCGAGGTGATAAATTTCTTGTGGCTCAAAACGGCTGAGCACCTGCACAACACTTCGAAAATCATTGGTGGCCATCGATGCGAGCTCGACGCTATCTCTGATGCCAACACGGTCCAAATTTTCAAAATGGCCCATTTGCGCATCGCGTGAAGTTCCCACAACACGGTAGCCCTGCTCGATCAATAACTTTGATAAATACGCGCCATCTTGCCCTGAAATGCCGCAAATCAAAGCAACCGGCTTGGCTTTTTCAGTGACCTTGCCCATTTCATTCCTTGGAAAAAGACACGTCGTAGCCATGATCTTTTAGCAGTGCATGCTGCTTGGCCTGCTGAAGATCAAAGGCCACCATTTCTTTCACCATCTCATCCAAAGTGATTTCGGGAACCCAACCGAGATCAGCCTTAGCTTTAGATGGGTCACCCAGCAGGGTTTCGACCTCGGTGGGACGATAGTACCGGGGGTCAACCCGAGCAATCACATCGCCCACTTTCAAGGCCGGAGCATTGTCGCCGGTAATCATTTTGACCACTGCAAGCTCTTGGTCAGCCACCCCTTCAAAGGCAACGGTGACACCTAACTCTGCTGCGGCCTTTTCAATGAACTGTCGCACGCTGTATTGCACGCCGGTGGCAATCACAAAGTCTTGGGGCTTGTCTTGCTGAAGCATCAGCCATTGCATGCGCACATAGTCTTTGGCGTGACCCCAGTCACGCAAGGCGCTCATATTGCCCAGGTACAAACACTGTTGCAAGCCTTGTGCAATGTTGGCCAAGCCACGGGTGATCTTACGTGTGACAAAAGTCTCGCCCCTGCGGGGACTTTCGTGGTTGAACAGGATGCCGTTGCAGGCATACATGCCGTAGGCCTCGCGGTAGTTCACGGTAATCCAGTAAGCGTAGAGCTTCGCCACAGCGTAAGGGCTGCGCGGATAAAACGGGGTGGTTTCACGCTGCGGAATTTCTTGCACCAATCCATACAGTTCGCTGGTAGACGCTTGGTAATACCGCGTCTTGTGAGTAAGCCCCAAAATACGAATGGCCTCCAGAATACGCAGCGCACCCATGCCATCGACGTCAGCGGTGTATTCGGGGCTTTCAAAACTCACAGCCACATGGCTTTGTGCGCCCAGGTTGTAAATTTCATCGGGCTGCACTTGCTGGATAATGCGCACCAGATTGCTGGTGTCAGACAAATCGCCGTAATGCAGTGTGAGTTTGGTGTCATCTACATGCGGGTCGTGGTAAATGTGGTCAACCCGCTGGGTATTGAATGAGCTGGCTCGGCGCTTGATGCCGTGCACGTGATAACCCTTGTGAATCAATAACTCAGCAAGGTAAGAGCCATCTTGGCCGGTGATGCCGGTGATGAGTGCGACTTTTGGAGTGGGCGTGGTCATGTCAGAAACCTAAAGACCAAGCTTAATTGAACTTCATCGTATCGCCCACAGGCAATACTGGCAATGCGGCTTGCAAGGCCTTGGCATATGCCATGCGAGCAGTCTGCAGCACTGCGGTTTGGGCTTGCATGCGGGCTAACTCTGTATCAACAAATTGCAGGCTGGTGAGTTGGGCTCGGGCATCATCAGAGAGTGAGTCGAGGTCGTAGTTGTGATTGTCTATGGTGATAGTGGTCATGACTGACTAGATTTTTAAATATAAATTAGTATGAAATAAATAGCTGTTATCGCTTTACTTATAAGCGACTAAGGTCATATTAACTATGAAATTATGCCACCTTGCGATCACTTGGCTTTAGCCGAAAAAACCGTCGTCATTCAGGATGGTTCGCACCGCTGTGAGCTTCACCACACCCTCGCCAAAGCTTCCACCCACCGGATTAAAGACGTCCAGATAAAAAAACTCATTGTGCTCTGGTATCGCGTCGCCGATGATTTCAACCGGAATGACGGCTTGGTTTTCATTGGGGTAAAGTTTAAGCGTACTGGTCACGCTCAAATAGTCATTGCCACCGAAAGCTGTGCCATCCCGAGTGGCATAGTCCACGCTCAAAACCTGATTCGGGTCGCTTCGCACCCCCGTGAACTGCAACAGGAAATAGGCGTAACTGGTACCACCGTTGCCCTCCGAAACTTCCCTTTTAACCTCGTCTGGCTTGGTTGGTGCATTCGGGTAGTTGGCGCGCAGGCTCTGGTCGATCCACTGCTGGTAGGCGCTCACTCGTTGCCAAGCGGCAATTTCACCAAAACTGCTGTTGAGGCTGGTGTCAATGTCGGGCGCAACACTGCTAGTGCTCAGGCTTGTGGTGTAAGAGGCTACACCGGCAATATCACCATTCAAAAACGCAGGCCCACCACTATCGCCCGGTGCAATCAGTCCTTCGTCAAGGCCTTGCCCCAGGCCGTTGCGGTATAACAAGCGACCCAACGCATCGTGGGCGGTCGTGCCGTTGTCGAAGTCTGCAACCAGTTGCGTGCCAGCCAACGGCGACCAAGTCATCCCCGAGCTGAGACCGCTCTTGAGAGTCGCAGTATCGGCGTCGAACGCGTTGGTGGCCTTGAGTCTGATGGGACTGGATGTGCCGGTGCTGGTTGCGCCAGTATTTCCTGTACCGGTTTGGCCGTAACCCACCAAGGTGAATGGCTGCCCAATCTCATCATTGGAACGGTAAATATCGTAACGGGTGGCAGCTTGCGGGGCTGAGCCAGCAAGCCACACAATGGCCAGGTCGTTGTTACTGCCCGCGTCATAGCCCGGGTGCTGAAGAATTTTGGCGACGCTGCTTGTTTGCGTACCCGAACTGGTTTCAAACATCACACTGGCGGAGCCGCTACGTGACGCAAATAAATGCGTGGCCGTCAAAATGGCGTGACCACTGAACAGCAAAGCACCGGTGCCGTAATAGCCGCCGTAGCTCACACGCACGACTCCGTCAAAGCCCTCACCCGGATTGGTGCGGTAGCGGGAATCGGTGTAGTAGGCAGTTGTTGTTACCATTTTGGCGAGGTCATGATGGGCATTGCCTCAGACCATCTTATTTGTAGCAGTGTGTGCTGCTGAACCATCGAGCTTTGATGGCCAGCCCCGATGGCACGTCAGACATCGGCAAAGATGGGTGTGGGTTGCTCGAGTGTAGTGGGCTTGGTGGGCTTCAAGCAAAGGCGGATGCAAGTCTGAAGTGCACCCTTCAATTGATTAGCTTGTGGACACGCTCGGGTGGACGTGTGTCACGGCCTTGAGCCAGGTTCAGGAAAGTTTCACCAATGACCTTGAGCCTGTTGTTGGCTCGCTTGGTTTTGCGGTGGACGTAGGGTTTAGCAGTAGGAAATTAAAGGAGATTAGGAGATTACTACTGCTTGTGTGATCAAAAATTCAAGTCGGGTTCCTCGTAAAAAAGAACCACGTAATGTCCGTGGGTGCATGAGCGTATGCCTTTGCCCAGTTCCAGTCTGGGCCGGTAGGCTTGGGGTGCTTTGGCTAATTTGCGGCATTGCACCTGCAAATCACGAACAAAACTGGCCGCGCGACGCGGGTTGTCCAAGGCGATGTAGTCACCGATTGTTTCCATGTCTTGCTCGGCTTGCGGCAGAAACTCCAGCCGCATCAGGCTTGCCTTTCAGCCATCGCAAGGTACTTGGCTTCAAGTCGATCAAACACATCCTCCTCCGACAGGCATGGCCCACTGGCCAAGTCCACCGCAACAGCTTCGCGCAACGCCTGAAGCTTGGCCGCTTGTTGTGACTCATGGTTTTCCAGCAAACGCAGACCTGCGCGCACAACCTCGCTGACGTTGTTGAACCGGCCCGAATCGACCTGAGCGCGAACAAAGCTCTCAAAATGGTGGCTCAGTGCAACACTGGTTGGCATCGCTGTTTCTCCTGATGTTTGGTATCAGTTATTACACCAAGCACCCAGCCAATTGTCAAGAAGAAGCACAGTCACGCCCTTAAGCGATAAAGGGTCCTGGCTCCAATGGCACTGACTTAAGCCAATAGTGCCACAAAAACAATAACTTACATGCTCCAAAAAGGTTGGGCTGATCGCTCCAAATTGTTACGATGCGGGTGTCGAATCCGTAACACGTACCAAGAAGGGGACAGCCCAAATGGATACTACCAAAACCTGCCCGATTGGTGTTGGCGCTGGAACTTTGCAGTCGCAAGTGCGCCAGTTTCTGGGACGATTTGCCCGAACTGGGTATGACACGTTGAGTGGTTTATTGACAGCCGAACAACTGCAATCACTGATACATGAGCATTGCCCGGATCACCGCAATCGCGTTTACCCACCACTGACCACCGTGAGCCTCTTTCTTGAACAGGTGCTCGGTGCTGACCACAGTTGCCAGGACGCCGTCGCACGGGGGTTGAGCAGCCGCGTAGCACAAGGCTGTAGTGCATCGAGTCTTGATACGGGCGCTTACTGCAAAGCGCGCCAACGCCTGAGTTTGCAACTTCTCGCGGCTTTGTCCAAGGCGCTCGCCGCGCGTCTGTGCCAAGCTCAGTCGAATTCATGGCGCTGGCGTGGGCGTGAGATCAAACTCATTGACGGCACGACCGTCTTCATGCCCGACACTGATAACAACCAAACCACTTATCCGCAGAGCAGCCAACAAAAGGCTGGTTTGGGCTTTCCAATGATGCGTATTGTGGGTATCGTCTCTCTGGGCTGTGGTGCTGTGCTGGACTGGGTCTGTGGAGCCTGTGCAGGCAAACTTACGGGCGAAACAGCGATGATGCGCCAACTCGATGCAACACTAAACCCGGGCGACATTTTGCTCATGGATCGCTACTACACGGGATACTTCACGGTGGCCAGGCTGCTGGCTCGCGGGGTGGACTTTGTCAGTCGTCAACATCAGTTACGTCACACCGATTTTGAACAAGGCCAGCGTCTGGGCAAGGGTGATCATGTGGCGCAGTGGCGTCGCCCGGTTCGACCGAAATGGATGACACCCGAAGAATATGAAAAAGTACCGCAATGCCTGCAAGTGCGTGAGGCCCGCGTGGGTGAGTGGACATTGATTACCAGCCTGAAAGATGCCAAGGCAGTCAACCGTTTGGAACTGAACGAAATCTATGGCTGGCGTTGGCATATAGAGCTGGACTTGCGCTGTATCAAATCGGTCATGCAGATGGAGATGCTGCGCTGCAAGACACCTGAGATGGTGCTCAAAGAGGTGGCGGCACACCTACTGGCATACAACCTGGTGCGCGCGGTGATGGCGCAGGCAGCCAATAAAGTCAACTGCACGCCACGCCAGCTCAGTTTCAAGGCGGCGCTGCAACAACTTCGCGCTTTCGAAGAGCGATTGCGCCACGGTGCCTATGCAAGCGTTGTGTGCCTGTGCGAGGTGCTGATTGGGGGCATCGGTCAGGTGAAAATACCGTACCGACCCGGCCGGGTTGAGCCACGTGCTATCAAGCGACGCAGCAAAAATGTTCCGCATTTAAGGCAACCGCGTGCTGTGATCAAAGCGCAATTGCAGGCGCAACATGAGCTCATCATGGCCGCCGTATATGCTTAAGTCAGTGCCATTGGGGACCTGGCTCCTTTTCTGTGTGGTGGCCACAGTTGGGTTCTGGATAGCAAGCGCACAGCCTAAACCAACAGCAGCACATTCATCCCGGCCATGTTGGCATTGGGAATGCCCACCACACGAATGACGATCTCGGACTCTTCGACATCACCGTGGTGCAGGTAGGCGCCTTGTCCCAATGGCTGCCAGTTAATGGACTCGGCTTGGATGCTTGCGAACTCTTTAAATTCGGCTTGCGGGTCAAGCAGATGACCTTTCATGTGAAATTACTGTCGTCCCAGGCCGGGGTGGTCAATCAAGTAGTTGGCTTTGTCAGAAAACAGCTCATCGAGCGACAGCGCAGCCTACGGGTTATCGGCCTCGATGTAATCATAGATGTCATCACGATCCTGAACTGCCTCGGATGTCCAGAACAATCGTATCACTTGGCAGTTTCAAGCCGTTGACGTGTGGTTGCCCGTCTGGCTGCGAATTTAGCTTCAACCTCTTGTGCAGGAATCAAACGACCTGCATTGGCCGAGTCCAGGCCGATTTCAACTTGGCGACGAAACCACGCATCGTGCGCGGTTGATTCCTGCTGTTGCAGAACAAACTCGCGCATGTAATCACGCAACAACTGGGCAGCACTGCGGTCGCGGGTTTTTGCGGCTGTAGCAAATTCAGACTTGAGCGCATCGTCGACACGAAACGTAAACGTGGCTTCACTCATGGCCTTGACCTCGATGTGTCACAAATAAATTTCAATATAACACGGCGGATTCTTCGGCGCTGGTTTATGTCAGAGCCAATCCAGCCTCAATTGAGCTTCATCGTATCTCCCGCAGGCAGCACTGGCAATGCCGCTTGCAGTGCCTTGGCATACGCCGCACGGGCGGTTTTGCAGTTACATGCCAATTTCTTATAAATTATGCCGCCTTGCGCTCAAACACCTTCTTGGCTGCTGCCAGCCCACGCAGAGCGCGCTGTTGGCGCTGGGCGGCTATTTCTATCAGCTTGGCCGGGGTGCCTACGGCGCTGGCAAAATCTTTGAAGAAATGGTCGGCAGCGTTGATAAACCCTTCAGCGTCCATGCCCAGGCGTGTCAAGATGGGCGGGGTGGTGGCGGGCATGACACCGCGCTTGGTGGGGTGTACCGCATGGCCCATGGTGTCCACCAGCTCAATGTACTCTTGCAGGCCAAAGGGAATGGCTTGCTCAAAACGGCTGGTCACGTCAAACGGCATCAGCGGCGCTTCTGGCAGTGCAGCCAGCTCTGCTTCTGGTAGCAGGCTAGGCAGTACCAATGAGGGGCACAAAGCATTTTCTTCTGTAACTTTTGCGGCTTCAGTCAGGTCTGACGCAGCTTGCTCTGCCGACAACGGCACCACAACCGGAGCCAGCACGGGTACAAAAGGCTGGCCTTGCAGATCGTCCAGGCGGGCTTTGATGGACGTGTGCTCGCTGCCCTGCAAGCTCTCGGCCATACCCGCGCGAATGGGGTTGAGGTCTACATACGCCATCGCAGCCAGCAAAGCCTGCTCGTCAAGCAGCGCCTGGCTTTTAAAGCGCCCTTCCCAAAAGCGGCCAGTGCAATCGTCCTCGGCATTGGCCTGGCGGGCAATCGACTCGTTAAGCACCCGCATGAACCACGACAAATCATGCAAGCGGCTGCGGTACAGTGCGGCAAATTCGGCCACCTTGTCACATTCGGCCTGCCCCATCTGGCCGCGCGCCTCTGACAGATAGCGCTGCACCAGTTGCGGACCGGTAAAGAGCTGCGTCCAGCGGCGCAGCACGGCGTCATCGCTCAACGCCTGCGCCCTGTCAGCGTCCACCCGCAGCACCACGTGGTAGTGGTTACTCATCACCGCGTAGGCCGCCACGTCAATGGTGAACACCGAAGCCAGCTCGCGGATGCGGGTCTCAATCCAACCCCGGCGGTGGTCAAAGTTTTGGCCAGTAGCGCTGTCTTGCCCGCACAAAAAAGCGCGGCGTACACAGCGGTTGACCACGTGATACCACGGCGTGTCGGACAGGGAAACAAGGGATGAGCGGGGGCGGGTCATGGCAAGCTTGTCATAGGAGACGAACGGTCGTAAAGCGTTTCAGGGTCTATATCGATATTGCCTGGCCATACCACCGTACCGTAACCGACGCGTGCAGCACAAAAAGAGTTTGTTTCTTTCAGGCGACTAAATGGCTTTTTGTCCATGATAGGAGTCATATCAAAAAGTCGATGCTCACCGTTTTCAAATTCCAGCTCCAGCATGTAACCCGGTTTGGCAATGACTGCTATGACATCAAGCAACAAGTTCATTTGAGCGTCCTACTGTAATGGTGCGATGCGGAAAGGCTCTTCGCCATTCGCCGCCAGAACCCAATTGGCAAACAGATCATCCCGATGCAGCTCAACCCATGCCTGCACCAGCCGCAACTGCTTGGGTGGCAGATCACCAGCCAACACCCTGCCGTCTTCTATGGCAATGGAGGCCTTGAAGTTCTGATAGCGCACATGAAAGTGCGGCAGATGATGACGTTCATTGGCCTCGAACATGATCGCCACGAGAATACCGTAAAACATACTGATGGTTGGCAAGGTCAAGCTCCTTAACGTGAAAGAACGGCGTATCCGGGCGAGTGTTACCCTGACCCCGCCCTGGTCAAAAGCAACGCGACAACAGTGATTCGGTCAGCGACTCAGACAGGAGTCGGTACAAACCCGTATTTGGTC
>NZ_JAQURE010000012.1 GCF_028715765.1 Rhodoferax sp.
TCAACGTGCCCCAAGGCAGTGTCAATGTGGTGCCGGGGCGCTGCACGTTCAGCCTGGATTTGCGTGCACCAAATGACCTGCAGCGCAATGATTTAGAGCGTGACGTGCTATCTCATTTAAAGCAAATTTGTCAACGCCGTGGCTTGCAGTTTGAGCTGACGCAGAGCATGCGTGCCAGCGCCGCACCCAGTGCCCCAGTGTGGCAGCAGGCCTGGGAAGCCGCTGTGGCCAGCCTGGGCCTGCCGGTGCACCGGCTGCCCAGCGGCGCGGGCCACGATGCCATGAAGCTGCACGAGCTGATGCCCCAGGCCATGTTGTTTGTGCGCGGCCAAAACGCAGGCATCAGCCACAACCCCTTGGAGGCCACCACCAGCGACGACATGCAGCTGGCGGTGGACGCTTTCAGCCACTTGCTGGCGCAATTCAGTCAGTCGGGTGATGCACGCGGCTAGCCCGCCCCACCCATCTCACGCCTATCCCCTTTAGCCTTTAGCCCTTCATCCCACCATGACCACTTACACCCAACTCGATGCCTGGATTGATGCCCACTTTGTCGAACAAGTGCGCTTTCTGCAAGCCCTCATCCAAGTCCCCACCGACACGCCACCGGGCAACAACGCCCCCCACGCCGAGCGCACCTTCGAGCTGCTGGCCGCTATGGGCATTGCCGCCGAAAAACACGCCGTGCCCAGCGCTGAAGTGCAAGCCGCTGGCCTGCAAAGCATCACCAACCTGGTGGTGCGCCGTGCTTACGGGCCCGGTGGCAAAACTATTGCGCTCAACGCCCATGGCGACGTGGTTCCCCCCGGTGAGGGCTGGACGCACGACCCCTATGGCGGCGAAGTGGTGGATGGCCAAATTTATGGCCGCGCCAGCGCGGTGAGCAAATGCGACTTTTCCACCTTCACCTTCGCCATGCGTGCCCTGGAGGCGGTGCGCAAACCCACCCAGGGCGCGCTTGAGCTGCTGTTCACCTACGACGAAGAGTTTGGCGGTTCGGTCGGCCCCGGCTGGCTGCTCAACCATAAGTTGACCCAGCCAGACCTGATGATTGCGGCCGGGTTCAGCTACCAGGTGGTCACTGCGCACAACGGCTGCTTGCAGTTGGAGGTCACCGTGCACGGCACCATGGCGCACGCCGCCATCCCTGAGTCAGGTGTCGATGCACTGCAAGCAGCTGTCAAAATTCTCAACGCTTTGTATGCACAAAACACCTTGTACCAGGCCATCACCTCCCAGGTAGAAGGCATCAGCCACCCGTATCTGAACGTGGGGCTGATCGAAGGCGGTACCAACACCAACGTGATTCCCGGCAAAGTGCGCTTCAAGCTAGACCGGCGCATGATTCCTGAAGAAAACGCCGCTGAAGTGGAGGCCACGCTGCGTGAGCTGATTGCCCAAACCGCCGCCGCCTTGCCAGGCATCCGTGTGGAAGTGCGTCGCATTTTGCTGGCAGAGTCCATGAAGCCCCTGCCCGGCAACCAGCCCCTGGTGGCGGCCATTCAGAAGCATGGTGGCGAAGTTTTTGGCGAGCCCATTCCAGCCCAAGGCACACCGCTGTACACCGATGTGCGGCTGTTTGGCGAGCGCGGCATTCCCGGTGTGATTTACGGCGCCGGCCCTCGCTCTGTGCTGGAGTCCAACGCCAAACGCGCCGATGAGCACCTGGCGCTGGCCGACCTGCGCCGCGCCACCAAGGTGATCGCCCGCACGCTGGCGGACCTGCTGGGTGCTGCAAACTGAACACGGGCTAGTCAACCTTGGCTTAAAACCCAATGGGCTAGGGTAATTCTGTATACAGTTTCTTCAAAAAATTGTATACAGTTTAGGCTTCTCGAAAAAACCTTTTGGAGCCTTTTTCATGTCCACTTCGATTCATCCGGTTGACGAACACCTGCCCACGGGCAAAGTCGCCGCCCTGGGGCTGCAACATGTGCTGGTGATGTATGCCGGTGCCATTGCCGTGCCGCTCATTGTGGGGCGGGCGTTGAAGCTGAGCCCCGAAGACGTGGCTTACCTGATTTCTGCCGACCTGTTTTGCTGCGGCCTGGTCACCCTGATTCAGTCGCTGGGTGCCACCCAATGGTTTGGCATCAAACTGCCGGTGATGATGGGCGTGACCTTTGCCTCGGTGGCGCCCATGGTGGCCATGGCCAATGCCAACCCCGGCCCGATGGGCGCACAGCTGATTTTTGGTGCCATCATTGGCGCGGGGCTCATCTCCATCTTGATCGCGCCGCTGGTCAGCCGCATGTTGCGGTTTTTTCCGCCAGTGGTCACCGGCACCATCATCACGGTGATTGGCATCAGCCTGATGCGCATTGGCATCAACTGGATTTTTGGCAACCCCTTTGGCCCTACCGCCCCCAGCGTGGTCAACCCTGAGCATGCCAAGTGGCTGGCCGACGTGAGCCAGGCTGCAGGCGCGCCCGGCTCGGTGTTGCCCGCCGTGCCGAAAGATTTGGCACTGGTGCCCAAGGTGCCCAACCCCAAATACGCTGACTTGTCTGGTGTGGGTATTTCGGCGTTGGTGCTGGTGTCGATCATGATGATTGCGCGCTTTGGCAAGGGCTTTATTGCCAACATTTCGGTGCTGCTGGGCATCATCATCGGCGGCGTGGTCGCCACGGCCATGGGGTTGATGAATTTTGACAAGGTCGGAAAAGCGGCCTGGTTTGACGTGGTGCTGCCGTTCCACTTTGGCACGCCGGTGTTTGACCCGGTGCTGATTTTGACCATGACCCTGGTGATGATTGTGGTGATGATCGAATCCACCGGCATGTTTCTGGCGCTGGGTGAAATGACCGAGCGCAAAGTGGACCAACCCGCCCTGGCGCGCGGTCTGCGCACCGACGGTTTGGGCACGCTCATCGGTGGGCTGTTCAACACCTTCCCCTACACCAGCTTCTCGCAAAACGTGGGGCTGGTGGCAGTTACCGGGGTCAAGAGCCGCTTTGTCTGTGTGGCCGGTGGTTTGATTCTGATTGTGCTGGGCTTGTTGCCCAAAATGGCGGCGTTGGTCGAGTCGCTGCCCACGGTGGTGCTGGGTGGCGCCGGTCTGGTGATGTTTGGCATGGTGGCAGCCACTGGCATTCGGATTCTGGGTGGGGTTGATTTCAAGGTGAACCGCTTCAACGCCATGATTGTGGCGATCTCGATTGGCGTGGGCATGGTGCCGCTGATTGCGCCCAACTTCAAGCAATGGATGCCGCACGGCATTCACCCGCTGATTGAGTCGGGCATCTTGCTGGCCAGCTTGTGCGCCGTCGCCCTGAACCTGTTTTTCAACGGTGCCAACCATGACACTGCGGCAGCCGTTCGTGCAGCCGCCCAGGCCGACACGCATTAAGGCTTGAGCCAAAGACGACGTTGCGCACTGCATATGTTGCAATGCTACGGCGCCTGGCCTGGCCCCGGTTCAATGATCTTGCGAGCCCCGGTGCGCCCAACCGGTGGTGTGTTTCTCAATGGCGGAAAACAACTCATACATCACCATGGCCATGGCGCCCACCACCACCAGCCCAGCAAATGCCAAACCCATTTGCATGCTGGAGCCAGCCGAAATCAGCAGGTAGCCAATGCCCTCATTGGCGGCGGTCATTTCGCTCACCGTGGTGCCGACAAACGCCAGGGTGATGGCCACTTTGAGTGAGCCATAAAAGTAGGGCATGGAGCGCGGCAGCCCCACCTTCATCAGCACATCCCAGCGCTTGGCGCCCAGCACGCGCAACACATCTTCCAGCTCGGGCTCCAGCGTGGCCAGTCCGGTGGCAATGTTGACCATGATGGGAAAAAAACTGATCAAAAACGCAGTCAATATGGCGGGGCCCACGCCAATGCCAAACCACACCACCAAAATCGGCACAAAGGCGGCTTTGGGCAAGGCGTTAAAGGCCGTCATCAGCGGGTACACGGCGGCATAGGCCAGGCGCGAACTGCCAATCACAAATCCCAGCAACACGCCCACCACAATGGCCAAGCCAAAACCCACCATCGTCACCCAGAATGTGCGCCAAGCGTGCCCGGCAATGGTGTCGCGAAACTCCCAAAACTGCGTCCAGATGCGCCATGGGCTGGGAAAGACGAACTCAGACACATCAAACCCAGAGCACAGCACTTGCCACAACACCAGCACTGCCAGCAGCAGCAGCCAGGGCGACCAAATTTCCATTTGTTTCTTGTTCATCAGAAAAACCTTGTGGGTGAATGCAGTTATTGAGGCACCGCTGCACCCGCTTGGCGCATGGCACCAATGTGGCCGCGCAAGTCGTGCACGATGTCGCTGAATGCCGAGGTGTAGGTCACTTCCAGCTCACGCGGGCGGGGCAGGTCAATCTCGCGCTTGACCACAAATCGACCCGGGCTCTTGCTCATCACATACACCGTGTCGGCCAGAAACACGCTCTCGCGCAGGTCGTGTGTGACCAGAATCACGTTGAACTGCTGCTCGGTCCACAGGTCACGCAAGATGCACCAAAGTTCTTCACGGGTGAACGCATCCAGCGCACCAAAGGGCTCATCCAGCAGCAGCATCTTGGGTTCGTGAATCAGCGCGCGGCAGATGCTGGCGCGCTGCTGCATGCCGCCCGAGAGTTGCCAGGGGAATTTGTCTTCATAGCCAGCCAGACCCACTTTTTGCAGCAAAGCTCTGGCGCGTGCTTCGTATGCCTTGCGTTGAACCTTGAAATTGCTGCGGTAGGGTTCCACAATTTCCAGCGGCAGCAGCACGTTGTCGACCGTGGTGCGCCAGGGCAGCAAGGACGAGGCCTGAAACGCCATGCCACTGATCTTCAGCGGCCCGGTGACGGGTTGCTGGTTGATGTGGATGCGCCCCATCGAGGGCATCTTCAGGCCAGTGGCCAACTTCATGAAAGTGGACTTGCCGCAGCCTGAAGGCCCGACGATGGCGATGAACTCACCTTGTCGCACCTTCAGGTCGATGGCCTCTACAGCGAACTGGTTTTGTGCCAGCAACGCGTCGTTGTAGGCCAGCCAAACGTCCGAGAAGTCGACAAACCACGGGGTTGGGGCGTGTTGCATTTTTATATAAGAAATTGGCCTCTAGAGCTTACAGAATAAGCGCTAGTAGCTATTAAAAACAGATCAATTTGCGGCTCACTTTTTGGGCAAGATATCCAGTGCGGCCTTAGCCGGCAAAAAGCTGTCGTTCCAGACCGCTTCCGGGTTGACCCGGGTTTTGGTGTTGAACGCGTCCGACACTTGGCTGGCCATCAGCGACAGGCGAGAGCCGTTAACCTGACCAAACCCCTCAGCGCGGGCGCTGGGGCTGTTGATGGCGGTGTCAATGGCGAGTTGCAGGCGGCGCGTTTCGAGTGCCACATTGACGATGCCGTCACGCGCCTTCACGTCGGCAATGGCTGCCGCCGGATTCGCCATGACCTCTTTGGCGCCCTTGGCAAAAGCCGTCAAAAAGGCTTTGATGGCCGCCGGATGTTCCTTGACCATTTTGGGTGAAGCAATGATCACATTGCCGTACAGCTTGACCCCATAGGCAGGGTAGGGCAGCACCACCACGTCGTCCGCCTTCACGCCACGCGCTTCCAGGTTCAGCAGCGAGGTGAAGGTGAAGCCGGTGATGGCATCCACGTCGCCACGCACCAGCATGGTTTCGCGCAGCGGCGGGTCCATGGCCGTCCAGGCCACGTTGGTGATGGCGTTGGCTTTGGCAAAAATGGGGAACGCCTTGCGGCCTGCGTCGAACACCGGGGCACCGAGTTTTTTGCCGCTCAGGTCGGCTGGGGTTTTGATGCCGGATTTTTTCAGAGTCATGACCGAGGCGGGGGTGTTGTTGTAGACCACCATCACCGCCACGGGTTTGTTTGGCGCGTCGGGGTTGTTGGCATGGAACTCCATCAGCGCGGCCAGGTCGGCAAACCCCATGTCGTAGGCGCCCGAGGCCACCCGCGTGACGGTGCCACCTGAGCCGTTGCCCGCGTCTACGCTCACGTCCAGCTTGGCTTCTTTGAAATAGCCCTTGGCGGCAGGGGTCAGAAACAGCGCGGCTGGCCCCTCAAAGCGCCAGTCGAGCTGGAATTTGATTGGTGTGACTTGCGCGTGAGCCAAAACACCCGCAGAGATGCCAACCAGAAACACTGCAGATTGAAGAAAGGTACGCTTGAACATGGGTGCCTTTTGAATGGGTTGAAAACCATCGCTTCAAAGCAACAAGAGTGCCAGCTGGTTTTGACTGATGATCATCAGCCCACCCCAAAGGCCTAGGCTTGCCCAGCCGCACGCGCCACATGCATGGTGGTGGCCTCTTGGGCGCTGCACCATTGAAATGCAGACCCAGGTCTTGCGACTCAAATGGTTCATCAAATTGGTGCATTTCCGTTAGGGTCGCCGGATATGGCGTGCTGCAGCCCCGCAGCAAATGATCGGGCATGGCTTTTGCGTTGCCATCACAATGCAAGCAAATTCTCGTGCTCGGCGCGCAAGTGCGGCCACACGACCCAATGGCCCAAACATTGAGTGAAACGAAATGGAACTGACGCCTCGTGAAAAAGACAAGCTGCTGATCTTTACCGCTGGCCTGCTGGCTGAGCGGCGCAAAGCCCGTGGTTTGAAATTGAATTACCCCGAAGCTGTGGCCCTGATCAGCGCTGCCGTGATGGAAGGCGCGCGAGACGGTCAAACCGTGGCCGAACTGATGAGCTACGGCCGCACCCTGCTGACCCGCGCGGATGTCATGGACGGCATTGCCGAGATGATCCCCGACATCCAGGTCGAGGCCACCTTCCCAGACGGCACCAAACTGGTTACGGTGCACCAGCCGATTGTTTAGGAAACCCCCTTTGAGGAGCGCGCCATGAAATCTGTGATGAACTTAAAAAACATAGCTGCTTGCGCTTTATTTATAAGCGCTAGCACTTCTTTTGCCCATGAAAATCATGGGTTGGCAGGCAGCCATTGGCACGCCACAGACACTTGGGGCTTTGTGGCGCTAGGTGCTTTGGTGGTGCTGGGGTTTTGGTTTTCCGGGCATGACAAATGAGCCAAGCCATGATTCCAGGCGAACTTTTTACCGATGGCCCTGAGCACACGCTCAACCCCGGCAGGCGCACCCTCACCCTGGTGGTGGTTAACGCGTCTGATCGCCCCATCCAGGTCGGCTCGCATTACCACTTTGCCGAAACCAATGGCGCATTGGGCTTTGATCGCGCAGCCGCGCACGGCATGCGGTTGAACATTCCGTCTGGTTCGGCGGTGCGCTTTGAGCCGGGGCAGCAGCGCACCGTGGAGCTGGTGGACTACGCTGGTGACCGTGTGGTTTACGGCTTTCGCGGCCTGGTCATGGGATCGCTTTGAATTTACAGTGTTTTGTGCCTCTAGAGCTTATGGAATAAGTGCTGGAAGCTATTATTTTTGAAAGTACTGAGATGACCACGATTGGACGACGCGCCTATGCCGAACTGTTTGGCCCCACGGTGGGCGACCGGGTACGCCTGGCCGACACCAACCTGATCGTCGAGGTCGAAGCCGACCTGACGCTGGGCGCGGGTGGCTATGGCGAAGAAGTGAAATTTGGCGGTGGCAAGACCATCCGCGACGGCATGGCGCAAAGCCAGCGCGCCAGAGCCGAAGGTGCGGTCGATACGGTCATGACCAACGCGCTCATCATCGACCACTGGGGCATCATCAAAGCCGACATTGGCCTCAAAAACAGCCGCATCGTTGCCATTGGCAAAGCTGGCAACCCCGACACCCAGCCCGGCGTGGACATCATCATTGGCCCGGGCACCGAGATCATCAGTTGTGAAGGCTCCATCGTCACCGCGGGCGGCTTTGACAGCCACATCCACTTCATCTGCCCGCAGCTCATTGAAGAAGCCTTGAGCAGCGGCATCACCACCATGACTGGCGGCGGCACCGGCCCTGCCACCGGCACCTTTGCCACCACCTGCACGCCCGGCCCGTGGCACATTGAACGCATGCTGCAGGCGGCTGACGGCTTTGCCATGAACTTGGGCTTCATGGGCAAGGGCAACGCCAGCCTGCCCGCCGCCCTGCACGAGCAAATCAACGCCGGCGCCTTGGGCCTGAAGCTGCACGAAGACTGGGGCACCACACCTGCGGCCATCGACAACTGCCTGAACGTGGCCGAACTCACCGACACCCAGGTGGCGATCCACACCGACACCTTGAATGAGTCGGGCTTTGTGGAGAACACGCTGGCGGCTTTCAAGGGTCGCAGCATCCACACCTTTCACACCGAAGGCGCAGGCGGCGGCCACGCCCCAGACATCATGAAACTGGTGGGCGAACCCAATGTGCTGCCCTCAAGCACCAACCCGACGCGCCCGTACACCGTCAACACGCTGGACGAACATGTGGACATGCTGATGGTCTGCCACCACCTGGACGCGGGCATTGCCGAAGACCTGGCGTTTGCTGAGAGCCGCATCCGCAAGGAAACCATTGCAGCCGAAGACATCCTGCACGACCTGGGCGCCATCAGCATCATGAGCAGCGACAGCCAAGCCATGGGCCGGGTGGGTGAAGTCATCATCCGCACCTGGCAAACCGCGCACAAGATGAAAGCGCAGCGCGGCTGGCTGGCGCCGCCCTCTGTCTCTCTCCCTCCCCCCCTGGGGGAGGGCAGGGGTGGGGGCATGCCTGCCAACAACAGCGCCGCAGCGGTAGAGCAAAACCCGCGCAACGACAACTACCGCGTCAAACGCTACCTGGCCAAATACACCATCAACCCTGCTTTAACCCACGGCATGGCGCATGAAGTGGGCAGCCTTGAGGTCGGCAAATGGGCTGACTTAGTGGTCTGGAAACCCGCTTTCTTTGGTGTGAAACCAGCGTTGATTCTGAAAGGCGGCATGATTGCCATGGCCGCCATGGGTGACCCCAATGCCAGCATTCCCACCCCGCAGCCGGTGCATTACCGACCCATGTTTGGCAGTTTTGGCGGCGCACTGGCGCGGGGTTCCATCACCTTCATCTCACAAGCGGGGGAAAACGCTGGCATCAAGGCGCGTTATGGCCTGAGCAAAAACGTGAGCGCCGTGCGCAACATTCGTGGCATTCAAAAGCGCCACATGATCCACAACGCCTATCTGCCCAAGATGGAAATCGACGCCCAGACTTACAGCGTGCGCGCTGATGGCGAACTGCTGACGTGTGAACCCGCAGTGAGCTTGCCGATGGCGCAGCGGTACTTTTTGTTTTAGAGAAATTGGCCTCTAGAGCACGTATGCATTGCGTTAGCAGCTATATTTAAAACAGCAAAAACCAGCGCTCGGCGCAAATTTGAAGGTTGGTGTTGGGGCTGGATGAATGACTGTTTAAGACCCCTTGCAGAACTTGGCCAAGGTCGGCTTTACTGCCGGAGAAATCCTGTGCTTGCACTTTCCTGCCGTCGGCCCTCAGTTGGACTCCCTCAATCAACCAGGAGTCCATCATGGAAAACTCATCTGAGCACGTTCAGCACGCACCTTGGAACAAGGGTGTGATCGTCAGTCAAAAATCGCCGTTCAAATTGAAAGAGATCTGGGCTATCCGTGTCCGTCTTCAACTTCAACATCGGGTTCGTGAGCTCGCCATGTTCGACTTGGGACTCGACAGCAAACTACGGGCTTGCGATTTGGTCAAGATGCGGGTGCGCGACATATGCCATGGCGAACATATTGCACCGCGTGCCACCGTGATGCAGCAAAAAACCTCGCGGCCAGTTCAGTTCGAGATAACGTAGCCCACCCGAGATGCTGTCAGCGAGTGGATCAAGGAGGCCAAACTTGGGCAGGACGACTACTTGTTCCCCAGCCGCATTCATGAGTCACCCCATATCGGAACCCGCCAATACGCCCGTATTGTGGATTCGTGGGTGACAGAGATTGGGTTGAATCCGTCGGAATATGGAACCCATTCGATGCGCAGAACCAAGGCATCCTTGATCTACCGGCGCACAAAAAACTTGCGTGCCGTGCAACTGCTACTTGGACACACCAAATTGGAGAGCACCGTGCGCTACCTGGACATCGAGGTCGATGACGCTTTGGAAATGGCCGAGCAGACCGAGATTTGATTGGCCAATCGCTTCAGGCTGCTACCGAGTGCGCAGACAGGTTGACCTGCAGCCGCTCGCGCACTGCCCGAAAAATGGCTGCCAGGTTGTCCATGCTGGGGTTGCCCGTGGGCGACAACATACGGTGCAAACTTTTGCTCGGCTTGGCGGTCAGCGTTGCGAGTTGCTCGAAACCGATGGTGGCGTTCACCAAGTCACGCAAAATCAGTCGGGCTGTTTCCGGCTCACCATTGAGAAATAGTGTCGCAGCCTCGTCAAGCAGCGCCTGCGCAAATGACGCGTCACTCTGCACACGCTGGATGACAGTTTCTTTAAAATTTCTGGTTAATGCCATTCTATTACCCCTTGTGCTTGCTGCCTGATTTGGCCGTTATCGCCTTATTGTGGTCTACCGTGTCAAAGGAAAGCGCATTGAGGTTATCCGACTGCTACACAGTTCGCAGCAGTGGCCAGTCTAGGCGCGCTGTCGCCATCTGAGATAGGTGTCTGATCTGTTTCCAGATTCATGAAATTGGCTCATCCGGAACCGGGTATTGGTGGCATTCGAATAAGCCGGTCGCCATGCCGTTTGTTGATGTCGCTTGAAGAAATTGCTTGCGCGTCCCCGAATTTGATAGCTGTTCGCGCTGTCAGCCAGCCGCCTCTTGCCAGCAGCGGACGTTGATTCCCTCGCGTTGGTAGCTGGTCGGTGCGGCGCAGACCAGGCGCGGCTGGCGCGCGGCATCACCCGCAACGGCCAGCCATTTGCGCAAGCCTTTGAACAAATCGTTGGTAACGGTGGCGCAAGATTTGATCTCGATCGGCAACAAGCCCTCGGGTTCTTCCAGCAGCAAATCCACTTCCAAGCCCACGTTGTCACGCCAGAAAAATAGGTTAGAGGCAAACCCGGCGTTGAACCGTGCCTTGAGAAATTCAGACACGATCAGAGTTTCAAACAGCGCGCCGCGCAACGGGTGAATGGCTAACTGCGTGGTGGTTTGAATGCCCATCAGTGAGGCGGCCAGCGCGCTATCCAGAAAATACAGTTTGGGCATTTTGACGACGCGCTTGCCCAGATTGCGGTGGTGTGGTCGTAGCAAAAACACGATGTAGCTGGCCTCCAGCACCGACAACCAGGCACGCGCCGTGGTTTGGGCAATGCCTGCATCCTGTGCCAGATTGCTCAGGTTGAGCAGTTGACCGGTACGCCCGGCACACAAGCGCAAAAAACGCTGAAAGGCGGACAGGTCCTGCACTTGGCTGATTTGGCGCACATCGCGCTCCAGGTACGACATGGTGTAGTCTGCCAGCCAGCGTGCCGGGTTCAAGGTGCGCGCATACAGCGCCGGGTAGCCGCCACGCAGCAGCATGGCATCTAGCTCAGCAGGCAATTGCCCGCAAGCCGACAGCTCGGCGATCGACAGCGGCAGCAATTGCACCAGGGCCGAACGCCCGGCCAAGCTTTGGGTGATGTTGGCCATCAAGGCAAAATTTTGTGAACCTGTCAGCACGTAGCGACCCATCTGCCCACGGTCATCCACATCGGTCTGAATCCACGAGAAAAGCTGAGGCACATGCTGCACCTCGTCGATGATGGCACCAAGGGGCCAGCGTGCCAGAAAACTGCGCGGGTCGGTGGTGGCAAATTCGCGCTCGTCAGGCGTTTCCAGCGACACATAGGGCTTGTCAGGAAAAGCGGCTCGCGCCAAGGTGGTCTTACCCGACTGGCGTGGCCCGGTGATGGTAATGACGGGGTAGCCTGTGCGCAGTTCATTGAGCAATGTGGTAGCAAAGCGTGGGATCATAAAAACCTTACAAATTAGCTTTAATTTCATGTAATTGTAAGACTATTTGAATCGATCAACTCACCAATCCAGCCACCACATAGTCAATCCACACACGCAATTTCGCCGCCATAAACCGGTTTGACGGGTACAGCAGCCAGACTGTGCCGGCGTAGTGGGTCAGGTGTTCCCAATCTGCCAGCACCGGCACCAACGCCCCACTGGTCAGGCTGGCGCGGGCGGTAAATTCTGGCAAGCTGGCAATACCCAATGATTGCAACGCGCCATCCAGACGCACTTCGCTATGGTTGGCAACGTAGCGGCCTGACACTTTAACGCTAACTTCTTCGCCGTTGCGCCCAAAACGCCAGTGCCGATCCAGTTCGTTCTCACCCAGATAGATGCAACTGTGCTGCGCCAGATCATGCGGATGCTGGGGCACCCCATGTTCGGCCAGGTAGCTCGGGCTGGCACACACCAGATGGCGAATGCGCATCAGCGGTCGCCCGGTTAATCCGGGTGGCGGCTCATCGGTGATGCGAATGGCCAGGTCGATGGCTTCTTCAAACAAATCCACCGTGCGGTCGGTGATGACCAGTTGCACATCTACCTCGGGGTACTGGCGCAAAAAGGCGGGCATCAGCGGGTGCACCACCAACCTGCCAAAGGCTTTGGGCATGCTGATACGCACCAGACCACGCGGCGTAGCGGTATGCGTGTCACTCAGCGCAAGCACCTCGCGCGCCGCAGCCACCATGTCCTGGCAGCGGCTGAAAGCTGCAGTGCCCGCCTCGGTCAGCCGCAGCTTGCGGGTGGTGCGCTCCAGCAGGCGCACGCGCAGCACACCCTCCAGGCGCGCCACCTGGCGGCTGACAGCCGAGGGGGTGATGCCAAGCTGGCGGGCAGCACCCGAGAAACTACCGGCATCCACCACGCAGGCAAAAACCGCCATATCGGGCAGGCATTCGAGTTGGTTATTGATGCTCATGGCGCACAAGTTCTATTCTGTTTTACCGGATTATCACGAGAAAGGGTTAAATTGATAATTTCAACTTCTTTAGAAACCATTACCAAGCCACATGACCACCCTCGTCCTGTCTCAGCCGAAAAGCTTGATGCGCCTGTCCGACCTGGCGCTGCTGCTGGTTGCCGTGGTCTGGGGCACCAGTTATGGCGTGGCCAAAGGCGCGCTGGCCTTTTATCCGGTGCTCGGTTTTTTGGCTGTGCGGTTCATCCTTACCTTTGTGGTGCTCTTGCCCGCGCTGCTGCGCACGGCGGGCCAGCCCAGGCGCGATGCGCTTCGGTCAGGCTTACCGCTGGGCACGCTGATGCTGGGCATTTTTCTTTGTGAAACCTTTGGTGTGGCAAATACCCAGGCCAGTAACGCCGCCTTTTTGATTAGCCTGTGCGTGGTGTTTACTCCCTTTGTTGAGTGGTGGCTGCTGGGCAGCCGCCCGGCACAGGGAATGTTTGTGTTTGCCGGCATCTCTTTGCTTGGCGCTGCCCTGCTCAGCGGTGAGTTGGCCGGTGAGTTTGGTCTTGGCGATGGTTTGATGCTGGCGGCGGCCGTGCTGCGCGCCATCAACGTGTGCCAGACCACCAAGCTAACCCGTCATTGCAACGCGACCACTTTGGCGATAACGGCGGTGCAGGCTGGCGTGATTGGTTTTGGCAGCCTGTTGCTCGCGCTATGCCTACCCGGTGGTTTGCCACCATTGCCGGTGGCGGCTGCCTTTTGGCAGGCCAGTCTGTACCTGGTGCTGGGCTGCACCATCTTTGCCTTCTTTGCGCAAAACTGGGCGCTGAAACACACGTCGCCCAGCCGCGTCGCCTTGCTGACCAGCAGCGAACCCGCCTTCGGTGCACTGTTTGCCGTGCTCTGGCTGGGTGAATCGCTCAGCGTCAGCGGCTGGATAGGTGGTGGGCTGATCGTGCTGGCCGCGATGTGGATAGTGCTTCGGCGGGAATAATTTCACCACTTTCGACCCTTGCGAAAAATCCATGTCAATCAAATCACCACTCGCCGTCGTTCAAGCCCAACTTGATGCCTACAACGGCAAAGATATTGAAGCGCTTTTAAACACGTATGCCTTTGACGCTGAGCAATTCACGCTGCATGGCGAACGCCTGGCGCAAGGTCACGACGAAATGCGCGCGCGCTTTCTGCTCAGATTTGCCGAGCCGGATTTACATGCACGGCTTCTGTCAAGGGTCGTCATGGGCAACATCGTCATCGACTTTGAATTGATAACCCGCAACTTTCCGGAGGGTCGCGGGACCGTTGAAATGCTGTGCGTCTATGAGGTCCTGAATGGGCGTATCCAGCAGGCATCTTTTTCGCTGGGGGAAAAGAAACTGGTTGCCGAACTCTGATTTATTTTGAAGCTGGCCTTGTCAACAAGTAGCGAAATGATAAAAAAACACATCACGGTCGGCCTGATTGGCGACTACAACCCATCCGTACCCGCGCACCAGGCGATCCCGATGGCGCTGCAAGCTGCCGCAGAGACTCTGCACATTGAAGTCGTATTTGAGTGGATTTCCACAGAAGAAATTGCTTCATCTGTACGCGTCTGCGGATTCGATGGCTTGTGGTGCGTGCCAGCAAGCCCTTATCGCAACATGGACGGTGCGCTGCATGCCATTCGTTACGCCCGCGAAAGCGCCACGCCATTCCTAGGTACCTGCGGCGGATTTCAGCACGCCGTCATCGAGTACGCGCGCAACGTAATGGGCTGGGCCGATGCGGATCATGCGGAAACAGCGCTCAATGCAGCCCGCGCTGTCATTTCGCAGCTGGCGTGCGCGTTGGTCGAAACAACAGGTGTGGTTCGGCTGTACTCTGGCACGCGCATTGCAGCGGCCTATGGTGCCACTGAAGTCACAGAGGGATATCGATGCCGATACGGACTCAACCCCGATTTTCAGCCCGAACGTGCTGCTCTCAAGGGTGAATCTGCGCCGCTGGTTGTTTCGTTCATCAAGGCGTGTGCAGCATGACGACGACCCTCGCTATGGGTCAAACTATGCTGCGCAAGTTGTCGTTCCAGATGCAACTCCAGTAAAGTCTGACGTGTCAGAGTTCAGCATTTGCTGATTGAAAATTTACAGCCAAGCCTCTTAAGAATTACATGGTTACTTGCTATCTGCGCTACATCATCGACCCATTCAAGCTCAAGGAATTTGAGCACTACGGAAAAATCTGGATGCCACTCGTTGATAAATTTGGTGGAAACCGCCACTTTAAGCAGTTGCCCATCTGAACCACTTGAAGGACAAAGGGGCCAGGCTCGCATTCAAAGCAGGTGGTGGTGGGCGATGCCGCACTGCGCACCTGATGCCAGCTTCACGCTGATGCGCTATGACCAGTCAGGGATGATTCGGAGCCCGGTCACTTTTATCCTTATCCCAACCCGACGTTCTGGCCACCACCTGCGCCTCAACGTCCTACCGCAACACCCGTTGTCCCAGTCAATGCCTTGTGCTGTTTGAGCCAATCTCGCATGGCATCGTTGACCCGGGTTTGCCAGCCTTTTCCACCCGACTTGAGTGCCGCCAGCACATCGGCATCAAAGCGAATGGTGGTGGGCACTTTTGTTGGGGCTTTTTGCGGCCCACGCGCCCGGCGCAATTGGGCCAGGGTGGCATCCGCGCCACCGCCTTGAGTCGCAACGGCTTGTGCCCAAGAGCCACGCTGACCCGCAACGCCAGCCGGGGCGGCGGCCAAAGCGGCTTGCATTTGTGCCGCGCTAAATAAAGGCTTTGAAGTAGCGTTTGGTTTCATGTTTATCACCGTTACGGCAAGAAATGAGATGTGGCCCAGTCGCACGTTCAACCCACACCAGCAGCACCACGCGACTATTGAGCCAGCCAAGGCTTTGCAAGCGCTGTTCGCCATAGGTATCACGCGTGTCTTCTTTGGTCAGCATGGGCGAATCAAAGATGGCTCTAATGAATTTCAATCGGCATCGCCATGGGCGACAGCCATAGCAGTTTTGACAGCCTGGTGCTTGCCGCCGACGGCGCGATGTACCAAGCCAAGCATCAAGGGCGTGGGTGCTATGTGGTGGCCAATACACCGAGTCCGTGCTTCTGAACCACTGCCCATAGTTTGAGCGCCATTCCGCTGTGTGTCAGCGTACCAGCAGGTGCTGGCGAACCCAAGCGGCGAAGGCGGCCTCGTCGATATCGCCTGCAGCGACGGACAGCATGGTCACAACGCAGTCAGCATCTGTGGCGGTCAACTCAAAGTCGTTGAGTGCCAAAAACAATTCCATGGCGACAAAGCCGGTTCGCTTGTTTCCATCAATAAAAGGATGGTTGCGCGAGATCCCATAACCGTAGCTGGCGGCCAGATCAGCCGTATCGGGCGTGCCATAGTTTTCAAGTTGCTTCGGCCTTGCCAAGGCTGATTCCAGCAAGTTCAAGTCACGCACGCCAGCGCCACCGCCGTGTTCTGCCAACTGTTCATCATGCACGGCGTGAATCAGGGCGATCTCAATCCACCCCCAGGTTTGTCGCTGGCCACTCATTTGGCCAACTCATGCAACACGGCGCGGCGTTTTTTCATGATGCGGCGCGCTTGCGTCATCTGTTCATCAAAATTCGGGTCATAGGGGGAAATGTTGAACCCATTGGCGGTGTCAGTCATGTACACCGCATCCCCTTTTTCAAGATTGAGTCGAGCCAAAACTTCCTTGGGCAGAATCACGCCAACCGAATTGCCGATTTGGGTGAGTTTGAGTGCAGTCATGGTGAAACCTTCAAAGTTATAACGGTTGTTATATTATCAGCGCTGATCCAGCTCAGCAAGGCCGCGTTTGGTCGGTGTGGCCTGGCCTCACATCGACAGGTCGGCACGGCTCTTGCAGAGTTGACCGCACCCCCATCCAAAATGCGTTGCAACGCCACCATGCTCCACATCTCCAAACTCATCCCCCAAGGCCACGGCCTGGCGGCCGCCTTGCTCAAACGCGCTGGTCATGTGGCGCTGGACTGGGACGTGCGGCAAAAAAGCCGGTTCGACGCCACCGACTCCGCTGACCGCCTACTTGGCATTTTTCTGCCGCGTGGCACGGTCGCACGCGGTGGCGACGTGCTGGTGGCGCAAGATGGCTCGCTGATCAAGGTGCTGGCTGCGCCGCAAACGGTGCTGAAAATCACCCATTGCCCCAATCACGGCACGCCGTTTGACCTGATCCGCGCCGCCTACCACCTGGGCAACCGCCATGTGCCAATCGAGCTGAAACCCGACCACCTCAAAATCGAACCTGACCACGTGCTGGCCGACATGCTGCGCGCCATGCACCTGGTCGTGACCGAGGTGACCGAACCGTTCGAGCCAGAAAACGGTGCCTACGCCACTGGTGGGCACTTTGGCGGACACCACCACGGGCATGACCATGACCATGACCACAACCTGGACCATGCTCAAGTCCACACGCCCGCACCCGCTGCCGTCCCAGATGCGCAGCCACCCCATGTGCATGGGCCGGGCTGCAGCCACCACCCTTAAGGCAGAGCCAGCATGCGTGACAGCAGTCTGATTCAGCTGATGTGGCTGGCCTCGCCAGCCTTGCCGATTGGTGGTTTTTCTTACTCAGAATGCCTTGAAGCCGCCGTAGATAGTGCTCAAGTAGCTACTGAAAGCGAAGCATCAAACTGGCTGCTGGATCAGCTTGAGCTGAGTCTGGCACGAAGCGATCTGGCGCTGCTGGCACAAGCCATTCCTGCCTGGCAGGCCGCCGACGCCGGGCGCATAGCGACCCTCAACGCCTGGGCGTTGCAAACCCGAGAAAGCAGCGAACTGCGTGCGCAAACCGAGCAAATGGGCCGCAGTTTGCTGGAGTGGCTGCGCAACCACACCACTGCCAAACCAGCGCAGATTGAGCTGTTGGCCAATGGGCAACCCACCTATCCCATCGCGTTTGCCTTGGCCGCCAGCAGCACGGCCGCACCCCTGCGCGACTGCCTGCTGGCCTACGCCTTTGGCTGGGCCGAGAACATGGTGCAGGCGGCCATCAAATCGGTGCCGCTGGGTCAAAGCGCTGGGCAGCGCATCCTCTCCAGACTGGCCGCAGAAATTCCTGCAGTCGTCGACCACGCACTGGCGGCAACCGACGACACACGCCAGGCGTTTGCCCCCATGCTGGCCATCTTGAGCGCCCAGCACGAGGTGCAATATTCAAGGCTTTTCAGGTCCTAGACCTTATATTTAAAGCATAAGCAGCTACACATTTTGAATAAAACACCGACCATGAACACACCTTTGCATCACATCAAAAAGCGCACCAAACCCCTACCGCCTTTGCGCGTGGGCATTGGCGGGCCGGTCGGCTCCGGCAAAACCACACTGCTTGAAATGCTGTGCAAAGCCATGCGCGACAAGTACGACCTGGTGGCCATCACCAACGACATTTACACCAAAGAAGACCAGCGCCTGCTGACCGTCAGCGGTGCCTTGCCCGCTGATCGCATCATGGGGGTAGAAACCGGCGGCTGCCCGCACACTGCCATCCGCGAAGACTGCTCGATCAATCTGGAAGCCATCGACCGCATGCTGGTCGATTTCCCCAACGCCGACATCGTGTTTTTAGAAAGTGGCGGCGACAACCTGGCCGCCACCTTCAGCCCCGAGCTGAGCGACTTGACGATTTACGTGATCGACGTGGCCGCTGGTGAAAAGATTCCCCGCAAAGGCGGCCCTGGCATCACAAAGAGCGACCTGTTTGTGATCAACAAAACCGACCTGGCACCGCATGTGGGGGCCGATTTGGACGTGATGGCGGCTGACACCACCCGCATGCGCACCACGGCCAAGGGTCTCAAACCGTTTGTCATGACCAACCTCAAGACCTTGAGCGGCCTGGATGACGTGATTAAGTTCATTCAAACCAAAGGCTTGTTGGGCTAATCGCATTTTTTTGCCCTGAAACTTTGCCCTGAAAACCGGCAGGGTATGGGGCAGCGGGTTTAATCGGGGCATGATGAATGCCAGTTTGTTCGGTTTAAAGTGTTCAGCGCTGCTGTTTTGTGCCCTGATGTGGTGCATTGGCATGGCGCAGGGCGAAGAGGCCCACTCATCCAACGCCTTGCCCGCCAGTGCACCGACTTTGGCGGCCAGCTCAACCCCGGCAGATAGTCCGGTGCTTGGGGCGAGTGCCGCTCAGGCGGATGTCCGCCGGCGCTGGGTGTCTGTGCCACGCATTCAGGGCAAACTCACCGCGGCCGACCTGGGGGTGGTCATCAACACCGCAGACCCTTATTCGGTGGCGGTGGGTAACTATTACGTGGCCAAGCGCGGCGTGCCGCAGGCGCAGGTGCTGCGCGTGGTGCTGCCGGTGCAAAAGTCATTGAGCGCGGCCGAGTTTGAGCGGCTTAACATCCAAATCAAAGCGCACATGGCGCCGCACGTGCAGGCTTTGGCGCTGGCCTGGTCGCAGCCCTTTGCGGTGCAATGCAATGGCATCACCGCTGCGGTCACGTTGGGGCTTGATCTGCAAGCCTGCCAAAACACCTGTGCCGCCAGCAAACCGTCGCGCTATTTCAATTCACCCAGCGCAAGACCTTACACCGACTTGGGGTTGCGGCCGTCGATGCTGTTAGCCGCGCGCACCATCAGCAGCGCCAAGGCTATGATCGACCGCGGTGTGGCGGCCGATGGCCAGCTGGGCAAGCTCGGTGGCTTGCCTGCCAACGCGGTGTTTGTCAGCACCGCAGACAGCGCGCGCAACGTGCGTGCCCCATTGTTCCCGCCCCCTGGCGGGTTGCCGCGCCGTGCCATTGCGGCGCAGCTGATCAACACGGATGCCACCCCCAACCTCAGTCGCGTGTTTTTGCTTCAAACTGGCTTGCCCAACCCAGACGTGCTCGCGCCCACGCAGTGGCTACCCGGGGCGCTGGCAGACCACCTGACCTCGTTTGGCGGGCAGTTGCTGGGTGGGTTGGGGCAAATGAGCGTACTGGACTGGCTTGAATCAGGCGCCACCGCCAGCTACGGCACCGTCAGCGAGCCCTGCAACCACTTGCAAAAGTTTCCGCATCCGCAGGTGCTATTGCTCAACTATGTGCAGGGCAGCACGGCGCTAGAGGCCTATTGGCGCAGTGTGGCGTGGCCCACTTTGGGCGTCTTTGTGGGCGAGCCGCTGGCCGCACCTTTTTAGCCATCAGCTGCCATTAGCTGTACGCCACTCGGCGTATTTCCCAAACCTTCTCGCTTGCCTAAAGTCACTCCATCGCTCAAGCACAGGCCTGTCATGCCACCGAAGGCACAGCCTGAGCGACAACGGTTTTATCAACTTTGGAGTAGCACACATGTCAACTTTGAACTCACGTCGTTTTACCCTCAAGGCACTCACTGCCGCCGTCGCGCTGACCACCCTGTCGGCATTGCCCGCCTACGCCGCCGACACCATCAAGGTCGGTATCTTGCACAGCTTGTCTGGCACCATGGCCATTTCTGAGACCGTGTTGAAAGACACCGTGCTGATGGCCATTGACGAGATCAATGCCAAGGGCGGACTGCTCGGCAAGAAGTTGGAACCCGTGGTGGTTGACCCGGCTTCCAACTGGCCGCTGTTTGCTGAAAAAACCAAGCAGTTGCTGGGTCAGGACAAGGTCGATGTGATCTTTGGCTGCTGGACCAGCGTAAGCCGCAAGTCGGTGTTGCCGGTGGTCGAAGAAATGAACGGCTTGCTGTTCTACCCGGTGCAGTACGAAGGTGAAGAGCTGTCCAAAAACGTGTTCTACACCGGTGCCGCGCCCAACCAGCAAGCCATTCCCGCAGTGGACTATTTGATGAGCAAAGACGGCGGCGCAGCCAAGCGCTGGGTCTTGTTGGGCACCGACTACGTGTACCCCCGCACCACCAACAAAATTTTGCGTGCCTACCTTAAATCCAAGGGCGTGGCTGACAAAGACATTGACGAAAAATACACACCGTTTGGCCACAGTGATTACCAGACCATCGTGGCTGACATCAAAAAATTCAGCGCCGGTGGCAAAACCGCCGTGGTTTCCACCATCAATGGTGACTCCAACGTGCCGTTCTACAAAGAACTTGGCAACGCCGGCCTGAAGGCCAAAGACGTGCCAGTGGTGGCCTTCAGCGTGGGTGAAGAAGAGCTGCGCGGTGTGGACACCAAGCCGCTGGTGGGTCACCTGGCCGCCTGGAACTACTTCCAGTCCATCAAGAACCCAACCAACACCGAGTTCATCAAAAAGTGGACAGCCTATGCCAAGGCCAAGGGCATTGCCGGTCACAAAGACAAGGCTTTGACCAACGACCCGATGGAAGCCACCTACATCGGCATCAACATGTGGAAACAAGCGGTTGAAAAAGCCAAGTCCACCGACGTGGACAAGGTGATTGCCGCCATGGCCGGCCAAACCTTCAAAGCCCCCAGCGGCATTGTGAGCAAGATGGATGAGAAGAACCACCACTTGCACAAGAGTGTGTTCATTGGCGAGATCAAGGCCGACGGCCAGTTCAACGTGGTCTGGAAGACTCCTGGCCCGGTGAAAGCCAAGCCATGGAGCCCGTACATCGAAGGCAATGCTGGCAAGCCTGACGAACCGGCGAAGAAGTAAGAAGCTACTGCGCGAGCCAATCTGGGGCTTGCAGTGCTCGCCGTACGGGAGTACGGCTGTGCGCTTCAAACCCCACCTTGACCCGCTCGCGACGCTTCTTCCTTTCTTCGCCAATTACCCTTTTCAAAAGAAATTGCAGCGTGGGCACTGCCACCCGTGCCCACACTACAGGTTCTGAATATGCTCAAAAGACTCCTTTCAATTACTACGCTTTTTATAGCTACTAGCGCATATTCCATAAGCGCTAGCGATGTAAAAAGCATCACACTCGGCGAAACCGACGCGCGTATCGAGGCGCTGGCCCAAGCCATGCAGGCAGCCGATGACCAGACTGCTGCCTTTCTGCAAGCCTTGTCTGACGATGCCGTCAAAGTCGCCGGAGAGCAGGTGTTGGTGGTGAAAGACGACAAGGCTTTTGATGCAGTCACCGGGGCTGAAATCCCCCTGCCTGAGGCGCTCGAAGACGTGATCAACAACAACCGCATGCGCGGTGAAATTGACTCGGCACTGGCCGCGCTCAAGCTCTTTTCCAAAGACGACACCGTGCGTGCCGCCGCGGTGAAACAACTGCAAAGTGATGCGGACGAAACCAAACTGCCGCTGATCGAAAAAGCCCTGGCCACCGAGCAAAACGCCGCCATCAAAGACCAACTGGGCATGGTGCGTGCCGCCGCCTTGCTCAATAGCACAGACAAAACCAAACGCCTGGAAGCCGCCAAACTGCTGGCCAGCAGCGGCCAGGCCAACACCAAAACCATGCTGTTGGCGCGCCTTGAGCAAGAGCCTGACGCACAAGTTAAAGCCGCTCTGGGCGCGGCACTGCGCCAGGTGGAAGCTGCCCTGGCCTGGGGTGACCGGCTGGGAGCCTTGTTCAGCGGCATCAGCCTGGGCTCGATCCTGCTGCTGGTGGCGCTGGGCCTGGCCATCACCTACGGGCTGATGGGCGTGATCAACATGGCGCACGGCGAGCTGATGATGATTGGCGCCTATGCGACCTATGTGGTGCAAGGCCTGTTTCAAAAATACCTGCCCGGCGCGTTTGACTGGTATTTGCTGGCGGCGGTGCCGGTGGCGTTCATGGCATCCGCCCTGATGGGAGCGGCGCTGGAGCGCAGTGTGATCCGCTTTTTGTATGGCCGCCCGCTGGAAACCCTGCTGGCCACCTGGGGCATCAGCTTGATGCTGATGCAGTTGGTGCGCAGCATTTTTGGTGCCCAAAACGTGGGGGTGGAAAACCCGTCGTGGATGAGTGGTGGCGTGCAGGTGCTTGGCAATTTGTCGCTGCCCTACAACCGCTTGGTCATCATTGGTTTTGCCCTGTTTGTGCTGGGCAGCGTGGCCTGGATGATTGGCAAGACACGGCTGGGGCTGTTCGTGCGCGGGGTCACGCAAAACCGCCCGATTGCCTCGTGCATGGGGGTGAACACGGCGCGCATTGACACCTACGCCTTCGCGTTGGGCTCTGGCATTGCCGGGCTGGCGGGTTGCGCCTTGAGCCAGGTGGGCAACGTGGGGCCAGACCTGGGCCAGGGCTACATCGTCGATGCCTTCATGGTGGTGGTGCTGGGCGGTGTGGGGCAGTTGGCGGGCACGGTCTACGCCGCGTTGGGGCTGGGCATTTTGAACAAGTTTCTGGAGGGGTTGACCGGTGCGGTATTGGCCAAGATTGCGGTGCTGGTGTTCATCATCATCTTCATTCAAAAACGACCCCAAGGCATCTTCGCCATGAAAGGCCGCTCGGCGGAGGCATGAACATGAACACAACTTTGAACCCGGTTTCCTTGCCCGCCCCCGCGCCGTTGCTCAGTCGCAGCGGTTGGGCCGGCTTTCTGGTCGCCTTGATTGTGGTGTGTGCGGTGGCTCCGGTGCTGAATTTGGCAGTGCCGCAGGGCAGTGTGTTTCACCTGAGTGACTACGGCGTGGGGCTGCTCGGTCGCATCATGTGCTATGCCATTTGTGCGCTGGCCATGGATTTGATCTGGGGCTTTACCGGCATCTTGAGCTTGGGGCACGGCTTGTTTTTTGCGCTGGGTGGCTATGTCATGGGCATGTATTTGATGCGCCAAATTGGGCTGGACGGCAATTACAAAAGTGCCCTGCCTGACTTCATGGTGTTTCTGGACTGGAAGACGCTGCCCTGGCACTGGACGTTTTCCGGCAGCTTTGTCGCCACCCTGTTTCTGATCATCGCTGTGCCAGGCCTCGTGGCCTTTGTGTTTGGCTACTTTGCCTTTCGCTCGCGCATCAAGGGCGTGTACTTTTCCATCATCACCCAGGCCATGACCTTTGCCGCCATGCTGCTGTTTTTCCGCAACGAGACTGGTTTTGGCGGGAACAACGGTTTTACCGACTTCAAGCGCATTCTGGACATTCCCATTGCCACGCCCCACATGCGCATGACCTTGTTTGTGCTGACCGGCCTGACACTGCTGGGTTTCTTTTTGCTGTCGCGTTGGCTCATCAACAGCAAGTTTGGCCGCGTGTTGCAAGCCGTACGCGACGCTGAAACACGGGTCATGTTCAGTGGCTACTCGCCCGTGGGCTACAAGCTCACCATCTGGACCATTTCAGCCATGATGTGCGGCGTGGCCGGTGCCTTGTATGTGCCGCAAGTGGGCATCATCAACCCCAGCGAAATGAGTCCGGCCAATTCGATTGAGATTGCCATCTGGGCCGCCGTAGGAGGCCGCGCCACGCTGATCGGGCCAATTCTGGGCGCGTTCATTGTCAGCGGCGTCA
The DNA here is from genome assembly GCF_028715765.1 of Rhodoferax sp. Lineage (GTDB taxonomy): Bacteria > Pseudomonadota > Gammaproteobacteria > Burkholderiales > Burkholderiaceae_C > Rhodoferax. Next base: position 24,145 of record NZ_JAQURE010000012.1, read on the forward strand.
AAAGTTGGCTGACCGTGGCCTACCCCGAGTTTTGGTTGTATTTTTTAGGTGCGCTGTTCATTGGGGTTACGCTGTTTTTACCTGACGGCGTGGTGGGTCTGGTCAAAAAACTGAAAGGTGGTTCGAAATGACGCCCGAGCTGATGGAGCAGGGCGCGCGCCATGCCGAAGCCTACCGCGCCAAACAGTCCCAGCGCCAGGGGCAAACCGCCTCGGGTGGGCGTTCTGCGGGTTTTGCCAGGCTGGCGCCGGCACCGGGTGAAGTGGATGTGACCCACGGGCGCATTCTTTACCTGGAAGATGTCAACGTGAGTTTTGACGGCTTCAAGGCCATCAACCATTTGTCGCTTGACATTGCTCCCGGCGAGCTGCGCTGCATCATTGGCCCCAATGGCGCGGGCAAAACCACCATGATGGACATCATCACTGGCAAAACCCGCCCGGATTCGGGTCAGGTGTTTTATGGCAGCACGATCGATTTGTTGCGCTTCAAAGAGGCCGAAATTGCCCAGATGGGCATTGGCCGCAAGTTCCAGAAACCCACGGTGTTTGAGCAGCTCACGGTGTTTGAAAACCTGGAGCTGGCTTTGAAAACCAACAAGGCCGTGACCGCATCCATGTTGTTCAAGCTGGATTCAAAGCAGAGCGACCGACTGGCCGAAGTGCTGCACACCATCCATCTGGCAGACAGCGTGTCGCGCCAGGCGGGCTACCTCAGCCATGGGCAAAAGCAGTGGCTGGAGATTGGCATGTTGCTGATGCAAGACCCCAAGCTGTTGCTGCTGGATGAACCTGTGGCGGGCATGACCGATGAGGAAACCGAGCGTACGGCTGAGCTTTTTTTGTCTTTGAAGGGCAAGCATTCGCTGATGGTGGTGGAGCATGACATGAGCTTCATCAACACCATCTCGGACATCGTCACGGTGTTGTGCGACGGCGCGGTGCTGGCGCAGGGCACGCTGGCGCAGGTGCAGGCGGATGAACGGGTGATTGAGGTGTATCTTGGACGGTGAGTTTGTGTCTTTACCAGACGGGGTGGCCGGGATGTGCGCCCGGCTGCGCACTCACTTTTCTTTGCTTCGCCAAAGAAAAGTGAGTCGCCCGCCGGGGCGAGACCCTGCCAACAGCCGCATCAAAAACCATAAAAAAGGATAAACACAGATGCTGAACGTCACCAACATCAACCAATACTACGGCGGCTCCCACATCTTGCGCGACGTGAACCTGCAAGCCAGCCTGGGCAAAATCACCGTCATTTTGGGCCGCAACGGGGTCGGCAAAACCACCCTGCTCAAAAGCCTGATGGGTCTGGTGCCAATCAAAACAGGTGCGATTGAATTCGACGGCAGGCCCATCCAAAACGCCACACCTTTTGAGCGTGCCAGAGCCGGCATCGGTTTTGTTCCGCAAGGCCGCGAGATTTTTGCCAGGTTGACTGTCGAGGAAAACCTGGCCATGGGACTGGCCTACAAACCTGCCAGCACACCGATTCCGCCCGAATTGTTTGAACTGTTCCCGGTCTTGAAGCAAATGCTCAAGCGCCGTGGCGGCGACCTGTCCGGCGGCCAGCAACAGCAGTTGGCCATTGCCCGCGCGCTGGCCGCTGGCCCCAAACTGCTGATGCTCGACGAGCCCACCGAAGGCATCCAGCCCAGCATCATCAAAGACATTGGCCGCGTCATCCGCATGTTGGCCGACCGAGGTGACATGGCCATTGTGCTGGTGGAGCAGTACTACGACTTCGCCCAAGAGTTGGCTGATCACTACGTGGTCATGGAACGCGGTGCCGTCAAAGCCCAAGGCTTGGGTGCCAACATGGAAGCGGATGGCGTGCGGCAGATGGTGGCGATTTGAAATTGCAAGCCCGTCAATCTTCAAAATACAACGCGACACGATCAGTCGTCCATGTCGCCACACCAGTGCCAAAAAAATCAGCATCTTCCGTCCACACTGGGCAACCAATCGTCAGGGCGCATGCAAGAACCGGCCAATCATCGGCATCGCGGATGGAAATTCTTTGGAGCGATTGTTGCTTGAGTCCTTCGTAAAGTTCGAGTTCTACGGGTTGAACGATTGACTCAAGGGTGTCCAGCACGGTCACGGCCGCACTGCTGTCAAGGCCGCGCTTTTCCAATAATGCAGGCAAGTACTTGCGGGCATCCAAGTAGGCAACATCAGGTGCAAAAAATTTGGTTGTAGCCGCGTTGACAAGCAACAGCTGCCGCACGCGTTTGCCCAGTACTGCCCGGATCAGAATATTGGCATCCAAGACAAGGGCTTTGGGGCTCATTGCGCCGTCACCTTGAGTTTTTTATTTGCAGTGGTCTGTTTGCGCACTGCTTTGAAGTCAGCAACAACTGTCTCCACATCCACGTCGTGTGCTGCCAGCAATTGGTCTAGTGTTTTGCTGGCCTTTTTCAGTGCCGTGATGTCTGCATCGACCTGGCCATGGGTCGGAATGAAATACCCAACTGTGTGGCCATGACGCGTTACCGCGACGGGTGAACTCGATGCAATGAACTCTGCGATACCGGCTCGGAACTCGCGAATGCCTACTTTGGTGGTTTCCATGGTGCTGCCCTTGATGTTCGGAATTGAGATAGAAATGTGTATTTAAGTGTACGCAATTTGTTTTGAATTTGCGCAAAACCCAAAACGAGTGAAGTTGCGTTGCTGTCCACCGTCAAGGCGTTGGACCAGAAGCGCCCGCCAATACACGGTAGATCTCACATAGACCAAATCCGGGGTAGGGTGGCTGGCAACCCCCAAAAATGCGCCCGCCAGTTCACCCACACTTGTCGCAGCAATTCCACTGCGGGTTCCACCAGCGGCGACAGCACCCGCACCACCAGCACTTGCGGGTTGGGGCAGGTGGCACCCGCCGTGCCGCGCAAAGCATGGCCATCGAGCACTTGGCGAGCCATGTCTAGCGCGGCCGCGCGGCGGGGTTTGTCAAGTGCAGTGCCCGCAGCAAAAAACAGGGTGGCCATGCAGCGCTGGCCTGCCAGCCCCAGCGGGCCGTCCATCAGGCGGGTGTCGCTGGCATCGATCAGCCCACGCTCCAGCCACACGTCAGGCAGCTCAAGGTGTTGCAACAAACGGCCTTGGGTAAAGGGTAAATCGGCTGCGGGCAGGCCCAGCGCGGTGATGTCCCAACCCATGCATTCGGCTTGCGGCGCCAGGTTCAAAGTGAGGTGGTTTTCGGCCAGGCATTGGTTGTAGGCGATGGTCTCCAATGGCAACCATTCCAGCCGTGCCTGGTCACGCAGGGTGATCTGGGTGCGCTGCACTGCTGGCTCGCCTGCCGAGCGGTAAAAACGGGTGGCACCCGGGGTGGTGATCAGGCCATGCGCGGCGCCGCTGGCCGCCACCGTGATGTCAAGCGTGTCGCCACCCACCAAGCCGCCGGGCGGGTGCACCAGCACGTTGTGGCAGACCGCATGACCCTCGGGGTAAAGGCTTTGCAGCAGCCGCAGTGGACCGCTGTGGGTGTGGCGCGCCACGCTGCGTTGCTGCTCTTGGCTGTAGTTGATGTCAAGTTGGGCGTGCCAGGTCATGGGTGCGAATTTACCGTAAGCCCCGCATGTAACGAATCAGCCCCGTGTCTTCATGCCTTAAATCGGTCTTTTTATAACCATTGGTCTGTGGCTGGGGTGGCAGCAGCAGCACGCTGAGCTTTTCAGCCAGTTCGGCCAGGTCGGGATGGCCTTCCTTTTGGGCATAGTCGTTTGAAAATCGAATGATTTCCTCTGCGTATTCGCGGTTGCAAGCCAACCATTCGGTGTCGGTCACACGGCCAGTTTTACGCCGCAGCATCACATGCATGCGGGCGGCCAGGGCAATTTTTTCGCTGCTTCTCATGGTGTGACTCCAATCAAGTGCCAAGTTGTTCCCGATGCAGGGAAATGTCCAGACCGGTTTGCTCAAAAGCTTCATCCACCCGCAAGCCAACCCATCCTTTGGTGACCCACAGCAGCAAGGCGCTCATGGCGCCGCTGTACAGCACCACAACCGCCACACCTATCAGCTGGGTACTCCAATGCGCCGGTACACCCGAGATGCTTTTGCTGGCCAATACGCCGGTGAGCAGCGAGCCCACAATGCCACCAATGCCATGCACGCCAAACACGTCCAGCGAGTCATCGGCATTGAGCATGCGCTTGAGACCCGTGGCACCCCAATAACATGCCAGCCCAGCCACCGCACCAATCAGCACTGCAGATCGTGGCGTGACAAAACCTGCAGCGGGAGTGATGGCCACCAGACCTGCCACCAGCCCCGAGCACAAACCCAGCAAAGACGGACGGCCGCGCACCAGCCACTCCCCCAGCATCCAGAAAATGGCTCCGGCCGCCGCCGCGATTTGCGTCACTGCCATGGCCAAACCGGCACGCCCGTCTGCAGCAAGGGCTGAGCCGGCGTTAAAACCAAACCAGCCCACCCACAACAGCCCGGCTCCGACCATGGTCAGGCCTAGGTTAAACGGCTGAAAAGGTTCATGCCCGTAACCTTTGCGTGGGCCCAAGGCATAGGCACAGACCAAGCCGGTGACCCCGGCGTTGATGTGCACCACCGAGCCACCGGCAAAGTCCAGCACGCCCATTTGCGCCAGCCAGCCACCTGGCTCCCAGACCCAGTGCGCAATTGGGGCATAGACCAGCATCGACCACAATCCAATGAACCACAACAGTGCTGAAAACTGCATGCGCTCCACCACTGCGCCCACAATCAAGGCCGCCGTGATGATGGCAAAACTGAGTTGGTACATGGCGTACACCGATTCCGGCAAATTGGGGGCGATGTAACTGACCGCCACCTGGCCGCTGTCCTTGATGTAGTCCAAGCCAACAAACCACAAACGCTCAGTGCCACCCCACCAGGGGTTGCCAGGGGTAAAGGCCAACGAGTAGCCCACAGCGAACCACAACAAGGTGACCAACCCAGCAATGGCCACCACGCTGGCCAGGGTGTTGATGAAATTTTTGCGTCGGATCATGCCACCGTAAAACAAGGCAATACCTGGCAAGGTCATCAGCAGCACCAAAGCGGTGCTGGTGAGCATCCAGGCGGTATCAGCGCTGCTGATGCTGCTCTGGGCAACCAAAGCGGGGTGAGTTAGCGCCACACTGGAGGCAACAGCAGCGCTGACCGCACTGGCCGCCAGCGTGGGTGCAGTTGCCATATCTTGAGAAGCTGCACCAAAGTGGAAACTCCACAACACAGCCCAAAGGCCAATCAGTTTGAATAGATGCATCGTATGAGTCCAACAGTTGTAATGGTTAACCCTAAGCACAGGGTGTGCCAACTGCTGATTGATGCGCTGAAACTAATGCCCTTGAGCGCTACGCTGTGCCCAGGCTGTGGTGTGTTGGCTGGAACCGGCCGAGATCATCCCTCAGGGTCAAGAAAATTGCCGCACCATGCGCTGCAACTGTGGCACGCACGAGCCGCAGTTGGTGCCGCAATGCAACGCGGCTTTCAATGCGTCAAGCACGTGGGTGGCCTGGCCCGTGTGGGAGGCATCAGAGGCATGCGCAGCATGGCTGCTGAGGTGGTTTTGAATGGCCACATCGGTGACGTTAAAACAGGTGCAAACCGTGGTGCCGCGCGATACCACCGGCACCGGCGGTGTGGCTCCGGGGATGAGCAGCGCCCGGCCATACGAATGGGCTGGCAAAGATTCTTTGAGCAAGGTGGTGATCCAGCTTTGGGCGCTGATGTCCCCGGCCAGCAAAAAGCCTTCCAGCGACGTTTGTGTGTCGTGCTCCACCAGCCGGGCGGCACGGCGCTGACCGCGTTTGGGGTCTGAGTAACGCAGCACCTCTGGCCCTTTGATGTGTAAGAGTGACTCTATTTGTGCCAGCACGGCAGGCTCTGGTGCGGCGTGGTGCGCAGCGCGAAACAGCAGGCCACAGCGCTCGCTGGTGCTGGTGTCGTTGCCGTTGCCAGGGCCAGTGGCATCAGTCGCACTGGCGGCACTGACCACATTGGCATCTACACCATTGGAAAACGGCACGCAGGTGGCAAAGTCAAATTGCGTCATCAGCGCTTGCAGGTCGTTGCGGACGTTGATCAGCTGCGACTCGGGCAACCAAGCCATGGTCAGCAGTTGCCAGGGCAGGTCGGCCTTGAGGATTTTGATGGGGGTGTGTTTGAACTCGGGCTGTTTGGAGTCTGGGCAAAACACGCCGCTGGTCAAGGCGTTGACCCCTGCCAGGCGCTCGCCTTGGGCGTTTTGACCACTGATGAATTCTTCACCCCAATGCATGGCCATGAAAGCCTGACTTGCACTGATTTCAGGGCTGGCTTGCACTGGCACCAGCACCGAGCCACGCACACTGGTGAGGTACACCAGGTCACCGTCTTTGAGGCCACGCTGGCGCATGTCTTGCGGGTGCATTTGCACGCAGGGCTCACTGTCGTGGCCAAACAGGCGGCCCAACGTGCCGGTTCGGCTCATGCCGTGCCACTGGTCGCGCAGGCGTCCGGTGGTCAGGGCAAACGGGTAGCGGGCGCTGCGAGGCTCGGCCACGGCCTGAAAAGCGGCAGGGATGAAGTGCGCCTTGCCGTCTGCCGTGGGAAACACACCGTCCTCATAAAGTCTGGCTTTGCCTTGGCGTTCGCCTTCTGTCAAAGGCCATTGTTGGGGTGCAGCCTCCAGCATGGCGTAGCTCATGCCGGTGATGTCGAGGTCGCGCCCACGGGTGGTTTCGCGGTGTTCGTTCCAGATGGATTCTGGGTTGGTGTAGGGGAACAGGCTGCTTCGGTTTAAACCCGCCATCGGGGTCAGAGCCGAATTCGGTGCTGCATCTGCTGTCTTCGGCAAAGCTTGTAGCCCGAATTCGGATCTGACCCCGCTGGCTGGCATTGTTGGCAAATGTGCTACCAGCCGTTGCGCAAAGTCGGTGGCGATCAGCCAGTCGTGGCGGCACTCGCCCGCCGGGTTGACAGCGGCGCGCACGCGGCTGATGCGCCGCTCTGAGTTGGTCACGGTGCCTTCTTTTTCGCCCCAGGTGGTGGCCGGCAGCAGCAGGTCGGCATAGCGGCAGGTGGCAGTGGTGGCAAAGGCTTCTTGCACCACCACAAATTCGGCGCGCTGCAAGGCGCGGCGCACCGTGGCTTGGTCGGGCATGGATTGCGCTGGGTTGGTGCAGGCAATCCACAAGGCTTTGATGTCGCCGTCTGCAGCAGCCTGGAACATTTCGACGGCTGTTTTGCCGGGCTTGGCCGGCACGTCTGGCACACCCCACAGGGCGGCCACTTCAGCGCGGTGGCTGGCGTTGGCCAAGTCGCGGTGACCAGAGAGCAAGTTGGCCATGCCGCCCACTTCGCGCCCGCCCATGGCATTGGGCTGGCCAGTGAGCGAAAACGGGCCGGCGCCAGGCTTGCCGATCTGGCCAGTGGCCAGGTGCAGATTGATGAGCGAGGTGTTTTTGGCGGTGCCGCTGCTGGACTGGTTCAAGCCCTGGCAGTACAGGCTCAGCGTCGGGGTGCGGCCCTGTGGGGTGACCCCTGCAAACCACTGCGCGGCTTGCAGCAAGGCGGCTTGGGAGATACCGCACATGTGCGCCACTTTGTCAGGCGTGCAATCGCGCACCAGGGTTTTCAGAGCCTCAAAACCGCTGGTGTGTGCCGCGACAAACCCGGTGTCAAGCCAGCCTTCCCACAGCATCAGGTGCAACATGCCGTGGTGCAGCATGACATCAGTGCCGGGCTGGATTTGCAAAAACAGGTCGGCGTCAGCTGCGGTGTCGGTGCGCCGGGTGTCAACCACCACCACTTTCATGGCCGGGTTGGCACGGCGTGCATCTTCAAGGCGGCGGTACAAAATGGGGTGCGCGTAAGCCGGGTTGGCGCCGGTAATGAACAGTGTGCCAGCGTGTGGCAGGTCGTCATAGCAAGCTGGGGGCGCATCCATGCCCAGCGTTTGCTTGTAGCCCGCCACGGCGCTGCTCATGCACAGGCGCGAGTTGCTGTCGACGTTGTTGGTACCCACCAAGCCCTTGGCGAGTTTGTTGAAGACGTAATAGTCTTCGGTCAGCAACTGGCCTGACAAGTAAAAACCCACTGCATCCGGGCCATGCGTCTGGATGACTTGCGCAAACTTCTTTGCCGCCATATCCAGCGCACTGTGCCAGTCGGTGCGTTGTGCCGGTGCGTCGCGCTGGGCGCGCTGCATGGGGTGCAGCAACCGCGCTTGCGCAGTGATGTCGGCGCTGGCCGTCAGGTGCAGGGTAGAGCCCTTGCTGCACAGGCGGCCAAAGTTGGCTGGGTGGTCGGGGTCGCCGCGCACGCCGGTGATCTGGTTGCCGCTGGATTCGATGATCACCCCGCAGCCCACACCGCAGTAAGGGCAGGTCGAACGCGTTTCAGTCATGGCTTGGGTTCTTTCAAAGCGTGTGTGCGTGGCCAAGCAGCGGGTGGATCGGTGTCATGGTCACGCTGCAGGGGAGTTGGCAATGGCCTTAAACGCAGGCCTTGTGCCGCGCCGGGCCAGCGATGGGGCGGGTTTGCTCTGTGGCGTGGCTGGCCAGCTCGGCAGTTTTCAGGAACACTTGCCCGGCCACTACCTTGATTTCAAAACGCGGCGTACAGCCCTCGTCTGGCGCGGCGGCCTGGCCGGTGCACAGGCCAATGGTCCAGTTGTGCAACGGGCAGGCCACACTGGTGCCAAACACTATGCCTTGGCTCAAGGGGCCGCCTTTGTGCGGACAGCGGTCAAGCAGGGCAAACACCTCGCCCGTGTCGTTGCGAAACACCGCCACATCCATGCCAGCGCTGCGAGACACGCGGCGAGAGCCCAGCACAGGGATGTCGTCGATTTGGCAGATGAGAGTCCATTCGTTCATTTTGCTATTTCCTTTGTAGCTTATTACGCTTGTTGTATATGGTCTAGAGGCCTAAAAAGCATATAAAAATAGGGTCAAGGTTCAGACACTCAAGGCTTCAAACTGGCGTGTATCTACCGCCGCTTTGTCAAATTCAAACCAGGGGTCGGGTTCGCCGTCCAGGGCAAACTGCAGGTTGTCCCAGAGTGTTTTTCGGCCTGCTGCGTCTTCCACGATGCGTTTTTTGATGTAGTCCAAGCCGACGCGGTTGACAAAATGCACGGTGCGCTCCAGGTACCAGCCTTCCTGGCGGTACAGCTCACAAAAAGCGCCGGTGTATTCCAGCACCTCGGCGGCGGTCTTGACCTTCACCAAAAAGTGCGCCACCTCGGTCTTGATGCCACCGTTGCCTGCCACATACATCTCCCAGCCACTGTCGACACCGATGATGCCGACGTCTTTGATGCCCGCCTCAGCACAGTTGCGCGGGCAGCCGCTGACGGCAAATTTGACCTTGTGCGGTGCGTACATGCGCCACATGGCGCGCTCCAGGTCTTTGCCCATTTGCGTGCTGTCTTGCGTGCCCATGCGACACCACTCAGAGCCGACGCAGGTTTTCACGGTGCGCAGCGCCTTGGCGTAGGCGTGGCCACTGGGCATGCCGAGGTCTTGCCAGACGGCGGGCAACTGCTCTTTTTTAACCCCCAGCAAGTCAATGCGCTGACCGCCGGTGACCTTGACGGTGGGAATCTGGTACTTGTCCACCACGTCGGCAATGCGGCGCAGTTCACTGGCACTGGTCTCGCCGCCCCACATGCGCGGAATCACGCTGTAAGTGCCGTCCTTTTGGATGTTGGCATGGCTGCGCTCATTAATAAAACGGCTTTGCGGGTCGTCTTTGGCTTCTTTGGGCCAGGTGCTGATCAGGTAATAGTTCACCGCCGGGCGGCAACTGGCGCAGCCGTTGGGGGTTTTCCATTCCAGGAAGCTGTAGACATCGGCCAAGGTGGTGAGCTTGTTGGCGCGAATGGCGTCGCGCACCGCTTGGTGGCCGTGGTCGGTGCAGCTGCACAGGGGTTTGGTTTTGGGGGTGGCCGAGTAGTCAGCCCCAGCGGTAAAGATCAGCAGCTGCTCCACCAGACTGGTGCATGAGCCGCAAGACGCGCTGGCCTTGGTGTGTTTGCGCACCTCATCGAGGGTCATCAGGCCTTTTTCTTTGATGGCTTTGCAGATGGTGCCTTTGGTCACGCCATTGCAGCCGCACACCTCGTCGGTGTCAGCCATGGCCACGGCCTTGTTTTGGCCTTGGTGACCAGCGTCACCCGTGCTGCCTTCACCAAACATCAGCTTGTCGCGGATGTCAGCCACCGGGCGGCCATCGCGCAGCAGCTTGAAGTACCAGCTGCCGTCCACCGTGTCGCCATACAGGCAGGCACCCACCAGCTTGTCGTCTTTGAGCACCAGCTTTTTGTAGACCCCGCCCTTGGGGTCACTCATGACAATTTCTTCGGTGTCTGTGCCCCCGGCAAAGTTGCCGGCGCTGAACAAGTCAATGCCGGTGACCTTGAGTTTGGTGGAGGTCAGTGAGCCGGTGTAACGCCCAATGCCAAACTGCGCCAGGTGATTGGCCGCCACTTTGGCTTGCTCAAACAGCGGTGCCACCAAGCCGTAAGCGGTGCCACGGTGGGCAGCGCATTCGCCCACGCTGTAGATGCGTGCGTCGGTGATGGTTTGCAGTGTGTCGTTGACCACAATGCCCTTGTCGCAATGCAGGCGCATGGCTTGTGCCAGCTCGGTGTTGGGGCGAATACCCACCGCCATGACCACCAAGTCAGCAGGCACCTCACTGCCATCTTTGAACTTGATGGCTGTGACGCGGCCATCCGGGCCACCCACCAGCTCCTGGGTTTGTGCGCCCATCAGGAAGTTCAAGCCGCGCTCTTCCAATGACTTTTGCAACAGTTTGCCGGCCACGTCGTTAAGTTGGCGCTCCATCAAGGTGGGTTGCACATGCACCACGCTCACCGTCATGCCGCGCAGCATCAGGCCGTTGGCGGCTTCCAGGCCGAGCAGACCGCCGCCAATGACGACAGCATGTTTGAAGTGCGTGGCCGCGTCGATCATGGCGTTGGTGTCGGCAATGTCGCGGTAGGCAATCACGCCAGCCAGATCTTTGCCCGGAATCGGCAGCATGAAAGGGTTCGAGCCGGTGCACAGCAGCAAGCGGTCGTAGCCCGTGCTGATGGTTTCACCCGCAGTATTTTGGGCGTGCACCACACGTTTGATGCGGTCGACCGAAGTCACACGCCAGCCGGCGTGCAGGGTGATGTGGTGGTCGGTGTACCAAGACCAGTCGTTGAGCACGATTTGGTCAAGCGTTTGCTCGCCTGCCAGCACCGGGCTGAGCAAGATGCGGTTGTAGTTGGGGTGCGGCTCAGCGCCAAACACCGTGATGTCATACAGGTCGGGCGCAATTTTGAGCAGCTCTTCCAAGGTGCGTACACCGGCCATGCCGTTGCCGACCAGCACGAGTTTCAGTTTGGGTTTGGGTTCTACGCGCATGTCCATGATGTGCTTTCAGTTTTGGGGTGGCGATTAACGGTGATTTGCAGGGCAGATTTGCACCCGGCCAGTCCAGCTGAAGTCGGCCCTGCAGATGGGGTCTGGCAAAGACAACTCAGGCTGCTTTTTCCACATGGGCTTGCCGGGTGTACAAAAAGTCGATCACCGCTTTGCGGTAGTGCAGGTACTGGGCGCTGTCGGCCAGCTCAACCCGGCTGCGCGGGCGTGGCAAGTCCACCACCAAGACCTCGCCAATGGTGGCGCTGGGCCCGTTGGTCATCATCACAATCTTGTCAGAAAGCAGCACGGCTTCGTCCACGTCGTGCGTCACCATCACCACCGTGCTTTCGGTACGCGCCACAATTTCAAGCAGCTCGTCCTGCAGCTTGGCGCGCGTGAGGGCGTCCAATGCACCAAAAGGCTCGTCCATCAGCAGCACTTTGGGCTCCATCGCCAGGGCGCGGGCAATGCCCACGCGCTGCTTCATGCCGCCCGATATTTCACCAGGGCGCTTTTGTGCGGCTGGGGTCAGGCCCACCAGCGCCAGCGCGGCGTCGGTGCGCGCCATCAGCTGTGCCTTGTTTTCTGAGGGTGCGCCAGTGGACTTGTTGGCCGCGCCAAAGACACGTTCCACACCCAGGTAGATGTTCTCAAAACAGGTCAGCCAGGGCAACAGCGAGTGGTTTTGAAACACCACGGCGCGGTCTGGGCCAGGGCCGGCAATTTCGCGGTTGTCGCACAGCAGGTGGCCTTGGGTGGGGGTGGTCAGGCCGGCAATCAGGTTCAGCAGGGTGGACTTGCCGCAGCCCGAGTGGCCAATCAGCGCCACAAACTCGCCCTTGGCCACCGTCAGGTTCACGCCTTGCAGTGCGCAAAACGGGCCTTTTTTGGTCTTGAACGTTTGCTCGACACCGACGATGTCGATGAACTTGGTGGTTTGGTTGATGTTCATGACTTCACCTCTTCAAACGTGAACGCGGTGGCTACCTTGATCAGCGCGTATTCCAGAATCAAACCAACTACACCAATCACAAAGATAGCGATGATGATGTTTTTGACGTTCAGGTTGTTCCACTCGTCCCAGACCCAGAAGCCAATGCCGACACCGCCCGTGAGCATTTCGGCGGCCACAATCACCAGCCAGGCCGTGCCCACCGCCAGCCGCACACCGGTGAGCATGTAGGGCAGCACCGAGGGGAACAAAATCTTGGTCACGATCTTCCACTCAGACAAGTTCAGCACTCGCGCCACGTTCATGTAGTCTTGCGGCACGCGCTGCACACCGACGGCGGTGTTGATGATCATCGGCCAGATGGAGCAAATGAAAATGGTCCAGATGGCGGCTGGGTCGGCACCCTTGAACACCAGCAAGCCAATCGGCAGCCAGGCCAGCGGTGACACCGGACGCAGCAGGCTGATCAGCGGGTTGAACATGCGGCTCAAAAACTCAAACCGCCCCACGGCAAACCCCACCGGAATACCCACCACCGCCGCCAGCCCAAAGCCGACTGCCACGCGCTCCAGGCTCATCAAGATGTTCCAGCCCACGCCCTGGTCGTTGGGGCCGTTGCTGTAGAACGGGTCGCTGAAAATCACCAGCGCTTGTTTGAATGTGTCGGCAGGCGAGGGGATGCTGCTGGCCGTGCTGATGCTCACCAGCGCCCAAATGCCCACCAGCAGCCCAAAGCCCAGCACTGGCGGCAACACTGCGAGCCACAAGGCGCGCCAGTCAAAAGCCGGTTTTTGTGAGGTTTTTGAGACTGTAGAGCTTGTATTTGTTGCGTGAGTAGCTACAGATTTCATATTTTTGTGTGAGACAGTAGGAGCTTCTGGCGCAGAGCCAGAGGCTTCCAGTGGCGAGTGAAAAACAGCGCTGACCATGGTGATCTCCTTGAAAAAGGGGGCGGTATGCAGGCGCTCAGGGTGATGTGGGCGCCTGCGGCTAGGTGACTGTTCAGGCCTTGACTTTGAAGCTGTCGGCGTACTTTTTGGGGTCTTTGCCGTCCCAGACCACGCCGTCGATGAGTTTGCTGGTGCGCATCACGTCTTTTGGAATCGGCGTTTTGCTGGCCGTGGCGGCTTGTTTGTAAAGGTCAATCTGGTTGATCTGCTTGGCCACCGCCAGGTAATCCGGATGCTGTTTGAGCAAGCCCCAGCGTTTGTGCTGGGTCAGGAACCACATGCCGTCGCTCAGGTACGGGAAGTTGACCGCGCCGTCGTTGAAAAACTTCATGTAGTTGGGGTCGTCCCAGGTCTTGCCCATGCCGTTTTGGTAGCGCCCCAAAATGCGCTGGTTGATGGCGTCCACGCTGGTGTTGACATAGCTTTTGGCGGCAATGGTTTCAGCCATTTTGTTTTTGTTTTGCAGGCCAGCGTCAATCCACTTGCCGGCTTCCAAAATGGCCGCCGTGACAGCGCGCGCGGTGTTGGGGTATTTTTTGACAAAGTCAGCGGTGGTGCCCAGCACTTTTTCAGGGTGATCGCGCCACACCTCTTGCGTGGTGGCCGCCGTGACGCCAATGCCGTCGATGATGGCGCGGTGGTTCCAGGGCTCGCCCACGCAAAAGCCGTCCATGTTGCCCACGCGCATGTTGGCCACCATTTGCGGTGGTGGCACGGTGATGACTTTGGCCCCGGTCATCGGGTTGATGCCATTGGCCGCCAGCCAGTAGTACAGCCACATGGCATGTGTGCCGGTGGGGAAAGTTTGGGCAAAGGTGTAGTCGCGCTTCTCGGTGGTCATCAGTTTGGCCAGCCCTGCACCATCCACCGCGCCTTTGTCGGCCAGCTTTTTGGACAGGGTGATGGCCTGGCCGTTGTGGTTCAGGTTCATCAGCACCGCCATGTCTTTTTTCGCGCCGCCTACACCCAAATGCACACCGTAGACCAGGCCGTAGAGTACGTGGGCAAAGTCAAGCTCGCCATTGACCAGCTTGTCGCGCACACCGGCCCAGCTGGATTCTTTGCTGGGGACGATCTTGACGCCGTATTTTTTGTCAATGCCCAGCACGCTGGCCATGACCACGCTAGCGCAGTCGGTCAGCGGGATGAAGCCGATCTTGACCTCGGTTTTTTCCGGGGCATCAGAGCCTGCGGCGTAAACCACCGAGCGCAGCGCCGGGCTGATGCCAATGGCACCGACGGCAGCGGTTTGCAACACCGCGCGGCGGCTGAAACTGGGTTGAGAGAAGTCTGTCATGGCGAGTCCTTTGCAGTGAGTGGCAGAAAAAACAAACAAAAAAAGGCGTCCTCACGTTGCAGTGCGCTTGGGGCAAGCGCTGTGCAAGTGGGGACGCCTTTGTCCGGTGTGGCTGACACTGCTCGCCGTTGAGCGGTGCCAGGCCGATGACCCTCGGTGGTCTTACAGGTTAATAAGCAATAGCCATGCCAACAGTAATTGAGTCTGTATGTAAATAAAAAACAATAGCTGCTTACGCTTTATTGATAAGGGCTAGAGGCTAATTTCTTATATAAAAACTGGTTGCAGTGACTGTGGGCACTGAAATTGTGCAACGCACCAATTTAACCCATCAGGTCGGCCACATCCAGCATGCGTTGTGCTACTTCGGCCAGTTTCAGGCCTTTGTCCATGGCGGTTTTGCGCATTTTTTTAAACGCTTCTTCCTCGCTCAAGTCCTGTCGCTGCATCAGCAGGCCTTTGGCGCGGTCGATCAGTTTGCGGTCACGCAATTCCGCGCTGAGTTCGTCGCGCTCGGTTTGGGTGCTGGCCAGGGTTTGCAGCAGCGCTTGCTGGTGCTCAAAGCGCGCCATGGCCACGTCCAAAATAGGGCGGATGCGCTCGTGCGAGAGCCCCGCCACCACATAGGCCGACACCCCGGCAGCCACGGCGGCACGGGCGTGGCCGGGGTCTTCGTCATTGGTGAACATGACGATGGGGCGGGGCGCATCGCGGGTGGCCATCACCACGTGCTCAAGCGCGTCGCGGGCATCGCTTTCAGCGTCCACAATCACCATGTCGGGCTGCAGTTGCGCCAAGCGCTCGGTCAAAAACACGTCGGCGGGCAAGCTGGCCACCAGGTTAAAACCGTTCTCAAGCAGGCCAATGCGCAGGTAGCGTGAGCGCTCGGCTTGGCTGTGGGCGTGATCGTCGTCAGGGTCTGCAATGACCAGATCAGGCGCCACCACCACAATTTTCAGGGGGGAAGTCATGCTGACCCATGACGCAAGTTTCGCGCCAGTGACCCGGCGGGTCACGCCAGGGGTGGCTGCTGCCTGACGTAAGCCGCAAACGCATCCGCGCTTAACGGGTGACTGAAATAGTAGCCTTGCACCTCGTCACAGCCTTGCAGTCGCAAAAAGGCCAGCTGGCTGGCAGTTTCTACACCTTCAGCAATGGTTTGCAGCCCCATGCTGCTGGCCAGGTTGATGATGGCGGTGACGATGGCTTTGTCGTCCGCATCGTGGCTGAGGTCGCGCACAAAAGACTGGTCGATTTTGAGTTTGTAAACCTTGAATTTTTTCAGGTAACTGAGGCTGGAGTAGCCGGTGCCAAAGTCGTCAATTGACATGCGGATACCGTGCTCGTGCAGGCGGTTCATGATGCTGATGGCGATGTCGGGGTGATCCATGGCGATGGCCTCCGTCAGCTCAAGTTCAAGCAGCTCTGGGGGCACGCCCGCCTGCGCCAAGATGCCTGTCACCAGGTGCAGCAAGTCGGCGTGGCGAAACTGCACCGCTGACAAGTTGACCGCCATCACCACGGGGGGCAGCCCTTGATCCATCCAGCTTTTGAGCTGGTTGACGGCACTGCGCAGCACCCATTCGCCAATCTCCAGAATCTGGCCACTGTCTTCGGCAATGGGGACGAACTCGGCCGGCATCACCAGACCCAGCTCGGGGCTCTGCCAGCGCAGCAGCGCCTCGACACCGATCACGCGGCCATCTTGCATGGCCACTTGGGGCTGGTAGTGCACCTGCATTTCATGGCGCGCCAGCGCGTGGTGCAAGGCGTTGACCAGCTGCAAACTGCGCACCGAGTTGGCCTGCATCTCAGGCGTAAAGAAGCAAAAACCATTGCGTGCGGCGTGTTTGACGCGGTACATGGCAGTGTCGGCATTTTTGGACAGAGTCTCAAAATCTTGCCCGTCATGGGGGTACATGGCCAGGCCAATCGAGAGCGTGTTGACCAGCTCAAACGGTTCAATCTGGCACGGCAAACTGGCCGCGGCAAGCAACTTCAAGGCCACTTGCTGGGCGCCTTCATGGTCGATGTTGGGCAGCAACAAAATGAACTCATCACCACCCAGGCGCGACAACGTGTCTTCCGTGCGCAACTGTGCGTTGAGGCGGCGTGCCATCTCCACCAGCAGTTGGTCGCCCACGCTGTGCCCCAGGGTGTCGTTGACATTTTTAAAGTGGTCAATGTCCATGAACATCAGGCACAGGCTTTGGCTGTGGCGCTGCGCCAGGCTCAGGGCAAATTCAAAGCGGTTTTGCAGATCGGTGCGGTTGGGCAGGCCGGTGAGCTGGTCAAACAGAGCCAACTGTTTGAGTTTTTCTTCGGTTTGGCGCTTTTCGGTGATGTCGCGGGTGATGCTCAAAATGCACGCCACGTCCTGGAAGCGCACCACCGCGGCGGACATCAGTCCATGCACCAGGCTGCCGTCCTGGCGCACAAAGTCTGCCTCCAGGTTGGTCACTTGGCCGTGCTGTGTCAAGCCCTCTACCAGCCGCTGGCGGTCTGCCATGTCGTGCCAAATGTTGATGTCTTGGGAGGTTTTGCCCACCACCTCGGCATGAGCCCAGCCGGTGATGCGCTCAAACCCCTGGTTCACCTCCAGGTACAAGCCATCACTCATTCGGTTGATGTTGATGGCGTCGGGGCTGGTCACAAAGGCGGTGCGGTAGCGCTCTTCACTGTCTTGCAGGGCGCGCAGGGTGGTCTGGCGCTGAGCTTCGTCTTCAAAGTGATCCAGCGCAAAGCTGATGTCCATGGTCATTTCAAGCAGCAGGTTTTGTGCCGCTTCATCAAACGCGTCGGGGTGTGCGGCATAGACCGAAAACACCCCCACCACTTGACCTTTGCGGTGCAAGGGCATGGACGCCACTGCGCCCCAGCCAAATTGCTTGGCTCGCTCGTGCCAGGGGGCAGTGGCTGGGTCGTGCTGAAAGTCTTGAAACCAAACCGGTTTGTTTTCGCGCGCTGCACTGCCCACAGGGCCGCGGCCTTGCGGCACAGCAGCATCAATGCACACATCCAGGTGCGCCACATACTCAATGCCTTGGCCAAAAGAGGCCACTGGCTCAATCGCGCCGGAGGGGCTGACCACGCCAATCCAAGCCATCTTCATGCCGCCAAAGTTGACCGCGTCACGGCACAAAATGGGAAACAGCTCAGCCTCATTGGTGCAGCGCACAATGGCCTGGTTGCACTGGCTCAAGGCGGCATAGAGCTGGGTCAGGCGCGCCAACTTGAGCGCCTGGTGTTTGCGCTCGGTGACATCGCGCGACAGCACAATGAACGTGGGCTCGGCCTGTGCCAAGGGTGCTTTGTGAGCCACCGAGAGCTCAAACCAATGGCTGCCATCGGCGAGCTGCAGCTCAATTTCTTGGCCCTGTGAGAAGCCAGTGCGTGCCGCCTCTTCAATGGCGCGCAGGCACACCGCGGCGGCTGGCGCGGGTAACACATCGGCGATGTTTTTGCCAACCAGGTCTGCCGCAGGCGCTGCCAGCAGCGCGCTGCGTGGCGTGTGGCAGGCCAGATAGCGTCCCTGCAGGCTGATCTCAAACAGCAAGTCGGGCATGGCGTCAAGCGTGGCTTGCAGCTGATGATTGAGCGCCGTGATCTGCTGTGCCTGGCTGCCCACATTGCCTTGCAACTGCTGTGCCAGCGCCTGCGCCACCATCCATTGCTTGACAACCAGCGCCAGCAGGGCACTGAGCAGCCCGCCCAAAGCCAGCTTTAACAGCAGCCCCACCGGGTCAGTCCACCCCGTATTGGGTGTCACACTCAGCGTCCACTGGGCATTGGGTACGCGCAGCACAACGTCCACCGCGTCGCTGGGTACTGCGCCCGACTGGGCCATGACCTGGCGCTGCTGTGTGGCCGGGTCGCTGCGCCACAGCGCATAGTGCAAGCCTTGTTTGACCAGTTGTTCAAACTGTGCGGGGCCCAGCGCCTGCGGCAGCCGGATCACCACGTTGGTAAACCCCCAAAATTGCGGCTGCCCCTGGGCATCATTCAAAAACACCGGGAAAAAGCCCAGCGCACCCAAGCCGCCTTGCACCAGCTCAAAAGGGCCTGCCAGGGTGATCTGGCCTGTGTCACGCGCTTGGCGTGCTTCTTTGGCGCGCGCCGGGTGGTTGAGCACATCCAGGCCAATGGCATCGCCGTTGCCT
Organism: Rhodoferax sp.; assembly: GCF_028715765.1. GTDB lineage: Bacteria > Pseudomonadota > Gammaproteobacteria > Burkholderiales > Burkholderiaceae_C > Rhodoferax. The sequence goes on from NZ_JAQURE010000012.1 coordinate 42,893, forward strand.
TGCAGCGGAACAATGCGGCGCACCACACCCTGCGGCTCCAGTGCCATGGCCGACACCCCAGGGTAGTGCGCCAGCATGCGGGTGGCCAGCGCGTCAAAGTTGGGAATGTCGCCCTGGTTCACCTGCACCAAGGCCGCCAAGGCCTGGGTGGCTGACAAGGCTTGCAACAAGTTTTCCTGCAGACGTTGGGCGTGGTCTGCCGCCAGGGCTTGCACCCGCTCGCGCTCGGCCTGCTGTCGGTGCTTTTCAGACTGCACGCTCACGGTGCTGGTTAGCAAGGCCGCCAGTAAAAAAACCAACACACCCGCCATGCGCGGGCTTTTGAACAAACGTTGGGCAAACATGTGGCTGATGTGGTGAGCTTGTCAAATGACTGCTCTCTGCGCAGTTAGGCCAGTGTGGCAAGCGGGTGGTGCGCAACCCTAAGCAGGATCGCGTCAATGCACCGGAATTTATCACCAAACAGCGTAAAAAAGTACCAAATTCATGGCATGGACAGCGCCACGCTTAGCTTCTATCAGCTCAAGCAGCACCGTAGTTCACCAGTTTTTTTACGTCCAGAATGCGAATTTCGCGGCGGTCTACATGGATCAATTGCTTGTGTTCCAAGTCATGCAGCACCCGCGAAAAGTATTCAGGAGTGAGTGACAGGCGCGAGGCAATGGTGCTTTTGTTGGCTGGCAGTGCCACGGTTAAAGTTGATTGGTCTGGCAGGTGGTTGGCATCCACGTCGCGCAGCAGGTAGCCAATCAGCCGCTGCAGGCCGTTTTGCAGCGCATAGCCTTCCACATCTTGAACCAACCCATGCAGGCGGCGCGAAATGCCTGCCAGCATGTGCATGGCAAATTGGGGGTCTTGCGCGATGGCGCTGTAAACCCCTTGTTTGCTGACATTGACCAAGGTGGTCTCAACCAAGGCTTGGGCACTCAAGATATAGGGTCGGTTCAAAAACACCAGCGCTTCGGCAAAGCTTTGCCCAGGGCTGATGAGCTCGATCACTTTCTCATGGCCAGAGGGCGACACCACAAACAGCTTGACTTGGCCACTGACCACAATGTGAAAGGCGTCACAGGCGTGCCCCACCATGAACACCATTTCGCCTTTGGTGTAATTGGCCACCATGCAGCTTTGTGAGATTTGAACCAGCTCTTCAGATGACAAGCCGCTGAACAGGGGTGAGCTGGCCAAAAAATCTGGCATGTTGAAAAACGTGTGGTGCATGGTGTGTTCAGACCAAATCGATGGCTTGCCCTGACGTGTCAAAGGCGATCATGTTAGCCAAAGTGCCAAGTTTGATGGCCTCAACCATGCGTTGCAGCACAGGTTCAGCGGTTTTGCTGCTGGGCGGCTCGCTGCCTTGTCCCGACAGGGTGCTGACAAACACCACCTGCCAGGCGGTGCCAAACTGGTTGGCCTCTTGCACCAGGCGCTCAAAGTTGCCAATTTCGTCGGGCGTTTGATCCACACACATGGCCGGCACCAGCGCGCCACCATGGCCTTGGGCAAAGTCTGCGCGCTGCTCTGGGGTGGCATCTTCAGGCAACTCCGCGCTGGCAAACACCAGCAGCAGGCGCTGCCCTTGGGGCTGCTGGCAGGCTGCCAACAGCAGGTCGTCAAAGCAAGAAATTTGCATGTTTTGGCCTTTTATTGCACCAGGGCAGAGTCTGCGCGATCCAGGTCTACGCCTTGAATGTCAGCCTCAGCCGCCAGCAAGCTGAGGTATTGGCGCAGCGCAGTCACAAAAGTTTGCTGCTTGAGGCGCATTGATACCGCACCCCGCACAGCCTCAAACGGCTGGGCTGTGCCCGCTTCGCGCGCCAGCACCTCGACCACATGCAGGCCAAAACGGCTGTGCACCAGGCGCGGCAGCACGCCTATTTCCTTGTTGCCAAACAGCTCTTTGGCAAACTCTGGGGCGCAGTCGGCCGTGGTGAGCCAACCCAGCTGGCCACCCTCTGAGCCACTGGGGCAGTTGGACATGGTGCGGGCGGCTTTGGCAAACGCATCATCAAGCGCCTGGTCATCATGGCAGCGCACATTGAGCAGCGTGGCCTCGGCTTGTTTGCGCAGGGCATTCAGGTCAACGCCGGGGGTCACTGCAAACAGGATGTGGCGCACGTTGACACGTTCACCCGTGGTGTACAAGGCCTGGTGGGCGGTGTGGTAACGCCAGCAGTCAGCATCTGCTGGCTCGGGTATCACCAGTTCTTGCGCCAGCAGCAACTCAATGGCATTGGAAGCGGCTTCACTCAGTACACCCTCTGTGGCGGGGGTGTCGTTGGTGGCCAGCAAGCCTTGTTCAATGGCGCGCTGGCGCAGCAGCTCGGAACAGGCACGCTGGCGCAGCGTGTCAGCATCGACCTTTTCACTGGCGCTTTGCAGGGCTACGCCATTAATATATGCCAAATTGGCCTCTAACGCTTGTTCTGTATGCATGAGTAGCTCCTTAAATGCTAGCGTCAGAAGCGCGTGGCTGATTGCGCCCAGCTGGCACATTCAGGCGGCGTGCGCGCACCACCTGGTAGGGGCGCATCAAATAACCCACCGAGGCAAAACCGCTCCAGACGTGCACCAGGCGGGTGAACGGGAAGATAAAGAAAATACTCATGCCAAGGAACATGTGCATCTTGAAAACAAAACCCGCTTCGGCCAACATGTCCACTGCGCCAGGTTGGAACGTGACGATGGCCTGGGCCCAGCCAGCCAGCTTGAGCATCATGCTGCCGTCAAGGTGTTGGCCTGACAGTGGCACCGTGGCCAAGCCCAGCGCAAGTTGCAACCACAACAGCACCAGCAGCACGATGTCGCTGGTTTTGGAGTTGATGCGAATGCGTGGCTCGGTCAGGCGGCGATGCAGTAGCAACGTCACACCAATAAAGCCAAGCAGACCAGCCAAGCCACCACTGATCATGGCCATGAGTTGCTTGTTGCCAGCGCTGATGAAGTGCTCATAAATAAAGTGCGGCGTCAACATGCCAATGGTGTGACCAAAGAACAAAAACAACACGCCAATGTGAAACAGGTTGCTGCCCAGCCGCAATTGACCCATTTTGAGCATCTGAGAAGAATCGCTTTTCCAGGTGTATTGGTCGCGGTCAAAGCGCAGCAGACTGCCGGCAATGAAAACAACAAAGGCGATGTAGGGGTAAATGCCGAACAGAAAGTGGTCAAGGGTGTTCATAGTGATGCTCCTTCAGCTGTGGTGGCGCTGGCACGCGCGCTGGCCGCATTGGTTTTTACAAAGTGAATCGGTTGGGGTTGGTCGGGCTTGCCCTGGCCTTTGACGGAGCAGCCGCCAAACACCTCGGGTTCTTCCCATGACGCATCAAGCGCCTCGTCGGCCACCACGGCGACGGCTTGCGCCTTTTCGCCGCTGAGTTCAATCAAGGCGCCAATCACGCTGGCGTATGCGGTGTTGCGCTGTTGCAGTGCGCTGAAGATGGCGTTGAGGATGTGAGTCATCTCACCCAAAAACGCACGCGCTTCCTGGGGCGGTTGGGTGGATGCATATTCCAGTACCACTGGCAGGTAGTCGGGCAGTTCACCCTCGGCCAGAAACAGCCCGGCTTTTTCATAGGTCTGGGTCAGGTCAATCATGGCCGGGCCACGGTCACGTGAATCCCCGTGCACATGCTCAAACAGGTGCAATGAGGTGGCATGCCCGCGGTCAAACAGCTCAACGTAATCGGCTTCAATTTGTAGCGTATCGCCCTTCGCGATGTTGTCCATCAGCATGAATAACTCGGCTTGGCGTGAGCGTGTCACTGCCTGTTCGGACTGTATGGCGGCACGCATGTCAGCCAGGTCAGCGCGTAAAGCTGCATTCGGGTAAGACAGCAGCCGTGCCAGCACGCGCAGGCTGCGCGACATGCCGGTGATGTTGGAGATAAGTGACATGCTCAGACCTCCGCCTGGATCGGGATGGTGCGACGCTTGCCCGCGCCAAACAGGCTGACCTCGCTGGCTCCATCAGAGCAACCGTTGCCAAAGCTGAAGCCGCAGCCGCCACGCACGTCAAAGGTGTTCTCGGCATATTCACGGTGGGTGCTTGGGATGACAAAACGGTCTTCGTAGTTGGCAATGGCCATCACGTGGTACATCTCTTCCACTTCCAACTGGGTCATTTGCACTTGTTCCAGCGCAGCGGTGTTGATGCGGTTGTCCACATGCTTCTCACGCTGGTAGGCGCGCATGGCCAGCATCCGCTCCAGAGCCCGTTCCACCGGCATGGTGTCACCGGCGGTGAGCAAATTGGCCAGGTACTTGACCGGAATGCGCAGTTGCTTCACATCAGGAATAACACCGTTGGTACCAATCTGCCCTGCATTGGCAGCGGCGCTGATGGGAGACAGCGGTGGCACGTACCAAACCATCGGCAGCGTGCGGTATTCGGGGTGCAGCGGCAGGGCCACTTTCCATTGCACCGCCATCTTGTACACCGGGCTGTTGCGGGCGGCATCCATCCATTTGTCGGGAATGCCGTCAAGGCGCGCTTGCTCGATGACTTTGGGGTCGTTCGGGTCGAGGAAGATGTCGAGCTGTGCCTGGTACAAATCGCGGTCGCGCTCGACGCTGGCTGCTTCTTGAATGCGGTCTGCGTCATACAGCAACACGCCCAGGTAACGGATACGGCCAACGCAGGTCTCAGAGCACACGGTGGGCATGCCGGCCTCAATGCGCGGGTAGCAGAAGATGCATTTTTCGGCCTTGCCGCTTTTCCAGTTGTAGTAAATCTTTTTGTACGGGCAGCCGCTGATGCACATGCGCCAGCCGCGGCATTTGTCCTGGTCAATCAGCACAATGCCGTCTTCTTCACGCTTGTAGATGCTGCCTGACGGGCACGATGCCACGCACGCCGGGTTCAGGCAGTGCTCGCACAGGCGCGGCAGGTACATCATGAAGGTGTTCTCGAACTGGCCGTAAATGTCTTTCTGGATGTCGTCAAAGTTCTTGTCTTTGCTGCGCTTGGCGAATTCACCACCCAGAATTTCTTCCCAGTTCGGGCCCCATTCAATTTTCTCCATGCGTTGCCCGGTGATCAGGCTGCGCGGGCGGGCGGTCGGCACGTTGTTGCCCGCCGGCGCGCTTTGCAGATGGGCGTAGTCAAAGGTGAAGGGTTCGTAGTAGTCGTCAATCTGTGGCAGATTCGGGTTGGCAAAGATTTTCATCAACAGCTTCCACTTTGCCCCTTGGCGCGGCTCGATCTTGCCGTCTGCTTTACGCACCCAGCCACCGTTCCATTTGTCCTGGTTTTCCCACTCTTTGGGGTAGCCGATACCGGGTTTTGTTTCGACGTTGTTGAACCAGGCGTATTCCATGCCGGGACGGCTGGTCCAGACGTTTTTGCAGGTGACCGAGCAAGTGTGGCAACCAATGCACTTGTCCAGGTTGAGCACCATGCCGATTTGTGCGCGTATTTTCATGATTTGATTTCCTTTGCGTTATTGACTTGTTCCCTCCCCCTCTGGGGGAAGGTTAGGGTGGGGGTCAGCCCCCATCCCTGCCTTCCCCCAGAGGGGGAAGGGGTAAGACAGCTAGGTTCATGCCGCTGTTCCTTCGTCATCCAGCCAGTCCACCTTGCTCATCTTGCGCAACACCACGAACTCATCGCGGTTGGTGCCGATGGTGCCGTAGTAGTTGAAGCCGTAGCTGAACTGCGCGTAGCCACCAATCATGTGGGTGGGTTTCAGCACAATGCGGGTGACCGAGTTATGGATGCCGCCACGCCCACCGGTGATTTCCGAGCCCGGCATGTTCACCAATTTTTCCTGGGCGTGGTACATCAGGCACATGCCGTTGCGCACGCGCTGGCTGACCACGGCACGGGCGGTCAAGGCACCGTTCAAGTTAAAGAGCTCGATCCAGTCGTTGTCCTCAATGCCGGCCGCTTTGGCATCGTCTTCACTGATCCAGACAATCGGGCCGCCACGGCTGAGCGTCAACATGTGCAGGTTGTCGCTGTAGGTGCTGTGAATGCCCCATTTTTGGTGCGGGGTGATGAAGTTCAGCGCAATTTCTTTGTTGCCATTGGGCTTGCGGTCTTGCATGGCGTTGGTGGTCTTCAAGTCCACGGGCGGGCGGTAGCTGCTGAAGCCTTCGCCAAATGCCGTCATCCACGGGTGATCCATGTAGAACTGCTGACGGCCGGTCAGGGTGCGCCATGGGATCATCTCGTGCACGTTGGTGTAACCGGCGTTGTACGACACGGTCTCAGACTCAATACCGCTCCAGGTGGGGCTGGAGATGATCTTGCGTGGCTGCGCCTGAATGTCGCGGAAACGAATCTTTTCGTCTTCGCGGTGAATGGCCAGGTGGGTGTGATCCAGCCCGGTTTGTTTGCCCAAGGCTTGCCAGGCTTTTACAGCCACGTGGCCATTGGTTTCCGGAGCCAACTGCAAAATCACTTCACAGGCATCAATGTCAGTCTCAATTTTGGGCATGCCGCAGGTCACACCAGCATCGGTCACCAAGCCATTGAGCTGGCCGAGTTGCGTGACTTCAATCTTGGTGTCCCAGGAGATGCCTTTGCCACCATTGCCCACCTTGTTCATCAGTGGGCCAACCGCGGTGAAGCGCTTATAGACATTGGGGTAGTCGCGCTCGACGACCATGAAGCTTGGGGCGGTCTTGCCAGGAATCAGGTCGATTTCCCCCTTTTTCCATTCCTGCACACCAAACGGTTGCGCCATCTCAGCCGGGGTGTCGTGCATGATGGGGGTGAGCACCATCTCGCGCTCCACGCCCAGGTGGCCGACACAGAGATCGCTGAATTTTTTGGCAAAACCTTTGTAGATTTCCCAGTCGCTGCGCGATTGCCAGGCCGGATCCACCGCTGCCGAGAGCGGGTGAATGAACGGGTGCATGTCGCTGGTGTTCATGTCGTTCTTTTCGTACCAGGTGGCTGACGGCAACACGATGTCGCTGTACAGGCAGGTGGTGCTCATGCGGAAGTCGAGGGTGACCACCAAATCGAGCTTGCCTTCAGGCGCCTGGTCGTGCCACACCACTTCAGTGGGGCGGCCGTCTTGCTGGCCCAAATCTTTGCCTTGCACGCCGTTTTTAGTGCCCAGCAAGTGCTTCAAAAAGTACTCATGGCCCTTGCCGCTGGAGCCCAAAATGTTGGAGCGCCAGACAAACATGTTGCGCGGCCAGTTGTTGGGGTGGTCTGGGTCTTCGCAGCTCATGACCTGGCTGCCATCTTTCAAGCCCTTGGTCAAATAGTCTTTGGGGTCCATGTTGGCGGCTGCTGCGGCGCGCACCACCTCAAGCGGGTTGGTCTTGAGTTGTGGGGCGCTGGGCAACCAGCCCATGCGTTCGGCGCGCACGTTGTAGTCAATCATGCTGCCGCCAAACTTGGCTTTGTCGGCCAGGGGCGACAGGATTTCATCCACACCGACGGTTTCGTAGCGCCACTGGTCGGTGTGGGCGTAGAAAAAGCTGGTGCCGTTCATTTGCCGGGGCGGGCGGATCCAGTCCAGCGCAAAGGCCAGCGCCGTCCAGCCGGTTTGTGGGCGCAGTTTTTCTTGCCCCACATAGTGCGCCCAACCGCCACCCGACTGGCCAATGCAGCCGCACATCATCAGCATGTTGATGACGCCGCGGTAGTTCATGTCGGCGTGAAACCAGTGGTTCATGGCCGCGCCGATGATCACCATCGACTTGCCGTGCGTTTTGTCAGCGTTCTCGGCAAATTGGCGCGCCACGGTGATGAGCTGCTCACGCGGTGTGCCGGTGATGCGCTCTTGCCAGGCTGGCGTGTAAGGCGTGTCGTCGTTGAAGTCCTTTGCCGCCATTTCGCCCGGCAAGCCACGTGCCACGCCGTAGTTGGCCACTTGCAGGTCAAACACAGTGGCGACCAGGGCCTCACGTTGGTCTCCTTCTTTGCCCAGCGAGATGCGTTGCACCGGCACGGTACGCACCAGCACATTGTTGGCCGCATCACCCGTGGCGTTGTTGGGGAAGTGCTCGGACACGATGCCGCCAAAGTAGGGAAAGCCCACCTTGGCCGTCTCGCTGCTGGGGGCATCGCCTTCGAGCACCGTTAATTTGAGTTTGACCTCGGTGCCATGGCGTGCTTCTTTGGCCTCCAGGTTCCATTGGCCCTGGTCGGCGCGGCCGTCTGCGCCCCAGCGGAAACCGATTGCACCGTTGGGCAGCACCACTTTGCCGGCCATGTCCAGTGCCACGGTTTTCCACTCGGGGTTGTTGGCCTGGCCGAGCTTGCCGTTGAAGTCGCTGGCACGCACGTAGCGGTCGGGCACCATCACGGTGTCACCGCTGGGCAAGACCTTTTCTTTGAGCATGACCAACATCGGCATGTCGGTGTAGCGGCGCACGTAGTCGTCAAAGTAGGCGCTGCGCTGGCCGTTTTCTGGAAAGTAAAAGTCTTTCAGAATGACGTGGCCCATGGCCATGGCTACAGCGGCATCGGTGCCCTGCTTGGGTTTCATCCAGATGTCGGACAGCTTGGCCACTTCGGAGTAGTCGGGCGTGACGGCCACGGTCTTGGTGCCTTTGTAGCGCACTTCAGTGAAGAAGTGAGCATCTGGCGTGCGCGTTTGCGGCACGTTGGAACCCCAGGCAATGATGTAGCTGCTGTTGTACCAGTCGGCCGACTCAGGCACGTCGGTTTGTTCACCCCAGATTTGCGGGCTGGCCGGTGGCAGGTCGCAGTACCAGTCGTAAAAGCTGATCGGCACGCCACCAATCAGGCCAAGGTAACGGCTGCCAGCGGCGTAAGACACCATCGACATGGCCGGAATAGGCGAGAAGCCAACAATCCGGTCAGGGCCGTATTTCTTGATGGTGAATACATTGGCAGCGGCCACCATTTCATTGACTTCATCCCAGCTGGAGCGCACAAAGCCGCCCATGCCGCGCTGGGTCTGGTAGCTTTTGCGCTTGGTATCGTCGAGTGCAATCGATGCCCAGGCTTCAATGGGCGCTTTGGTTTGGCGTGCTTCGCGCCAGAGCTTGAGCAAGCCACCGCGCACCATGGGGTACTTGACACGGTTGGCGCTGTACAAATACCAGCTGTAGCTGGCACCACGGGCGCAACCACGCGGCTCGTGGTTGGGCATGTCCCAGCGCGTACGTGGGTAGTCGGTTTGCTGGGTTTCCCAGGTGACGATGCCGCCCTTGACGTAAATCTTCCACGAGCAACTGCCGGTGCAGTTCACCCCGTGGGTGGAGCGCACGATCTTGTCGTGCGCCCAGCGGTCGCGGTAGGCGGCTTCCCAAGTGCGGTCTTCACCGGTGGTGACGCCGTGCTCGCCAGAGAACGATTCCCTGGGTTGCGAGAAATAAGTGAGTCGGTCAAGAAAATGGCTCATGGGTGTCCTCTTAAAAAATTTATACAAAAACAGGCTCTAGCCCTTTTATATTAAGCGGTAGCAGCTATTTAAAATATAGCGTTTCATGCGCCATTTCTTTTCTGCTGTTGCACGCGTACCGGCTATTTGGGGTTGATAGAACTGTAGTTTTGGGGCGGCTTGGGCGCTATCCCTCTGAAGTACAGCCCAGGCCGAAGAATGGAACTAGCCGCAGCCATAGGGGAATAGTTCGATAGAACTAGGTCCCATACCGCACCCGGCCAAATGCCCGCCCAACAGATAATGTGTTCCCGTGCTTGCCAGCCATGCGGGCAGACCTTTCACCCCGGTACCTCTTATGCAAACCCATACCCCCATTTCACTCAAAGGCCAACCCATTGCTGGCGGCAACCTGCCGCTGATCTGCACCCCGCTGGTGGGGCGCACGCCAGACCAGCTCATGGCCGAGTTGGCGGTGGTGCTGCCCAAAAAGCCAGATGTGTTGGAGTGGCGTGTTGATTTCTTTGAACAAATTGGCCAGCCAGAGGCCGTCATCGCTGCAGCAGCAGCTATCAAAAAAGAGGCAGGTGGCGTGCCGTTGCTGTTCACCCGCCGCTCTGTGTTGGAAGGCGGCGAGCCCATTGCCTTGCACGAAGACCAGGTGGTGGCGCTGCTTACAGCGGTGTGCCAAAGCAAAACCATCGACCTGGTGGATTACGAGCTGGTCAACGATGCGGATCACCTGGCGCAGGTGCGCGCAGCGGCCAAAGCCAACGGCATCCAGCTGGTGCTGTCGTATCACAACTTTGCGTGCACCCCGGCGCTAGATGAGTTGGTGGCCAAATTTTTGTTGGCTGAGCAGTGCGGTGCCGACGTGGCCAAAGTAGCCGTCATGCCACAAGATGTGGGCGATGTGCTGACCCTGCTGACCGCCACCCATCAAGCCCGCAGCAAGCTGCATATTCCGCTGATTTCCATGGCCATGGGGCCACTGGGCGCGGCGACTCGGTTGGTGGGCGGTGTGTTTGGCTCCAGCCTGACCTTTGCAGTGGGCGCCAGCAGCTCGGCTCCCGGCCAGGTGCCGATAGAAGACCTCAACGCGGTGCTGGCGGTGCTCGCGCGAGCCATGGGGGAGCGGTGATGGTTTTGACACCGTTTGATGCCAATACGGATCCATATTTAGCTTTGTCCAACGAAGCGGCACACTACCGAGCCCGTCATAGGGAAATACGATAATCACCGCGAAAGTCTTTACCCGTTGCTACGATCACAATTAGCACTTTGAATAGGTGGTTTTAATGTTCGATCTTGTTTCTGAGTTATCGCAAAAGTCTCAAGCACTTCGTCCAGCGCAACGAGCCTATCTTGCGGAGTTGTTGCTTGATTCGATTCACATCAGTGCTGATCAGACCATTGAAGATGCCTGGGCTGAAGAATTGAAACGACGAGTTGACAAGGTAGATCGTGGTGTTGCCAAGCTTGTTTCAGCCGAAGATGCATTTGCTGAGGTTAGACGCGCAATTCTGTGAGGAGACTCTTGCGTTTTCACGAGGATGCGTTGGCAGAATTTGCTGCCCAAGCCAAGTATTACGAATCAAAGTCAAAGGGGCTTGGCGAAAAATTTATCAATGAAGTTGAGGCGGCAACTGAGGTCGCGCGTGAATTTGCTGAAATGGGTGCACCTTTCAAGTTCAGCACCCGTCGTGTTTTTCCAAAAAAATTCCCTTTTGCCGTGGTTTATCGAATTCTTGCTGAAGGGATCGTTGTCATCGCAGTGGCTCCAGATGCGCGCAAGCCTGGTTACTGGCGTAGTCGGAAAAATGATGGTTAACCCATCACTTGGCACAGACGAGTTAAATTGCTAATAACTCATATTTAAATAGCTACTAGCGCATATCCCATAAGCGCTAGAGCCCTGTTTCTTACAAAACTCTGACTCGTGCCGCAGCGCTTCAATGGGGTCTAGCCGGGCGGCGCGGCGGGCTGGGAAGTAGCCAAACGACACGTCCATCACCCGCGCCAAATCCACCGAGGCCAGGGTGGCCAGGGCAATGCCAATGACCCCGCCCAGCGCTGATAGCACCATCTCGCGCCAGCACGCCAATTTGTGCGGCTTGCCTCATTGCGATTCATAAATACAATGTACGTATGATCAAGTTCGAATGGGATGAACCCAAAGCCATTGCAAATCTCAAAAAACATCAAGTGTCTTTTGAAGAAGCGAAATCGATTTTCTTCGACGAATTTGGCATTCAGTTCTTCGATCAGGATCATTCAACTGACGAGGAGCGTTTCCTGATGCTTGGCATGAGCTCGGCGGCAAAGTTGCTTATCGTTTGTCACTGCGAGCGCGAGCATGGTGCAGTTATTCGCATCATCTCAGCACGCAAGGCGACCAAGCGCGAAAGCGCGTTTTATCTAGGTGAACACATGAAAGCCGAATACGACCTTTCCAAACTAAAGTCCCGCAAGAATCCGTACGCGTCCAAGCTGAAAAAGCCTGTGACGATGCGCCTTTCAGGGGATGTTGTGGATTATTTCAAGGGAATGGCCGATGAATCTGGCGTTCCGTATCAGAGTCTGATTAACCTGTACCTGCGCGACTGTCTTGCCAACAGTCGAAAGGTGCAAATTCATTGGCCACAAACTGTTTAACAGTTGGGTCGATACGGACATGCAGCAGAAGGAGACCGTTGCGCGGCTGGCATTGGCAACGTTAATTACTCACATTTAAATAGCTACTAGCGCATATCCCATAAGCGATAGAGCCCTATTTCTCATAAACTCTCACTCGTGCCGCAGCGCCTCAATGGGGTCTAGGCGAGCGGCGCGGCGGGCTGGGAAGTAGCCAAACAGCACGCCAATACCGGCCGAGAACACAAATGCCAGCGCGTTAATGCCCGCATCAAACACAAACGGCACGTCCATCACCCGCGCCAGCCCCACCGAGGCCAGGGTGGCCAGGGCAATGCCAATGACCCCGCCCAGCGCCGACAGCACCACGGCTTCTATCAAAAACTGCAGCAGCACCTCGCGCTCCAGCGCGCCAATGGCCAGGCGCAGGCCGATCTCGCGGGTGCGCTCGGTCACGCTCACCAGCATGATGTTCATGATGCCAATGCCACCCACCAGCAGGCTCACTGCCGCCACCGCGCCCAGCAGCGTGGTCATGACCTTGGTGGTGCTGGAAAACGCCTCACCGAGCTGCTTGGTGTCGAGCACATTGAAGTTGTCTTCGTCACTCTCCGCCAGCTTGCGGCGCTCGCGCAGCAGCTGGGTGATGGCGGCTTTGACGCGCTCAGGCTCAGCCCCGTCTTGCATCGACACCAGCAAGGTGTTGACCCGGGTGTTGCCGGTAATGCGTCGTTGCAGCGTGTTGATGGGCATCAACACCACGTCGTCTTGGTCGTTGCCAAACGCGCCTTGGCCTTTGGAGCCCAGCACGCCAATGACTTCACAGCTGATCTGCTTCACGCGCATGGCCGCGCCCACCGCCGCTTGGCTGCCAAACAGTTCGCGGCGCACGGTTTCACCAATCAGGCACACGGCCGAGCCTGCCATTTGCTCCTCAAGCGTGAAGACGCGGCCGTCGGCCACTTTCCAGTTGCCGGTGGTCAGCCAGGCTTGCGTGCTGCCGATCACGCTGCTGCTCCAGTTGCGCCCATCAAGCACCAGTGTGGCGCCACTGCGCGCCTCAGGTGCCACCGCCAGCAGGCTGCTGACTTGGGTGGACACAGCCACCGCGTCAGCCGCTTTGAAGGCGGGTGCGCCACCGCCACCGCCCATCATGCGTTGGCCAGGGCGCACCTGCAGCAAATTGGTGCCCAGGCCAGAGATTTGGTTTTGAATGGCCAGCGTGGCACCGTTGCCCACAGTGACCATGGTGATGACGGCGCTGACGCCAATCACGATGCCCAAAATGGTTAAAAACGAGCGCAGCAAGTTGCGCCGGATCGAGCGCATGGCCAACAGCAGGGTACTTAGCCACATGTCAAACCCCCTCCGTGGCCGGTGCTTGCTGCAGCGCAGCAGGGTGCGGGTTGGGGCTGTCGCTGTGCACCACACCGTCAACAAAATGCACGATGCGCTTGGCGTAGGCGGCCATGTCAGCCTCGTGGGTGACCATCAGCACGGTGATGCCGTGATCCACATTGAGCCGCCACAGCAGCTCCATGATTTCATGGCTGCGGTGGGTGTCCAGATTGCCGGTGGGCTCGTCGGCCAGCAGCACGGTGGGCTCGGTGACGATGGCGCGGGCAATGGCCACGCGCTGCTGTTGCCCGCCTGAGAGCTCGGCCGGGGTGTGGTGCTCCCAGCCCGCCAGGCCGACCGAAGCCAGGGCTTTTTTGGCCGCGCTGTGGCGGGTGGCGGTGGGCTCGCCGCGGTAGAGCAGCGGCAGCTCCACATTTTCTTGGGCGCTGGTGCGTGCCAGCAGGTTAAAGCCCTGAAACACAAACCCCAGGTAGCGCCGGCGCAGCAGGGCGCGCTCGTCGCGGCTGAGGTTTTCCACATGCAAGCCGTTGAACACATAGGCGCCAGAGCTGGGTGTGTCTAGCAGCCCCAGGGTGTTCATGGCGGTGGACTTGCCCGAGCCACTGGGCCCCATGATGGCCACAAATTCACCCGCGTTGATGCGCAGGTTGACCCCGTTGAGGGCTTGAAATGCGGTGCTGCCTTGGCCGTAGGTTTTGGTCACGGCCTGCAGTTCGATCAAGGGCGCGGGTGTGCTCATGGCTTTTTGGCCGCGCTGGCGGCGCCCGCGGCGGCGGTGGCAGAGCGCTGGTCGGTGATGACGGCCATGCCTTCTTGCAAATCACCGCCGGTGATTTCGGTCATACGCCCGTCTGAGATGCCCGGTGTGACGCTGACCTCCACCGGCGCGCCGTCGCGCAGCACCCACACGTGCTTGGCGGTGCCGCCGCTGGCTTTTTTGGTGGCACGGGGCATGCGCGGCATGACGCTGGACATGATGTCGCTGCCGCCCTTGGCTTTGGCGGCACCCGCGTTGGGTGGGCTAAAGCGCAGGGCGGTGTTGGGCACCAACAGCACGTCTTTGCGCTCCACGGCAATGATGCTGCTGGTGGCCGTCATGCCTGGGCGCAGGCTCAAGTCGTCGTTGTTGACGTCAAGCAGCGTGGGGTAGGTGACCACGTTGTCGGTCAGGGTGGAGCCAAAGGCCACGCGCGTGATGGCTGCCGGAAAGCGCCGCCCGGGGAACGCGCTGACGGTAAAGCTGGCTTTCTGGCCGAGCGCAACGCGCCCCACATCGGCCTCGTCCACATTCACTTGCAGGCGCATGTGGCGCAGGTTTTCAGCCACGGTAAACAGCGTGACCGCTTGCAACGAGGCCGCCACTGCGTTGCCCGGGTCGACCGTGCGGGTCAGCACCACGCCGTCTATGGGGGAGCGAATCGAGCCTTTGGACAGGTTGGTTTCATCGGTGGCCAGACTGGCGCGGGCAGAGTCGACGTTGGCCCGGGCGCTGAGTTCGGCCGCCATGGCGCGCTCGGCGGCGGCGCGGGCGGTGTCAAGCTCGGTTTTAGACGGCACTTTGCCGCCCGAGAGCTTGGCCACTTCTTCCAGCCGCGCCAGGTTGGCTTGGCTTTCTTTGATGGTTGAGACGGCCTGCGCCAGCTGGGCATTGGCGCTGGCCAGTGCGGCGCGTGAGCGGGTCACCTGGTCGCTGAGTTTGGAGGTGTCTAGCTCCACCATCACCTGGCCTTTTTTGACCTGGTCATTCACATCCACCAGCACCCGCCGCACCGTGCCTGAGAGCTCGCTGCCAATGTTGACCGAGCGCGTGGGCTGCAGGGTGCCATTGGCTGTGACGACCAGCGTGAGGTTGCCTTTGGCCGCCGCTTCAGTGACATACACAGGCGCGGCATTTTTGAGCTTGTTTTGCTGCCAAGCGTAGTATCCATAAGCGCTAGCAGCTATTAAAAAAAGAGTTGCCCAGAGCTTTTTCTGACGCCACCAAGGCTGCTTGGTGGGCAGTTGCAGCAGGGTTTGCAGGTCTTTGGGGGGGCTGGTGTCAGTGCTCATGGTGTGTGGCTTTGGAGAGATGCAAAAAATAGGGTGAACGCGTGGTGCTCATAGCCAGCCCCCGCCCATGGCTTTGACCAGGCGCACATGGTCGTTGCTGAGCTCGGCTTGCAGGCTGGCCAGGCTGTCTTGGGCGCTCAAGAGCGTGCGCTGGGTTTGCAGCACGGTTTGAAAGTCCACCAAACCACTGTTGTAACGGTTTTGCGCCAGCAGGGCGGCGTTGTGTGCGGCGCTGGCCGCTTGTTGCAAATGACCCAGACGGGTGCGGTCGTTGTGCTGCGCCACCACCGCGTCTTGCACTTCTTTGAGCGCGGTCAACAGGGTGTTTTGGTAAGCGGCGCGGGTTTGCTGCAACACGGCTTCTTGCACCTTGACCTGGGCGTTGGCCGCACCGCCGTCCAACAGGGGGGCTGAAATGCTGGCCAGCACCTGGCTGGCCAGAGCTGCGCCGTTGCTCAACCCGGTCAGGGTCAGCGCCGTCAAGCCAACCGAGCCACCCAGGCGAAAGCTGGGTTTGCGTGCGGCGTCGGCGGCGTTGAGCGCGGCCATGGCGGCGGTGATGCGCGCCTCAGCCGCGCGCACATCGGCACGCTGGCGCAGGCTGTCGGCCGGGATCACGTCTGCCAGCGTCCCCGCTACCTGGGGAATGGCCGCCGGGGTTTGCAGCTGGGCATCAAGCGCCTGCGGGCGCTGGCCGGTGAGGGTGGCCAGGCTGTGGCGGGCTTTGGCCAGGTTGCTTTGCAGCAGGGGGATTTGCGCCGCAGTTTGCGACACGGCGGTTTGCGCTTGCTCCACTTCGAGCGAGGTCACCAGCCCGGCCTGGGCGCGCCACTGGGTGATTTGCAGGGTTTCAGACTGGCTGGCCAGGTTGGTTTGCGCTATGCCCAGCTGCGACTGCAAGCCGCGCAGCTGGATGTAGGCCAGCGCCACTTCGGCGGTCATGCTCAGCTGCACGTCGCGCAGGCTGGCGCGGGCGGCGACCAGGTCGGCCTCGCGGTTGGCTACATTGCTTTGCTTGGCGTCAAACACGTCAAGCTCCCAGCTGGCATCAAGCCCGCTTCGGAAGCTGATGCTGGCAGGGGTGTTGTCAGACGTGCTGCGTTGTGCAGAACCGGTGACTGTGAGCTGGGGGCGGGTGGCGGCCAGCTGAACGTCGCGCACCGCGCGCGCTTGCAACAGGGCGGCCTGGGCAGATGCAATGTTGGCGTTGGCCTGCAGGGCTTGGGTGATCAGGTCTGCCAACAGCGGGTCTTGAAAGTCTCGCCACCAAGTCATGCTGGTGTGCGTGGCGGCAGGGTCTTCAGCGGCGGTGGTGTTGGCATCAGCCAGCGGCGCTGAGGCGCACCCTGCCAGCAGGCTACCCGCCAGCAGCAGGCTCAAGGCCAGCTGGGTCGGCTGCGCGCGGTGGTGCGGCTTGGTTTGTGGTGCTGGGTGGGTGGGCATCCGTGCGCAATCAGTTGGAATGTAAAAGTGATTCATGTGGCTTGACTCTGAACACCCGCTTTGGAGCAGCTTTGAGTGAAAAAAGTTCCAAGGCCATTGTGAGGCAGACGCAGATTTAACCTGCCCGTCTCTGCGGGTGCAACACCTGACGCATCAGTGGGCCGGGCTGGCGCCACCACCGATCACCTTGAACAGCTGCACCTGGTTTTGCAGATACGCCAGGCGGCTTTGCACGGCGCTTTGCTGGGCGGCAAACAGGCTGCGCTGGGCGTCCAGGGCGTCGAGCTGGCTGGCGGCGCCGTGGGTCAGGCGCAGTTGGGTCAAGGCATGGCGCTGGGTTTCGGCAGCCAGCAGGGCTTGGCTGGCTTGCACTTGCTGGGCCAGGCTGGCGCGGCTGGCCAGCGCATCGGCCACTTCGCGGAACGCGGTTTGAATGGCTTTGTCGTACTGGGCCAAGGCCACGTCGCGCGCTACTTGGGCGGCTTGCAGGTTGGACTGGTTGCGCCCGGCATCAAAAATGGGCAGCACCAGCTGGGGAGCCAGGGTCCAGCCCCAAGAGCCCGCGGTGAACAAATTGGCCAGCGCGCTGCTGGCCGAACCCACCCCAGCGGTCAGGCTGATGCGCGGGAAAAATGCCGCCCGGGCGGCGTCAATGTTGGCGTGGCTGGCTTGGAGCAGCAGCTCGGCCTGGCGAATGTCGGGGCGGCGGGTCAGCACGGCAGAGGGCAAGCCTGGGGGCAGTTCAGCCAGCTGCAGTTGGCTCAAACGGGTTGCGCCCAAAGCCAAAGCCGTGACGCCACCCGCAGCGGGTGCGGCCATGGCCGGTGCACTGGCCGGTGAAGCTGCAGCTGCGGCCAGCGCTTGTTGGGCGGGCGCGGGCAGGGCTTGACCCAGCAGCAGCACCAGGGTGTTTTCGTCCAGGGCGCGCTGGCGGATTTGCTGGGCGTGTGTCACACGGGTGGCCTCTAGCAGGGTTTGCGCCAGCTGGCGGTCTAGCTCTGAAGCGGCACCGTGCTGGAATTTAAGCTCAATCAGCTTGAGCGACTGCGCCCGGGTGTCGAGCGTCTGGCGGGTCACACCCAGCAGCTCTTCGTCAGCCAGCAAGGCCAGCCAGCTTTGTGCCACTGTGGCCAGCAAACTGATGCGTGCGGTGTGCGCCGCTTCGGTGCTGGCCAAATACTGCGCCAAGGCCTGCGCTTTGAGGCTGTTGACCCGGCCAAAAAAGTCCAGCTCGTAGGCCGTGACCAGCAGCCCGCCCGTATATGCGCTGTTGATGCTGCCTGCGCTGCTGGGGCTGCGCGAGCCGCTCACACTGGCGTTGACCGTAGGCCACTGGTCGGCTTGGCGCAAGCCCAGCTGTGCTTGCGCTTGCAGCGTGCCCAGCGTGGCCAGGCGCAGGTCGCGGTTGTGCTGCAGGGCGGTTTCTAGCAACTGGCGCAAGGTGGGGTCAGTGAAATAGGTCTGCCAATCGAGTGTTCCGCCTTGCGGCGCTGGTGCAAGGCGGAGCTGGGGAGTGGCTTGCGGGCTGGCTTGCGCCGACTCAGGCCACTGCGCCGCAACCGCTTGTGCGTCTGCCTTGGCAGGGGCGTTGTCGGTGGGAAACTGGCTGCAAGAAGATGTAAAAAGCATAGCTGCTAAAGCAGTCAGCGTAAGCGCTAGAGGCCTAAAAAGCATAAATTTTTTACCATGAAATGCAGTGTATTGTGCGGCGCGGGTCAAAGCAGCGCCAGGTTGTAAATGCGCCCCAACCCGCGCCAGGCGAACGGTTGCACGGCTCGGGCTGGCGTTGTGTTCACCAAATTTAGTCATGGCCGTGCACTCCCATGTGAGCGGCTTGTTCGGCGTGGACGGCTTGTTGGCGGGCACTGTCTTTGAACAGGCTGCGCACCACCACAAAGAAGATGGGCACAAACACCACTGCCAGCGTGGTGCCGGTCAAGATGCCACCAATCACCCCGGTGCCAATGGCGCGCTGGCTGGCCGAGCCGGCGCCGCTGGCCAGGGCCAGTGGCAGCACGCCCAGCGTGAAGGCCAGCGAGGTCATCAAAATCGGCCTGAACCGCAGGTGCGCCGCTTCCAACGCGGCAGCCACCACGCTCTTGCCTTGGGCTTGCAGGTCTTTGGCAAACTCAATGATCAAAATGGCGTTTTTGGCTGATAGGCCAATGATGGTGATCAGGCCGACCTGAAAGTACACGTCGTTGGCGTAAGCCCGTAACAGCGTGGCCACAATCACGCCCAGCACGCCCAGCGGCACCACCAGAATGACTGCCAGCGGAATGCTCCAGCTCTCGTACAGCGCGGCCAGGCACAAAAATACCGACAAGATGGCAAAGCCGTACAGGATGAGGGCTTGTGAGCCCGCCAATTTTTCCTCGCGCGAGGTGCCGGTCCACTCAAAGCCAAAGCCCGGTGGCAGTTGGCGCGCCAGGGTTTCTATTTCGGCCAGCGCTGCGCCGGTGCTGTAGCCAGGCGCGGCACTGCCGCTGATGCGCATGGCCGGGTAGCCGTTGTAGCGCACGGTTTGCATGGCACCACTGACCCAGCGGGTGCTGGCAAAGCTTGCGAAGGGCACCATTTGGCCGGTTTTGTTGGCCACGAAGAGTTTCAGCAAGTCATCGGGCTGCATGCGTGCCGGGGCATCGGCTTGCACCACCACGCGCTGCAAGCGCCCGGCGTTGGGGAAATCATTGGCATAGCTGGAGCCCAAGGCGGTGGAGAGGGTGGCATTGATGGTGTCAAACCCCACACCCAAGGCGCTGGCTTTGTCGCGGTCAATGTCGACTTGCAGCTGGGGTGCGTCTTCCAGGCCATCGGGGCGCACTTGCGCCAGGACTTTGCTTTGGCTGGCCATGCCCAGCAGTTGGTTGCGTGCCCCGAGCAAGGCCGCGTGTCCCAAGCCGGCCCGGTCTTGCAGGCGCAGGGCAAAGCCAGACGAAGAGCCCAGCTCTGGAATGGGCGGTGGGCTCAAGGGGAAGATGAAAGCATCGCGCACGCCCATCAGCGCACCAAAAGCACGCCCCGCCAGGGCTTGGGCTGAACTGCCGGGGCCCGGGCGTTCGGCCCAGTCTTTCAGGGTGACAAATGCCAGCGCGGCGTTTTGCCCCTGGCCCGAGAAGCTAAAGCCCAGCACGCTGACCATGCCTTGCACCTCGGGCTGTTTGAGCATGAAGCCCTCTACCTGCTGCATCACGGCCAGCGTGCGTTCGCGCGTGGCGCCGGGGGGCAGTTGCACGTTGACCAGCATGGTGCCTTGGTCTTCGCTGGGCAAAAATGAGGTGGGCAGGCGTTGGTACATCCAGGCCGCGCCGGCCAAAATGGCCAAGTAAATCACCATGTAGCGCCCCGCCTTGGGTAACAGCTTGGCGATCCCACCTTCATAGCCCTTGGCCGTTTTGGCAAAACCGCGGTTGAACCAGCCAAAAAAGCCAGACTTGGCGTGGTGGTGACCCGCTTCTACGGGCTTGAGCAAGGTGGCGCACAAGGCCGGTGTGAGTGACAAGGCCAAGAAGGCCGAGAACGCAATTGCCACGCCCATCACGGTGGCAAACTGGCGATAGATGTTGCCAATGGAGCCGCTGAAAAACGCCAGCGGCACAAACACCGAGACCAGCACCACCGTCACGCCCACAATGGCGCCCTGAATCTGCCCCATGGCTTTGCGCGTGGCCGCCAGCGGTGGCAGGCCTTCTTCGCTCATGATGCGCTCAACGTTTTCCACCACCACAATGGCGTCGTCCACCACAATGCCGATCACCAGCACCATGGCAAACATGGTCAGCACGTTGATGGAGTAGCCCAGAGCCAGCAGTGTGGCAAAGGTGCCCAGCAAGGCCACCGGCACCACCAGCGTGGGAATGAGCGTGTAGCGCCAGTCTTGCATGAACAAAAACATCACCAAAAACACCAGCAGAACAGCTTCCAGCAGTGTCTCGGCGACCTGACGCAAAGAGGTTTCAATGAAGCGCGAGCTGTCGTAGGGAATGGCCCAGGTCATGCCTTTGGGAAAGAATTTTTCCAGCTCGGTCATGCGCGCCCGCACCGCTTTGGCGGTGGCCAGGGCGTTGCCGCTGGGGGCCAGCTGCACGCCAATGCCGGTAGAGGGCTTGCCGTTGAGCCGCGCCGAGGTGGCATAGGACTGGGCACCGAGTTCAATGCGCGCCACGTCTTTCAAGCGCACGGCCGAGCCGTCGGTGTTGGCGCGCAGCACCACTTGGCCAAATTCGGCTACGCTGCCCAATTGCCCGTTGACCACCACGGTGGCTGCAATGCCTTGGCCAGCTACATTGGGCAAGCTGCCAATTTCACCCGCTGAGACTTGTGCGTTTTGCAAGCGGATGGCGGTGGTGACATCGGCCGCTGACAGGTTGTAGCTTTGCAGTTTGGCAGGGTCGACCCAGACGCGCATGGCGCGCTCGGTGCCAAACAGCTGCGCCTGGCCTACCCCGCTGATGCGCTGAATTTCAGGCAAGATGCTGCGCGAGGCGTAGTCGCCCAGCGCCACCGGGTCGAGCTTGGGGTCGTTGCTGGAGAGAATGGCAAACAGCAAAAAGTTGCTGCGTGCCTTGTCGACCCGCACGCCTTGCTGCGTCACTGCCGAGGGCAGGCGTGGCGTGGCGCGGCTCAAGCGGTTTTGCACGTCCACTTGTGCCAAATCGGGGTTGGTGCCCGGCTGAAAACTCAGGGTAATGGTGCCGGTGCCATTGGCTTGCGCCACCGACTCCATGTAGATCAGCCCCGGTGAGCCGTTCATTTCTTGCTCGACGATGGAGAGCACGCTGTCTTCCAGGGTTTGCGCAGAAGCGCCGGGGTAGGTGGCCGAGATGACGATAGACGGCGGTGCCACCGGCGGGTATTGCGCAATCGGCAGTTGGGTGATGGCCACCGCGCCCATGACGGTGATGAACAGCGCAATGACCCAGGCAAAGATCGGGCGGTCTATGAAAAATTTCGACATGGTGTGGCCTTTTCAGCGTGCCGCGCTGGCCGCAGCAGAAGAGCCAGCGGCCGGGCCAGACGATGCAGCAGCTGGGGCTTTGGCGCCACCCGGCTGCCACGGCACGGCTTTCACGGGCGCGCCACCGCGCAGTTTTTGGAAGCCGTCCACCATGACTTGCTCACCGGCTTGCAGGCCACTCAAAATGACCCACTGCCCGCGCTGTGCGCCACCCACGGTGACTGGGCGCGGGCTGACCTTGCCGTCAGCGGCCACCACCATCACGCTGTCGCCCTGGGCTGAGCGGGTCACAGCTTGCTGGGGCAGGGTGATGGCGTTTTGGGCTTGCGCTTGCTCCAGCCGCACGCGCACAAACAGGCCGGGCAACAGCTCGCCTTTGGGGTTGGGCACTTCGGCACGCAGGGTGATTTGGCCGCTGGTGGCGTCGACCGTGGGGTCAGCAAACAGCAATTTGCCGGGCAGGGCGTATTCAGCACCGTCTTCCAGCACCACGCGCACGCTGGCGGCTTGGTTGCCCGCGCGTTTGAGCTGACCAGCTTCAAGCGCTTGGCGCAGTTTCATGACCTCGGCGGCAGACTGGGTGAAGTTGATGAACATCGGGTGGGTTTGCTGAATGACCGCCAGCTGGGTCACTTCGGCTTGCCCCACCAACGCGCCTTCAGTGACCAATGCACGGCCAATGCGCCCTGAGATGGGGGCGGTGACGTTGGCGTAGCCCAGGTTGATGCGCGCCGTTTGAGCCGCGGCACGAGCCACGGCCAAGTCGGCCTCGGCCAGCTTTTGAGCCGCTTGGGCGTTGACAAATTCTTGCTGGCTGATGGCTTTGGCTTCAATCAGTGGCTTGAAGCGCTCGGCCTGCGCCGTGGTTTGCATCACATTGGCTTCGGCTTTGGCGACACCGGCCAGCGCGCTCGCAAGCGCTGCTTCAAACGGGCTGGCGTCGATACTGAAAAGAGTTTGCCCAGCCACCACTTGGCTGCCTTCGACAAACAGGCGTTTTTGCAAAATGCCAGCGGTGCGGGCGCGCACTTGCGCCACGCGCGAGGCTTCTAGGCGACCCGGTAGCTCAGTGACCAGGCCCACAGCGCCGGGCACCACCGTGACCACACCGACCTGGGCGGGTGGTGGCTTGCCACCTGCACCGCCTGAGCCACCGGTGCCTGCTGCGGGCGGATTGCCTTGGCCGCAAGCCGTCAAAAAGAGGATAGAAACCAGCGCTATGGGCGCCAGGATTTTTTTGTGCGGCGCATTGGATATGAGGTGGGTGTGAGCAAAAAATTTGCTGGAGTGCAACATGGCGTGGTTCCTGGAAAAGAAAAAAGCCCAGGAGAGGGCGTCAGCAGGGCGGGAAAGTGATTGGTTATTTTTTAAAGTATACATACAATCATGAATGTAAGTTGCTCATTTCATGAAAGAAGTTACCACCGTGGCCCGTCGAACCAAAGAAGATGCTGAAGAAACCCGCCATCAGTTGCTGGAGGCGGCACAGCGTGTGTTCGCTGAAAAAGGGGTGTCGCGAACCTCGCTGCAAGACATTGCGCAAGCGGCCGGGGTGACGCGTGGCGCCATTTATTGGCACTTCAAGAACAAGGCCGAGCTGTTCAACGCCATGATGGACAGTGCCATTTTGCCAATGGAGCAAACCATGCAGCAACTGGGGCATGACGCGGCGCAAGACCCGCTGGCCGAGTTGGAACGGGCGATGCTGCAGACGCTGCACAGCATTGAATCCGATGCACGCACCCGAGCCATTTTTGAAGTGGCCACGTTGAAGGTGGAATACGTTGACGAGTTGCTGGCTGTCAAGGCGCGGCACGTGCAGTGTTACCTGGATGGCACGCAGCAAATGCAGCGCAGCCTGGAGGAAGCTGCCGCGCGGCGCGGGGTGACGCTGTCGATGTCACCCACTGTGGCAGCCCATGGCCTGCATGCGCTGATGGTTGGGTTGATTCAAACCTGGGTGCTGAACCCAGGTGTCTTCAAGCTGGTATGGGTGTCAAAGACAGCCATTCGCACCTATCTGTCAGGGCTGGGGCTGAAGCTTTGATGTTTTCGCCGTCCACATGCTGCAGGCCAATCGCGACTCCTAAGACAAAGCGACATCAATCTTTTCAGCATAGTGCGCAAACGCCTCGCGCACTGACTCGATCAACTCGGCGTCGTTCCAGGGTTTGGTAAAAAACTTGTAGATCTCGCCACGGTTAATGGCCTCGGTCAGGCTGTCCAAACCGGTGTAGCCAGACAGCACCATGCGAACCACTTTGGGGTGCATCTTGCGGGCACGAGCCAGCAGCTCGATACCGGTCATGCCCGTCATGCGCTGGTCGGTCAGAATGACGCCCACTGGGTGCAGTGCCAGCAAGGCCAGGGCTTCTTCTGCGCTGGTGGCACTGAGAATGCGGTAGTTTTCATTGCGCAGCAGGCGTGTCAGCGAGGTCAGCATGCTTGGTTCATCGTCCACCACCAGCAGGGTGTTGAGAGCCTGGTTGTCCACTGGGATGTCCATGGCAGGAAACGTGCTCATGAGCTGTGTCATGTCTACACCGGGGATAGGTTTGCTGACCAGGTAGCCCTGTATGACATCGCATCGCAGTGCGCGCAGTTGGCGCGCTTGACCCGGTGTTTCCACCCCTTCGGCAATGATTTCCAGCCCCAGGCTATGGCCGAGTGCGATCACCGCCTTGATGATGGAGGCGTTGTTGCTGTTGGTGGTCATGTCGCGCACGAAGGCGATGTCAATCTTGAGCTTGTTGACTTCGAGTTGCTGCAGGTAGGCCAGCGATGAATACCCCGTGCCAAAGTCGTCAATGGACAGGCTCACACCGAGTGCTTTGAGCTGGGCGAGTGTTTCAAACGATTTTTCGCGATCCAGCATGACGCTGCTTTCGGTGATTTCCAGTTCCAGCAGGTTGGGTGCAATGCCGGTTTCTTCGAGAGCCTCTTTGACGGATGCAACCAAGTGTCCGCGGCTCAATTGAACGGCAGACACATTGACAGCCACCTGGCGCAGCGGCAGTTCTAAAGTCGCCCATGCCTTGATTTGTCGACAGGCAGTGCGCAGCACCCAGTCACCCAAGGTCACCACAAAACCACTTTCTTCCGCCAGAGGTATGAATTCTCCCGGGGGTATCAGGCCACGCTCAGGATGCTGCCAACGCACCAGTGCCTCCACGCCCACAATCTGGCCGCTGATCAGGTCGACCTGAGGTTGGTAATACAGCCGCAGCTCCTGGCGCTCGACTGAGCGGCGCAGGGCGGCCTCCAGCGTCAGGCGTTGTTTGGAGCGGCTGGTCATTTCCGAGGAGAAAAACTGCAGCATGCCTCGTCCCCGCAGCTTGGCTTGGTGCAGGGCGGCCGCAGCGCTGCTGAGTAAGGTGTCTGCATCGCTGCCATCGTTGGGGTAGAGCGAAATGCCGATGCTGGCACCCATGTAGACCGAGTTACCGTTGAGCTCAAATGGCCTGGCCATGGTGTCAATCACGCGCTGCGCGGCCAAATCGATCCAAAGCAGGCTGTCGTTGTGTTTCAGAATGATGTTGAATTCATCCCAGATAGTCCATTAGGATTTTCAAAAGAAAAGTGGTGCAAACCTCCCAGTGCAGATTTCTAATGGATACCATTAGAAATTCCGTTTGAAATCATACGGTTATCCAACAGTCTGGAGGTGA
>NZ_JAQURE010000013.1:0-48207 GCF_028715765.1 Rhodoferax sp.
CACCTCCAGACTGTTGGATAACCGTATGATTTCAAACGGAATTTCTAATGGTATCCATTAGAAATCTGCACTGGGAGGTTTGCACCACTTTTCTTTTGAAAATCCTAATGGACTATCTGGGTTCAACCAAGTAGAAATAAGCCCGGTAGGGTAGCAGGCGCAGGGCTTTGAGCCACAGCGTGAAGCGCTTGGGAAAATGCACCTCAAACGCGCCCTGCGCCCAGCCTTTGAGGATGGCCTGTGCCGCTTGCTCTGGCGTAAGCAGCGCGGGCATGGCAAAGGTGTTGCCCGCCGTGAGCGGCGTTTTCACAAAACCGGGGTTGAGGATGGACACGCCCAGCCCTTGGGGATGCAAATCCAGGTACAGCGCCTCGGCCAGGTTGATCAGCGCCGCTTTGGTGGGCCCGTAAGCCAGGCTGTGAGGCAAGCCGCCAAACCCCGCCACGCTGCCCACCAGGCTGATGTGCCCGGTGCCGCGTGCCAGCATGGCGGGCAGCACCGCGTCTAACACATGCAGCGCACCGCTGTAGTTCACGTCCACATGGCGTTGCATGTCGGCCAGGTTCAGCGCATTGGCGCGCATGGCCTGGTAATGACCAGCGCAGTACACCACCACGTCCAGCCCCCCGCGCGCCTGCAACGCATTGACAGCGTCTTTCACGGCAACAGCGTCCGTCACGTCCAGCCCAAGGGCAAGGCTGCCCGGATGGGCAAGCACAAAGGCATCGAGCAACGCGGTTTGGCGTGCCGACACCACCACCTTGGCACCCAAGCCATGCAGCGCGTGCGCGGTGGCTGCGCCAATGCCGCTGGACGCGCCGACCAGCCACACGGTTTTACCGCGCCAGTCGGTCAAGCGGGGGTTGAGGGGTTTTAAAAAGGCCATCTGATTGGTACTAAATTTATAGCTGCTTGCGCTTTATTGATAAGCTCTAGAGCCTGTTTTTTTATATATCTACGAGGCCGCACGACGGGTGAACGACAAGGTGACCTCGCCCAGGTAGACGCCAAACTTGCTCATGCGCGCCTTGTTCAGCATCACCGTGGGCGTCATCAGGTACATCCAATCGTCAAACTGCACCTCAAACACCCGGCCATCCACCGGCAGCGCCAGGGTGTAGCGCCAGTTCAACGCATTGCCCCGGCTGGTGCCCAGCGCCGTGCCCACCACGTCGTCGGCTTGGCCGGTGTAGTGGCCATCGGGCAGCTTTTTCAGGCGCCAGACGCGCCGCTGGGTGCTGCCGTCTGAGTAGCTGAAGGCCTCGTCCAGCACGCCGTCGTCACCGCTCCAGCTGCATTGCATCAGCACCGTAAAGCGTTTCACCACCTGACCCGAACGGTCGGTGAAGATGCCGTAGGCATCGAGCGTGCCGTTGAAATAGCTGCGCAGGTCTAGCGTGGGTTGCTCGCTGGCGTAGCCATCTATTTGCTGCGAGGCACACCCGCCCAAGGCCAGGGTGGAGGCCGCTGCAGCGCCCAAAAGCAGTCGTCTTTTCATGGTGTTTTCCGAATCAAGGTGGCGTAAAGAAGCGCGAGAGCCAAGGTTTTCAACGCGCACGGTAGCAGGCAATAAGCCCAGGTCAGGGTGGCAAGGGCTTGCGCATCGCGTGCGCCGGGGGCGTAGCCAAACACCCCCAGCAAAGGCAGTGCCAGACCAGCGGCCAACGCCAGATTGAGTTTGGAGGCAAAAGCCCACCAGCCCAAATAGGCGCCCTCTGACTGGCCGCGGTCGCCATGGACTTCAATCTGGCCATTGAGCAGGGCGGCGGGTAAAGCCAGGTCGGTGCCCATGGCCACGCCGCTTAAGGCACACACCACGCCAAAGGCCAGGTTGTCACCAGCGCCAAGCTGCGCAGCAAAGCCAAACACCGCCAGCGCCAGCGCCATGCCCAGCCCCCAGGTGCGCGACAACCCGATGCGCCCCACCACCTTCAGCCACAGCGGCAACGCCAGAGCTGCACAGACAAAGTAGCCGCCTAAAAACAGCGGCACCATGGCCGCGGGTGCTTGCAAGCGGTCTTGCACAAAAAACAAAATCAGCGTGGCAGGCACAGCACTGGCGATGCCGTTGACCAAGAACACCGCCATCAGCGCCCGAAAACCCGGGCGCGACCAGGGCAGCCACAGCCCACTGGCACCACGCCACGCGCCCGTGGCCAGGCTGGCAGCTTGCCGCAGTGGCACCGGCGCGCTGCACCAGGCCAGCCAGGCAACCATGCTAGCTATCCATAAAATAGCTACTGCAGCAGGTATACCAACGGCCAGAGGCAAAATGGATGCCAAAACCACACCTGCTAAACCAAGCCCCTCACGCCAGGCCACCACCCGGCTGCGTTTGGCCTCATTGCCGCCCAAGCGCGCGCCCCAGGCTTGGTGCAAGATGCTCAAGGCGCTGTAGGCCACGGTGGTCAGCAGCAAACTCAAGCCCAGCCAGACCAAGAAGCGGGTGTTTGCCGCCGTCACCTCCGCAGGCGGGAAAAACATCAGCGCAAACCCTGCGCACAGCGCCGCCGCCGCCAGCGCGCCCCAGCGCAACACAGCGGCGGGTGAGTGGGCAAACAAGCGGTCGCTCCAGCGCCCCAGCCAGGGGTCAATCACCGCGTCAAACAGGCGCACGGCCAACAGCAGCGCACCCAAGCTGGCCAGGCTCAAACCAAACTCACGGGCGTAGTGGTTGGGCAGCAGCACATACAGCGGCAGCGCCACAAACGCCAGCGGCAGCCCCATCAGGCCATAGCGCCAGCCGGCCCGCCAATCAAACGCCTGGGCTGACGTGTGCATGGCTGTGGTCATGCCGGGGTGACTTGCGTGGTGACGGCCATGGCAATAGTGTGACTGTCAGGCGCGTTTGCGCAGGGTGACCTGCACCACGTCAATGTTGTTTTCCATGAACGCGGCTTCGCAGTAGGCCAGGTAAAACTCCCAAATGCGCATGAAGCGTTCGTCAAAGCCGCTGTGCAACACGGCTTCGCGCTGCGCCAAAAAGCGCTCGCGCCAGCGTTTCAGGGTTTCGGCGTAGTCATGGCCAAAGGCGTGCTCGGTCACCAGCTCCAGCCCCACCGCTTGTGCCTGCGCCCGCAGCTCACGCGGGCATGGCAGGCAGCCACCGGGAAAGATGTATTGCTGAATGAAGTCGGTGCTGTGCACATAGCGCTCAAACAGCAAGTCGTCAATCACAATGGTTTGCACACAGGCCAGGCCACCAGGTTTGAGCAACTGTGCCAGGCGGGCAAAGTAGGTGGGCCAGTAGTCGCGCCCCACGGCTTCGAGCATTTCAATCGAGCAGATGGCATCAAACGGCGCGTCATGAATGTCGCGGTAGTCTTGCAAGCGCAGGTCGGCTTGGGCGGGCGACACACCCAGCCGCTGCAAGCGGTCTTGGGCGTAGGCCAGTTGCTCGGTGCTGAGCGTGACGCCCGTCACACTGGCGCCAAACTCGGTGCACGCCATTTCAGCCAGCGCACCCCAGCCACAGCCTATTTCAAGCACCCGGTCGCCAGCTTTGACACCAGCCTCGGTCAAGGCGCGGCGCACTTTGGCGGCTTGGGCTTGGGCCATGGGCTGCTGCAGGTTGCCGTCAAACAAGGCGGCCGAGTAGTTCATGCTGTCATCAAGCCACAGGCGGTAAAAATCGTTGCCCAAGTCGTAATGGGCATGGATGTTTTTCTGGCTGTTGGCACGGGTGTTGCGGTTGAGCCAGTGTTTGACGCGGTAGGCCAATTGACCCAGCCAGCTGCCGTAGATCACGTCTTGCACCTCGGCACGGTTTTTGACCAGCACGCGCAGCAGCTCAGTCAAATTGGGGGTGCTCCAGTGGCCGGCAATAAAGCTCTCGGCAAAGCCAATGTCACCCGACTTGAGTGCCGCGCTGCAGGGCTGCCAGCTGTGCAGCACCAAGGTGGCATGGGGCAGGGTTTGCTGGCCAAAGCGCTGCATGCGGCCGTCGGGCAATTGCAGGGTCAGGCTGCCGTGGCGCAGACGGCGGAGCAGTTTGAGCACAGCGCGGGCAGACGCCGGGGCATCAGGCGACAGGGTAAATGCGGCTGCATTTGTTGTGCTTGAGGTGCTGTTCATGGGTGGGCGTTATCGGGTGGTGAATGAAATGGGTGGCGTGGGTTTGCGGAAAAACGGGGCTTTTTTGACGAACAATTTGGCCGCTTGCCAATGGATGCGCAGCACCACCGCCAGCGTCATGAGCGGGTAGCGCAGCAGCGCGTGGCGGGTGCTTTGTGCGGTCAGCGGTTGCAGCGCACCGCTGACGCTGGTTTGGATCAACGGCCCGGTCGGGTCATCAAAGTCGACCCGTGCCAGGGTGCGGCTCAGGTCTGGCGTGAGCATGAAGCGAAAGCGGTAACCGCCTTCAACCGGGCAAAACGGCGACACATGAAAGACCTTGCGGGCACGCTGCTCCACGCCAAATTGCGGCGCGTCCAGCAGGTAGCAATGGCGCTCGCCAAAGGTGTTGTTGACCTCCACCAGCACCGCGCGCAGGTGGCCGTCGGCATGGTGGCAATACCAAAAACTGACCGGTTTGAAGGTGAAGCCCCACACCCGTGGGTAGGTGTGCAGCCAGACCTCGCCCTGCGCATCGGTGATGCCTTCGGTCTGCAGCAAGGCGTCGAGCCAAGCCAGTGCGCCACCTTGTTCTGCGCCGCGGCCATCACCATGGTCGGCATCGGCAAAGCTCAAGGGTGCCCAGCGGTTGCGCGCCAAAGTCGGCGCTGGCGTGCGCTGCAAACTGCGCATGGGCAGCAGCAAAAAGTAGGTGCCATACACAAAGGCGTGGTGCACCGGCTTCAGACGGGTGTGGCGCACCTGGCCAAACCCGATCAACGGTGGGTGCACAAAAGGGGTTCCAGCTGCAGCTTTCATGGGGTTACCCGAAGCTGATTGACCCGCACCAGTGCCAAAGTCGAGTCGCCATGAGCTATAAAATATATAGCTACTTGCGCACATTTCATAAGCGCTAGAGGCCAATTTTTCATAAATTATTGAGGCCTTAAAAGTTGTGCCACTGCCAGCCCTGAGGCCAAGCCGTCTTCGTGAAAACCGTAACCCGTCCAAGCACCACAAAAGTAGCTGTGCTGCTGGCCTTGCAGCGCACCCACATGGCGCTGGGCGGCAATGGCGGCCAGGTCAAACACCGGGTGGGCGTAGTCAAATTCGCCCAACACCCGCGCTGGGTCTATCGGCGTGAGCGGGTTCAAAGACACCAGCACCGGCTGCGCAAACGGCAGCGGCTGCAGGCGGTTGAGCAAGTAGTGCAAGCACACTGGCGCACCCTGTGGCTGCGCGCCAGCCACGCCCACCGGGTGCGCCAGACGCTGGTAGTTCCAGGCCGCCCAGGCGCGTGGGTGGCGCGGCAACACCGAGGCATCGGTGTGCAGCACGGCACGGTTGGACTGAGTGCGCAGGGCTCCCAGGGTGATGCGTTCTTGCGCACTGGGTTGCGCCAACAGCGCCAGGGCTTGGGGCGCGTGGCAGGCCAGCACCACTTTGTCAAAGCGCTCAGATTGGCCGTTGACCCACAGCGTCACGCCCTCGTGGTCGCGCTCAATGCGCTGCACCGGGCTGTTGAGCCGTCTGTCTGGCACCTGGGCAACGATGTGGTTCACATAGTGTTTGGCACCGCCCACCACGGTCCACCACTGTGGCCGATTCGTGACTTGAATCAGGCCGTGGTTGTGGCAAAACCGGATCATGGTGGCCACCGGGAACTGCAGCATTTGTTCAACCGGGCAGCTCCAGATGCAGCCCAGCATGGGCAGCAAATACCAGTTGCTAAACGCTTCAGAAAAATGGTGCGCGGCCAAAAATTGCGCCAGTGGCTGGGTCAACTGCGCGTCTTGCCCCTGCTCTGCCAGCTGGGTGGCCAGCGCATTGAAGCGCAGCAGGTCGCGCAGCATGCGCCAAAAATCAGGTTTGATGAGGTTGCCACGCTGGGCAAACACGGTGTTGAGCGAGGTGCCGCTCCACTCCAACGATTGGCCGGGGTGCGCACCCGGGGTTTGCACTGAAAACGACATGTCAGACTTGGCTGTAGCCACCTGCAGTTGCTCAAACAATGCGATCAACTTGGGGTAGGTGCGCTCGTTGAAGACCAAAAAACCGGTGTCCACGCCATGCGTGACCGGCCCCTGTGCGGTGGGCAGGGTGATGTCAACCGTGTGGGTGTGGCCGCCAAAATAGCTGCCCGCCTCAAACAGTGTGAGGTCGGCCTGCCCACGCAGCTGGTGCGCCACAGCCAAACCCGAAATGCCAGAGCCAACGATTGCAATTTTCATGAGGTGCGTCAGAGAAGTTGGCACTGAGCCAAGTGATTCAAATACCCGATTAATTTAGTCGAATACCGCTTTGGCAGTGGGTGCGCTCACAAAAGTGCGGCTTTGGTCTATGGAATTAACCTTTCCCTCAATATGGGTTGCATTGAAAACGTGTAGGAGTTTGTCCTGGACAAATATGGCTTATTGAAGGTCAATCGGCATGGTGCTCTTGCCTTTGGGTGAACTGGTGGCCAGTCAGAGCGGTTTGGCGGGGGAGTGTTCTGGGTGAAACCCGGCAGGGCGACTGGGTCAGGGGCATGCGGTTTTGGGGTGAAAGCACGCGCGAGGCTGACGACCTTGGTACGCAAATACCTTTTTCGCGCGCATTTCACGCAGTAGCCCGGTCCCCTGACCCAATCACCCTGCCTCACGGTGCTTGAACTCGACAATTTATAAGAAATAAGCCTGTAGACCACGTATAACAAGCGTAAGTAGCTATTATTTTTATTGTGGATGCCACATGTGTAGCCCTTCACCCCGCTCGGTAACCACACAGATAAGGCGTGGTGGTTGGGTCAGGTGACCGGGCTTTGGGGACAAAGGCGCGCGCAAGTGGTGCTGGCGAAATGAAGCCTCAGCCCCGCGCGTGTTTTGCCCCCAAAACCGCATGCACCTGACCCAGCCGCCGCGCCGTGCCAGAGCCACCATCACAGACGTGCCATAGACACCAAGCAAGAAGGGGGCAAATAAGCCACTCAAATCAATCCACAAACATGGCCACCGGCAAACCCGCCACCTCTACCCGCTGCGCCAGCACCTGCCCGCTCAAGGGATAGGCCGCCAGCTCGGGCGCGCTGCGGTGGTGACGCGCGCTGGTGAGGTAGAGGGTTTTGAAGTCTTCACCGCCCAAACACGGCATGGTGGGGCATTGCAGCGGGGTGGCCAGCTCGGCCAGCAACTCTCCGCTGGGGGCAAACTGGCAGACCCGACGGCCTTCAAACAAAGCCACCCAATAGTTGCCTTGCGCATCCACCGTGGCACCGTCAGGACGACCGCGGTAACCGCCGTTGCAGGCGTCTGATGGCTCGGGCTGCCAGCCAACGGGTTTGGGGTCAAAGTGAGCAAACACCCGCTGCTGCGTCATGGCGGCACTGGCCAGGTCAAAGTCCCACGCCCACACCGTGTGGCTGGGCGTGTCGGCCCAGTACACAGTGCGCTGGTCGGGGCTCCAGGCCAGGCCGTTGGCCGTAGTCATGCCCGCGCTCGGGCTGATCTTGCAGCTGACCTGCGGCTGTGCGCCCAGGCTGGGGCGAGCATCCAGACAGTACAGCGCGGCGTTATGGGCTTGGCGGGTTTCATCGATGGTGCCCACCCAAAAGCGCCCCAGTGCGTCGCACTTGCCGTCGTTGGCGCGCATGTGGGCGGGGTTGTAGTCGAGCGTGGCCAGGCGAGTGAGCGCACCACCCCAGCTGCGGGCGCGGTAAATGCCGTCGCGCAGTGCCAGCACCAAACCACCACTGGCGGCAGGCGCCATGCAACCCGGCTCACAGGGCAGCGGCCAGGCTTGGACGGTGCCCATGTCAATGTTGGCACGCAACACTTGGCAGCTGGCAATGTCCAACCAGTAGAGCATGTGCTCCAGCGGGTGCCAAAACGGCGACTCGCCCAAGGCGGCAGTGTGAGGGGCAACGGTTTGCCAGGGCTGGGGGGTGGGGAGAACGGGTGTGGGCATGGTCAGTGAGGACGTGGCGTTGTTGCAAAGCAAGGAAAGAGGTCATCAAATCTTGCAGGGGGAAATTTTGAGTGGCACCGTTTCAACCAGCAAAATCAATTTGTATGCCCAATGTACTCAATGCCGCCCGTAGCGCGTCAGTCAACCCTATGGTTTTAAACACCAGGCTGCGCAATTCTGCAGTTTATCTGCAGCGTATGATCTTCAAAAACCTTGAAATCTAGTTGGATTGACCACCATGCCCCACCCTTCACAGCCAGCCCTGATGCACATTTCTGACTGGAAGCTCAACACTGTCATCATCGTCGTCACTGTGTTGTTGACCAATGTGGTGGTGTCACTGGTGGACTGGATGCTGCTGGGGCGGGTGTCACTTGACTCCATGAAAGTCAGCACACTCTCTGGGCTGATCATTGCCACATTGGCGGTCAGCGGTGCTGGCAGTTTGCGTGCCCGCATAGCTGCCAACAACCAGCGCCAGCTGCAGCAGGGCATTGAACGCGCCCAAAGCCACCTGGCTCTGGCCATTGAATCCGCCGAGATGATTTTTTGGGAATTTGACCTGACCAGCGGCGCTTTCAGCTACGACAAAGGCCGACGCGCCTGGCTCGGCTTGTCGCTGGACGTGGCGGCCAACACCTTCAACGACTGGCTGGCACTGGTGCACCCGGATGACGTGCCACAGCTGTTGCAGCGCTTTGAAGCTGCACAACGCCCCGGCGCGCCCGACTTTCGTTTTGACTACCGCATGCGCCAGGCCGATGGCAGCTGGGGCTGGGTGCACACCCAGGGGCGGGTCAGCCAGCGCAACGCGCAGGGCGAGGCGGTGCTGGCGGTGGGCAGCACGCTCAACATCCACCAGCGCAAACAGACCGAACTGGCGCTGAAAGAAAACAAAGAGCGGCTTGACATCATCTTCAACGACAACCCCGAGCTGATGCTGATCAGCCGCATCTCAGACGGCCTGATCACTGAAGTGAACGAGGCCTTTGTGCGCATTGCCGGCTTTAGCCGGGCGCAAGCCATTGGCAGCACCACGCTGGGTCTGGGTATTTGGGTGAACCCGAATGACCGTGAGCGCATGACCAGTGCCCTGCTGGCAAACGGGCGCTGCGACAACCTTGAAGTCACGTTCAATACCCATTCAAACGAGCAGATTGACTGCGAGCTAGATGCCGTGTGCACCCCGATTCACGGCGTGCCGCACATCGTGTGCACGGTGCGTGATGTGCGTGAGCGCAAGCGGGCGCTGGCCGAGCTCCAGCGCAGTAAAGCCCTGCTGCGCGCCACACTGGACTCCACCGACGAAGGCATCTTGCTGCTGGACGAAGCCAACCAGGTGCTGACAGTTAACCCGCGCTTCATGGCACTGTGGCAGGTGCCACCAGAGCTTGAAGCACAACCGCGCAACGGGCATTTGATGGCGCATGTGCTGGGTGAACTGCAAGACCCCTCTGGTTTTCTGCACATCGTTGACGAACTTGGCAATGGCACTGAAAAAGCGCGCGGCATCTGGGTGCTGAAGGATGGCCGGTTTTTTGCCAGCTTTACCCAAAGTTTGCCCATGGGCGCGCACACCGGGCGCATTTGGTGCTTCAAAGACATCACCGAGCTGTACCTGTCGCGCCTCAAAACCCAGGAATCTTTGACCTTGCTGCAAACGGTGATTGACCACTCGCCGATGCGCATTTTCTGGAAAGACACCGAGCTGCGCTACCTGGGCTGCAACCCGCTGTTTGCTCAAGATGCGGGGTTGACCCACGCCCAAGACTTGATTGGCAAGCTCGATACCGACCTCAGCTGGGCCGCCAACGCCCAAGCCTACAACGCCGATGACCGCCAGGTCATGACTTCAGGCGTGCCCCGCCTGGCCTTTGAAGAGATGCAAACCACGCCCAGCGGCGACAGCATTTGGCTGCGCACCTCCAAAGTGCCTCTTTACAGCGCCAGCAAAAAGCTGATGGGGGTGCTGGGCATGTACGAAGACATCACTGAGCGCAAACACGCCGAGCAGGCGCTGCAGGCCAGCGAAGAGCGCACCCAAGCGCTCTACACCCTGCTGCGGCTGGTAGCCGACAACGTGCCTGACATGATCTGGGCCAAAGACCTGGACAAACGCTACTTGTTTGCCAACAAAGCCATTTGCGAGCAACTTTTGATGGCGCAAGACACCAACGAGCCGCTGGGCAAAGACGACCTGTTTTTTGCGCTGCGCCAGCGT
The DNA here is from genome assembly GCF_028715765.1 of Rhodoferax sp. GTDB lineage: Bacteria > Pseudomonadota > Gammaproteobacteria > Burkholderiales > Burkholderiaceae_C > Rhodoferax. The sequence goes on from NZ_JAQURE010000013.1 coordinate 10,217, forward strand.
GCCAGCCAGCCCGACGACCCGCAGTGGCACACCTTTGGCGAACTCTGCCAAGACAGCGATGACGTCACGCTGGCCGGCGGTCAGGCCGGGCAGTTTGATGAGTTTGGCAATGTGCGCGGCCAGCTGCTGCACCTGGATGTGCGCAAAGCCCCATTGTTCAGCGAAAGCGGCGCAGTGATTGGCGTGGTGGGCACAGCCCGGGACGTGACCGCCGAGCGCGCCACGCAAGAAAAACTGCGCGTGGCCGCTGCCGTGCTGGCCAACAGCAGCGAGGCACTGGTGCTGTCAGATGCTGGTAACCGCATCGTCGATGTCAACCCCGCCTTTACCCGCCTGACCGGCTACACCCTGGCGGAGGTGGCGGGCAAAGACCCACGCTTTTTGCATTCAGGCAAGCAAGGCGAGGGCTTTTACCGCGACATGTGGGCGCAGATTGAAGCCACCGGGCGCTGGCAAGGTGAAGTCTGGAACCGGCGCAAAGACGGCGAAATCTATGCCGAGTGGCTGACCATCAACACGCTTTTAAACACCGATGGCAGCGTGCACCGGCGGGTCGGCTTGTTCAGCGACATCACCGACAAAAAACGCTCTGAAGAACGGGTCTGGACGCAGGCCAACTTTGACACCCTCACCAACCTGCCCAACCGGCGCATGTTTTTGAACCGCCTGGCGCAAGACCTGAAAAAAGCCCACCGTGGCGACTTCAAGCTGGCGCTGATGTTCATAGACCTGGATCACTTCAAGGAAATCAACGACACCCTGGGGCATGCGGCGGGCGACGAACTGCTCAAGCAAGCCGCAGCCCGCATTGCCGCCTGCGCCCGCGAGTCCGACACGGTGGCGCGCATTGGCGGCGACGAGTTCACGGTGATCTTGGCCGAGCTCACCGACACCGGTGGCATTGACCGCATGGCACAGCACATTTTGGCGGCTTTGGCACAACCCTTTGCGCTGGCACATGGCGCCAGCTATGTGTCGGCCAGCATTGGCATCACGCTCTACCCGGATGACGCGCTGCAGCTGGAAGACCTGATGAAAAACGCCGACCAGGCCATGTATGTGTCCAAAGACGCGGGGCGCAACCGTTTTAGCTACTTCACCCGCGCCATGCAGCAAGACGCCATGTACCGCCTGCACCTGCAAGAAGACTTGCGCCAGGCGTGGACTGAGCACCAATTTGAGCTGTACTACCAGCCCATTGTGGAGCTGCCCAGCGGCCAAATTCACAAAGCCGAAGCCCTGCTGCGCTGGACGCACCCGGTGCGCGGCGCGGTCAGCCCGGCCGAGTTCATTCCCGTGGCGGAAGACTGCGGCCTGATCCACGCCCTGGGCGACTGGGTGTTTGCCCAGGCCACGGCGCAAGCCAAAGCCTGGCGCACCCGCATCGACCCCAGTTTTCAGATCAGCGTGAACCTGTCGCCGCTGCAGCTGCAAAACGGCGCAGCGCAGTTTCATTGGCGTGAGCACATGCAGGCGCAGCAACTCAGTGGCAACGCGGTGGTGCTGGAGATCACCGAAGGCTTGCTGCTTGACACCACCGCAGCGGTCACCACCGAGCTGCTGGCTTACCGCGATGCGGGCATTCAGGTGTCGATAGACGACTTTGGCACCGGCTACTCGGCCATGGCCTACCTGAACCAGCTCGACATTGATTTTTTAAAAATTGACCAATCTTTTGTGCGCAGCATGGGCCTGCACACCAGCGACCACGCGCTGTGCGAGGCCATTGTGGTGATGGCGCACAAACTGGGCTTGCGGGTGATTGCCGAAGGCGTAGAAACCCCGCTGCAGCGCGACCTGCTGCAAGCCATGGGCTGCGACTTTGCCCAAGGGTTCTTGTACGCCCAAGCCCTGCCTGCGGCGGAGTTTGAGCAGCTGCTGGGGTAGGCTCAAGAGCGGGAATACGCCAACATTTGGTGAAATTGACACAAAAGAATTCTGTAGAATTCATATGACTTTAAACTCATATGAGTATTTATGAATTCATCAACATCACCCTACACCCATCTTCACTTCCCAGGTTTCCGCTTCCGTGAGAAGGAGATGGCTCGCATCCTGGCTCAATGGGATATGGGCAACGGTGTGTTGCTAACCGGCATCCGCAGAACCGGCAAAAGTGCGCTGATGAAGGCAGCCTTGTACCGCTACGCGCAGCAGGGGCAGGCAGTGAGCTACCTGGATGTACAAGATGAAGACAACTTGGCGCGCTTCTACCAAAACCTGCTGACCGCCTTGCTCAATCATTTGCCGGTGACGCTCAAAGACCAGCTCAGCACAGCTTTGGGCAGCGTACTCAAGCTCCCAGACAGCCTGTCGCGCTGGGTGCGACAACAAATCAGCAAAGTCAGCATTCCTGACGTGGTGGAGATTGAATTGCAGCCCCAGCAAGAGCAACTGCTGCGCTACTGGAAGCCGCTGACCGACCAGATCGCAGCACACATCAAAGCCTGCGGGCCGACTGACACACCCGTCATCGGGATTGATGAACTGCCGTTCATGCTGGAAAACCTGATGGAGAAAGGCGTTGAGCCAAACGAAATCGTGGTGATGCTGGCCAGCCTGCGCACGCTGCGGGACGCGGGCCTGCGCGTCATCATTGGCGGCTCGATCAGTTTCGAGAACCTGCTGTCGATGCATAGCATTCCACACACCGTGCTGGGGGGCTTGTTTCGCCTGCCGGTGCTGCCATTTACCCGCCCTGAGGCGCAAAGCTACCTGAGTGAAACACTTGCTGGCCGCTTTGCCGCTAGCCCAGAGGCCATCACCCTGGTGTTGGACAACTTGCCTGACTACGTGCCCGAGGTGCTCAAGATTGCCCATGGATTTCTGGTCACCTGTGAAAACCTTGAGGCCTGCAGCGACAGCCTGGCCAACGAGATCATGCCCGGGGTCCGGCGCGCTTTCTTGCAGCAGTTTGATGAGCGTCTGGCCAAAAACTACACCAGTACTGAGCTGAGCTGCGCCGAGCAGATTCTGGATGCCGTGGCCCAAGGTGCTGCCAGCGGAACCCGGCTTGACGGGCGACAACTCCCAAGCGGCTACCACCGCGTGCTCAGCCGCCTGCAGTACGACAACTTCATCGTGGATGCGCCAGACCTTGGCTGGCGCTTCAGCCTGAACCTGATCCGCTTGTGGTGGCGCGCCAGCCGGGGCATGGCATGAAGGGGCAACGCCACGTTCCGTGGTTCAACCCACGCCAGATGAACGATGCCACCGTGCTGGCTCTGAACACCGGCCGCAGCGCCTTGCTGGCCGAGCTGTTGCAAATCATGGAGCAGCGCAGCACGCATCCCGGCCAAATCAGCCACTGGCTCATCACTGGGCCACGTGGTGCGGGCAAGTCTTACTTTTTGCGCTTGTTGCAAGTCACGCTCAAGCAGGAACCATTGCCCAAGGTGCAGTTGGTGCTGCTGCCCGAAGAGTTGCCCAACATTTTTGCCCCCCATGAGTTACTGGCAGAAATCTGCCGCTTGCTGGAACCATCTGCACAACACGCAGGCACGCCATCGCGCTGGCGGGTGGACAACACCGGCCAGCTGTGGGAAGAGGCCCTGACTCAGCTTCTAAGTCGCATCCAATCGCCCCTGCTGGTGGTGGGCATCGAAAACTTTGATGCCCTGATTGCACAGGCCTTTTCTAGCGACGTGGACAACTCGCGCCTGCGCCACCTGATGAGCAATGAGCCGCGCCTGATGTTTGTGGCCAGCGCCGTGCAAGGTGACTTTGACGAACAGCACAACCAGCGGCTGTTTCGCCAGTTTGATCACCGCAGCCTGCCACACTGGACACCGATTGATCACCGCCACTACCTCGACAAACGAGCCAGACAACAAGGCAGCACCGCCACCGCCCAGCAGCTCAACCGCATTGATGCCTACAGCCGCTACACCGGTGGCAACGCCCGCGCCGGCGCTGTGCTGGCCGCCACCATTCTGGATGTGAATGACCCCCTGGACAGCGCAGATGATCTGGATGCTGCTGTTGAGAAAATGAGCGACCACTACCGCGCCTTGATCGCCCGCATTCCCAACAACACCAAAAAACTCTTTGATGCCCTGGTGCGCGGCGGTGAACCTGCCTCACAAACCGAGCTGGCCGAGCGCACCGGAGCCAGGCAAAGCGACATCAGCCGCGCCTTTGCCTGGCTGGTGGACAACGGCTATGTAAACGAGTCCCGCGAACCGGGTCAGAAGACCAAACACTACCGCGTGCTGGATCGGCTGCTGGTGCAGTTTTACCGCATGCGCTACCTGCACCCAGGCCAGCGCAGCCGCCTGGCAGTGATGGCCGATTTGCTGGCAGACACCTTGAACTTTGCCGATAAAGGGCAGTTTGTCAGCCGCAACGCGACCCAAGCGGTGGTTTGGCATGAACTTGACATCACCTTGGCGCAGGCACCTGGTCATGAAACAGAGGTCATTTCACAACTTGGCGACGCAGTAGCTGATGCTGCCATGCATGACAGCCCCGCCAACGCCTTTGCGTTGGGTTTGGACATCTTGCAGGGTCTGGCCGCACGCCCACACCTTCCCGCAGAAGCTGCACTGCGAGGGTTGTGGATTGACATGATCGAAATGGCCGTGCCCTGGGGCGTGATGCGTGACCTGTTGGGCGAGTGGCCACAACTCTGGCCTGAGGCAGAACACAACCAAGTGCACCAACTCAAAGAGGTTTTGCTGGCCTGGCTGACCAAGCTGGAAGCGGTGCAAACCGGCGATACCAGCTATCAAGATCCAAATGATCCCGACCTGGTGACCACCTTGACCGCGCTGGAGCAAGCCCTGTCCCCCAAAACACGGCATCGCCTGGGCTTGCTGCAACCAGCAGCTTCAGAAAGAACGTGAGGCCAGCGGCTCAAGCAGCCAGCCCCTCACCCCGCCATCAGCTGCACATTGCCCCCCGCCGCCGTGGTGTTGATGGTGACGGTCTGCTCGGCGCAGAAGCGGTACAGGTAGTGCGGGCCACCGGCTTTGGGACCGGTGCCTGAGAGGCCTTCGCCGCCAAAGGGCTGCACGCCCACCACGGCACCAATCTGGTTGCGGTTGATGTAGACATTGCCAATGTGCGCGGCATGTGCCAGCTGCTGGGCGCGGCTGTCGATGCGGGTCTGGATGCCCAGCGTCAGGCCATAGCCCAAGGTGTTGATCTGCTCAATGACTGCCAGCGGGTCACCGCCCCAGCGCACGATATGCAGCACCGGACCAAAAATTTCGGCTTTCAGGTCGCTGATGTGGGCTACCTCGAAGGCCTGGGGTGGAATCAGGTTTGGTATGTTTTCAATAGCTGCTTGCGCAATATCCATAAGCTCTAGAGGCTTATTTCTTATAAATTCATGCGCATCATTGTTGGTGCCGGGCGCGGCCTGGCCAAACAATGGCCGGGCTTCGCGCTGCAGGCGCACCAGCTGGGTTTGAATGGCGTCGAAGGCTTCGCGGTCGATGACGGGGCCGACATCGGTGGCCAGGTCGCTGGGGTCGCCGCTCACCAGCTCTTGCGCGGCACCGCAGACCATGGCGATCACCGCGTCGGCAATGTCTTCATGCACACACAGCAGGCGCAGGGCAGAGCAGCGCTGGCCGGCGCTGCGGAAGGCGCTTTGCATCACCGCATCGCTGACCTGCTCGGGCAACGCGGTGCTGTCAACCAGCATGGCGTTGATGCCACCGGTCTCGGCAATCAGCGGCACGATGGCACCGTCTTTGGCGGCCAGCGCCCGGTTGATGAGCTTGGCCACGGCGGTGGAGCCGGTGAACACCACCCCGGCCACGCCAGGGGCCGCCACCAGCGCCGCCCCCACGGTGTCGCCAGAGCCGTGCAATAACTGCAAAGCGCCCTCGGGCACACCCGCAGCAATCAGCAGTTTGACGGCTTCCCAAGCCACACCGGGGGTTTGCTCGGCCGGTTTGGCCAGCACGGTGTTGCCAGTGGCCAAAGCGGCGGCCACCTGGCCCATGAAGATGGCCAGCGGAAAGTTCCACGGGCTGATGCAGACCCAGGGGCCGCGGGCGGTCAGGCGCAATGCATTGCGCTCACCGGTCACGCCCAGCGCGGAGTTGCCCTCCATGCCCGGCAGGGTTTGCGGCGCCATGATGCGCTCGGCCTGCCAGGCGTAGTAACGCAAAAAGTCGATGGCTTCGCGCACCTCACCCACCGCATCAGCCCAGGTTTTAAAGGCTTCTTTGACCAGCAGGGCACTGAAGCGCGGCAGCTCGGCTTGCAGTGCATCAGCCGCTTTGCGCAGCATGGCAGCGCGTTCACTGACCGCTGTTTTACTCCATTTTTTATAGCTGCTTGCACTTATATTTATTGCGCTAGAGGCCAATTTGGCATCAAACTCTGGCACCACTGGCACAGCCACCTTGGCATAGGCCGCCAGCAGCGGCGCACGCAGTTCGGGTACGCTCAAGTCCAGCCCGGCGCTGTTGGCGCGCTGCAGGCCAAACAGGTCAGGCGGCAGCGGCAAGGCGGGCTGCGGTGCAGCGTGCAGTGGCGAGGCCAGCAGCTCGGCCAGGGGCACGGATGCATCGGCCAGCTGGTGCACAAACGACGAGTTGGCACCGTTTTCTAGCAAGCGGCGCACCAGGTAGGCCAGCAGGTCTTTGTGCGCGCCCACCGGGGCGTAGACGCGGCAGGCCACTTGCGGGTTTTGAAGCACTTCGCGGTACATGCCTTCGCCCATGCCGTGCAGGCGCTGCAGCTCAAAACGGCTGGCGCTCACAGCGCTTGCGTTTGCTGCGACCGCTTCCACGGGGTGGGCAGCTGCAGCCAGGTGCAAGATGGCCGCGGCAGTGGCGGCGTTGTGGGTGGCAAATTGCGGGTAAATGGCATCTGGCGCGGCCAGCAGCGCCTGGGCGCAGGCCAGGTAAGAGATGTCGGTGTGGTGCTTGTGGGTGAACACCGGGTAGTGCGGCAAACCCAGCTCTTGGGTGCGTTTGACCTCGGCGTCCCAATACGCGCCTTTGACCAGGCGGCACATCAGGCGCAGTTTGTATTGGCGCCCCAGGGCGATCACATGGGCAATCAGGTCCAGTGCGCCCAGCTGGTAAGACTGCAATGCCAGACCAAAGCCGCGCCAGTTAGGGTAGTGCTGCGCCACTTGCGCCAGCAAGGCCTCAAACACGTCCAGCGACAACTCCAGCCGGTCAACTTCTTCGGCATCAATGGTGAGGTTGATGTTGGTGCGCGCCGCCTGCGCGCACAGCCCCCAGACGCGCGGCACCAGCTCGGCCATGACGCGCGCGTGCTGCGCGTCTTCGTAGCGCGGGTGCAGTGCGCTGAGTTTGATGGATATACCGTCATTTTGCTCACAAGCCCTTGCTTGAATTGCGCTAACAGCTATTTTTTCAATAGCGTTTTGGTAACTAACCAAGTGCGCCTGGGCATCGGCATCGGTGCGTGCGCCCTCGCCCAGCATGTCGTAGCTGTAGCGCAGGTTGGGCTGGGCGCGCTGGGCGGCGGCGGCTTCTTTCAGGCCTTCGGCAATGGTTTGACCCAACACAAACTGGCGCCCCAGCAGCTGCACCGCACGCAGGGTGGCGGCCACCACGGTTTTGGCACCCAGTTTGGCCAGCAGGCCGGGCGCTTGGGTGGCTTGGTCGGCCTCTGGCGCGGTCGGCAAGAAATGCTTGCTCATGGCAATGGCGGTGGCTGACAGGCGCGAGAGCACTTTGTCACTGCTGCCCTCAAAGTCGGCACGGCCCAACTGGTCGGCTGTCAAGGCAATGGCGGTTTCAGCGTCGGGCACGCGCAGCAGTGCTTCGGCCAGGCGCATCAAGGCCAGGCCTTCGGCGCTGGAGATAGGGTACTCTTTGAGCAGGCTCTCCATGGCCCAAAACGGCGGCGGGTTGTGGCGCACGGCCTGCACCCAGGGCGTGGCGATGTGCATCACCGCCGCCCAGTCGAGCGCGCCTTGCAGGCGGTCAAGGCAGCGCGCCACACTGGCGGCTTCAGGGCGGTAGGGGTTGGGTAAACGCGAGGTAGATGACATAAACACTCCTTTTTTCAACGAATGCGCTATGTTCATGCAATGGTTGGTTGATTAATCTCTATTTTTTTGATGTTTGGTAGTTTTATATCCAGTAGTCTTGAGGGGCGCCGTGTGCGCCATGCGTCAAAATAGCGTGTGTGCGCGCACCGGCTGACGGCTGCAAGGGCTCCCTTTCAGGCTGGTCTGGGGGTAGCGCGGCCTCGCGGACAATCTCGACTTGATTTTTGTGGTGCGGGGTTGCATCCGAGAAAGTTCATTGTTTGCTGCTTCAATTTTTATCCATGTTGTCACGCCTTCACCCTTTTTGGCCTGTTACCGCTGCCTGGCTTCGCTGGGTCGGGCGGCTGGCGGCTGCGGGGTTGGTTGGGGCGCTGCTTGGCTCCGCGCACGCCTCGCACGAGCCGCAAGTGGTGCGCGTGGGGGTGTACGAGAACGCGCCCAAAATCTTTTTTGGCAACAACGGCCAGCCCAGCGGCATTTTGGGTGACGTGCTGCAGGCCATTGCCCAGCGCCAGGGCTGGCAACTGCAGGCCGTGCGCTGTGAATGGCAAGCCTGTTTGCAAGCGCTGCAAGACGGCCAGATTGACTTGATGCCCGACGTGGCTTTGACCGAGCAACGTGCGCAGGTGTTTGACTTTCACCGCACACCAGCGCTGCTGGGCTGGTCGCAAATCTACAAACGCAAAGGGGTGGCCATTCAAGCCATCACCGACCTCAACGCCAAGCGCATTGGGGTGGTGACCGGCTCAGTGCAGGCCAGTGTGCTGGAGACCATGCTGGCCAGCTTTGGCGTGACCGCGGTGCTGGTGCCGGTGGATTCGTTTGAGCGCGGCTTTGAGCGCGCCGCCCACGGCGACCTCGATGCGGTGGCCGCCAACCGTTTTTTTGGCGACCTGAACGCCCCCACCCACCAGCTGGTGGCCACGGCCATTGTGTTTCAGCCGTCGCAGCTGTTTTACGCCACTGCCAAAGGTCGTCATGCTGACCTGCTCAGTGCCATTGACCGCGCCCTGGATGAATGGCAATTGCAAAGCGACTCGCCCACCGGCCTGGCCATGCGGCGCTGGCTGCAAGCCCCCACCCCCACCGCCATTCCACCTCAGATGTGGTGGGTGATGGGCACCCTGCTGGGGCTGCTGGCTCTGGCCATGGGGCTGAGCCTGTGGTTGCGCCGCCAGGTGGCGCAACAAACCGCCCACCTGCAAGCCAGCGAGGCACGGCTTGACACCATTTTGAACAGTGTCGATGCGTTCATCTACATCAAAGACCCGCAGCTGCGCTACCAGTATGCCAACCGCAAAGTCTGCGAGCTGTTTGGCCAGCCTCTGGCGCAGGTCATCAACCAAACCGATGCGGCGTTTTTTGACCAAGCCACCACCACCAAACTGCGCGTGAACGACCTGCGGGTGATCGAGCACGGCGAACGCGTGGAGGAGGAGGAAGTCAACCGCAGTGCCGATGGCCGCGTGACGCGCTGTTTTGTGTCGGTCAAACTGCCACTGCGCGACGCGGCGGGGCGCATCACGGCCTTGTGTGGCATCTCGACCGACATCACCCGGCACAAGCAAGCCCAGGAGGAGATTTTTCAGCTGGCGTTTTACGACCCGCTCACTGGCCTGCCCAACCGCCGCTTGCTGTATGACCGGGTGCAGCAGCTGCTGAGCACCCTGGAGCGCAGTCCACAGGGTGCGGCGCTGATGTTCATTGACGTCGACAACTTCAAAGACATCAACGACACCCTGGGGCACGACTTGGGCGACGCGCTGCTGTGCCAGATGACGCAGCGCATGGGCAGCTGCCTGCGCGCCCAAGACACGTTGACGCGCCATGGCGGCGACGAATTTGTGGTGCTGCTGGTGGACTTGTCGGTGCAAAGTGCAGCCGCAGCCAGCGAAGCCCAACGTGTGGCGCAAAAAATATTGGAGCGTGTGCACCAGCCTTTTGCGCTGGGGGCACAACAGCGCTCGGTGAGTGTGAGCATTGGTGTGGCGCTGGTGGACTTGAAAGCCCCCTCGCGCGAGGAGCTGTTCAAGCAGGCCGACCTGGCCATGTACCAGGCCAAAGCGGCGGGTCGCAACACGGTGCGATTTTTCAGTGCTTCCATGCAAGCGCAGGTGATGGCGCGCACCACGCTCGAGGCTGATTTGCGCTGGGCACTGCAACACGATGAATTTGTGCTGTATTACCAGCCGCAAGTCAACGCACAGGGGCAGACGCTGGGGGTTGAGGCGCTGGTGCGCTGGCAGCACCCGATGCGCGGTTTGGTGCCACCGGGTGAATTCATTGCGGCGGCCGAGGCCTGTGGCGTGATCGTGCCGCTGGGGCAATGGGTCATGCAAACGGCTTGTCAGCAGCTGGTGGCATGGGCGGCGACCCCGGCGCAAGCCAGCTGGACGATTGCGGTGAATGTCAGCGCCATGCAGTTTCGCAAGCCTGACTTTGTCAGCAGTGTCAGCCAGCTGCTGACGCACACCGGGGTCAACCCGGCGCGGCTGGAGCTGGAGCTGACCGAGAGCCAACTGGTGGACGATGTGCCCAGTGTGATTGCCAAAATGGACGCGCTGCGCGAGCTGGGTGTGCGCCTGTCACTGGACGACTTTGGCACCGGCTATTCGTCCCTGGTGATGCTCAAGCGCTTGCCGCTGAACCAGCTCAAGATTGACCAAGCGTTTGTGCGCGACATGCTGACCAACCCGCAAGATGCCGCCATCATTCGCGCCATTGTCAGCATGGGCGAGAGCTTGTCGCTGGACGTGATTGCCGAAGGCGTTGAAACCACGGCGCACCGCGATGCCCTGGCCGCGCTGGGCTGCTTGCACTACCAAGGCTATTTGTTTGGCCGCCCGCAGCCGGCCAACCGCTTGTGAGCGCGCGCCATGGAGCTTGACCGCATTGACTTGAAAATTTTGCGCGCCCTGCAGCAAGATGGCCGCATCAGCAACCTGAAGCTCTCAGAGCTGGTGGCGCTGTCACCCACGGCGGTGCTGGCACGGGTGCAGCGGCTGACCAAAGAGGGCGTGATTGAGGGCTTTGAAGCGCGCCTGAACCCGGCCAAACTGGGTGCAGGTTTGATGGTGTTTGTGGAGGTGCTGCTGGACAAAACCACCCCCAATGTGTTTGAGGCCTTCAAAGCCGCGGTGCAGGTGCGCCCCGAGATCATGGAGTGCCACATGGTGGCCGGTGGCTTTGACTACCTGCTCAAAACCCGCATGAACGACATGACGGCCTACCGCGAGTTTGCCGGCACCGTGCTGTGGCAGCTGCCCGGCGTGCGCGAAACCCGCACCTATGCGGTGATGGAAGAGGTGAAAAACACCACCCAGCTGCCGCTGAAATAGCCACCCATCGCAGTCAGCCCATGGGGGCGATTCAATCTGATGTGAACATATTCCCTCTCCCTTTGGGAGAGGGTTAAACCCCGCAGCAGCACGGTTTGAGCCACACTCAAAGCGCCTGACACACCTCCAGCACGGCTTGACCATAAGACTCCAGCTTGCGCGCGCCAATGCCGCTGATGCCTTGCAAGTCATGCAGCGATTGCGGGGCGTTTTGGGCAATGGCGGCCAGCGTGGCATCGTGAAAAATCACATAGGCTGGCAGGTTGTGCGCTTTGGCCACGTCGGCACGCCAGGTTTTCAGGGCAGCAAAACGCGCTTGACCTGCCACATCCAGCGCCACCGGGGGTTTGGGGGCGGGTGCCTCGGCACTGCGGCGGGTTTTGTGCTGGCCAGGGCCCGCCAGCGACACGCGCAAACGCACCGGCACTTCGCCGCGCAACACGGCGCGCGAGGCTTCGGTGAGTTTGAGGGTGTTGAACGCTTGCGCGTCAACCGCCACTGCATTGATGGCCATGAGCTGGCGCAACACGGCGCGCCATTGGGGCTCGGTCAAATCGGCACCTATGCCAAAGGTGCTGACGCGGGTGTGGCCGTATTGCGTGACCTTGTCAGTGGTTTTGCCACGCAAAATGTCCATCACATGCCCGGCACCAAAGCCAAAACCGCTGACTTGTTGCACCCGGTAGATGGTGGAGAGCAGTTTGCGCGCGGCGTCTGTGGCATCCCAAACCGCCGGGGGGTGCAGGCAGTTGTCGCAGTTGCCGCAGGTGGTGGGGTTTGTGGTGGTGACGCTGCCAAGCGCGGCGCTGGAGGCTTGGCCATAAACCTCGTCAAAGTAGGCCAGCAGGCGCACGCGGCGGCAGTCGGTGGCTTCGGCCAAACCCAGCAGGGCTTCAAGTTTGCCGCGCAGGCCTTGTTTGAACTCATCGGCGGCCGGGCTCTCGTCAATCATGCGGCGCTGGTTCACCACATCTTGCAGGCCGTAGCACATCCAGGCATCGGCAGGCAGGCCATCACGCCCGGCGCGGCCGGTTTCCTGGTAGTAGCCTTCAATGTTTTTGGGCATGTCAAGGTGCGCCACAAAGCGCACATCGGGCTTGTCAATGCCCATGCCGAAGGCTATTGTGGCCACCATCACCACGCCTTCAGCGCGCAAAAACTGGTCTTGGTTGGCCTGGCGCAATTTGGCATCTAGCCCGGCGTGGTAGGGCAGCGCGGCAATGCCTTCGTCACACAACTGGTCGGCAATTTCTTCCACTTTCTTGCGCGACTGGCAGTACACAATGCCCGCGTCGCCCAGGTGCTCGGTGCGAATAAAGCGCAGCAGTTGCGCGGTGGCGTCACGTTTTTCAACAATGGTGTAGCGGATGTTGGGGCGGTCAAAGCTGCTGACAAACAGCCGCGCGCTCTGCAGCTGCAGGCGCTCAATGATGTCGGCGCGGGTCAGCGCGTCGGCGGTGGCGGTCAGCGCAATGCGCGGCACGCTTGGGTAGCGCTCGTGCAGCACCGTGAGCGCGCGGTATTCGGGCCGGAAGTCATGCCCCCATTGGCTCACGCAATGCGCCTCGTCAATGGCAAACAGGCTCAAGCAACCCCGCTCTTGCAAAGAATCAAGTTGCGCCAGAAAACGCGGCGTGTTGATGCGCTCTGGCGCAGCGTAAAGCAGGGTGATCTGGCCTTGCACCAGGCGGCGCTCGGTGTCTGAGGCTTCTTGGCTGGACAAAGTGGAATTCAAAAATGCGGCGCTCACCCCGGCCTCGTGCAACGCCCCCACTTGGTCGTGCATCAAGGCAATCAGCGGCGAGATCACCACCGTGATGCCCTGCCCGGCTTGCTGGCGCGCAATGGCGGGAATCTGGTAACACAGACTTTTACCACCGCCCGTGGGCATCAGCACCAGCGCGTCGCCCCCGGCCGTGACGTGCTCAATGATGCTTTGCTGCGGCCCCCGAAAATGCGGGTAGCCAAAAACGGTTTGAAGAATAGATTCCAAAGCAGGGTCAGGGTGCGCTGGTCAGGCTCATACCTTGTTGGACAAGGCTTTCAGCGCACAGCACTCTCAAGTACCAGGCGAACATAGCGCGTATACGGAATCCCTTTTGCTTTAACCTTCAACTTCGAAGCGTCAAGCAAATTTTGGGGTAAACGCATATTCAATGCAGCTGCTTTGGGTTCGAATTCAAACTGCATCGGCTTGAAGCCCGACAGGTCATAGATTGAAAGGTCAGCCGCTTCTGTAAATTGCTGCGTATCTGCATCGCTGCCCAAGGTTGACATCGGTTTAAGTTTTGTTTGCATAATGATCAATCTCTTTTTGATGCATGTAGCGGGCGCTAATGGGACGAATCAGGGTCTTTGTCTATACATTTGATATCTACTGTCAGCTATTCAGCTATTGGCACATGGCTACACCGCACAAAAAACCCCACCAAGTTGCCCTGGCGGGGTTTTGAAGTTTTAACTGTTGGCAGGTCTACGCCTGTTTGCATCAAAAAAACCACCTCGAAAAATTAGAAACAGCGATAGCAATCAATGCACCCATCATCCATTTCACCATCGATAGATCGCCTTTGACAGATTCAAATCGTGAATCTAACCTGAGCTCAAACTCGCGCAAGTCACGACGCGTGACCAACTCCGAATCATCAATTACCACACGCATCGCCTCTGTCAGCCTTTCGGCCTACTTCTCATCAAAGCCAGCGTCTTACAGCTTACGAACAAACTTGTGCGTATCAAAAGTGATGTTGGCCGTACTTTAGAGTCTAACATTGCGACAAGCATGGCTTTTTACAGTGTGCCGACTAACACTATGGGAACAATTAGGCCACGCTTGTGGTGATTCTCTGATATTGATTAAAGAGCTCTCTGCGGTTGACTGGGGTGTGATAAAGGCTGATTTCTCTAAACAAACACCAGCTGAAGCTGGTGGGTTTGAATTACGGACTGGAAGTCCTGATAAGCGTCGCCTGAACGACGCCCCCTGGCCCAGATATGTTGTCCCCAGTACCGCTTCTTCACTCCACCCACCGCATGAAGAAGCTGCCCAAACGGCCTGCCTTGCGGGTTTTATGGTTGCAGCCCGCTCCAGCGCTGTGCATCGAGTTGCGGCAGACCGAGCAGGTCGATGACCCGACTGACGCTGTGATCCACCAGCTCGGCAATGGTTTGCGGGCGTTGGTAAAAGCTGGGCACCGGCGGGAAGATGATGCCGCCCATCTCGGTCACGCTGGTCATGTTGCGCAGGTGCGCCAGGTTCAAGGGGGCTTCGCGTGCCATCAAGATCAGTTTTCGGCGCTCTTTGAGCATCACATCGGCCGCGCGGGTGATCAGGTTGTCTGACAAACCGTGTGCCACCGCGGCCAGCGTGCGCATGGAGCACGGCGCAATCACCATGCCCTCACACATGAAGGAACCACTGGCAATGTTGGCACCCACGTCATGAATGGGGTGCACCACATCGGCCAGGTCTTCCAGATGGTTTTGCGTCATGCCCAGCTCTTGCTGCAGGTTCAACCAGCCAGCGCTTGACACCACCAAGTGGGTGCGTACGTGCGCCATGGGGCGCAGCGCTTGCAGCAGTCGCACGCCATAGACTGCGCCACTGGCGCCGGAAATGGCCACAATGACGCGGTGGTGGGGCGTGTGGGTGGCGTGCATCAACGGGGTTTTAACTGAGCCAAGCGCTGCTTGAACTGCGCGCTCAACTGCGCCAGCGCATGGCGTGGATGCAGTTGCGCCAAGTGAAGCGCTGGGTTGAACAGCGGCAGCTCGATGGCATCAATGGTGTTTTTCACCAGCAAACCCAGCTCGGTGTCGCCCTCCATGGCCAGGCGGCGGTTGAAGAACAGGGTGTCGGGGTCTTCCTGGCGGCGCGCCAGTTGCACAAAATCGTGCGCGCTGGCGCTGATGGTCAAATCTGCCGCAGCAGTGTTAGTGCAGGCCACAAAGCGGCCGTTTTTCCAGGCAAAGTCAAACGTCCATTGCGCATCGGTCACGCGCAAGCGCAGCTTTTTACCCCGCAGCAGCTGCGTCACATCGCTTTGCAATTGGCTGGCCAGCGCCAGGTTCAGGCCAGTCACAAACAACATGGAGCCCGGCAAGGGTGGCAAGCGCCCCAGCAGCTGGCCAACGGGTTGGGGAAGAGCAAAGGATGGTGTCGGCATGGTGAAAATTGGGTTCTGGTGGATGGGGGTTACAGGGCCGGAGCGGCTGCACGGCGCAGCACTAACCCTGGCTGGCCGTGCCAGTAACCGTTACACGGCTGGTCTGGCATCAGGGCGGTGAGTTCGGCGTTGGCCGTGGCGGCATCCAGCTGCCCGGTCAGTGCACCCTTGAAAAGCTCAAGAATGCGTACCATGTGCTGCGCCTGTGGGCTGATGCGCGCCACGTCCACACCCAGCGCCTGCATGGCGGGCAGCTCGGGCAGCAGGTTGTGCACGCGGGCGGACTGGGTTTGAATGCCATTGAGCACCAAAAACGCCTCGTCTTCTTGGGTGCGCATCAACAAGCCGTCAGGGTGCTCCATGCATTTGAACTGGCAGTCGTCTTTGGGCAAATTGCAATGCCGTGCGGTAAAGCAGCGCGCAGAAAACGCCAACGGCATGCGGCCATAAGCAAACACCTCGGTTTGCAAACCGGCCGGGCGGCCAGCCTGAATGACGGCCAAATCGGCTGCGCTCATCTCCAGCGGCATCACCCAGCGCTGCACACCCAGCCCGGCCATGCACTGCAGGGTGGGCAAGTTGTAAATGTTCAGATGCGGGCCCGCCACAAACGGCGCTTTGCCAGCCAGGCAGTGCACCGCACCCATGTCGTTGGCTTCGACCTTGAACTGGGCATTGGCAGTGATTTTGTGCAACACCGTCACGTCAGCGCCCGACTCGATCAGCACCTGGGTCGATAACACCACCTCTTTGCCCGCCTCACGCAGCACCGTGGCCATGTCAAACCAGTCGGCCAGGCGCACCTCATGGCGGCGCGAACACACGGCCTCGCCCAAGTAAACGATGTCCACCGGGCTGGCTGCCACGGCCTCGTAAAAAGCCAGCACATCACGACGCGGCCAGTAGTAAAGAATGGGACCCAGAGCTAGTTTCATCGTGAATATCAGTTGATTGAGGACACACGCAAAGCCGTCCCAGCTAGGCGCACCGACGCAGGCAGTACGAAACGTACGGCAAGGCGGTGCAACGACGCTGGGGCGGCTTTTCGTGTGTCCGTCATTTCCATGGCCTGTGATAGGCGCCTAGTGTGTGTTGCTGGCCTTCGGCCACTTTGTCCAGAGCGCTGAACCAGGCGGGTTGGGCGCTGTAGTGATCTGGGTTGGCACGGCAGCGGTCTATGGCGGCACGCCACACTTGGGTGACCTGCGCCACATATGCAGGGCTGCGCTGGCGTCCTTCTATTTTGATAGCACTCACCCCCATATTCATAAGCGCTGGAAGCAGTTCTAACGTATTCAGACTGGTGGGCTCTTCAATCGCGTAGTAGTTGTGGTCGTCGCCCACATCAAAGCGACCCTTGCACAGCGTGGGGTAGCCCGCGTTTTCACCCGGAGCGTAGCGGTCAATCAGCACACCGCCCAGGCGCGACTCGCGTCCTTTGGGGGTTTCGACCCAGCGCACCGCTTTGGGTGGCGAGCACACGCCGTTGGTGTTGGGTGCTTCGCCGGTGACGTAGCTGGAAAGCGCACAACGCCCTTCCACCATCACACACAGGCTGCCAAAGCCAAACACTTCAATCTCTACGGGTGATTTTTCCAGCACCTGCTGCACCTGCACCAGCGACAGCACGCGTGGCAACACGGCGCGCGCAATGCCAAAGTGCTGGTAATAAAAATCAAGGGCTTCGTAGTTGGTGGCCGAGCCTTGCACCGACAAGTGCAAGCGCAATTGCGGTTGGTGTTTGCAGGCGTAGGCCATCAGGCCGGGGTCGGCCAAAATGACCGCATCCACCCCGCTGTGTGCGGCGCGGTCTACGGCGCGTTGCCACAGCTCGGCCTTGGCCGCTTGCGGGTAGGTGTTGAGCGCCACAAACACCTTGCGGCCACGGTCATGGGCGTAGCGAATGCCGGCCTCGATGGCGGTCTCGTCAAAGTTCAACCCGGCAAAGTTGCGCGCGTTGGTGGCATCGCGAAAGCCCAGGTAAACACAGTCCGCACCGTGATCCACGGCGGCTTTGAGCGCAGGCAGGCTGCCAGCGGGGCAGACCAGCTCCATGCGTGCGGCAGGTTTTTCAGGCGCGCCGGGCAAGCACGGGGAATCATCATCAACAAAAGTCATACAGACAAGCGGCGAGCAGCGCAGACGCAGCGTTTAAAGTGAAGCCGCGAAGACTAACCAAGTCTGGGGCAGTGGTAAATGATGTATATCAATCAATGCAGCATTTCGCGGCGCACCGGGCAAGCCTTAATGCCAAGCCTTGCAATTGTTGCTAGACTTCAAGCCCTGGCGGGGGGGTAGCTCAGTTGGGAGAGCGCTACGTTCGCAATGTAGAGGTCGTGAGTTCGATCCTCATCCTCTCCACCACCAGACAAATCTAAGAAAGCGCCCGCCCCTCACCCGCCTCTTCAACCGTTTGCCCGTCGCGAATATGGTAGATGCGCTTGAAGCTGGGAATGATTTTCTCGTCGTGCGTGACCACAATGATGGCGGCCTGAAACTGCACGGCCATCTGGTTCAGGATGCGCATCACGCCCAGGGCGCGTTCGCTGTCAAGCGGTGCGGTGGGCTCGTCGGCCAAGATCACGGGCGGGCGGTTGGCCAAAGCGCGGGCAATGGACACCCGCTGCTGCTCGCCGCCTGAGAGCTGCGAGGGCTCGGCTTGGGCGCGGTGTTGCACATCCAGCGCGGTCAGCAGTTCCAGCGCTCGGGCACGCGACTCGGTGTTCGGGCGTCCGGCCAGCATGGGCAAAAGCGCCACGTTGTCGGTCACGTCCAGAAACGGAATCAAATACGGCGCCTGAAAAATGAAACCAATGCGGTCGCGCCGCAGCGCGCGCAGGTCGGGCACTTGCCAGCCGTTGTCGTAGATCACGTCATGGCCCAGCGTCATGCGCCCGGCGGTGGGTTCAATGATGGCGCCCAGGCATTTCAGCAGCGTGCTTTTGCCAGAGCCAGACGGCCCAACCAAGCCCACCACCTCGCCCGGTGCCACCGCCAGGTTGACATTTTTCAGGGCCTCCACAGCACTGTCGCCCTGGCCATAAACCTTGCGCAGGCCTTCTATGCGGATGCCGCCGGTTTCAATGGGTGTGTGCATGGGGATCATCCTATGGCCTCTGCGGGGTCAACTTTGAGTGCGACGCGAATCGCCAGTGTGCTGGCCAGCGCGCAAATCAGCAGCGTGGCGGCCAACCCCAACACCGCATCGCGCGGCATCAGCAGCACGTATTTCGGAAAAATGGGCGCCCAAAAGGTGGCGGCAATTTTGCCCACCATGAAGCCAATCAGCCCCAGCCCCAGGGCTTGCTGCAAGATCATGCTGGCAATGGTGGTGTTGCGCGTGCCAATCAGCTTCAAGACCGCAATTTCTCGAATTTTGCCCAGCGTCATGGTGTAGATGATGAAGGCCACAATGGCCGCGCTGACCACCGCCAGAATCACCAAAAACATGCCAATTTGCCGGGCTGAGGTGGCAATCAGCTTGGCCACCAAAATCTCTTCCATGCCAGCGCGGGTGTAGACCTGCACATGCTTCCAGCGCGTCAAGGCGGCGGCCACGTCATCGGCCTGCCAACCGGCTTGCAACTGCACCAGCACCGCGTTGACGTTGTGGCTGCTGCTTTGCAGGCCTTGCACCGCCTCCAGCAAGCCCGGCACGCCGGGACGGTTGAAGGCTGGGTTGGCAGCGGTGCGGGTGCGGTCGTTGACCACCGTGTCGTTGTCTTTCAAAAACTGCGCCTCCTGGGCGTCCTTCAAGGGCACAAACAGCATCGGGTCGCCCCCGGAAGACACCATGCGCTGGGTCAAACCCACCACCTGGTAGCTGTGGCGGCGCACCTGCACCGCGTCGCCCAGTTTCAAGCCGGTTTTGACATCGGCCACGGCTTCATAGTGGTCGCGCGTGAGCTGGCGCCCGGCCACCAGGTAGCCGGGTGCGCCGGGCATGCCGGGCTCCACCCCCACCACCATGGTGCGCGCCTCCACACCACTGGGGCGCTGCACCTGCATGGTGAGGTAGGTCACATTGGCGGCAGTGGCCACACCGGGCATGCCGCGCACGCTGCGCACCACGTCGTCTTTGATGCTGGAGGCCTCGGCATACGGGCCCTGCGTGTCTTTTTGCACCACCCACAAATCGGCCCGGCTGTTGGCAATGAGGGCTTGCGCGTCATCGACCATGCCACGGTAGACCCCGGCCATGGTCAGCGTCACGCCAATCAGCAAGCCCAGCCCCAGGCCGGTGAGCGTGAATTTGCTCCAGCCGTGCAGGATATCGCGTCCGGCCAGGCTGATCATTGGGCGACCCCGGGCTTGACCAAGCTGTCCACCACGGCAATCCGGGCACCCGCTTTGAGTGCTTTTTGGCTGTAAACCACCACCTGGTCGGTTGGATTCAACCCGCCGAGCACCTGCACTTGGCCGTCCAGGCTGCTGACGCCCAACTGCACGGCTGCAAATTCAGGTTTGCCATTTTGAATGCGCCACACGCCCGCTTGGGCACCTTGGCGCTGCAGCGCCGCGTTGGGCAGCAGCAGCGCGGGCGCGGTAGTGGGCAACTGCAGCGTGACTTCGGCCATTTCACCCACCGATACCCCGACCGGGGGCGCGTCAAAGGCAACCTGCGCCAGGCGCTCTTCGGTCACGCTGTCGGCCAGCCATTCAATGCGTGCCACCTGGCCAGACTGCGGGTTTTTCGGGTTGGAGCGCAGCACCACCTGCGCCTTGAGCCCCGGCGTCAGCCCGGCACTGCGCCCTTGATCAACCCGCATCTTGACCCACAGGCTGCTGGGGTCGATCAAGCGCAGCACGGGCTGCCCCGCCACCACGGTGCTGCCGGCCTCGGCGTCGCGCGTGGTGACCACGGCATCCGCCGGGGCAAACAGGCGCACGTTGTCACGCTGTTGCGCCAGCGCCGCCCGCTCGGCCTTCAGGCGTGTCAGGTCTTGCCCGGCGGCCATGGCATTGGCACTGGCCGCTTGCATGGCGGCTTGCGCGCTGGCTTGCGCCTGGGTGCTGGCCTCCAGCGCACCGGGGCTGATGAAGCTTTGCAGCGCCAACTGCTGGTTGCGCTGCGCTGCGCTATCGGCCAGTGCGGCGCGCGCCTTGGCATCTTGCACCTGCGCCTGGGCCGCCGTTTGGCCGCTGGCGGCACGCGCCAAAGACGCATCCAGCGCGGCCAGGCGCTGGCCAAAGTCCACCGGGTCCATCTCGGCCAGCAGTTGCCCGGCCTTGACCCGGTCGCCCACGTCCACATTCACACGCAGCACCCGCCCGGCCACGGTGGGTCCCACCAGCCAGCTGCGACGCGCCTCCACCGTGCCAATGCCAAAAATTGACGGGCTCAACGTGCCTTGGGTGGGCTGGGTCACGGTCACCTTGATCGGTGCCAGTGGCCCGGTGCGCAGCGACACATACAGCACGCCGCCCACCAGTGCCACGGCCACGGCGGCCAAGGTCAGGCGGCGTTTGAGCAAAGCATGGGTGTTCATAAAGTTCCTTTTGAAATGGTGGGCGTGGCAAGCAGGCCGCGTTGGTAAATGGCAAACACGCCGGGAGCGTGCGCGGTGGCGGCGGCCAGGTCGCCAGACATCAGCGCCTGCATCACCAGCCCTTGCACCGAGCCAATGAACAGCAGGGCGGCGGCGGACAAGTCGGTTTCAGGCGTCAGCAGGCCTGCGTGCTTCGCTTGTTGCAACAGATTCATGAGCATCTGGCGGTAACGCGCCAGCAGGCTGCGCACCCGCAGCTTCATGGCGGTGTCGCCCGGGCTTTGCAACTCTTGAAAAATCATGCGGGGCACACCGGGGTAGTGCTGCACAAAGTCCACATGCGCCATGAAGACGGCGCGCAAGGCGGCCAGGTCGCTCGCTTGGTCAGGGGTGGCCACAGCGTGGGCGGCACTGGCGGCAACATCCAGGCGCGCCATCAGTGTGCTGGCTGCCCAGTCCAGCACTGCCAGCCAGAGCGCTTGTTTGCTGGCAAAGTGCCGAAACACGGCCCCTTGCGAGATGCCCACCACGCGCGCCAAGTCGGCTGTGGTGATGTCGGCCGGGCTGCGCTGCGCAGCCAACGCCAGCGCCGCGGCCACCAGGTGGGCTTGCCGCACATCGGTGGCGTGACGGGTGGGTCTTTCTGCTACTTCCATAAATACCAAAGTAATTGATTGATTACTTAGTATAGGGTACGCCACACATCTGCCTCGTTTCGTTTGTGCAAAGGTTTGGTAAAGTGCCTAAGGAAAGCCGTCTATACTTTAATTTTTATAGCTGTTCACGCACTATCCATAAGCACCAGAGGCCTATTTGGCATGTATACCCAGCAGTTTGGTCTGAGCCAAGACCCGTTCTCGATGGCGCCCGACCCGCATTTTTTGTTCATGAGCGAGCGCCATCGCGAGGCGCTGGCGCACCTGCTTTACGGTGTGGCCGAGCCGCAGGGTGCCGCGGGCGGCTCGGGGGGCGGTTTTGTGCTGCTCACGGGCGACATTGGGGCTGGCAAAACCACCATTTGCCGCTGTTTTTTGGCACAGATTCCGCCCGGCTGCCATGTGGCCTACATCTTCAACCCCAAGCTCACCGTGCCTGAGCTGCTGCAGTCGGTGTGCGAAGAGTTTCACATCCACCCCAGCAGCGGCACGGCTCCCACGCTGAAACAGCACATTGACGCGCTCAACGCCTTTTTGCTGCAAGCGCACAGCGCCAGCGAACGCAGTGTGCTGATCATTGACGAAGCGCAAAACCTCAGCAGCGAGGTGCTGGAACAACTGCGCCTGCTGACCAACCTGGAAACCGCCGAGCGCAAGCTGCTGCAAATTGTGCTGATTGGCCAGCCTGAACTGCGCACCCTGCTGGCCCAGCCGCAGCTGGAGCAACTGGCGCAGCGGGTGGTGGCGCGCTTTCACCTGGATGCGCTCAACGCCACCGAAACAACGCACTACATTGCGCACCGCCTGGTGGTGGCTGGCCACACCGGCGCGCTGCCGTTTGAGCCACGCGCGCTGCAACGCATTCACCAGCTCACCGGCGGCGTGCCGCGGCGCATCAACCTGCTGTGCGGGCGCGCCTTGCTGGGGGCGTGGGCCACCGGCTTGTCGCGGGTCACGGTGACGGTGGTCAACAAGGCTGCTGCTGAGGCCTTTGGCGAGGCATCAAAAAACAAGCATTTTCTGCCTGTAGCGCTTATGGATATTGCGCTAGGTGCTTTGGTATTGATAGCTATTGCAAGTGCCTGGTGGCTGGGCTCAAACCGCGCTCTAGCACCACGCGTGGCAGCCAACCCTGCAGCCATATCGCCTGCGCAGGCCACCCCAGCGACTCCCCCGGTGTCAAGCCCAAGCGCCCTGGCTGCACCGGCTGACCGCGCGCCAGCCACACCACCCCAGCGCCTCACCGCAGATCAGCTGCAGGCGCAGTGGTCGGCTTGGGCGCAGCCCCCGGCGCAGGCTTGGCGTGACCTGGCACAGCTGTGGCCTCTGCCCGCAGCGGCTGACAGCTGTGAAGCCGTGGCACAACAGGGCTGGTCATGCCATCAGGCCAAGGGGCTGACGCTGCAGCAGGTGCGTGAGCTGGGTCGCCCAGGGGTGCTGACCCTGCAAACCGGCAGCGCCGCGCCGGTGTTGGCTGTGCTGACCGGTTTGACCACCGAGCAAGCCAGCCTGCGGCTGAACGGCCAAACCGTCACGCTGGCGCTGATCGACTTGAGCCTGCTGTGGCAAGGCGACTTTGCCACCCTGTGGCAACCGCCGGAAGGGTTTGACCCACAGCTCAAAGACGGCAGCCGGGGGCCAGTCATCGAGCAACTGGCGCACCAGCTTGACCAGCTTGAAGGCCGTCAGCCAGCCGCAGAAGGCAGCCAAGCCCCAGTTGCGGTGCTGGATGCCGCACTGCGCCGGCGCGTGATTGCCTTCCAGCAAGTGCACGGCCTCAAGCCCGATGGCTGGCCCGGCGCCTGGACGCTGATGCAGATCGAACGCGAGCTGGGCTTAAGCCCGCAGCGCCTGCTTGCCTCCCCGCCTGCGGCGGCCAAACCTTAACCTGCCAACACCATGTCCTACATTCTTGATGCCCTCCAACGCGCCCAGGCGCAACGTGCGCGCGCCAGCGTGCCCGGCTTGGCCAGCCAACCCTTGCCCGGCATCAGCGCCGCCCCGTTGGTCACTGCACCACGCGCACCGGGTTGGCTGGTGCTGGGGGTGGCGCTGATGGCGGTCGCAGCGGGCTTGGGCTGGTGGGGCTGGCGCAGCCTGGCTGCCACCAACGTGCCAGCGCACATGGACACCGTGGCCACCGCTCCCACCGTGGCTGCAAGCACAGCCACGACACCAGCGGCGGCCAACCCGCAGCCCCGCCCTGCGGCTGCCCCAGCACCAGCGGTAGCCGAACCCGCACCAGCGCCACAACCTAGCGCCACGGTAAAAGCACCCAAACCCACGCCTGCACCCACAGCAAAAGCAACTGCACTAGCACCCACACCAGCAGCTGCGTCTGCGCCCACGGCTAAAACCAAGGCTGAAACCACAGCAAAACCCACAACCAAAGCAAAGCCCACCAACCAGACCGCTGACAAAACCGCTGGCACAGCCGCAGACGCCAGCCCCAAGGCCGCAGCACCTGCAGCCGTGCCCGCGCTCGCCGCCCTGCCGGAACAAGTGCGCCGTCAGATCCCCCCACTCACCATCACCGGCAGCGTGTACTCGGCCACGCCCAGCCAGCGCTTGCTGCTGGTCAACAACCTGGTGCTGCCGCAAGGCAGCCCCGTGGCGCAAGGCTTGACGCTGGAAGAAATCCGCCCCAACGCCTCGGTGTTCAATTACCAGGGCACCCGCTTCAGCGTGCCACATTGATATTTAATTGATAGCTACTTATGCTTTATTCATAAGCTCTAGAGCATGTTTTTTCATATAAATTCAGCCGCCAATCACGGCAAAATCCAAGTCACAATCGCCCCATGCCTGATGTTTTAGCCTCCTCAATGCTGCTGTTTGCGGCTGCCTTTGCCGCCGGGGTGCTCAACGCCATTGCCGGTGGCGGCAGTTTTTTGACCCTGCCCGCGCTGATCTTCACCGGCGTGCCGCCGATCATGGCCAACGCCACCAGTGCCTTGGCGGTCAGCCCGGGGTACCTGGGCAGCACGCTGGGCTTCAAGCCCGAGCTGCGTGCCTTGCCGCCCCGGCGCCTCAAGCGTGAAATGGCCATTGCCGCGCTGGGCGGCGTGGCCGGAGCGCTGCTGCTGCTGGTGACACCGGCACAGGTGTTCACCGGCATCGTGCCCTGGCTACTGCTGTTTGCCACCGCGCTGTTTGCTGCCGGCCCCTACATTGCCCAACGTGCAGCCCGCATGGCACCCGGCGACGCCCAGCTGGCACGCTGGCGCGAGCCGGGGCTGCTGTTGACTTGCATTTACGGCGGCTATTTCAACGGCGGCTTGGGCATTTTGCTGATGGCGCTCTACAGTGCCACGGGCGAGCGCCACATACACCGCGCCAATGCGCTGAAAAACCTCAACTCGCTGGTGCTCTCATGGCTCTCCGTGGCGGCGTTTGTGCTGGCCGGTGCCATTGCCTGGCGCCCCGGTGTACTGATGATGCTGGCGGCCACGGCCGGCGGCTTTTATGGCGCCCGCTGGTCCAAGCGGCTGCCGGTGCAGTGGGTGCGCTGGGGTGTGATCGCCACCGGGCTGGTGATGAGCGCGGTGTTTTTTGCACGGCAAGGGCATGGCCATTGAGAAGCATGGCCATTGAGAAAAATGAAAGCACCACATGTTTGAAATCTTCCCCTGGAACAGCAACCTCGAAACCGGCATCGACCTGATTGACGAGCAGCACCGCAAGCTGGTGGCGCTGATCAACCGGCTGGCGCAGCAACATGTGCAAGGCGCCACGCAGACCGAGGTTTACGCCATCTTGACCGAACTGGCCGACTACGCGCACTACCATTTTGAGACCGAAGAAGGCATTTGGCAGACCGGCCTGGACGGTGACAGCTGGTTGATCAAACACAAGGTCACGCACCAGCATTTCTTTACCCACATTCAAACGCTGCAGTCTGGCCAGCGGCCGTTTCAAGCCGTGCTAGACGACCTGTTTTCCTACCTGATCCGCTGGCTGGCCTACCATATTTTGGACAACGACAAGCGCATGTCGCTGGCGCTCAAAGCCATTGGTGAAGGCGCTACGGTGGCACAGGCGCACGCCCAGGCCGATGCCCACATGCAGGGTGCCACCGCCACCCTGATCCAGACCGTGCTGGGCATGTACCAAACCCTGTCGTCGCAAGCGCTGATCTTGATGCACGAAAAGCTGGCACGCCAGCGCGCCGAGCAGGCGCTGCAAGAAGCCCAGGCACGCTGGCACCAGCTGCTAGCGCACGCCACAGATGGCCAGCCCGGTGGCTCGCAGTTTGAGAAGACCCTGAGCAAAATCATCGACGCCCTGCCCGCCGGCCTGGCCGTGATTGACCCCGTGAGCCAGAACTTTGCCTTTGTCAACCCCTGGTTTTGCCAAATGCTGGGCTACAGCCGCGACCAACTGCTGGCCATGGGCCCCAAAGACATTCACCCGCCACAGCACCTGGGCATGCTGCTGGCAGACCTGCAAGGCATTGACCACACACATTGCCACCCGGCGCACATCCTGCCGGTGAACTGCCACGGTGGGCGCAGCTTTTTGGCTCAGGTGGAGTGCGCGGCCATTGAGCTTGATGGCAACCTCAGTGCCTTGACCATCTTCACTGATGTGAGCGAGCGCGAAGCCGCCCGTGCCGCCCTGGAAGGTGAACGCCTGCGGCTGCAAAACACCATGGACGCGGTGCAAGCGGGCACCTGGGAGCTGGACCTGGCAGCGGCCCAAGTGCGTTATGACGACCGTTTTGCCCACATACTGGGGTTTGACGCACGCGGCACCATGACCGGCGCATACGCCATGTACCAAAGCTGGATACACCCAGACGACCGCGCCGCCCAGCAGCAGCTGATGCAGCGCCACTTGCAGGGGCAGACGCCCAGTTTCAATGCCGAGCTGCGTCTGCGCCACAAAGACGGCCATTGGGTCTGGTGCCACACCCTGGGGCGCATCGTGCAGCGCGACGCCGCCCAGCAGCCACTGCGCGTGGCCGGCATCAGCATTGACATCAGCGCGCAAAAAACCCACCGCGAGCAAATTGAGCACCTGTCGCACCACGATGCCCTCACCGGCTTGCCCAACCGCAAGCTGTTTGTGAGCCAGCTCACGCAAGCCATGCAAGTCATTGGCGCGGCGCACCAACAGCTGGCGGTGTGCTACCTGGACCTGGACGGCTTGAGCGCCATCAATGACCAGCATGGCCGCGAGGTGGGTAACCAGGTGCTGCTGCACATCAGCCAGCAACTGCTGGGGTTGGGTGCGCCGGTGGCGCAGGTGGCGCACATTGGCGGCGACGAATTTGCCCTGGTGCTGGCGCCACTGCTGCAACCGCGCGCCTTTGAAGCGCCGGTCAAAGCCCTGCTGGCAGCCGTGTCAAGCCGCCTGAAGCTACCCAATGTGCAGCTGCATGTGACTGCCAGCGTGGGGCTAACGCTGTTTCCGCAGTCAGAAAAAATGGATGCCGAGCAGCTGTTGCGCCAAGCCGACCAAGCCATGTACCTGGCCAAACTGGCAGGCAAAAACCGCTTTCACCTGTTTGACCCGATCAACGACGAGAGCACACGCGCCCAATTTTTACGTCTCGACGAGATTCGCCGTGGCCTGCTGAACCAGGAATTTGTACTGCATTACCAGCCCAAAGTGAACTTGACCAGCGGCGAAGTCATTGGCTTTGAGGCGCTGATTCGCTGGCAGCACCCCAGCCGCGGCTTGCTGCTGCCCGGGCAGTTCATTCCTGCGCTGGATCAGCAACCGATGGCCATCACCCTGGGCAACTGGGTCATCGTCACCGCCTTGGCGCAGCTGGCGCGCTGGAACGCCGCCGGGCTGCACACCATGGTGAGCGTCAACATTGACAGCCAGCAGCTGCACGACCCCGACTTTGCCGACCGCCTGCAGCGCCAGCTGGGCGCCGCCGCCACGGTGGCGCCACAGCAGCTGGAGCTGGAGATTTTGGAAACCGGTGCCATGGAAAACATGGCGCATGTGTCAGCCTTGGTGCAGCAGTTGCAGCGCTTGGGCTTTGAATGCGCGCTGGACGACTTTGGCACCGGCTTCTCATCGCTCACGTTTTTGAAGCAGTTGCCGGCGCGCACCATCAAAATTGACCAGAGCTTTGTGCGCGGCATGTTGGACGACCCGCAGCACGCGGCCATTGTCAACAGCGTGCTGGACTTGGCACGCAACTTTGACCGCCGCGCCTTGGCCGAAGGTGTGGAAACCCAGGCGCATGGCTGCGCCCTGATTGCTGCGGGCTGTCCGTTTGGCCAAGGCTTCGCCATTGCCCATGCCATGCCCGCTGAAGAAGTGCCGCACTGGCTGACCCAGTGGCACGCCCCCGACTGCTGGACTGTTAGCTAGCGCACAGACTTTGCGGCTTTCGGCACGTAAGCTGCAGTGCCTGTGCTGGGCGTTGCTGTGTTGGCAGCGCTGGTTGCCGGGTGCCTGTTTCAAGGATGGTTGCCATGCTGCATTACGCTGTTGTCTTTTTTGTCATTGCCCTGGTGGCTGCGCTGTTTGGGTTTGGCGGCATAGCCGCGGGCGCGGTCAGCATTGCCAAAACACTGTTTTTTGTGTTCATTGTGTTGGCTGTGCTCAGCTTGTTGTTGGGCTTCCTCAAAGGCCGCTGAGCGTTCGGATCACATGACTGCCACCGAACAATTAAGCGCCTCGCGCGAAAAAATCCGACTGGCGCTGGCACCCGTGGGTGCCTCAGCCGGTGCGCCCCATCAGCCACGCCATGAGCCCTCTGCAGCGGGCGCAAGCGCACCGCTGCTGCTGGGGCTGGCGGGGTCTGTGCTGTGGCAGGCATCTACCACACTGTTGGCGCCACTGGCGCAGCGTCACCCCTACCGTTTGGTGGCTGCTGCGGCGGCACTGGGCGCTGGGCTGGTGGTGGTGCGGCCGTGGCGCTGGAGCGGCGCCGCTCTTTGGTGGGCTGCCACCCGGCCGCAGCTGCTGGCGGCCGCCATGGCACACCTGGCACCGCCCCGGTGACGGTGACCCAAGTGATGCCCCCACCTGCCCCACCCACGCCGCGGGAAAACCGCGCCCTGCCCGTGCTGATGCTGGCGGCATCGCTTGGGCTGGGTGCCATCTTGCTGCCATTTTTTGGTGCCATTTTGTGGGCGGCCATCATTGCGCTGCTGTTTACCCCGCTGTACCGCTGGCTGCTGCCGCGCGTCAGCCACCGCAGCAATCTTGCAGCGGGGCTCACGCTGCTGTTGGTGCTGGTGCTGTTGGTGCTGCCCCTGGCTTTGTTGGCCGCAGCGCTGGCGCAAGAAGCGCTGGGTGTGGTGCAGATGATGGAGAGCGGCGAGCTCAAACCGGCGGTGTATTTCCGCAAACTGTTTGACGCCCTGCCGAACTGGATCACCGCGGTGCTGGATCGGTTTGGGCTGGTGAGCTTCAACACCTTGCAGCGCCGCCTGACGGCCGCACTCACGCAGGGCACGCAATACATTGCCGGCCAGACCTTGATCATGGGGCAAAGCACTTTTGAGTTTGTGGCCAGTGTGTTCATCACCGTGTATTTGGCGTTTTTTCTGATCCGCGACGGCAACGCGGTGTTGCGCTCGCTGTGGCAAGCAGTGCCTTTGGCCACGCACCACAAGCAAGTGCTGCTGGAGAAATTTGTCACGGTGATTCGTGCCACGGTCAAAGGCAACCTGTTGGTGGCAGCCATTCAGGGGGCTTTGGGTGGCCTTGGGTTTTGGTATTTGGGCGTCAGTGGGGCGGTGATCTGGGCAGTGCTGATGGCATTTTTGTCGTTGCTGCCGGCCATTGGCGCAGGCTTGGTGTGGGTGCCAGTGGCGGCCTACTTTTTTCTGCTGGAAGAGTTTGGCAAAGCGCTCGGACTCACGGCTTATGGGGTGCTGGTGATTGGCTTGGTAGACAACTTGCTGCGTCCCATTTTGGTAGGCAAAGACACTCGCATGCCAGACTATGTGGTGATGATCACCACGCTGGGTGGCATGGCGGTGTTTGGCATCAATGGCTTTGTGCTCGGGCCAGTGATTGCGGCCATGTTCATGGCGGTGTGGCACATCCACCTCATCACCCGCAACCCGCTGGCGTGAGCGCACCGTTTGCGTCCTATGTGCAGTAGCGCACAGACCACGCCCGCCGAAGGTTTTACAAACGCAGACATCAAAAGTCATTTTGCGTTTGATGTGATCTTTACCAGAGGCAAGTCATGAAGAAAGTTTTAAAACCCTGGGTTTGGGCAGTATGCACAGCGGCACTGGTGCTGGCCAGCGGCTGCACCAGCCTCAAAACCCCTGCCACGGCAGATGTGGCGGTCTCCAAAGCCGCCGTGGACAACGCTGCCCGTGCCGATGGCGCAGAGTTTGCGCCGGTTGAAATGGCCGCTGCTCGCAGCAAATTGGCGCTGGCCAACCAGGCCATGGCTGGCAAAAATTACAAGCAAGCCATGGACCTGGCCGCCCAAGCCCAGGCCGATGCCAAACTGGCGCAAAGCATGGCCAACTCAGCCAAAGCGCAAGCTGCTGCAGATGCGCTGCAAGACGACATCCGGGTGCTGCGCGAAGAACTTGAACGCAACAACCATTGAGCCAACCCTTATTCCATTTTTTTAGATTGCCCCCATGAAACACATTCACACCACCCCAGTGCTGTTGGCCATTGCCGTCTTGCTGGGTGCCTGCAGCAGCTTGCCCACCAGCACCACGCTGCTTGACCAAACGCGCAGCGACTACCAACAAGCGCAGAACGACCCCACTGTGTCGCGCTACGCCGCGCTGGAACTGAGTCAAGCGGGTGCGGCGCTGAGCCAGGCCAACCAAGTGGCCCAAGACAACGGCAGCGCCGCCAACATTGACAAACTGGCCTACCTGGCCAAGCAAAAAATTGCGCTCACGCAAGAGGTCGCCAAGCGCAAGGCCGCGGAGTCTGACGTGGCAGAAGCAGGCCGGGTTCGTGACCAAATACGGCTGGATCAGCGCACCAATGAAGCCAACGCCGCCCACCTGAGTGCAGAGCGCGCCAAGCAAACCGCCGCAGTGGCTCAAAGCAACGCCGCACAAGCTCAGCGCGAAACCGATATGGCTCAAGCCGATGCCGCCCTGGCTCAGCGCCAAGTGCAAGAGGCCAATGTCCGGGCAGCGCAACTGCAAGCTCAATTGAATGATCTGGCAGCACAAAAAACCGCCCGTGGCATCATCATCACCCTGGGCGATGTGATGTTTGGTACCGACCTGGCTCGGCTTAATGCACAGGGCATTCGCAGCGCGCAAAAACTGGCAGATGTGCTGCAGCAAAACCCGCAACGCAATGTGCTGGTAGAAGGCTTTACCGACAGCACTGGCACCGCCGAACACAACCAAGCCTTGTCAGAGCGGCGCGCCCAAGCGGTGCAAAGTGCCCTGCAAGACCTGGGCATTGCCCCCAACCGCATTGCCATGCGTGGCTACGGCGAGTCCCACCCGGTGGCCGCCAACGACAGCGCGGCACACCGGCAATTGAACCGGCGCGTGGAAATTATTTTGTCGGACGATACCGGCAAACTGTTGGCACGCTGATGACCCAACCCGTTCGCACACACCCTGACACTTTTTTAAAACCTGGAGTATTCACCATGACCACCACCCCTCACCACAGCTACATCGATGCCATGAAAACACAGCTGGACGACCTCAACGTCAAGCTCAATGCCATTGAAATCAAAGCCGAAGAGGCCAAAGGCGATGCGCGCGCCGCTTACCTTGAAGAAATGCGCAAACTGCGCCACCAGTCCAAGCTGGCGGTGGCCAAGTTTGAAGAGATCAAACTCGCTGGCGAAGACACCTGGGACAGCATGGTGGCAGAAATGGACAAAGTGCGTGATGCCTTTAGCCATTCATTCAAATACTTCAAGTCACAGCTCTGATGGGCTGATTAGGCGTATAAAGCCTATTGCATCAGTTCTTACTGCGGGATTTTCCGTTTGCCCTGAGCCACTTTGACGGAAATTGCCCAAGCCCATGCCCTCCACACCCCTGCCGTCCCCATCTTTTTTCAGCCCCACGGCACAGTCGGTGCATAACCGATTGGCGCTGCTCCAAACCGGCGCGCTGCAGCAAGCCATTCTGAACAGCGCCAATTTTTCCATCATGGCCACCGACGCCAAAGGTGTGATCCAGATTTTCAATCTGGGTGCCGAGCGCATGCTGGGCTATGCCGCCGCCGACGTGGTGGACAAAATCACGCCCGCTGACATGTCCGACCCGCAAGAGGTGGTCGACCGCGCCCAGACCTTGACGCAGGAGCTTGGCACCCCCATTACCCCTGGCTTTGAGGCGCTGGCGTTCAAAGCCTCGCGCGGCATAGAAGACATTTATGAGCTGACCTACATCCGCAAAGACCGCAGCCGCCTGCCGGTAGTGGTGTCAGTCACGGCGCTGCGCGACGCGCAAGACGACATCATTGGCTACCTGCTCACTGGCACCGACAACACCGCACGCAAGCAGATTGAGGCCGAGCGGGTGCGGCTTGAAAACGTGCTGCTGAAAAAAAATCTGGAGCTTGAAAATGCCCGCCAGGCGGCCGAGGTGGCCAACCAGGGCAAATCAGATTTTTTGTCCAGCATGAGCCACGAACTGCGTTCGCCCCTGAATGCCATTTTGGGGTTTGGTCAGTTGCTGGAGTCTGGCCGGCCTGAGCTGACACCGGCGCAACGCGCCAGCGTGAACCAAATTCTCAAGGCGGGCTGGTATTTGCTGGAGTTGATCAATGAAATTCTTGACCTGGCGTTGATCGAGTCAGGGCGTTTGTCGCTCTCACTCGAACCCACGTCGTTGCACGATGTGTTGCAAGACTGTGAAGCCATGATGGCCGCGCAGGCGCAGCAAAGAGGGGTCACGCTGCAGTTTGAAGCGGTTGACCCTGACTGCTTTGTCAGTGCCGACCGCACCCGGCTCAAACAGGTGCTGATCAACCTGCTCTCCAACGCCATCAAGTACAACAAAGCCAACGGCACCGCCACCGTCAGCACCCAGCGCACCGCCGCCGGGCGAATGCGGGTGAGTGTGCGCGACAGCGGTGAAGGGCTGCCGGCGGAGAAATTGGCGCAGTTGTTTCAGTCGTTCAACCGGCTGGGGCAAGAATCTGGCAGCGAAGAGGGCACCGGCATTGGGCTGGTGGTTTGCCGCCGTTTGATGGAATTGATGCAGGGCGAGATTGGGGTTCACAGCACGCTGGGGCTGGGTAGCGTCTTTTGGTTTGAACTTGATCTGGCCGCCGCCCCCCAGTGGTTGCCCAGCAGCCCACAAGACCGTGCCCAGGCCACCTTGCCTGAGCCACTTCACACGCCCATGCACACCCTGCTGTATGTGGAAGATAACCGTGCCAACCTGGAGTTGATGGTGCAACTGGTGGCGCGCCAGAGCGACCTGCGGCTGCTGGGCGCACCCGACGCGGTGCGCGGCATAGCCATGGCACGCGCCCACCTGCCAGATTTGATTTTGATGGACATCAATCTGCCCGGCATCAGCGGCGTGCAAGCCTTGCACATGCTGCGAGCCGACCCCCGCACCGCGCACATACCGGTGCTGGCCTTGAGCGCCAATGCCATGCCGCGCGACATAGAAGCCGGCCTGGCCGCTGGCTTTTACCGCTACCTGACCAAACCAATTCGGGTGAACGAATGCCTGCAAGCGATTGCCCAGGGAATTGAACTGGCCACGGTCTATTCGCGATCTATTTCTTGAGGGTCATCTCGTTGCCGACCTGGGTCACGCCTTCGACGCTGCGCGCCACTTCCAGCGCCCGGTCAATTTGTGCCTGGTTGTCTACAAAACCACTGAGCTGAACATGGCCGTCGCGCGTGACCACGGCAATGTCGGCGCTTTTGACAGTGGTGTCCGCCATCAACGCAGCTTTGAGCCTGGTGGTGGTGATGCCGTCATCCAGCTTGGTGCCCAAGGTGGTGGCACCGTCTTTCAGGCTGACGTTGTTGTTGACCGATTTCACACCGGGTATGGCGCGGGTGATGTTGACAGCCAGCTCAATTTGAGACCGGTTGTCAGCAAAGCCACTGAGCATCACCTCGCCTTTGCGGGTTTCAACCTTGAAATCGAAACCCTTGATTTCCATGTTGTCCATCAAGGCGGTTTTGACATGCGTGGTCAGCAGCGTGTCGTCAACTTCAGTGCCGACCGTGGTGCTGGGAACAGGTTGGGCAGCGACATCATCTGTCTTGCTGCAGGCCACCACAGTCAAGGCCATCAGCCCGGCCATGGAAGTCAACAAAATGCGTTGGGTAAAAGAGGGGTTCATCAAAGTAAATCTCCATTGGGTTAAAAAATCATGCGGCCTTCGGCTGCGGCGCAGATGGCGAAGCCCCGTGATCCGATAGGCAGATCACGGGGCTTCACACTTTCAGGTCGAGTGGTGTCGCCATGGTGGGGCGAGCGGGTGGTGGGCTGATTTAAGCGTCAAGGACGCACAGCGATTTCGTTGCGCACCGAGCGCACATTGTTCACCCCGCGTGCAATGCTCTCTGCGGTGGCTTTTTCAGTGCTGTTTTTGGCGAAGCCAGACAACATGACAACGCCGTTAAGGGTTTCCACACTGATGGCAGCTGCGCTGACCAATTTGCTCTCGGCCATGCGCGATTTGACCAACGTGGTGATGCCCGCGTCGTCCACGTAAGCGCCCACAGTTTCCTGGCCACGACCTACGGCACAGCCGGCGGTGGTGAGCAGGGTGGCAGCCAGCATGGCGGCAGTCAGAAGGGTTTTGATGTTCATGATGAATCTCCAAGGGTTGTTGATGGTGAAAGCCCCACCACCGATGGGCTGTATCTGCAGGACGAGCGCTTAGCGCTTGCCAGTGACTTCAATGTCGACCCGGCGGTCGGGTTGTAAACAGGCAATCAAGGCCGGGGTGGCTTGCTTGCCAAGGCAGTCGCCGGGATGGGTGACCGGGTCTGAACCATTGACACCTTGCGCCATGATCTTGTGCGCGGGTATGCCGCCAGACTGCACCAGGTAAGCGTTCACGGCCTCAGCCCGACGGGTGGAGAGCTTTTGGTTGTAAGCCTTTGCGCCAATGCGGTCGGTGTGGCCGGTGACATGAATCACGTCGTAGTCAACGCCACGCAGGTCGTTGGCCAGCTGGTCCAGCGCCAGGCGGCCAGCGGGTTTGACCGCCGCGTTGTCAAAGTCAAACAGCGAATCAGCCGAGAGGGTGACCTTGACTGGCACCACAGGCACAGGCGCCGGGGTGGGCACAGGCACGGGTACAACCACGGCCACCGGTGCTGGCGCTGCGGGCTGCGCTACCGGTTCTGGCACATCGGCACGCGCCACTGGTTGCGGCGCAGGGGTGGGCGCAGGCGCACCGAAGCGGTACACCAGCCCGACCGAGACCACATCGACATCGCCCTTGTTGCCCACGGCATCGTCAATGCGGTAGCGTTCAATTTCAGTGCGCAGGCTTAACGCGTCGGTCAGTGCATACTGCAAGCCCAAACCCACTTTGAGGTTGGTGCCTCGGGTGCTGGGGTTGGGGTTGAGCACATTGACTGCGCCGGTGCCCACAAAGGTGTCGCTGGCTTGGGTATGGGTCAGCCCCAGCCGGCCAAAGGCTGAGAACTTGTCGGTGATGGGCAAGATGCCCAGCGCGTCCAGGTTCACGCCCTTGAGTCGGATGCTGCCATTGAGTGTGCCCAACGGGGTGGTTGGGGTGGTAAAGCCGAATTGCCCCAGGTCAAAGTAGCCGCCTTCGACCGCAAAATTTCGGTTGAATTGGTAGCCGCCCAGCAGCCTGAAGCTGCGGTCGCGGTCGGTCGGGTTGATCGGGCCGGCCACCAAGCCATTGCTCAACAGGCCGCTGGTGATGCGCGCCTCGTCAATGGTGGCTTGTGACTGGCCGATGTTGGCGCCCATGTACCAGCCCGGCGTGGCAGCCTGAGCCATGGCCCAGGGTGCCGCCATCAGGGCGAGTGTCAACAGGCTGAGTTTGGCCGTGCTTGCGACCATTGTGCAGGTGTGGTGTGTCATGTTGTTCTCTGAAGATGCCTCAGCCATGCCAAGCGGACGCAAGGCTGAGGCGGGTTGTGATGCAAGTGCCAACGGGTGTTGGATGTGTTTACGGTGCGGGCACGTTGATGACGGTGTCCACCAGCGTGACCGAGGCACCCAAAGACAAGGCCCGGCCTTCCAGCGTCACGATGTTGACATTGCCCGCGGTAGAAAACGATGCACCCGCTTGCGCAATGACGGTGCCGACCATGGTGCCGCCACCGGCCGCATTGATGGTGGCAAAGCTGCCCACTTGCCAGAACACGTTTTTAGGCAAGGCACCGCCAGCCAAAATGATGCTTTGCGGAAAGGCTGCCCCAGGTCCGCCCACTGTCAGCGTGGTGGCCATTTGAAACACCCAGGTGGCGGTGGGGTCACCTTGCGCATCCAGCGTCAAGTTACCCCCTTGGATCATGAATGACCCACCGGGTGCCACATAGGTGCCAGGCAGCAAGGTCAAACCCGCCAGGTTGGCACCGGGTGCCGGGCTAGCGCCGCCCACCGGCATGGCCACCAGGGCTCCGTAGGCAGTTTGAGCATCCAGCCGAGCTTGGGTGGCAATAGCGCAATTGGGCGCATTGAATCCGGCGTTGGTGGCATTGGTACAGGTGTAAATGCGGCCATTCACAGCACCAATGTTGGCCGGCGTTTCGGTGTAGATGTCACCCAGTGTGTCGTGAAAACCCGTGACCGAAGAGGTGCCCGTGGCGATGGTGCCAATGTCACCGTTGATTTGCGTCAGCGTGCCGGTGTTGGTCATGCCCGCAGTGCCACCAAAGGTGCCAAAAGCGGCCGCGGTGTTCAAGGCAATCACTGGTGGGATCACCGGCACCAGGGCGGTGGTAAAGCGCCATTGCTTGTTCAGCGCCAGCGGGTTGCCTGCCAAGTCGGTGACACCGGTGTTCACGGTGGCGTTGTAGGTGGTGTTGGGGGTCAGCGCCACAGCGGGTGTGAAGGTGGCAATTTTGCTGGCTGCTTGGTAGCTGACGCTGCCCACCACACCTGCGACGGTGAAGTTGGCCGTGTTGATGCTCAAGGGGTCCATGTCTTCGTTGAAGGTGGCGCTCACTGCCGTGCTGGTCACAACACCGGTGGCCAAGTCAGCAGGGTTGACCTGTGTGACCAGCGGCGCGGTGGTGTCGGCTGTGGCGGCGGTCGTCCAACGCCATGCATAGTCAAGCGCCATGGGGTTGGCTGCCAAGTCTTCCACGCCACCCACACCGCCTTTGAAGGTCAGGGTGTACTGCGTTGCGGCAAGCAGTGGACTGACCGGAATAAACACCGCTTCCACCCCAGAAAAACTGACTGCACCTGGCACCGCTGCACCGCTGACGGTTTGTTTCATGGTGAAGTTGGTGCCGGTCAGCGTCAAGGGGTTGAGTGCTTCACTGAAGGTGGCCGCAATGCGGGTGTTAACGGGCACATTGATCGCGTTGTTGGCGTTAACCGTGCTCACCACACGCGGCGCGGTGGTGTCAGCAGCCAGCGCTGTTGTCCAGCTCCATACGTAGTTGCTGGCCAGCGGGTTGCCAGCCAAATCAGCCACCAAGGTGGTCAAGGTTGCGGTGTATTGGGTGTTGGCTGCCAGCAGGTTGGCTGGCGTAAACACGGCGTTCACACTGCTGTTGCTTTGCGTACCGGCCACGGTGGCACCGCTGATGGTTTGCTTGACAGTGAAGCTGGTCGCCGTCAGTGTGGCCGGGTCAATGGCTTCACTGAAGGTGGCACCTATCTTGGTGTTCACTGGCACAGCGGTGGCACCGTTGGCGTGAATGGTGTGGGTCACGGTAGGCGGTGTGGTGTCAAGCACGCCCGCTGCGGCTGTGGTGAATGTCCAGCCAAATGGGGTGGCCAGTGCCACACCCGTGCTGTCGGTGGCAGCGGTGGTGACGCTGGCTGAGCAGGTGGTGCTGGCGGGCAACAATGTGCCCACGGGCAAGGTCAGGGTGGCGGTTTTGCTGGCTGCCACATAGCTGACGGTGCCACCTGTCACAGGCGTAACTGCCGGACACGCCAGGGTGAAGCTGCCAGCACTCAGTGTGGCCGCGTTCATGGCTTTGCTGAAGGTGGCCGTGACCAAACGGGCATTCAGTGCAATATTCGTAGCATTGGGCAACGGCGACACGGCTGTGACGGTAGGCGGCACGCTGATCACCGGGATGATCACCGGGCTGATGCTGCCAGCGCCCAAAATAGGCGCTTGCCCACCACCACCGCCGCAGGCACTCAGCCCGATGCCGAAAACTGTGGCGATGAGCCACGGCAAAACTTTGGAACGGGTCTTGATTTTTGTCATTCGCCTACCTCTTTGATGAATTCAGAAACTTTTGAAAGCCCAAGCAGCAGGCTGCTGGCCTGGGC
>NZ_JAQURE010000013.1:48307-66183 GCF_028715765.1 Rhodoferax sp.
ATGCCGAAAACTGTGGCGATGAGCCACGGCAAAACTTTGGAACGGGTCTTGATTTTTGTCATTCGCCTACCTCTTTGATGAATTCAGAAACTTTTGAAAGCCCAAGCAGCAGGCTGCTGGCCTGGGCGCAACGGGTTGCACAGCCACAGCACGTGGCATGCACAACGGCGTTCAGTATCTGGAGGTGACGAATCTGGGTCTGTGCGCTGATTCACATAGCGCAAAAACAAACAATGAATGCCCCAGCGGGTTGACCTGCCCGCCTGAGGCAGGGCACATCAGGCGGTAAAACGCTCGCGCAAATAGCTGATGATGGCGCCCGACTCATACAACCAGCGGGTTTGACCACTGGGCTCGGTGATTTTGAGGCACGGCACCTTGACCGCACCACCGCCTTGCGCCAAGTCGGCACGGTGTTGCGCGTTGTGCTGGGCATCGCGGCGCTCTATGGGCAACGACAAGCGGCGCATTTCCTGGCGCACCTTGATGCAAAACGGACAGGTGGCAAATTGGTACAGCACCAGGCTTTGGCACTGCGCGTTGACCGCTTGCTGCGCCGGGGCCGGGCGCAGCAAGCCTTTGGGGCGGCTGACAAACTCCCACAGCAACATGAATGGGCCCAGCACCAGGCGCAGGGTTTTGAAGAAGGTTCGGATGATGAATCGCATGGGCAATGAGCGCGCTTTGTATGAAAACGCAGATTGTCTCAGGCCAGCCTCAAGCTGGTGGGGCTTGGGCTATTTGCTGGTCAGCGATGGCTCGGTCAAGGAATCAAAATCGCCCGAAAGTCATTCACATTGGTCAGCGTGGGGCCAGTGACCACGCTGTCGCCCAGCGCCTGGAAGAAACTGTGGGCGTCGTTGCGGTCAAGAAAACTGCGTGGGTTCAGACCCTGTGCCCAGGCGCGTTGCAGGCTGTCTGGGGTGAGCACGGCACCGGCAATGTCTTCCATGCCATCCACGCCGTCGGTGTCTGCCGCCAGTGCGTACACGCC
Source organism: Rhodoferax sp. (assembly GCF_028715765.1). GTDB lineage: Bacteria > Pseudomonadota > Gammaproteobacteria > Burkholderiales > Burkholderiaceae_C > Rhodoferax. Next base: position 49,302 of record NZ_JAQURE010000013.1, read on the forward strand.
AGGCAGGTCGGCCAGCGCCAGACCCAGCGCCAGCAAAAACTCCACATTGCGCCCGCCCCGTCCAGCGCCTTTGAGCGTGACCGTGGTTTCACCCCCCGAGAGCAGCACGCACGGCGTTTGAAAAGGCTGGCCGTGCCGCAGCACCTGGCGCACCATGCCGGCATGCACCTTGGCCACCTCACGCGCTTCGCCCTCCAGACTGTCGCCCAAAATGTAGGGCGTGAAGCCCGCCGCTTGCGCCACCTGTGCCGCCGCTTGCAGTGCCATTTGCGGTGTGGCGACCATGCGCACACTGCTGCGCGCCAACCGCACGTCGTTGGGTTTGAGGGTTTCACCCGCGCCGCTGGCCAGCCACGCGTGGGCGGCAGCGGGCAGGTCAATCTGGTAACGCTGGGCAATGGCCAGCGCATCAGCGCAGGTGCTGGCATCGGCCACTGTGGGGCCGGAGGCAATGTCGGCCGGGGCGTCGCCCGGCACGTCTGAGATCAACAGCGTGACCAACTGGGCCGGTGCGCACGCCGCACCCAGACGGCCACCCTTGACGGCTGACAGATGGCGGCGCATGCAATTCATCTCGGCAATGCTGGCACCGCTGGCCAGCAGGGCTTGGTTGATGTTTTGCTTGTCTGAGAGCGTCAGCCCTGCGCAGGGCGCTACCAAAAGTGAAGAGCCCCCGCCGGAGATCAAGGCCAGCACCAAGTCGTCAGCGGTCAAGCCCTGCACGCTTTGCAGGATGCGCTGGGTGGCGGCCAACCCGGCCGCATCAGGCACCGGGTGCGCCGCTTGCGCAATCTCAATGCGCTGGCACGGCACTTGGTAGCCATAGCGCGTGACCACCAGGCCTTGCAGCGGGGCAGGCCAGTGGTCTTCTAACGCACGCGCCATGGCCGCCGAGGCCTTGCCCGCGCCAATGACGATGGTGCGGCCGCGCGGTGGCGCAGGCAGCTGCGCGGGCAGGCACAGCGCAGGTTGCGCAGCGGCCACAGCGGCATCCAACATCTGGCGCAGCAAGGCGCGTGGGGTGGGTTCGGGCAGGTCAGGCATGGAGGAACTGCATTGGGTCAGAGCAACGGGCAAGGTAGCGCATGAAAAACAAGAGAAATCTGAGCCATGGCACGCCAAAGGCGTAGTTCAAAAATTTACTTCAGTGACCACAATTTCACAGCGGTATCAGCCGCCAACACATGCTCAGTGCATAAACTTGCCACCGCGCCCAATGATGCTCAGGTCGGTGAAGTTGGAGCCTTGGTGGTTTTTGGGGCTGTAGTTGATGGCAAAACCGCCCAAATTGACATCGCGCAGGCTCTCTAGCCCGCTGATCAAGCTGTCGCGGGTGGGGGTTTTGCCGGCACGGCGCAGCCCTTCGGTCAGCACCCGCGCCGTCAAATAGCCCTCCATGCTTGAGAAATCAAACTCTTTTTGCCCCGCGGCCAGCATGTGCTGCTGATAGTCGCGCACCACTGGGGTTTTGGTGGCAAACGGAAACGGCACCACTTGTGAAATCACCACGCCTTGGCCCGCATCGCCCAGCTCTTGCGCCAGCGCGGCCGCGCCAACAAAGCTCACATTGAAAAACTGGCCACCATAGCCCTTGCTGCGCGCTTGTTTGATGAATGCGGCACAACTTTTGTAGGCACTGATTTGCACCACGGCCTCGGGTTCGGTTTTCAAGATGCTGGCCAGGGCGGCGGCGGTGTCCACGCTGTTGCGCTCCACGGTGCCAGTGGCTACTGGTTTGAGCTGGCGTTGGGTCAGGGCGCGTTCCACGCCTTCGAGCCCGGCCTTGCCATACGAGTCATTTTGGTAAAACACGGCAATTTTCTTGACCCCGAGCGTGGTCAAGTGCTGCACGATGCGCTCAGTCTCGTCAAAGTAACTGGCACGCACGTGAAACACGTGTCGGTTGAACGGCTCGCGCAGCGCTTGCGCACCGGTGAACATGCCCACCAGCGGCACTTGCTGCGCCGTGACCACGGGCAGCGCGGCCAACCCTGTGGGCGTGCCGACCGAGCCCGCCAGGGCAAACACCTTGTCTTGTTCAATCAGCGCTTTGACGGCCGCCACGGCTTTGTCAGGCTCGTAGCCATCGTCTCGGGTGACGAGTTTGATGCTGCGGCCGTTGACGCCCCCCTGGGCATTGAGCGCGGTGAAATAGGCCTGCATGCCCACTTGCATGCGCAGCCCCAACTGCGCCGCCGGCCCGCTGGTGGCAGCAAACTGGCCAATCAAAATTTCGTTATCCGTCACCCCAGTCTCCGCTGTGGCGAAGGCGCTTGTGAAGGCCAAACTGAGGGCGAGGAGTTTATTAATTAGGCTCATGCGTGTGCGTCCTTGAAAATGATGGCAGACGGGAATACTAACGCGAGTTGAGGCGTGCTACACCGACAAATGCCGCGCTTGCCGGGTGGCCAGGGTGTGGGCGGCTTTGGCCTCAGGGGGTGTGGGTCTGGGCAGCGCACCTTGCAGTGCTTTGGGGCTGGCGCGCGCGCCGCTGGCGGTGTAGTCGGCCAGCAAGGCTTGGCGCACCGCATGGGCACTGAGGGTGAATGGCTGCTGGCTGGGCTCGCTGAGGTAGTCAAACAAGGCGTCTACCAACACCTCGGGGGTGAGCTTGTGGGTGGCTCCCAGGTGCTGCCACAGCCAGTCAGAGAAAGCCCAAAAGCGCCAAAACGGCGATGGCCGCGCGGTGGCGCACGGGTCAGTAGCTGGCTGGGTTGGCCCAAGCTCGGTGGCTGGCGCAGACCCCAGCCAAAGCGCCAGCGTGCGAGAAAACCGTCCAGAGTTGGCCAGCAAATCCCAATAGCGGGCAAAACGCGCAAAACGCGTGACCGTGGCGGCATCCACCACCCCGGTTTGCTGCACGCTGTAGGGCGGCTGCGTGTCGTACACGATGCCGTGTGGCGCGGTGTGGCGGGTGATGGGCGAGCCGCGCAGGCGCTTCAATATCCCCAGTTGAATCTCATGCGGGGCAATGGCCAGCAGGCGGTCAAAGCCGTCGGCAAAGCTGTGCAGGGTTTCACCGGGCAGGCCAAAGATCAAATCCACATGCAGGTGGGCGTGGGTGTGTGCCAGCAACCAACGCAGGTTAGCCTCGGTGGCGGCGTTGTCCTGACGGCGCGACACGGTCTGTTGCACCGTCACATTGAAGGTCTGCACACCCACTTCCAGCTGCAGCACGCCAGATGGAAACAGTGCCAACTGCGCTTTCAAGCGGTCTGGCAGGTGGTCTGGGATGACTTCAAAATGCAAAAACAGGTCGGCCTTGGATGCAGCGGCGGGGCTGATTTGGCAGGCTGCACCGACCGTGTCAGCCTGCTCTGGGCGGTGCGAAGGGTGTAACGGTTGAGGCAGTTTGTCCAGAAAGAACTGCAAGATGCGCACCGAGTGCTCAATCTTCAGATTGAAGGTGCGGTCAACAAACTTGAAGCTGCGGGCACCGCGCTGGTACAAGCCCTCCAGCGCTGCCAGCACGCGGTCAAGCTCAAAGCCCCACGCGGTTTTGTCGAGCGCACTGAGGCAAAACTCGCACTTGAACGGGCAGCCACGCGAGGCTTCCACATACAGCAGGCGGTGCGCCAGGTCGGCATCAGAATATTCGTCATACGGCAGCGCCAGCTGGGTCAACGCAGGCTGCTCGCCGGGGATGATTTTCATCAAGGGCGGCGGCCCGTCCAACAGGGCACGGCACAGCTTGGCAAAGCTCACGTCGCCCCAGCCGGTGATGACAAAGTCGGCCAGCTGGCAGATGGCTTGCTGATCTACCTCGTGGCTCACCTCGGGGCCACCCAGCACCACTTTCACCTCAGGCCGGGCGGCCTTGAGCAGGCGAATGACTTGCAGCGTTTGCGACACGTTCCAGATGTACACACCCAAACCAACCACCTGGCACTTGGCCGCCTGCGGCACAGGCGCGCTGGGCAGGCCGAGTGCGGGCGTGGCACTCAAGGTGGCCAGCAGGTCGGCCACCACATCAGCAGGGGCGCGATTGATGGTGTACTCGCGCAGCACAGCCTGCGCACGCAGGCCTGCACCACCATGCTTGTCCAGGTTGGCCAGCAGGTAGCGCAAGCCCAGTGACGCATGGATGTAGCGGGCGTTGAGCGTGGCCAGGATGATGTTTGGCGCGGTCACAAGCGTTCAGATTTTTTATATGTCTTTTAGGCCTCTAGCGCTTATGGATAAAGCGCAAGCAGCTATTGAAAACATACCCATTCAAGCAGCTTCTGGTGCTGTGCCATCCACATAAAGCCAGCGCCCGCCTTCGCGCACAAAGCGGCTCACCTCGTGCATGCGTGCACCCTTGCCGCCCTCGCGGTAGCGCGCTACAAACTCCACCACCCCGACATCGCCCTGAGCCTGGGCGTGGCGTACTTCCAGCCCCAGCCATTTCACCGGCTGCAGCTCAAGCTCGCCCGGGGCAGTGCTGGGGTGCCAGGTGACCAGCAGGTAGTCGATCAAACCCAGCACATAAGCGCTGTAGCGCGAGCGCATCAGCGCCTCGGGTGTGGGGGCGGTTTGCCCTGCCACATGGCCGGTGTGCCAGCGGCTGCAGCAGTCTGCATAGGTGTGGCCGCTGCCGCATGGGCAGGCCGCGTGGGAGGCAAGCGGTGGGGTGTTCATGCCGCGCATGTTAACGAAGCCAGCGCCAAAACTTGGCGACAATGAACGGTCAATACCAATCAGAGAGGTCAGCCATGCGGGGAAATGTTGCAGCCATTGTGCTGGTGTCAGTGGGCAGCTATTTGCTGTTGAGCAACTTGGGGCTGATCAACATCAGCCTGGCGCAGTTGCTGCGCACCTGGTGGCCAGCTCTGTTGATTGCAGTGGGCTTGTCGCTGTTTTTTACCGGCAAAAAATAGCACTCTGCCAACCTCATGGCCACCTTGATTCCGGCGTTCAACGCCTGCGTGGCGCGCATGACGTCAGGCGAAAAACGCCTGGCTGAGCGCCTGGAGAAAAAACTCGACGACGATTACCTGCTGTGGTACGACGTGCCGGTGGGCCCGGCCAACGCCCACCCCGACTTTGTGGTGCTGCACCCGCGTCGGGGGTTGTTGATCTTGGAGGTGAAAGACTGGAAGCCGTCCACCCTGGTGCAAGTCAACAAGCAGACCTGGACGATTCTGGCCAACGGCACGCCAAAAACCGTGGCCAACCCGCTGGAGCAAGCGCGCCAATACGCGCACCAGGTGGTGGATGCCCTTAAACGCGACCCGCCCCTGACCCAGCCTGATGGCGCACACATGGGGCAACTGGCTTTCCCCTGGAGCTATGGCGTGGTGTTGACCAACATCACCCGCAAACAGTTTGAAGACGCTGAACTACAGCACGCCATCGAACCCCAGCGCGTGCTGTGCAAAGACGAGATGCTGGAGACCGCCGAGCCCGAAGACCTGCAAAGCCGCCTGTGGGACATGTTTCCGTACCTGATGCGTGGCGCGTTGAGCCTGCCGCAAATCGACCGGGTGCGCTGGATTTTGTTCCCCGAGGTGCGCGTGCCCACCCAAAGCGCGCTGTTTGACGACACCGACCCAGAGGCCGACCTGCCCAGCCTGATGCGGGTGATGGACTTGCAGCAGGAGCAACTGGCACGCAGCCTGGGCGACGGCCACCGCGTGATTCACGGCGTGGCCGGCTCGGGAAAAACCATGATTCTGGGCTACCGCGCCGAACACCTGGCCAAGGCCAGCACGCCCAGCAGCAAACCGATTTTGATCTTGTGTTTTAACGAACCGCTGGGCGTCAAGCTGGCCAGCCACATGGCCGCCAAAGGGCTGGGTGAGCGGGTTCATGTGCGGCACTTTCACAAATGGTGTCATGAGCAAATCAGGGCGTTTGGGCAGACGCTGCCTGCACCAGGCGCTCACTTTTTTGATGATTTGGTGGAACGCGTCATCCGTGGTGTGGAGCGCCATCAAATCCCTGGCGGGCAATACCAGGCGGTGCTGATTGACGAAGGCCATGACTTTGCCCCCGAATGGCTCAAGCTGGTGGTGCAGATGGTGGACCCGGCCAGCAACAGCCTGCTGGTGCTGTATGACGATGCGCAAGCCATTTACAAGCGCAGCAGCCTCAAATTCACGCTCAAAAGTGTCGGCATCAAGGCGGTGGGCAGGGGCTACTCCACCATCCTGAAAATCAATTACCGCAACACACGGCAAATCTTGCAAGTGGCCAGCCTGGTGGCAGCGGACTTGCTGGCCGCCGACGAAACCGGTGAAGATGAAGACAAAATTCCGCGCCTGCACCCCATCAGTTGCGGCCGCGACGGCGAGCCCGCGCTGATCATCCGCCTGCCCACCCTGCGCGACGAGGCACAGGCCATAGCCGACCAATTTGCCAACGCCCACAAGCAAGGCCATGCCTGGGGCGACATGGCCGTGCTGTGTGCCGACTGGAAAACCCGCAACCTGTGCGCCCAGGTGCTGCACCAGCGCGGCCTGCCGCTGGAAAACCGCGTCAGCCCCGGCGACTTTGACCCCAGCAGCGACAAAATCAAGGTGATGACCATGCACGTCAGCAAAGGCCTGGAGTTCCCGCTGGTGGCGCTGCCCGGCGTCGGGCACATGCCTGCGCCGGGGGAGGACGAGAAGGAAGCGGCGCGGGTGTTTTATGTGGCTGCGACGCGGGCCACGCACAAGCTGGTGATTGGGGTGGGTGGGGAGGGGGCGTTTGGAAGCAGGCTCGGATCATGACCATCGAATCGCGCCACTTTAACTGGCGCGATACTGGCAACCGTCTACCAAAAACCTGAGTCCATGCCCACCATCATCCATCGTGCGCACGCAAGACCTGGCGCTGCCTGCCGCACTGGGCCTGAATTTACTTGCTGGGCATTTGATAAGTCTACTCCTATGCAGCTCAACCTTGTCACCCTCGGCTACGAAGGCCTGTGATCCGCGCGGCGCGCCGGTTGGGCTGGCCACCGGTGACTCAGCTTGACGGTCAAATCAGCGTAACAGCCTCAAGCAGCAAGTCCGCCGTCATCGGCAGGCCCCGTTTCTCAAACGCCGTGATGAGCTCAAGCGCTGGCCGTGCCGGGTTAGTCCAACGGGCGCGCATTTTTTTGATGACGCTCAGCGCAGGAATCTTTTGCAGCTGCAATTGGTTCATCAAGAACTCGTCGGGGTGTTGCACTTCAATGCCGTAGGGCTGCAGCACGGCCATCGGAAAATCTTTGGTATTGAAGGTGACGATAGCGTCAGCATGACCCACAATGGCGGCGGCCACAACATGGCGGTCATCAGGGTCAGGCAATTCGATGCTGTAGACCAGTTTTTCATAATTTGTCACCAAACAGTCTGGCACGCTGGCATTCATCAGTTCAACAACCTGTGGCAGTCTGGGGGCAAGATCGGGCCGGTCTTAGGCAAGATTTCGCGTCCACTCCTCGTGAATTCTGGCGCTCCACCTTGCGTGGTACAGGCGCTCTACGGCCAGACTCAGCAGGGTGTCGCGGATCAATTGCGGGTACAGAACATTGGCATCCAGAATGGCGGTGAACCGCGCCGAGCCTGCCACTTAAAACTCCAGCCTGAGCTCTTCAGACAGCTGGGTGAGGTCTTGCAGGGCCTGTTCAGACTGTTGTTGCTGCGCGGTCTGGTAGCGGCGAAGCTCCTCAAATTCAATGCGACGGTGACGGTTGACCTTGCGGCATTTGAGTCGGTTGGCCTCAATTTCCTTGATCACAAAGGGCCTCGACACCTTCAAAAAATTGGCTGCCTCTTGCGTGGTGAGTTCGTGTTTTTGCGGAACCAACAGCATGGGCTCTTGCTTGGCCATTTGCCGCAACACATCGGCAAAAAAGCGCAAGGCACGGGGCGGCAGTTTCAGCACCGGGGTTTCATACTTGGCGTTGCCTTCTGCGCCTACATCCAAAATAATGTTGATGTGATCCGCCCTGGAATGGTCCAGCGCGGTCATCAGGCATTGGTGGGCAATGGCGGCCATGTCGGCTTCGGCGTCATTGGCGGGGTCGAGCACTTCCTGGTCTTTCATGGGGTTCTCCTTGACGCGGTGGCTTTGGGTCAGGCCAGTTGCAATATGTGGAAATAATAGCATTATTCGCAATAAACGCAACGCCAGAAGCAAATGGATGTGCCAACTCGCTGGATATTTGATAGCTATTAGTCCAAGTAAATAAAGGGTTGGAGGCCTATTCCGTATCGAATGCTCTGTCAACCACCATCCACTTAGCCAATTTCTGCTGTAGCTCCGCCTTACCGGGCAAATAGAGCGAGTATTACTGGCGTGGATGGTCGAGATTTCGGCAGCTTCGGCAGTTTTGCTCCGGGTCTGCGATCGTTCCATCCGACATCGAGCCATATTTCCAAAAATACACCTCACTTCTTGAGCCGTATAGTTCAAAATACGCCTCATGCCCACCCCCAACCCGCCCGCATCCCCCCGCTACATCTGGCAACACCGTGCGTGGCCGCAACTTAGCTTTGATGCGGAGACACTGGCACCCGCGCTGGACCAAGCCCGGCTAGAGCAAGGGCGCTTGTTGGGGCTGCTGGGCGCCATTGGGCTGGAGCAGGCCAACGCGGTGCAGCGCGATCTGTGGGTACAAGAGGCGCTGGCTACCGCCGCCATAGAGGGCGAGCAGCTCAATCTGGCGTCTTTGCGTTCGTCGGTGGCGCACCGGCTGGCACTGGCCGACGCGCCGGGTACTGACCGGTCTGTGGATGGCTTGGTGCAGGTGATGCAAGACGCGCTGACCAACCACAGCGCCGCGCTTGATCTGGACCGGCTGTGCCGCTGGCAGTCGGCACTGTTTCCCGGCGGCACGTCGGGCATCTCCCGCATTGCGGTGGGGCGCGCGCGCAGCCATGCCGATGCCATGCAAATCGTCAGTGGCACGCTGGGGCGCGAGGTGGTGCATTACGAGGCGCCGCCCTCGGCTCAGGTGACGGCGGAGATGGAGCGTTTTATGGCATGGTTTGCCCGCACTTGCCCCACGGGTGCGGCCACGGCATCCAACACCGGCGCAGCCGTGAATGGCATTGCCCGCGCGGCACTGGCGCACCTGTGGTTTGAGTCCATCCACCCATTTGAAGACGGCAATGGCCGCCTGGGCCGCGCGCTGGCCGACATGGCGTTGGCGCAAGACATGCACGCGTTTGATTCACAAGCCAGCCCGGTGCTGGTGCGGGTTTATGGCTTAGCCCACCAGATGCTGAAAACCCGCGCCGCCTACTACGACGCGTTGAACCAGGCGCAGCGCCTGCGCGGCGTCACGCCCGAGGCCAGCACGATTGACGCAACACCCTGGGTACAGTGGTTTGTGCAGGCCTTGACCTGCGCGTGCATCACCAGCCAGGCTGTGGTGCGGGACGCGACTGACAAGGCGCAGTTCCGGCTGCGGGCAGCGCAGTGCCATATCAACGCCCGCCAGAGCAAAGTGCTGGAGCGCTTGTTGGATGCCGGGCATGTGGCCTCGGGCGGTGGCTTCTTGGGCGGTATGACCAATGAGAAATACGCCAAGATCACCGCCACCTCCAAAGCCACTGCCACCCGTGACCTGGCCGACCTAGCGGCCCATGGTCTGCTGCGCGTGGAAGGTGTGGGCAAAGCCACACGCTGCGCGTGGAAGGTGTGGGCAAAGCCACACGCTACGCGGTCAATGTGCCAGGCTGGGAGCAGCCTACGCTCAAGCCCTGAGTGAATCCCCGACAGTGTTTGAATTACTTTAAGTTTGATAGCTATTTGCGCATATCCCATAAGCGCTAGAGGCCTATTTTGTTAAAAAATAAATGCAACCTTGCATGGTCTGGCATTACCCCTGCCACAACATCGACACCGGCCCCGCATGCAGCTTCTCATCAAACGGCGTGATGCGGTCATGGTCGTGCAGTACCAGTCCGTGCACAAACTTGTCGCCAACTGCAGCTTGCAGTTGGCGCAGGCCGCGCAGGTTTTGGGGGCGCACAGTGGCGCTGGCTTTGACTTCGATACCGATGACGCGTCCTTGCCGGTCTTCCAGCACCAGGTCGATCTCGTCTTGCTCCTTGGTGCGAAAGTGCGAGACGCGCAGGCGCTTATCTGACCAGGTGATGAGCTTGAGTACTTCTGAGACCACAAAGTTTTCCAACAAGGGGCCGTAATTGGTGCGGTCTTTTTGCAGTTGGGCCGACGTGGCATCGCGCAGCGCGGCCAGCAAGCCGGTGTCCAGAAAATGCAGTTTGGGCGTTTTGGTGAGACGGCTCACCGCGTTGTGTGACCAGGGCGGCACTTGGCGCAGCAGAAACAGCCGCTCCAGAATGCCCACATATTTCTGCGCCGTGGGGGTGGTCAGTCCCAGCGCCGCGCCATAGCTGCTGTGGTTGACCAACTGCCCGGCGTGAGCGGCCAGCACGTCAAGCAGGCGCGGCATGCGGTCAAGTTGGTCGATGTTGGCAATGTCGCGCACGTCGCGGTCCAGAATCAGCGCCACATAGTCTTGCAGCCAGGCCTGACGGCGGCTGGCGCTGGTGCGGTGCAGCGCTTCGGGGTAGCCGCCCTTGAGCACGCAGTCCATCAAGTCGTCACCCACCATGGGGTTGACCACACCCGGCAAACCGGCACCATCAAACAGGCGGTCGAGCAAGTCGCCCTGGGTGCCTGCCAATTCAGCCTGGGCAAAGGGCAGCAGGGTGATGACTTCAAGTCTGCCCGCGAGTGAGTCGGCCACCAAGGGCATGGCCATGAGGTTGGTGGAGCCGGTCAGCAGAAAGCGACCCGGTGCCTGGTCTTTGTCCACGCTTTCTTTGATGGCCAGCAGCAGGTCGGGCGCTCGCTGCACTTCGTCAATCACGGCTTGCTGCAAACCGCGCACAAACCCGGTGGGGTCTGAGCGTGCCGAAGCCAAAGTGGCAGGGTCGTCCAGCGTGAGGTAGGGGCGATCCGGGCTGGCATACAGCCGGGCCAGCGTGGTTTTGCCCGCCTGCCGAGGACCTGCGAGCAGCACCACGCGGGTGTCTTGCAAGGCGGTAGCGATCTTGCCCTCCACATAGCGGGCAATGGCTGGGGCAGTTGATGCGGGGGCAACGGTGCTCATTTTGTGGAATTAGCGGCTGGAAATGCGTGACTTATTTTAAGTAAGAGTTTGACTAATTTAAATTATTAATTTGACCAACTTAAATTTAAGACTGGTTTTTAAACCCGTTTTCTTTGCTTTTGATAGCTGTTTTTGCACGAAAGCGGCGACTTCGGCAAGCTGGATACCCATGGGCTGGGCAGTACAGTACGAGTATCAGTACATTTTTGATAGCTTGCTGCGCTTATTCCAAGAGGGCTAGAGGCCAATTTCTTTCATAACCCAGCAGCATCCGCCTCAGCCTCTGGCCACAGTTGCGGAAACAAAAACCGCAGTGCATGCTGCGGCAAGCCAAAGCGCACTTTGCCTTGCGACGAGTCTGACTTGAGCAGGCCGCGTTTGACCAGCGCCCCCAGCGCGTCGGTGGCACCCCGGTCGCTCATGCCCAGCATCGACTTGAAATCACCGCGCGTCATGTCTTCACCACTCAGAAACAGGTAGTGCAGCCCGCGCAGCGACTCCTGGCGTACGCCCTGCCTGACCACCGCAGACTCAAACACCAGGTAGGCTTCGATGCGCGCTTTCATGGTAGCAAAGTCCAGCATATTGCCCATGAAGTTGACCTGATCCAGGCAAATATCCAGCACGTAGTCCACCCAGGCGATCAGTGCCTGCTCACTCAGGTTGCCACGCCCATCCAGGTCGCCGCGGCGCAGACTGTCGGCATCAGCCAGCAGGGCGTAGTAACGCTCAGTGCTGCGGGCAAAACCACGCAATGGTGACCACAGGCCACCGGTGTAACCCAGGGCGCTGAGCAAGGTGTGGGTGTGCAGGCGCATGACACGGCCATTGCCATCCACAAACGGATGCACCCAACCCAGGCGCTGGTGCGCACACGCCATGGCCACCAGCGCCGCCTCGCCACGACGCACGCCACCATAAAAGCTAGCCCAGCGTTGCAAAAAGTCCGGCACGCTGGCGTGGGCTGGTGCTACATGCTGACCCACCTGCACATCCTGCTGGCGCAAGGCACCAGGCACGATGGGCGCTTGTTCGGGCGTCAACAGGTCTGCGGCGGGGAGTCGGCCAAACAGTTCGCGGTGCAAGCCCTGCACCGCTTGCGCCGAATACAGCGCAGCGGCACCTTCTGCCCCTTTGTGGCGTTGCTCCAGCGCTTGCTCGGCCTGAATGTGCGCCACCGCCAGGCGCTGTTTGGCTGCCAGCACGGCATCTTGAGAAAAATCCTGGCGCAAGGCTTGATCGATTTCATGCGGGCGGGTGTGCTGGCCTTCGATGCGGTTGGTGTAGTACGAATTCATGTTGCGCAGCAGACCACGCAACTCTGGCGGCACGCGGGTGCCAGCCAGCAGGGTGGCCACGCGGGACAGGTCATGGGCTTTGGCTAGCAGTGGCTCCAAACGTACGTCGGACGGGAGCAGGGGTTCAAACTGGTGGGGGTTGCTGTACATGCTGGTATTTTTGCCAAGTTTTAAAACTATTTAAGTTTTTGTTTTATTTAATTTTAATTTAAATTTTGTCAACGCATTTGCCAACTTTAATGCAAATCTTTAAACAGCGTTTTAGATACCAGTCTTCATGCCAGCACCGCCCCACTCCGGCAGCGACAATCATCCATACTTTCTCAACAGCCACAGCAACCTCACCCACATGACCGCCCCACCTGTTCCCCACGCCGTGGCGCGCTTGCGCACCGAGCGCCTGGCGCGCGCCGTGAAACCGTTTCGCGTGCGAGGTGGGCCTGCTGCGCGCTGCCCCGATTGCCGGGTCATGCCCAGCCACTGCCTGTGCCACCTGCGCCCCGTGGTGCCCACGCACGCCGGCATGTGCCTGCTGATGGCTGACATTGAGCCGCTCAAACCCAGCAACACCGGCTGGCTGATTGCCGACGTGGTGGCTGACACCTTTGCCTTTGGCTGGGCGCGCACCGCGGTCGACCCCGCCTTGCTGACCCTGCTGGCCGACCCGCAGTGGCAAGCTTATGTGGTGTTTCCGGGCGAATTTGTATCGCCAGAGCGGGTGCGCACCGCGCTGTTGCCACCTGAGCCCATCACCCCTAAAGACGCTGACTGCACCCAGCCAGGCTACCAGACCCCACTGAAGCGCCCGCTGTTTGTGCTGCTGGATGCCACCTGGTCTGAGGCGGGCAAGATGTTTCGCAAAAGCCCGTACCTGAACCATTTGCCAGTGCTCAGTTTGCACCCAGACCAGAGCTCTGCCTACCGGCTGCGCCGCTCCAGCCGCAGCGACCACTTTTGCACCTCAGAGGTGGGTGCGCTGTGCTTGGCCTTGGCGGGTGAAAACCATGCGGCGCAAATCTTGACGGCTTACCTGGAGGTGTTTACCCAGCACTATGTACAAGCCAAAAACCAGCAGCCGGTGGATGTGACAGATGCCGCGCACCAGCACTTGCGCGATCTGCAGCTGGGCGACAATCGCCCCTCTACCCCCTGACAACGTCTTCAACACCCTCATGAACCCAACTCCCACCCCCGTGACCGAACCCGCCGCACCCACGCTGTGCCAGCCTTGCGCAGGCATTCAGCCCAACTGGCGGCGCACCCCTGGGCACGCTGAACTGGTGCAAAAAAACAACCGCAAAGCGCAGGGCAAACGCGGCCTGATCACCATCACCCGTTATGCCTGCGACCACTGTGGTGCAGTCTGGGACTACGCCAACGACAAAGCCGACCCCCACGCCGGGTGGTCGCTGGTGGGCTTCGTCAACGCTGCTTAAAGGCAACGGCAGTGAATTCGCGTCTGGCGCTGGACGGCCGCGCCATTGGCCTGATGCTGGTGCTGTGTGCCATTTGGGGCATGCAGCAAGTGTTGCTGAAGGCCACCGCGGCTGACATTGCGCCCATCATGCAAATTGCTTTGCGCTCAGGCGGCGCAGCGGTGCTGGTGGGTCTGCTGATGGCCTGGCGCAAAGAGCCCATGAACCTGAAAGACGGCACGCTGGTGCCCGGCCTGTGGGTGGGGCTGCTGTTTGGGCTGGAATTCATGCTGGTGGCCGAAGGCCTGCGCCACACCAGCGCCTCGCACATGGTGGTTTTTTTGTACACCGCGCCGATGTTTGCTGCGCTGGGGCTGGCGTGGCGACTGCCTGCAGAGCGGCTGGGCGCGCTGCAGTGGCTGGGCATTGGGGTGGCCTTTGCTGGCTTGGCATTTACTTTTTTAGGGCGTGACACAGCGGCAGCGGGTGCCAGCCACATGCTGTGGGGCGATCTTTTGGGCTTACTCGGTGGCATGGCTTGGGCGGCCACCACGGTGGTGGTGCGCAGCTCGGTGCTGTCGGCAGCGCCGGCCACACAAACCTTGCTGTACCAGCTGGTGGGCGCCTTTGTGCTGCTGCTGGCGGGCGCATTTTTAACTGGGCAAGCACGGGTGAACTTGACGCCACAAGTCTGGGCCAGCCTGGCGTTTCACACGCTGGTGGTGTCGTTTGCCAGTTTTTTGGTCTGGTTTTGGCTGCTACGCACCTACCTGGCCTCGCGGCTGGGGGTGTTTTCGTTTTTGACCCCGCTGTTTGGCGTGGTGTTTGGCGCCTGGCTGCTGTCTGAGCCGATTGAACTGCGTTTTTTGCTGGGTGCCTTGGCGGTGCTGGTGGGCATTGTGCTGGTCAGCGGCGCAGGGTGGTGGGCGGCACTGCGGCCTGCTGGCACACCCATCAAGTGAAATTGATTGAACGATTAGTTCAATTTGATTGCATCTATTTGCACTGACTGCTTTCTACACTGATCTCCATGGCTTCAGGAGTCCACCTGAAGCGCTTGAAATTTGGAGAAAATCAGTGCTTCAGACCTCAGTTGCACCCCCTCAATCAGCCGCGCGCTACAGCCTGCCCGCCATGGCATTGCATTGGCTGCTGGCGTTGTTGCTGGTGGGCATGTTTGGCATGGGGGTTTACATGACCGACCTGCCGTTTTCGCCCACGCGGCTCAAGCTTTACAACTGGCACAAATGGCTGGGGGTGAGCGTGTTGCTGTTGAGCGGCGTGCGTTTGCTATGGCGCGCCACACACCGCCCGCCCGCATTGCCTGCAGCCATCCGCAGCGCCATGCCCGCCTGGCAAACCCGCGCCTACCACGCCACGCACCACCTGCTGTATGTGCTGTTTTTTGCCGTGCCGCTGCTGGGCTGGGCTTACAGCTCGGCGGCTGGTTTTCCGGTGGTGTGGTTTGGCCAGGTGGCGCTGCCAGACCTGCTGTCAGCCGACAAGGCGGTGGCCGAGCTGATCAAACCGCTGCACAAGTTATCAGCCTTGGCGTTGATGGGGTTGGCCGCGTTGCATGTGGCGGCTGCCCTCAAACACCACTGGATTGACCACGATGGGCTGCTGCAACGCATGTGGCCAGGGCGCGCATGAGGCGCCGCACTGTTTCCACTTTTTAACTTACCCGAATCTATTCATGACACACCCTTTGACGCTTTCACTGCTCTGTGCTGGCCTGCTGACCAGTTTGGCACTGCCCGTTTCCGCCCAACAAAAACTGTTACCCGCGCAAAGCGAACTGGCATTCACCGCCAAGCAAATGGGCGTGCCGATCAGCGGGCACTTCAAAAAATTTGATGCGCAGCTGAACTTTGACCCTGCCCGGCTGGCCAGCAGCCAGGTGGCCTTCAGCGTGGACATGGGCAGTGCCACGCTGGGCGCCAAAGAGCTCGACAGCGAACTGCCCAGCGCAACCTGGTTCAACGTGCCCAAGTTTCCGTTGGCGCGTTTCTCATCCAGCAGCATCAAGGCCTTGGGTGCCGGCAAGTTTGACCTGACAGGCCAATTGACGATCAAAGGTCAGGTGCAAAACGTGCAGGTGCCTTTGACCATGGTGCAAAGTGGCGCGCTGACGGTGGTCTCAGGCACGTTGCCGATCAAGCGCTTGGCGTTCAAGATTGGCGATGGCGAGTGGGCCGACACCAGCATGGTGGCCGATGAGGTGCGGGTCAGCTTCAAACTGGCATTGAGCGGTGTGGGCAAGTTGTAGCGGCGCGCGCCTGACGGGCGTAGTGGGCGCCACCGCGCTGTTCGATTCATTTTTTGTGTATTTTTAATCGTTTTCTTTTCAACCATTTCAGGAGTTTTCATGCGTTCAAAACTGTTTTCACTCGCTTCATTGGCCACCGTGACCTTGGCCGCCATGGCGGGCTCTGCACACGCAGCAAGTTACGCCATTGACCCGGCGCACACTTATGTCACGTTTGAGATTGGCCACTTTGGCACCAGCACCAACCGGGGTCGCTTTGACAAAAAGGAAGGTTCTGTGGTGTTTGACCGGGAGGCCAAAACCGGCAAGGTCAACATCACGGTTGACACGGCCTCTGTCAACACTGGTTTTGCGGCATTCAACAAGCATTTGCAAAGTGCAGATTTGTTCAACGTTGAAAAATTCCCCAGCATGACGTTTGCGGCCGACCAATTCAGTTTCACCGGCGACAAAGTCACCGAAGTCAGCGGTCAACTGACGCTGCTGGGGCAAACTCACCCGCTCACGCTCAAAGCCACCAACTTCAATTGCTACAACAGCCCGATGCTCAAACGTGAGGTCTGCGGTGGAGATTTCGAAGCCACGCTTGACCGCACGGCCTATGGCATGAATTACGGCATCGATTGGGGTTTCCCGAAAAATGTGCGGCTGGTGGTGCAGGTGGAGGCTGTCAAGCAGTAACGGCTTTCGGAGGGTCGTCAAAGTGGTGTGGTGGGGCATTGGCCAAACCCTTGGTTTAACCCAGATAATCCATTAGAGATTTCGATGTTTCAAGCGAGTCCGAACTTGTGCAGACTTGGGTCAATTTCAGCTTGAGCCCAAAGGCCCTCAAACCACTTTCGTCGCCGTCGTGCCAAAGCCA
>NZ_JAQURE010000014.1 GCF_028715765.1 Rhodoferax sp.
TAAAAATTCCATGGTGATCACCTTGTTTGCTCCTGCCTAAAAAGTAGGCAGCGCTAGTAAAACACCTGGCTCAGTTTTGGGGCGGCATAACCTCTAAAAGTGGCTCAGTTTTCGGTCGGCGGCAACATCAGGTGCCGTGGAGCAAAAATTTTGGCATTCGATGAACGCGCGTCATTGAAAAGTCCGAACCGCAGTTTTCGGCCTGAACGCCTTGCACACGGCTTCGTCTGTTTCAAGATACGGCCCACCAATCAGGTCGATGCAATAGGGCACGGCGGCAAATATGCCGGGGACAATCGATTGGCCTTCAGCGTTGCGCAGGCCTTCGAGCGTTTCTGAAATGGATTTGGGTTGACCCGGCAGGTTGATGATCAGGCTGTTGTGGCGAATCACCGCCACTTGGCGCGACAAAATGGCGGTGGGCACAAAATTCAAGCTGATTTGCCGCATTTGCTCGCCAAATCCTGGCATTTCTTTGTGCGCCACGGCCAGCGTGGCCTCGGGGGTGACATCTCGCAACGCCGGCCCTGTGCCACCAGTGGTCAGCACCAGGGCACAACCGGCATCCACCAGTTCAATCAAGGCAGCGGAAATAGCTGCTTGCTCGTCAGGGATCAGGCGTGGTTGAAATTGCAACGGGTTTTTAAGTGCACGACTTAACCATGATTGAAGTGCCGGCAAGCCCTTGTCAACGTATACGCCAGCAGAGGCACGGTCACTGACCGACACAATGCCAATTTTTATGGGAGGGTAGGGGTTGGGGGTGAGAGTGAGAGTGCTCATGGCGATCAGGCTTCATGGCTGGGGTTGAACACAGTTGCTTCGGGTTCGCGCAGGGGCACCGCACTCAGCGCTTCGCGCACAAGTTGAAAAATTTCACGGTAAGCGCGGCCATGGCGCACGGCGGTACCGGGCTTTTCAGGTTGGGCATCTTTGCGTGCCTGGCGGGTCAAGGCACGCAGTTGCTGGGTGTCGCAGCCAGGGTTCAGGTTGATCCACTGGGCAACAGCGTCTTCGTCGGAAATCAGGCGGTCGCGCCAGACTTCGGCCTGATGCAGCGCCAGTTTTTCGGCATTGGAACCATTGGCTTGTTCGTCTAGCGCTTTTTTGACGGCTTCCAACACCTCGGGTTCGAGTTTGCGCATCATCTTGCCGATGTACTGCATCAGGCGGCGTTTGCCTTCAAAGTTGGTGATGCGCTTGGCCTCTGCAATGGCATCCTGGAGTTTTTCAGACAATTCCAGTCGCGCCAGCAAATCTGGCCGCAGGGTCAGCAGTTCTACACCCAGTTTTTGTAACTCGGTGCTTTCGCGTTTCAGATCGGTGCGGCTTTGCTCGTCGGTGCCTTTGAGCTCGGCTTTGAGCTCAATATCGCGTTCGCTGCCCTCGGCTACGAACTCACCGCGGACAAAATAGCCTTTTTTAAGTTTTCTTGACATAGCCAAGTATCATAGCTGCGCCATGAAAAAATCCAACTCACCTTCTTCCAAATCGTCCGCATTGCGTGCGACTGCCTCCACTCTTTCTCAAGCTGAACAAGGTTTTGCCTACAGCCGCACTTTTTTTGAAGGTTTGGTGGACAGCGCGCTGGCGCATGCCAAAAAGCTTGGAGCCACTGATGCCGCTGCTCACGCCAGCGAGGGCTGTGGCCTGAGCGTGTCGGCGCGCTTGGGTGAACTTGAAAATGTGGAGCGCAACCGCGACAAGTCACTGGGCATCACCGTGCATGTGGGGCTGCGCCGGGGCAACGCCAGCACATCCGATTTCTCAGAGGCTGCCATTGCACAAACCGTGGAAGCGGCGTTTGACATTGCCCGCTTCACTGCGGAAGACCCGTTTTCAGCCTTGCCCGATGTGGCAGACATTGCCCAGCCGGCTGAGCAGCGCAGTGATCTTGAGTTGTTTTTCCCCTGGGACATCACCAGCACTCAAGCAGCGCAGTTGGCTTTGCAAACCGAGGCCGCTGCCATGGCGGTTGACAAGCGCATTACCAACAGCGAGGGCGCCGCTGTGTCGGCACAGCAGTCGCATTTTTTCACCGCGCACACGCACGGCTTTCGGGGCGGCTACGCCAGCTCGCGCCACTCTATATCGGTCTCGCCCATTGCGGGCAAGGGCGACGACATGCAGCGCGATTATTGGTACAGCTCGCAGCGCGATGCGGCTCAATTGGCCTCGCCCGAGGCAGTAGGCCGCTATGCGGCAGAGCGCGCATTGAGCCGCCTGCAGGCTCGCAAGTTGGCCACCACCGAATGCCCGGTGTTGTTTGAGTCGCCCTTGGCCGCTGGCTTGTTGGGCAGCTTGGTGCAAGCCCTCAGTGGCGGCGCACTGTACCGCAAAAGCAGTTTTTTAATGGACAGTTTGGGCAAGCAAGTGTTGCCTAAACACATTGATATTGCAGAAGACCCGTTTGTCAAACGCGGCAAAGGCAGCTCTCCGTTTGACGATGAAGGCGTGCGCGTACACGCCCGTAGCGTGGTAGAGGCGGGCAAAGTGCAAGGTTACTTTTTGGGCAGCTACTCGGCTCGCAAATTGGGCATGAAAACCACTGGCAATGCTGGCGGCTCACACAACCTGACGCTGATCTCGCGCCTGACGCAACCAAGCGATGATCTGGATGCCATGCTGGCGAAGCTGGGCACAGGTTTGTTTGTGACCGAGCTGATGGGCAGCGGCATGAACCCGGTCACGGGCGACTATTCTCGTGGTGCCAGCGGGTTTTGGATCGAAAAAGGCCGCATTGCCTACCCGGTGCACGAGATCACGGTGGCTGGCAACATGCGCCAGATGCTCAAAGACATCGTCGCGGTAGGGGCCGACAGCTACAACTATGGTGCCAAAACCGTGGGTTCAATCTTGCTCAAGCGGATGAAAGTGGCTGGGAGCTAAATCTGCCTGTAACGCTTTTCAAATAAGCGTTAGAAGCTATGTTTAGCATAGCTACTCGCAAGTTGGCTGAAATTGAATTGGGCAGTTCAATGCCCCAAAATCTTCGACAAAAAGTCTTTGCTGCGGTCGCTTTGCGGATTGTTGAAGAAATCGTGCGGGTTGTTTTGTTCGACGATTTGCCCCTGATCCATAAAGATCACTCGGTCGGCCACGGCTTTGGCAAAGCCCATTTCGTGCGTCACGCACAGCATGGTGATGCCTTCGTCAGCCATGGCAATCATCACGTCCAGCACTTCTTTGATCATTTCAGGGTCAAGTGCGCTGGTGGGTTCATCAAACAGCATGATTTTGGGCCTGAGACACAGCGCGCGGGCAATGGCTACACGCTGCTGCTGGCCGCCTGAGAGTTGCAGCGGATATTTGCCCGCTTGCTCGGCAATGCGCACCCTTTTGAGTTGCATCATGGCTTTTTCTTCAGCCTCTTTTTTGGGCATCTTGCCGACCCACATGGGTGACAACGTCAGGTTTTCCAGCACGGTCAGGTGTGGAAACAGATTGAATTGCTGGAACACCATGCCGACTTCTTTGCGCACGGCATCAATGGCTTTGACATCGTCACTGAGTTCGGTGCCGTCCACAACCAGACGGCCTTGTTGGTGCTCTTCAAGTCGATTGATGCAGCGAATGAGGGTGGATTTGCCCGAGCCAGAAGGCCCGCAAATCACAATGCGCTCGCCTTTGGCCACACTGAGGTCAATGTCGCGCAGCACATGAAAACTGTTGCCGTACCACTTGTTGACCTTGTCAAACGTGATGATGGGGGAGGGGGTAGAAGTTTCAGCCATGATTGTTCCAGTTTTAATCAGTTGAGGACAGAGCAAATTTGCTTCTCAAATCTTGGTCTGTCCCGCAAGTTATCTAAGTTTGCTCTTGTTGACTTGCGTTTCTACCCAATGGCTATAGCGCGACATCGAGAAACAAAACACAAAGTAAATCAACGCGATGAAAAAATAGCCTTCAATGGTGAAGGGGCGCCAGTCGGCATCAGAGTTCAGCGCCAGACTCATGGCGCCGGTGAGTTCGTACAAGCTCACGATGGTCACCAACGAGGTGTCTTTGAAAGTGGAAATAAAGTTGTTCATGATGCCTGGCACCACCATGGCCAAAGCTTGTGGCAACACAATCTTGCGCTGGGTTTGCCAGTAGCTCAAGCCCAGCGTGGCCGCCGCCTCCACCTGACCTTTGGGCACGGCTTGCAAGCCACCACGAATCACCTCGGCAGAATAAGCCGCTGCAAACAGCGTGATGCCCACCAGCACCCGCACCAGCACATCAATCTTGACATCGGGTGGCATGAACAGCGGAAACATGAACGAGGCCATGAACAGCACTGAGATCAGCGGCACGCCCCGAATCAATTCGACATAAATGGTGCAGAAACTGCGAATGGCAGGCAAATTGGAGCGCCGCCCCAAGGCAATCAGCAAGGCCAACGGGAATGACATCACCAGCGACAGCGAAGCCAACAAAATCGTCAGGGGCAGCCCACCCCAGCGATCCGTCTCAACCTTGCTCAAGCCCAAGGTGTTGCCATACATCAAGGCAAAAAACAGACTCAAGATGACCACCCACAGCACAGGCAGCCAGGCTTTCCAGGCCATGCGCATGCAGCTAAACACCAGCAAACCCACCAGCAACGTGGTCGCAATCAGTGGCCGCCATTGCTCATCAAAGGGATAGCGGCCAAAGAGGATGACGCGGTATTTTTCGGCAATTACGCCCCAGCAAGCACCGGCTCCTTCAGCGCGACAGGCTTCAAAACTGGGCACCCACACGGCTTTGATCAACGCCCAGTTCAAGATTTGCGGCAGCAGCCAGAGCAAGACACTGCCAATCACCAAGGTGGCCAGCGAGGTTTTCCAGTCGCCAAACAAGTTGGTTTTGACCCAGGCCACCGGGCCTTCGGTGTTGACCGGTGCTGGGCGTGGGGCAATCGGTTGAAAAACGGTTGTGTTCATTGTGTCTTTCATCTCAGCGCTCCTTGATGGCCGAGCGGCTGTTGTACCAATTCATCAGCAAGGCGGTTCCCAAAGATGTGATCAGGTAAACCAGCATGACGATTGAAATGCATTCCACCGCACGCCCGGTTTGGTTGAGCGCGGTGTTGGCAATCGACACCACATCAGGGTAGCCAATGGCCACCGCCAAGGATGAGTTTTTGGTCAGGTTCAGGTACTGGTTGGTCAGCGGCGGAATGATCACCCGTAGCGCTTGTGGCAGCATGACCAACTGCATTTCTTGAGCTTTGTTCAACCCCAAGGCGGAAGCAGCTTCGCTTTGACCGCGTGCCACTGAGGCAATGCCACCCCGCACCACTTCGGCGATGAATGACGCAGTGTAGAGCGTGAGCCCCATCAGCACGGCCATGAATTCAGGTGTGAGCGCGCCCCCTTGCTCGACTGAAAATTCACCCCGAAACGGATAGTTGAATTCAGTGGGTGCGCCACCCAAAGCCCAGCCCGCCACGCTGGTCAGCAACACAATCAGCAGCGGCATCACCACCAGACTGCGCGCTTGACCCGTGGCCTCAAACTTTGATACGGCCCAACGACGGTAAAACCAACCCAGCAGCACGCCCGGTAACAGACCGTAAGCGGCCCAGAGTTGCCCGGTTTGCCACACCGGAATGGGGTAGTTGATGCCGCCTTTGCTCAAAAAGAAATGTCCCACTTGCCAGGCCTCTGAAGTGGCTGGCAACACCTCGGTCATGATCACGTACCACATCAGCAACTGCAGCAGCACCGGAATGTTGCGGAAAAATTCAACGTAACTCAGACAAAGCCCACGCACCAAGGCATTGCGTGAAAAGCGCCCAACACCGAGCAAGGTGCCCAGCACGGTGGCCAAAATGATGCCCAGCACTGCCACCCGCAGCGTGTTCGTGACACCCACCAAAAATGCCTGCCAATAAGGTTGTGATGAGTCAAAAGGGTAAAGGCTCTCACCAATGTCAAAGCCAGCAGCTTGGCTTAAAAAGTCAAAACCGCTTTGAATGCCACGCACCCGCATGTTGGTCAGGGTGTTGTGAGCCAAATACCAGACCATGGCACCAATGAGTGCCACGGCGATGACTTGGTAGATCAGCCCGCGGAAGGCCTGGCTGCGCCAGGTCCAGTTATTTTTTGGGGGAGGAAGGTTTGATTTCATTGTGCTCGAGGCCATGTGGCGGCTGATAAAGACACATCAAAGGCATCGACTTGGATGCCTGAATGCAAAACGCCGCTTGATTCGCTCGTGGCGACATCAGGCGGCGCTTTTGCGCGGGTAGTTGAATTAACGCACCGGGTAGGCGTACATCAAGCCGCCTTTGTTCCACTGGTTGTTAACACCACGCGGCAAGCCCAAAGGTGATTTGGGGCCGACATTGCGTTCAAAAATCTCACCGTAATTGCCGGTGGCCTTGATGGCATTGGCCATCCAGTCGCGGCTCAAGCCCAGCAGTTTGCCTGTGTCTTCAGAGCTACCCAAAATACGTTGCACCACAGGGTCTTTGCTGGTGGCTTTGAGCGCCAGCACGTTGTCTTGGGTGATGCCATATTCTTCAGCTTCAATCAAGCCGTAGATGGTCCATTTGACAATGGCAAACCACTCATCATCACCCCGGCGCACCATCGGGCCCAGGGGCTCTTTGGAAATCAGCTCAGGCAAAATGATGTGTTCTTTGGGGTCTTTGGCCACTTTGTTGCGGGTCGATGCCAAGCCAGAGGCGTCGGTGGTGTAGGCAATGCAACGACCAGTGAAGTAGGCGTTTTCAGCAGCTTCAAGCTTCTCAAACACCACCGGTTTGATGTTCAGGCCGTTGGCTTTGGAATAGTCGGTGAGGTTTTTCTCAGTGGTGGTGCCAGATTGCACGCACACGGTTTGACCTTTGAGCTGCTTGGCGCTTTTGATCTTGCTCTTGACCGGCACCATGAAGCCTTGGCCGTCGTAATAGGTGACCGCAGTGGCGTTCATGCCCAAAGAGGCATCACGGGTCAAGGTGAAGGTGGTGTTGCGCGATAGCACATCCACTTCGCCAGACTGCAGTGCCGTAAAGCGCTGCTGGGCATTCAACGGCACATATTTCACTTTTTCGGGATCGCCCAAGGTGGCGGCAGCCATTGCGCGGCACATGTCAACATCCAGACCACTCCATTTACCGGCCGAATCAGCCGCACCGAAACCGGCCAGGCCGGTATTGACGCCACACACCACTTGACCACGGGCTTTGATGCCGTCGAGCGTTTTACCAGCGTGCACCGGCAAGGCAGCCAAAGTCCCCAAGGCGGCTGCAACGACAGCCAGTGTTTTTACTTGATTGATGCGCATGTTTTTTAGACTCCAGTTGATGAAAAAAATAATGTTGAGGCCTGTCAGGGCTGCGTCAACAAGGCTGTCACTTTACCAGTACGCTCAACCGCACTTGCTACGGGTTTACGCTTGAACGGTATGCGTTTTGCTCATAAGCTTATCGACTTTGGTAAGTGCTGTGATTTAAGCAGTTTCCATGCCATCATCACGGTTCATGAATTATTTGTTACATCACCATGTCCAACATCCATAACCATTTGGGCAAGCCGCTGACCGGCTGGCGCTTGCGTGTTTACACCATTATTTTTGAGGCGGATACCCGTGCAGGCCGCTGGTTTGACCAAGCGTTGATTGCCATCATTTTGGCCAGTGTGGCGGTGGTGATTGCCGACAGCGTGCAGGGCATCAGCGCGCGTTTTCACCAAGAACTGTATGTGGCGGAATGGTTGTTCACGCTGATTTTTACGCTCGAATACATGGCCCGGCTGGTGTGTGTGCGCCATCCGCTGCGCTACGCTTTGAGTTTTTACGGCTTGATTGACCTGCTGGCGCTGTTACCCACCTATCTGGCGCTGTTGTTTCCCGAAGTGGCGGTGCTGATTGATGTGCGCATCTTGCGGCTGCTGCGGGTGTTTCGGGTGTTCAAGCTCACTGCTTATGTGTCTGAATTTCAGACGATTGGTTTGGCGCTGCAAGCCAGCCAGCGCAAGATCATGGTGTTTTTGGCAGCGGTGATGATGATTGTGCTGGTGATTGGCACGCTGATGTATGTGGTGGAGGGGCCGGCCAATGGCTACACCAGCATTCCCGTGTCAATCTACTGGGCCATCACCACCATGACCACGGTGGGTTTTGGTGACATCACTCCCAAAACCGATGTGGGTCGGCTGATTGCATCCATGATGATGTTGCTAGGTTGGGGCACCTTGGCGGTGCCCACTGGCATTGTCACGGCTGAGATGGCGTATGCACGCCAAACCCC
Source organism: Rhodoferax sp. (assembly GCF_028715765.1). GTDB lineage: Bacteria > Pseudomonadota > Gammaproteobacteria > Burkholderiales > Burkholderiaceae_C > Rhodoferax. The sequence continues at coordinate 8,222 of NZ_JAQURE010000014.1, forward strand.
CACCACCACCCGCACCTGCCAGGAATGCTTGACCGAAGGCCACATGCCTGATGCCAATTTTTGCCGCCAATGTGGGGCACGGCTGCCAGACTACGAGCATGACGAACGAGCTGGCTGATGATCTGGTCTGCCCTCCTTGGGCAGAATCCATGCGTTCCGCATTCTGGCTGTCAGGACAATTGACTGCGTCATAAGTTGCTATGCTTTTTATTAATTTTTTAATGCATGCTTTAGGTCTTTAGCGCATATAAATAAAGCACAGACAGCTATCAAATTAACTTAAAAACCCTATGAATTTAAACCAAGTTCCCTCTGAAGAAATCGGCCTTGACGCCGCCCGCTTGCAGCACTTGATGGCGCTGTTGCAGTCTGAAGTTGCGCAAAAACGCCTGCCTGGCGCGGTGGCTGTGGTGGCGCGGCACGGCCAGTTGGCACTGCTTGACTGCGTCGGGCAGTGCAACCCGGTCAGTGGCTCAGCCATGACGTTAGATGCCCGGTTTCGCATTTATTCCATGACCAAACCGATTGTCTCGGTCGCCGCCATGATGCTGATGGAGCGCGGGCAGCTGTTGCTGGCGCACCCGGTGTCGCGCTATTTGCCAGAATTTGGTGCGCAGCAGGTTGCTACTTTGGTGAATGGCACGTTGCAGGTGCAAAACGTCAGCAAAGCCGCCACCGTGCACGACTTGCTGCGCCACACCGCTGGCATGACCTATGAATTTTTGGGGTCCAGCCCGGTGCAACGCCAATACACCCAGTTGCGCATCGGCGCCAGAGAGCGCAGTTTGACTGACTTCACCCAGCAACTGGCTGGCCTGCCGCTGGTGTGCGAGCCCGGCACAGCGTTTGAATACAGCCGTGCCACCGATGTGCTGGGGCGGGTGATTGAGGTGGTCAGTGGTCAGCCGCTGGCAGACTTTTTACAAGCGCACATTTTTGAACCCCTGGGCATGACGCACACCGCGTTCCATGTGGAAGATGCGCACCATGACCTGATTGCCGAGCCCTTTGCCCGCGATCCTGATGGTGGCGTACAAATGCGGGTGATGGATGTGCGCGCGCCCGCGGCGCTGGCCTCAGGGGGTGGTGGTTTGACCTCTACTGCCATGGACTACGCCCGGTTTTTGCAGTGCTTGTTGAGCCGGGGGCGCATGCCCGGGGGGCAACTGCTGGCGCCGCGCACAGTAGATTTCATGACCGCTGACCATTTGGGCAACTTACCGGTGTTCAGTGCCGGGTCACAAGCCTTGCTGCCCGCGGGGCACGGCTTTGGTTTGGGTTTTGCCGTGCGCCGGCAGCTGGGCGGTGCACCAGTGCCGGGCTCACCGGGCACTTATTTCTGGGGCGGTTTGGCGGGCACCACGTTTTTTGTCGACCCAGCGCTGGACTTGTTTGGCATTTTGATGCTGCAAGCCCCCAACCAGCGGGAGTACTACCGCATGCTGTTCAGAAGCTTGGTCTATGCCGCAGTGCTGGACTGAAGTCGCCGTGGGTTACACACGAGTCAAATGCTGGCAAATGTGACCGCACCATCCACATGCACCTGCAGCCACCACTCCAGCAGCGCCAGGTGCCACAATTTGCTGCCGTTGATGCGGGTGAAGTGCTCGGGGGCTTCGGGGTTGGCCAGCAGTTTTTCAACATAGTCGCGTTGGTAAAGGCCGCGTTGAATGCAGGCTTGCGACGTCAAGATGTTGCGCATCAAGTCCAAAAACGAGCCGCGCACATATTTGAGCGCAGGCACTGGAAAATAGCCTTTGGGGCGGTCAATGACGGCATCGGGAACGAGCCCGCGTGAGATGGCTTTGAGCGGAAACTTGCCACCTTCTTTGAGTTTGAGCGCGGGGGGCATCTGGGCCGCCAGTTCCACCAGTTCGTGGTCTAAAAACGGTGTGCGCACCTCCAGGGCCCAAGCCATCGGCATGTTGTCAACGCGCTTGACCGGGTCGTCCACAATCAGCGTGGTGGCATCCAGCCGCCACACCTGGTCTAAAAATTCATCGGCCTCGGGCTTGCCCAGCTCGGCGGCAATCAGGGCTGAGGTGACATCGTCCACCGCAAACGCGGGGGCGATCATTTGCCGGTATTCAGCATGGTCGCGGTCAAAGTAATTTTGGCTGAAGCGCTCTAGTGGTGTGCCTAGGCTGCTATTCATTTTGGGGTACCAAAAATAGCCGCCAAAAACTTCGTCAGCCCCTTGGCCGCTCATCACCACCTTGACATCTTTCGACACCCGCTCCGCCAGCAAATAAAACGCAATCACATCGTGGCTGACCATCGGCTCAGTCATTTGCGCCACGGCCTCGGGCAGGCGCGCCATGACCTCGATGTTGGGAATGCTGTACTTGTGATGGCGGGTGTGAAAGTGCTTGGCAATGTGGTCTGAAAACTCGAATTCGTCGGCTTTTTCAGCCCCCGCACCCAGGTCTTCAAAGCCAATGGAGAAGGTGCGCAGGTCTTTCACCTGATCCGCCAACAAGCCCACCAGCAAGCTCGAATCCAGCCCGCCCGACAGCAGCACACCCACCGGCACGTCTGCCGCCAACAGGCGGCGTTGCACACTGGCGCGCAGCAGGCTGCGGGTGGCCTCCAGCCATTGCGACTCGGTCAAAGGGGTGGCAGGGCGGGTGGCATTCAAGCGCCAGTACACCTGCTCGACCTGGCTGCCGTCTGGGTTCAGCAGCAGGGTGCTGGCGGGTGCCAGCTTGCGCACACCTTTCAAGAGCGTGCGCGGTGCCGGCACCACGGTGTGCAGAGTGAAATGGTGGTGCAGCGCCACCGGGTCAATGGCTGTGTCCACCCCGCCGCCGGCCAGCAAGGCCGGCAAGCTGGAGGCAAAGCGCAGGCGCTGGCTGGTGGTGTTGAGGTAGAGCGGTTTGATGCCAAAACGGTCACGCGCCAAAAACAATTGGCCGCTGCGTTGATCCCAAATGGCAAAGGCAAACATGCCCTTGAAGCGCGTCACACACTGGTCGCCCCAGGCGTGGTAGGCCTTCAAAATCACTTCACTGTCGCCCTCTGAGAAAAAGCGGTAGCCCATTGCCGCCAACTCGGTGCGCAAGTCGCGGTAGTTGTAAATGGTGCCGTTGAACACCAGGGCCAGCTGCAGCGCCGCGTCGACCATGGGTTGGTGTGCGTGGGCAGACAGGTCAATGATGGCCAAGCGCCGGTGGCCAAATGCCAACGCGCCGTCTTGGTAGCTGCCAGCATGGTCAGGCCCGCGCCGCGCCAAGCTGTCAGACATGCGGCTGATAGCCGCCATGTCAGGGGCATGGCCATCAAAGCGCAGTTCGCCGCACAGGCCGCACATCAGGCAGCCTCCGGGTCGGGCACCACAATCACCGGGGCAAAACCGCCACCCTGGGTGCGAAAGTTGGTGGTTTGCCCAGCGTACATGCGTGCCGCCAGCAGTTGCACCTGACCACCGTAGGTGTAGGCGCGAATGTCAAACTTCAAATCGGTAGGCACGCCATCAACCTCGACCATGCGGCCACTGGGTGGCACCAGCGCTTGCGCCACAAAGTCGCTCTCCAAAATGTCACCCCACACGCGTTTGGTGAGTTTGTCGCCACGGTAAGCAGCTTTGGCACCAAAGCCGGCCACCGGTTTGAAAAACAAGTTGCGCCGCTGTGCCCACAGCTCATCCGCCCGCTCATGCGTCACCAACCGGGTGGCGGGCACGCTGCCAGCCAGCAGCGCGCGATCTGCCGTCGAGGCACCCCAGGCCAACAGCAGCTCGTCTTGGCTTAAAGCAATCAGGTTGCGCTTGTCGGCCAGCAAGGCATGGGCGCGCGGGTGCGGGGTCAGCACCACGGCATTGGTTTCATGCGCCTGGCGCAAGGCCAAGTGGGCGGGGTCGGTGAGGTAGAAGTCGGTCAAGCGGTTGTAGACCATGTCCACCACTTGCCCCTGGTGCATCAGCTTGCCGTGCTGCCAGCTTAAAGCGCTGGGGTCGGCCACGGCGGCGCGTAGGCCATGCTGGGCAAACAGCTGGCGAAACAGTTCAAACTCGGGAGCTAAATATTGGTTGGTCGGGTCAGTGTCCACAATCAGCACCGAGCGCCAGGGCAGGGTACCGCGCTGCAGACGCCACTCAGCGGCAAACATGCCAAAGATGTCTTGCCGCAACACATCGCGCCGGGCGGTTGAGGCAAAAGCCCAGTTCAGGTCTTCACAGCAGGCCTCTTGCGCGCGCGCCAGTGCCACGTTGAGCAGCAGGCCACCGGCGTTGGTGTTGACCTCAATCAGCTGCGGCCCTTGTGCGCTGAGGTGAAAGTCGTAGCCCATGCACGCCCCCAGCGGCCCCAAGTTGTGCTGGGCTGAAGCGTCAGCCCTGGACAAGGCTTGCACTTGGTAGCCGGGCAGGGTGGCCACGCGCTCAATGGCGGCCACTGTGGCGCTGATTTGCTGCTGCACAGCCTTGGCGATGAACACCACAGTGGCAGAAAACAAATGCGGCCGGGTTTGGCTGAGGTGGCTCATCAGCCCTTGCAGGCTGGGCTCGCTTTCAAGCTGTTCACGCAAGCGCTCGGTGTTCAAGGTGCGACAAAAGCAGTCGCGGTTCAAACTCTCGGCTGTCGCCAGGGCAGCGGTGGCAGTAGAAATAGAGGTCATCACCAGGTGGGAAAGGTTGGATGGGGCGGGCGGGGTGCGTCAACGGAGGCGCTCCAGCGCTCGTTCCATTGTCCACCGCGCAGTTTTTCAGTGTCGCGGCGGTCACGTTTGGTGGGGCGGCCTTGGGTCAAGGCCAAAGCGGGCTCGGGCGCCAAGCGGCGTTGTTCTGCGGCTTGCTGGCGCAGCTGCACCGACTGCACCGTTTCTTGGTAAAGCAGCGCGGCTTGAGGTGCTGGACCGCGCTTGTCGCTGACAGCGAGCACGGTCACGGTGCGGGTGACTTGACCCGTGCGGCAGGCCACCAGGTCGCCCGCTTTGACTTCACGCGCGGGTTTGACGGCCACGCCGTTGACGAGCACCCGACCTTTGTCAATCTCCTCGCTGGCCAAGCTGCGGGTTTTGTAAAACCGTGCCGCCCACAGCCATTTGTCGATGCGCAGTTTGTCCATTAACGCTTTTTACAGCAATTTTTCAATGGCTGAGACCAAGCTGCCGCTTTGCGGTCCGGTCAAGCTGCTGTAGCTGTCGACCACCCGGCCATTGCGGTCGATCAGGTATTTGTAAAAATTCCACTGCGGGGTTTTGCCGGTGGCTTTGGCCAGGTCTTGGTAGAGCGGGTTGCTGTTGGCACCGGAAACCACAGATTTGGAAAACATGGGGAACTTGACGGCGTAGGTGTTGTAGCAAAAATCGGCAATTTCTTTGTCGCTGCCAGGCTCTTGTTTGCCAAAGTCGTTGGACGGAAAGCCCAGCACCACCAAGCCTTTGTCTTTGTAGGTGGCGTACAGCGCTTCCAGCCCTTCATATTGCCCGGTGAAGCCGCAAAAGCTGGCGGTGTTGACCACCAGCACCACCTTGCCGGCGTATTGGCACAAGTTTTGTGGCGCTTCGTCTTGCAGCCGGTTGAAGGTGTGTTTCAGCAGGGCGGGGCAGCTTGCCGGTGCCACGCTTGGGCTGGTGGCCGTGCTGGCGGGCGGGTTGGGCGTGGCAGCCATGCTGACAGTGCCGCCCCAAAAAGCCAGTAACAAACCAGCCAGGCGCAAAGGTTGAATGTTCATAGAGGTGATGTGGGGTTGAAAAAAGAGGATTTGAGTCTAGCGATTTGCGCTAAAACTTGCTTTGGGGAGGTTGGCTTAAGGCTCAGCTTGACCTCATGGATGCAAAAATTGCAACTGCATCGTTGAAAGATCACTTCACCCACCGCGCCACCAGCCGCACATCTGGCCCGATTTGCGTCAGGCTTTGGATATTCAATTGCACAGCGTCGTCAAGCGTGGCGAGCGGGCCAAAATGCGCCATGCCGGCACCAGCGCCGAGCAGCTTGGGTGCCAGGTAAATCAAAAATTCGTCCACCAAGCCTTCGCGAATGAACGAACCGTTGAGCTTGAAACCAGCTTCGACATGCAGCTCGTTGATTTCACGCTGGGCCAGGTCGTGCAACATGGCCTTGAGGTCAACTTTTGAGCCGCTCTCCGGCGTGGCGCCAGGCCGGTAAATGACTTGTGCGCCACGTGCTTCAAGGGCCAATTTTTTAGCATCATTTTGGACTGCAGCGTAGATCAATAAAGCACGACCAGCTATGAAAAGCGCAGCATCCAGCGGTGTTTCCAGGCGGCTATCCACCACCACCAGTGTGGGTTGGCGGGGGGTGTTGACCAGCCGCACATCCAGCTTGGGGTTGTCTGCCAGCACCGTGCCAATGCCGGTGAGCACGGCACAGGCGCGTGCGCGCCAGGCGTGGCCGTCGGTGCGGGCGGCGCTTGAAGTGATCCATTGGCTCAGGCCATTGGGCAGTGCGGTGTGGCCGTCCAAAGAGGCCGCCATCTTCATGCGCACCCAGGGCAATTGGCGTGTCATGCGGCTGAAAAAGCCAATGTTCAGCTCCAGGGCTTGAATCGTTAACGGGTCGGTTTCAGGCCATAGCACCACCGCCACGCCCGCTGCCCGCAGCCGCTCCAAACCCTGCCCCGCCACCAACGGGTTGGGGTCGGTGTGCAAGCACACCACTTTTTCAATGCCGGCAGCAATCAGGGCATCGCAGCACGGGCCGGTGCGCCCCTGGTGCGCGCAAGGCTCAAGCGTGACGTAAGCGGTGGCGCCTTGTGGCGACGCGCCCTGGGCGGCAGCGTCGCGCAAGGCCATGATTTCGGCATGCGCCTGCCCCGCGCGCTGGGTGTGGCCTTGCCCAATCACCTGGCCTTGGCGGGATGTGAGCACACAACCCACGTGCGGGTTGGGCGCGGTGAGGTAGAGGCTTTGCTCTGCCAGGCGCAGGGCTTGTTCCAGGAAAAGGCGGGTTTGCGGCATGAAAGGCTTTGCGTACGGATGGGAATAGTTTTTAGAAAATGCTGAATTTTTATATAAGAAATCAGCCTCTAGCGCTTACTGGATAAGCGTAAGAAGCTAGCTTATTTGTAGCGTTTCAACCTCAAAACCAACGATATTGCGGCTGGCTTTGCTGAACTCCACGCCAATCAGGTGTACCGGTTCGCCCCGGCTCATGAATTTTTCAAAGTAGCGCATGTCTTTGATTTGCTGCAAAGCCTTGCCCGCCGGGTTCAACTCCACCACTTTGAATTCAAACAAAAACACTTGGCCGTTGAACAGCACGGTCATGTCGATGCGACCCACGTTGGTGGCCTCTTCAAGCTGTATGTCCAGCCCTAACGCAGCAAAGTAGCTGTAGAAGATGCTGGCGTAATAGCCCTCAAAGTGGCTCAACTCGTTTTTGCGGTACCAGTCATTGGCAATGCTGGCGTAGAAGGCGTGAAAAAGGGCTTTGAGGCCAGCAAAGTCTGGCTTGGCCAACAGTTTGTAGAGCTTGCTCAGATGTTGCCCCGGCCCGGCCAGGCTGCCTGTGAGGCTTTGCAGCAGGCTGTTGTTCAGGGCTGACTGCACTTCAAGGTTGGGGTATTTGAGCGTGAGCTCCATTTGCCCAGGCACCTGCCAGACCTCGGCAATGGTCAGGTAACCCGCCTGAAACATCAGCGCCTCGACCGGGATGTTGTCCACATCAAAGGTTGACAGCAACGCCTCTGAGGCCACGATGCGGCTCAAATCGGGTGTGAACTGCTGGCGCTGTTGCAGCAGCTTGATCAAAAACGTGGGTGTACCGGTCTCGAACCAGTGTGGGCGAATTTGCCGGGTGCGAAACAGCTGCAGCAAGCCAAACGGGTTGTAGACCGGTGTGCCCAGCCAGTTGTAGCCGTTGTACCACTGGCGAATCTGCTCCCGGTCAAGCCCGGGCAGCTCTGGGGCAAACACGCTGTCGACATCTGCGTCGGTGTAGCCGCAAATGGCGCTGTAGCGTTCGTCCAAAGTGATGTCTGTCAGGTTGTTCAAGCCCGAAAACAGGCTGACTTTGCTGAACTTGCTCACCCCCGTCAAAAAGACAAACTTCAAATGCTCGTCAGAGCCTTTGAGCACCGAGTAGAGGTTTTTAAGCCCCTCGCGCATTTCCAGGGCGGCGGCACTGTGCTCGATGTTGTCCAGAATCGGCTTGTCGTATTCGTCAATCAGTACCACGGCACGCTGGCCGGTTTTTTGGTGGGCTTGGGCAATGAGTTCGCTCAATTGCCCCCCAAGGCTTTGGTGCGTGCAGACCACACCCAGTCGACGCTGGTTGTCGAGCAATATTTCACCGATGCGCTGGTTCAACTCTGTGCGGGTTTTCAGCACACCATCACCCAAACTGATGCGAATCACCGGGTAGGTTTGCGACCAGTCCCAGCCGGTTTCAGCGACCAGCCCCTTGAACAGCGCCTGGTTGCCTTCAAACATCTCGCGCAGCGTGTCCAGAAACAGGCTTTTACCGAAGCGGCGCGGGCGGCTTAAAAAGTAGTACTTACCTTCATTTGCCAGGCGGATCGCGAACCCGCTTTTGTCCACGTAATAGTGGCCTTCCCCAATGATTTCAGAAAAAGTCTGAATGCCAATGGGCAGCTTACGCCGGGGCGGTGCGGCAAAGGCCGTGGCCAGGGTGGATGAGGGTGGCATGGTGGATATCAGCCTTGGGCACACGGGCGGGTGGGGTCGCTGCACCAGGCGCTCCAACTGCCGGCATACAGTGCGGTGCGCCCCAGGCCAGCCACTTCCATGGCAATCAAGTTGGGCACGGCGCTGACACCGCTGCCGCAGTGGTGCACCACGCTGGCGGGGTCGCGGCCAGCCAGCAAGGCTTCAAACTCGGCACGCAACTGGCTGGCGGGTTTGAAGAAACCCTGGGCATCCAGGTTGTCGGTAAAAGGCCGGTTCAACGCCCCCGGAATGTGCCCGGCCACCGGGTCAAGCGGTTCCACTTCGCCTCGGTAACGCGCTGCACCGCGCGCATCAATCAATGTCAGGCTTGGTTTGCCCAATTTGATTGCAATGGTTTCAGTAGCTATAAGCGCATATTCTGCGGGCGCTAAAGGGTCATTTGATCTATAAATTTCAGCAGGGCTTGGGGCTGCTGGTGTGCCCGATTCCACAGCTGCGCCACTGGCCTGCCAGGCTTGCCAGCCGCCGTCGAGCACGGCCACCGCCTCATGCCCCAGCCATTTCAGCATCCACCACAGGCGGCCACAGTAGTTGACGCCTTGGCGGTCGTACACCACCACTTGTGTCTGCGGCGTGACTCCCATGCTGCGCACCCAAGTAGCAAAAGTGTCGAGCGCCGGCAGCGGGTGGCGGCCTGCGCTGGCAGCGTCGGGTGCGCCATGGGTGCTGAGATGGCGGTCCAGGTCGGCACGCACCGCACCTGGAATGTGGCCACTGGCGTATTGGGCATCGCCCTGGGTGGGTTGCATCAGCTCGAAACTGCAGTCAAACACCAGGCAAGGCTGGCCGCTGGCTTGCAATGCTTGCAACTGGGTCACAGAAATCAAAGGGCTGGTGAGGGCTGTCATGGTGATCCTTGAGGGGTTTGGCTGGATTTTGAACCGTTCAGTTACAGCGGGTCGGGCTCAGTGTTCTTCAGCGGGGGCGCGGGGCAGGGCGCGGGTGCGCAAGATGGTAGCAGCCACACCGCTGGCAATGATCACCCCCATGCCGACCCAGCCCAACCAAGAAATCTGGTCGTCGAACAGCAGCAAGCTGTAAAGCGCGGCAAACACAATGCCAGCGTATTGCAAATTGGCCACCAGCAAGGTGGCGCCACGGCTGTAGGCGCGGGTCATGCTCCACTGCCCCAGCGTGGCCAGCACGCCAATGGGCACCAACCAGGCAGCAGCCTGCCAGCTGACATTGTGCCAAGGCGTGAAGCCGTCACGCAGCACCCCCAGCAGCCCTGCCACGGTGGTGCCCACTGAAAAATAAAACACCGTGCGGCCTTCGGGCTCGCCCGCTTTGCCCAGCGCGGTGACCTGGATGTAGGCCAGCGCCGCCCCCATGCCAGAGAGCAGCCCCACCAGCCCGGCAAACAGCTGGTTTTGGTCGAGCGTGGGGCGCAGCAACATCACCACACCGGCAAAGCCCGCCAGTACCGTGGCCATCAGCGCGCCCTGGCCACGGTCAACGCCGCCGTTTTTGCCGTTGGTTTGGCTGTAGAGCACGGCACCCCCCACCACAAAAGCCGCTACCCACACGCCGCTCATGTAGTTCAGCGTCATGGCGGTGGCCAGCGGCAGGTGGGCAATGGCGTAAAACCAGGTGGCCAGTGAAAACACGCCAATCATGGTGCGCCAGGCGTGCATCCACGGCACCGACGTGGCCAGCGCTGTGCCCCGCGCGCGCAGCACCAGTGCCATGAAGATGACGCTGATGGCACCACGGTAAAACACCAGTTCAGCCAGCCCAAAGCTGCCCGAGGCCACTTTGATGCCCACCGCCATGCTGGCAAAAAAGAAAGCCGCCAACACCATCCAGAGTGCTTGCATGTTTTAAGCGACCGTCGCACCCATCTCGCGCCGATACCACTGATGAAAGTGGCGCATGCCATCTTCCATGGGGCTTTGGTAGGGACCCACTTCGCTGTCGCCGCGCTGCATGAGAGCCCGGCGCCCGGCGTCCATGCGTTCGCCAATCTCGTCGTCTTCCAGGCAGGTTTCCATGTAGGCGGCTTGCTGGGCTTCAACAAACTCACGCTCAAAGGCATGGATTTCCTCGGGGTAGAAAAATGCCACTTGGTTGAGGGTTTTGTCGGGCCCCATGGGGTGCAGGGTCGACACGGTCAGCACATGCGGGTACCACTCCACCATGATGTGCGGGTAGTAGGTCAGCCAAATGGCACCACGCTCTGGGGGTTGGCCGGCGCGGTAGGCCAGCAGCGCCTCGTGCCAGCGCTGGTACACCTTGGAGCCCGGTTGGCCAAAGGCCTTGGACACCCCCACGGTTTGCACCGAAAACTGCGCGCCAAACTGCCAGCGCAAGTCGTCACAGGTCACAAAATGCCCCAAACCTGGGTGAAACGGACCCACGTGGTAGTCCTCCAGATACACCTCAATGAAGGTTTTCCAGTTGTAGTTGCAGGTGTGCAGTTCCACCTTGTCAAGCACAAAGCCTGAAAAATCCAGCGCCGTGCGCTCTTGCATGGCGCTCAAATCTGCGGCTATGTCGCGGCCGTTGTCTTCAAACAGCAGGCCATTCCACTCGCGCAGCGGTGTGCGGGCGAGGTTCAGGCAGGGGTCTTGGGCAAAGTGCGGCGCCCCCAGCAGTTGCCCAGCCGGTGGCTGCAGAGCCGAATTGCCTGCGCTGTAGGTCCAGCGGTGAATTGGGCACACCACGTTGCCACCCGTGGCGGCCAGGTTGCCACGGCCTTTGAGCATCAGCGCCTGGCGGTGTCGACACACGTTGGAGATCAGCTCAATGCCCTGGGCGGTGCGCACCAAGGCGCGGCCTTCGCCCTCGTGCGCCAGCGTGGCGTAGTCGCCCAGGTGGGGCACACTGGCGGCGTGCCCCACAAAGCGCGGGCCGTTGTGAAACAGCTGCAGCAGCTCGCGCTGGTAGAGCGACTGGTCAAAATAGGCCGCTACCGGCAGTTGAGGCAGTTGAGGCAGTTGTGGCGACAGTGGCTGTAGTGGCTGTAGTGGCAGCACATTCATCTGCGACAGCAGCGCCGGTGGCTGAGGTGTTGTGAGCGGGTTGATGTGGGCGGTGCTGCGCGGCGCGCTTGCACCATGGCTGGGGCGTGGGAGTGTTTTGCACAGTGTTTGCACAACTCGGTCTTTCTAAAATGCGAAAAACCCCTCAAAGAGGGGCTTGGTGAGCAGCTACCTTGAGAGCTGCAAGGCTTTGATTGTAGAGCTTGGCTGGCAGACTCTAAAATCGTCGTTTTGATTCAGGGAGAACTTTGACCCATGGCTACTGCCTCCAAACACAGCGCCGCGCCGCCCAGCTACGAAGCGGCTTTGCAAGAGCTGGAACAACTGGTGGCCAAACTAGAGTCTGGCGACATGCCCTTGGAGCAGCTGTTGAGCCAATACCAGCGCGGTGCAGAGTTGCTGAATTTTTGTCGTGATCGCCTGCAAGCGGTTGAAAACCAAGTCAAAGTGCTCGATGGCAGCACCCTCAAAACATGGACACCCGAATAACCCCCCTTGAAGCGCTGGATGTGTCGGCCTGGACCAACCGCCAGTTGGCTCGCGTTGAACAAGCCTTGTCACAGTGGGTCAGCGTGGACGCCAGTGCCGACCTGGAGCACCACGCCCCCGCTGACCTGATGGCTGCCATGCGCTATGCCGTGCTCGACGGTGGCAAGCGCTTGCGCCCACTGCTGGTGCTGGCTGCTTTTGAAGCCGTCTACAGTGGCTTGGCACATGATTATTTGCCCACAGAAGAATGTGACGAAGAGATTGCCCGGCGCGGTGCGGCTGACTCAGACACACTGACCTCTGCCATGCAAACGGCCGCCTTGCGCGCGGCCTGTGCGGTGGAGCTGATCCACGCTTATTCGCTGGTGCATGACGACATGCCGTGCATGGACAACGACGTGCTGCGCCGTGGCAAACCCACCGTGCATGTGCAATATGGCGAAGCGGTGGCGCTGCTGGCGGGTGACGCGCTGCAAGCGCTGGCGTTTGAGCTGCTCACCCCGCAGAGCGATGCCCATGGCTCCTCCGCTGCTCACCTCATCCCCGCCCCAGCCACCCAAGCCAAACTGTGCCGCTTGTTGGCACGTGCTGCTGGCTGTGCTGGCATGGCGGGCGGCCAAGCCATTGACTTGGCCAGTGTCGGGCTGCACTTGACGCAAGAGCAGCTGTGTGAAATGCACCGCCTCAAAACTGGCGCATTGTTGCGAGCCAGTGTCATGATGGGGGCTGCCTGTGCAGAGCCCTTGCCGGCCACCCGTCAAGCCTTGCAGCGCTTTGGTGCTGCTATTGGGCTGGCGTTTCAGGTGGTGGATGATATTTTGGATGTCACTGCCGACTCCAGCACCTTGGGCAAAACCGCTGGCAAAGATGCCGAGCAAGACAAACCCACCTATGTGTCGCTGATGGGGCTGGAAGCAGCCCGTGCTTACGCTCAGACACTGCACCGCCAAGCGTTGCAGGCCTTGGCCGAGAGCCAGTTGAAAGACACGCGCATGTTGCGTGGGCTGGCTGACCTGGTGGTGCATCGTACGCACTGATCGGGTGTGAATAAAATTATCAGTTAAATAGGTCTCTAGCGCTTATGAATAAAGCGTAGATAGCTATTAAAAAAAGAGCATATGTTGACCCATTCTCCCTACACCCTGTTGTCCACCATTCACTCGCCCTTTGAATTGCGGCAACTGCCGCGTGAGCAGCTGAGCCATTTGGCCACCGAGCTGCGTGCCTATTTGCTGGAGAGTGTGTCCAAAACCGGTGGTCATTTGAGCTCCAACCTGGGAATGGTCGAGCTCACCGTGGCACTGCACTATGTGTTCAACACACCGCACGACCGGGTGGTGTGGGACGTGGGGCACCAAACCTACCCGCACAAAATCCTCACCGGGCGGCGCGAGCGCATGGCCAGTTTGCGTCAGTTGGGCGGCTTGAGCGGGTTCCCGCAGCGCGCTGAGAGCGAGTTTGATGCCTTTGGCACGGCGCATTCCAGCACCTCGATTTCAGCCGCCTTGGGCATGGCGCTGGCCAGTCAGCTCAAAGGCGAAGAGCGCCACGCCATTGCGGTGATCGGAGACGGTGCCATGACCGCTGGCATGGCCTTTGAAGCCATGAACAACGCTGGCGTGTCAGACTGCAATTTGCTGGTGATTTTGAACGACAACGACATGTCGATCAGCCCGCCGGTGGGTGCACTGAACCGCTATTTGGCCAAGCTGATGAGCGGGCAGTTTTACGCCGCTGCCAAAAATGCCGGCAAAACCGTGCTCAAGGGTGCGCCGCCCTTGTGGGAGCTGGCCAAACGCTTTGAAGAATCTGCCAAAGGCATGGTCAAACCCATCACCTTGTTTGAAAAATTTGGCTTCAATTACGTCGGCCCCATTGATGGCCATGATGTCGACACCCTGGTGGCCGTGCTTGACAACATCAAACAGCTCAAAGGCCCGCAGTTTTTGCACGTGGTCACCAAGAAAGGCCAGGGCTACAAGCTGGCCGAAGCCGACCCCGTGGCCTACCATGGGCCAGGTAAATTTGACCCGGCGGTGGGCTTGCAAACCAGCAGCACACCCACCAAACCCACTTTCACCCAGGTGTTTGGCGACTGGCTGTGCGACATGGCTGCGGCTGACGACCGGCTGGTGGCCATCACACCGGCCATGCGTGAAGGCTCTGGCATGGTGGAGTTTGAAAAACGCTTTCCCAAGCGGTTTTTTGACGTGGGCATTGCCGAGCAACACGCTGTGACCTTTGCCGCCGGTTTGGCCTGTGAAGGCCTGAAACCAGTGGTGGCTATTTACTCCACATTTTTGCAGCGTGCCTACGACCAATTGATTCACGACGTGGCCATTCAAAACCTGCCGGTGGTGTTTGCACTCGACCGCGCCGGCTTGGTGGGTGCCGACGGTGCCACCCACGCGGGCGCTTATGACATGGCTTATTTGCGCTGCATTCCCAACCTCAGCGTGGCTTGCCCAGCCGATGAAAACGAGTGCCGCCAGTTGCTCAGCACTGCCTACGCGCAGCCCACGCCCGTGGCGGTGCGTTACCCCCGCGGCGCCGGGGCTGGCGTGCAGGCCACTTGCACCCTTGACGCTTTGCCTTTTGGCAAGGGCGAGATCCGCCGCACCGGGGCGCGCGTGGCGATGCTGGTGTTTGGCACGCTGCTGACACCTGCACTCAAGGCGGCTGAAAGTTTGAATGCCACCGTGGTCAACATGCGTTGGGTTAAACCGCTGGACGTGGCACTGCTGCTGCAAGTGGCGGCCAGCCATGAGGCCTTGGTCACTTTGGAAGAGGGCTGCGTGATGGGCGGTGCGGGCAGCGCCGTGCTGGAAGCGCTGGCGCAGGCTGGGGTGTGCAAACCGGTGCTGCAGCTGGGCTTGCCTGATGTGTTCATTGAACATGGCGACCCCGCTCGGCTGCTGGCCATGCAGGGGCTGGATGCTGCGGGCATTGAAGCGGCAGTGCGTGCACGCTTTGAAATTATTTTGGCCAACGCTTGAAAAACTGTGACGCGTGTTCAAGGGAAAACCCGTAGCAGACGCTTAAGGCCTGTTTATAGAATGCGCTGTGACTCTGAACAGTCATCAGCACCTCTACCGATGTGCTGAGCACCTTATTCACAACAGGAGTAAATCAATGGATCGTCGTTCCGTCGTTAAAGGCGCAGGCATAGCCAGCGTGTTGGCAGCTGGGTTAGCAGCCTGTGGTAAAAAAGAAGATGCGACGCCTGTCGCGCCTGCAGCACCAGTTGCACCAGCTGTTTCTACTGGAAGTGAAATTCGCTGGCGCTTGGCTTCAAGCTTTCCCAAAGCCCTTGACACCATTTACGGTGCTGCCGAGACATTTGCCAAAAAAGTGGGCGAGCTCTCGGGTGGCAAGTTCACCATCACGGTGCATGCCGGTGGCGAGTTGATGCCTGCGGGGGGGGGTGCTTGACGGCGCCTCTAACGGCACGGTTGAAATGGCACACACTGCGCCTTACTACTTTTTTGGCAAAGACCCAACGTTTGCCTTGGATTGCGCCATTCCGTTTGGCTTGAACAGCCGCCAAATGACCGCCTGGATGTACCAAGGCAACGGTTTGAAGCTGACCCGTGAGTTCTACGCCAAAGTGGGTATCGTGAACTTCCCCATGGGCAACACAGGCGCTCAAATGGGCGGCTGGTACCGCAAAGAAATCAAGTCGGTGGCTGACCTCAACGGCCTGAAATTCCGTGTGGGCGGTTTTGGTGGCAAGGTGCTGGCCAAATTGGGCACTGTGCCCCAAAACATTCCTGGCGGCGAAATCTACACCGCGCTTGAAAAAGGCACCATTGATGCCGCCGAATGGGTGGGGCCTTATGACGACTTGAAGCTGGGCTTCAACAAAGTAGCACCGTTTTACTACTATCCTGGCTGGTGGGAAGGTGGCCCACAACTGTCGTTGTATGTCAACCAAAAAGCCTATGAAGGCTTGTCAGCTGAATACAAAGCCATTGTGGAATGTGCGGCAGCCTTTGCCCATACTGAGATGCAAGCCAAATACGATGCTAAGAACCCCGCAGCACTGAAAACATTGGTGGGTCAAGGCGTGAAGTTGCGCCCCTTCCCCAACGACGTGTTGGGCGCTGCCTTCAAAGCAGCTCAAGAGGTCTACAAAGAACTCAACGACACCAATCCAGCCTGGAAGAAAATTTACGACGACTACTCAGCTTTCCGTCGCGAATCCAACCTGTGGTTCCGCTTCACCGAGGCCAAGTTTGACAGCTTCATGCAGTCACAAAAACTGTAAGCTGGGCTTTCAGCACGCAGACAAAAACCCGCTTCGGCGGGTTTTTTTGTTCCTGCATCTTTCCGATGGGGTTGACCATTTCATCATCTCGCTTGGCTGCGCTGATGAGGACAAGAATGGCGCATGAGTGGATGGGTTTAGCTCCTTCCTCCTCTGGGGGAAGGCAGGGATGGGGGCTACCCTTAGGCTACAAGCACCCATGAAAAAAGGGCTCATCGAGCCCTTTCTTGTATCAGCCATGCATTCAGAGGCGTTGATTACTTGCCCTGGTCTTTTTTGACCGCATCCATCAGGTCTTTCATCGGGTCTTCTTCAGTCTTGGCATCGGTAGGCGCTGG
Organism: Rhodoferax sp.; assembly: GCF_028715765.1. Lineage (GTDB taxonomy): Bacteria > Pseudomonadota > Gammaproteobacteria > Burkholderiales > Burkholderiaceae_C > Rhodoferax. Next base: position 24,949 of record NZ_JAQURE010000014.1, read on the forward strand.
GTTGACGTCGGAAGGAGCCGCGCCATCGGCACCCGAGGCGGCGTCTGCAGGCGCGTCTGCAGGCGTGTCACCAGTCGACATTTGCATTTGTTCCATGATCTGATCTGCGCTGAGGGTTTCCACCTTCTCAATGCCCCCCGTCACCAGGTTCGGGAACACCATGACGGAGACCACCATGACCAGTTGAAGAATAATGAAAACAAATGCACCTTTGTAAATTTCAACGGTTTTTACTGCGGCAATGGTTTGACCCGTGACGCGGTCTTTGTAGTCAAACTTGGCCGCCACGCTGCGCAGGTAAAACAGGGCGAAACCAAATGGGGGAGTCAAAAACGAGGTTTGCAGGTTCAAAGCCACAATCACGCCAAACCAGATCATGGCTTGGTCTGGTGTCATGCCCGGAATGAGCCCAGGCAAGATTTTCTCGGCCACGGGTGCCAGCAGCGGCAGCACAATGAATGCAATCTCGAAGAAGTCGATGAACATGCCCAAGATGAACACCAAAATGTTCACCACAATCAAAAAGCCCCAGCCGCCACCGGGCATGTCTTTGAACAGGTGTTCCACCCAAATATGGCCGTCTGCCGCGTTGAAGGTGAAGCTGAACACGGTGGAGCCAATCAAGATGAACAGCACAAAGCTGGCCAGCTTGGCGGTGTTTTCCAGCGCTTGTGTCAGGATGGACATCTTCAAGCGGCCCTTGCCTTTGGCCAAGATCAAGGCACCCAGCGCACCCATGGCGCCACCTTCAGTGGGTGTAGCCACGCCCAAAAAGATCGTACCCAGCACCAAAAAGATCAAAATCAGCGGCGGCATCAGCACAAACGTGACTTGCTCAGCCAGACGTGACAGCAGGCCCATGCGTGACACCCGGTTGATGATCGCCAAGACCAGCCCGGTCAAAGAGGCCAAGGTCAGCGACATGATCACAATTTCATCCCCAGGGGACTTGGTGGCGCGCTCCAGCCATTGCGTCATCAAACCGTCATGGACCTGTGCCCATGTGTAACCCACGCCAATGCACACCAGCAACAAAACAAGCAGAGACCGGTGGCCGGATTTGCCGTTGTCTTCTTTGTAAAGCAAGGCTTCGGGTGGTAATGCGGGAGCCCAGTCGGGCTTAAAAATAGCGACCAAAATCACAAATGACAGGTACAAGCCTACTGTCAGCAACCCGGGCACCAATGCGCCTGAATACATGTCACCTACCGAGCGGCCTAGCTGATCGGCTAGCACAATCAACACCAAAGATGGCGGAATGGCTTGCGCCAGCGTGCCAGATGCGGTGATTGTGCCGGTGGCCAGTGAACGGTTGTAACCGTAGCGCAGCATCACAGGCAAAGAGATCAAACCCATTGAGATCACCGCCGCAGCCACCACGCCAGTCGTCGCCGCCAGCAAGGCACCGACCAAAATCACTGCAATGGCCACACCACCGCGCACCGGCCCAAACACTTGACCCACCGTTTCAAGCAGGTCTTCGGCCATGCCAGAGCGCTCCAAAATGATGCCCATGAAGGTGAAAAACGGAATGGCCAGCAAGGTGTCGTTTTGCATGATGCCAAAAATGCGCAGTGGCAAGGCCTGGAACATGGCCGCCGGAAAAATACCAGCCTCGATGCCGACAAAGCCCAGCCCCAACCCCGTGGCAGCCAAACCAAAAGCCACCGGAAAACCGGTCAGCAGCACCGTAAATAATGCGATGAACATCAAGGGCACAAATTGCTGTGCCAAGAAAGAAGTTTCCATTTATTTGACTCCTGCGAGTTCTTGAGCCAGCTTGGCTTCAAGCGCCTCGGCTGCTTTCTGGTCATCAGACTTGGCATCTTCACCACTGAGCACGTCAGGCCCTGCGCCACGCAAGAACGCCACACGTTTGATCAGCTCTGACACCGATTGCATCAAAAGCAGTGCAAAACCGGTGGGAATGAGCAAATAAGCGGGCCAGCGAATCAGGCCACCGGCGTTTTGAGACATTTCGCCACTTTGGTATGCCTGTAAAAAGAACGGCCAGCCCAGCGCAATACTGATGGAGCAAAACGGCACCAGCACCCCCACGATACCCAAGATGTCAACCCAGTTACGCGCGTTAGCCGACATTTTGGTGGACAAAAAGTCAATGCGCACGTGCGAGTTGCGCAAAAAGCCGTAGCCTGCGCCCAACAAAAACACAGCGGCAAACAGATACCACTGAATCTCAAGCAGGCTGTTGGAGCCGATGTTGAAAATCTTGCGCACCAGCGCATTGCCTGCGCTGATCAAGGTGGTGGCCAAAATCAGCCACATGGTGAATTTGCCGATCCCGGTGCTGATTTTGTCAATCAGCCGGGACAGCGAGAGCAAAGGGGTCATGGTGTCTCCGTCTTTAGATTTGAATGCCAGGCGACCCCGGTAAGGGTGCTTGACAGCCTTACGGCTTGCGCAGTTTAGCGGTTCGCCTTCAGTCAATACCTGAAGAATTTTAGGGTGAAGACTGAAATTATTTTGCGTCCACGTCTATGGATCACGGTAAAAGCATGCCTTGGGGTTTCAGCTGGTTTTAGGCTGCGCAAAGCTCCACCACGGCAATACTTTGCGCATGGCCAGCACCTCGCCGCTTTGCCGGCTGGTGTAGCCGGGAATGGCGGCTACCGTGGCTTGCCATTGTGGGGTGTGCAGCAAGGCCAAAAGCTGCTTCACACCCGGTTGATCCAGCGCTGATTTCAGGCACACCAGGTGAAAGCGCTCCTGCGCCAGCGGCACAAAACCCAGCCCCGCTTGAGCCGCCGCTGCCGCAATGCCCAAACCAGCGTCGCACTGATGGGAGGCCACGGCCTGCGCCACGGCGGCGTGTGAAGGCTCGGTGTGGTCGTAACCAAGAATGTTGCCAGAGCCCAGCCCAGCCAAGTCCAGCAGTTCATCCAGCACCACCCGTGTGCCAGAGCCCAAAGATCGGTTGGCGAAACGCGCCTGTTTGACTGCTACATCGGCCAAGCTGTGCAAGGCCAGCGGGTTACCCGGCGCCACCATCAGCCCCTGTATGCGTTGGGCAAAGCCGATGATTTTGTGCAAGCCGGGTTGCAACAGCGGTTTGTAGGTGCGCTCGCTGCGGGATTTGCGGCTACTGGGCTCCAGGGTGTGAAAACCAGCCAGCACACAGCGGCCTTCGTTCAGGGCGCGAATGGCGTCCACGCTGCCTGTAAAGCGCACGTCCAGATGCAAGCGGTGATCTTCATCAGCCTGGCCAAGCGCTGCTTCGCGCAGGGCTGAAATGGCCTCGTCGTGGCTGGCGTAGAGGGTGAGCACATGCACCTGGTCGTCAAAAGCGAGCGCAAAACTGCGCTCCAGCTCAGCCCGCAAGGCCTCAATTTGCGGCGCCAGCCTTGCCTGCGCTTGGCGCTCGGCCCACATCAATTTGGTACCAAAGTCGGTCAGGCGGGCTGACTGGCCTTTTTCCCACACCAGCAGCTCGTTGCCCAGCTCGCCCTCCCAGCGCTTGAGTTCGCCCCAGACATGTCGGTAGCTCAGACCCAAGGCGCGCGCACCGCCTGAGATGGAACCCTGGCTGCTGACGGCTTGCAGCAAATCAATCAAAGGGTTGCGCACCGAGGCCGGGCTGGCATCGCGCGAGAGGGTGTAGTGGAGTTGAAGCCTATGCACAGCAGTTCATATGGTCAGGAATTAAAGCAGTCACTACGATACCGCAAATGTAAAAACGCCTTGTTGGCGATTGACCTGCCTTAATTTTCTTGATTTCCGTTGGATTGACTGACGCTGAACCGCTGTGTTTCACCACCATTGACTGCTGTACTGAATTCACTGCCTTGACTTCATTTTCTGAAAGCGCCACAACGGCGTTGTCTCTTATTTTGAACATGGACGCTGGCTTGCTCACCATTGTGGGGCGCTCGCTGGCGGTGAGCGCCACCGCTTGTTCAATAGCCTGTGGCTTGGGGCTGGTGCTGGGGGCCTGGCTGGGCGTGGCTCGGTTTGCCGGGCGTGGCGCGGTGCTGACGCTGCTCAACACCTTGTTGGCGGTGCCTTCGGTGGTGGTGGGTTTGGTGATTTATTTGTTGCTTTCTCGCTCTGGGCCGTTGGGGCATTGGGGCTGGTTGTTCAGCTTCAAGGCCATGGTGCTGGCGCAAGCAGTGTTGGTGTTGCCAGTGGTCACAGCGCTCACACGCCAAGCTGTGCAAGACGCTGAAAGCTTGCACGGCGAGCAGTTGCAGTCGCTCGGTGCCACGCCGTTGATGCGCAGCTTGCTGCTGGCTTGGGACGAGCGCTATGCCTTGCTCACGGTGCTGATTGCATCCTTTGGCCGCGCCGTGTCTGAAGTGGGGGCGGTGATGATTGTGGGCGGCAACATTGACGGCTTCACCCGCGTCATGACGACGGCCATCGCGTTGGAAACCAGCAAGGGCGACTTGCCGCTGGCGCTCGGCTTGGGGCTGATTTTGCTGAGTGTGGTGCTGCTGCTGAATGTGGCGATTGCGCTGCTCAAGCACTGGCGCGAACAGCATGAAGCCGCCTCTGAAACTGTACCGGTGATGGCGCTGTGACCGCACCGACTTTTCGCTCAGCGGGCTGGGTTGCCACGGGGTCTGATCAACCTTGCCAAGGCAGCGCCAGTTCCACGCGCTTTTGCATGAGCAACGCCCCTGCCGCCAAGGTCTTTGACTTGCGCGGTGTCGGCGTGCGATTTGGGTCAGTGCTGCGCGGTGTGTGTGCGCTTTCCGACGTGACTTTGCAGGTGCATCCTGGTGAGCGGGTGGCGCTGGTGGGCGCCAATGGCTGCGGCAAAAGCACGCTGCTGCGCCTGCTGCACGGTCTGATGGCGCCCACCAGCGGCCAACTGCTTTGCACGCCTGAGGTGCGCCAGGCCATGCTGTTTCAAAAACCGCATCTGATGCGCATGTCGGTGCAAACCAACATTGCGTTGGGGCTGTGGCTGCGCGGCACGCCTTGGCGCCAGGCCAAAGCGGAGGCGGTGGTGGCGCTGGCTCGGGTGGGCATGCAGGCGCAGGCACTGCGCAACGCACGCCAACTCTCAGGTGGCCAGCAGCAGCGTGTGGCCATGGCGCGTGCCTGGGCCTTGCAGCCGCAGGTGTTGCTGCTGGACGAGCCCACCGCCAGCCTGGACCCCCATGCCAAGCGCGAGGTCGAGGCCTTGATCGAAGAATTTGCCTGCGGCCCCGCTGCCATGACGCTGGTGTTTGCCAGCCACAACCTCGGTCAGGTCAAGCGCTTGGCCAGCCGGGTGATTTACCTGGAGCAGGGGCGGGTGTTGGCTGATCTGCCAGTGGAAGATTTTTTTAGCGGGCCGTTGCTGCAACAGCAGTACCCGGCGGCCCATTTTTTTGTCAAAGGAGAACTTGTATGAAATCCGTCAAATCTTTTAAGCTTTTTAGGCCTCTAGCGCTTATGAAATATGCTCAAGCAGCTACTATTTCAGTAGTCATGCTGGGCGTGGGTGTAGCGGCTCAAGCGCAAAACATCGTGGTGGCTTCGACCACCTCTACCGAGCAGTCTGGCTTGTTTTCGGTGCTGCTGCCCGAATTCAAAAAAGCCAGCGGCTTGGATGTGAAAGTGGTCGCCTTGGGCACCGGCCAGGCCATTGACATGGGTCGCCGCGGCGATGCGGATGTGCTGTTTGTGCACGACAAGGTGGCCGAAGAAAAAGTGGTGGCCGAGGGCTTTGCCGTCAAACGTCTGGAGGTCATGTACAACGACTTCGTGGTGGTAGGCCCCGCCGCTGACCCGGTGCATGTCAAAGGCCAGGATGTGGTTGATGCCTTGAAAAAAATCTCGGCTGCCAACGGCCCATTCATCTCTCGCGGTGACAAAAGCGGCACCCATGCTGCCGAGTTGCGCTTTTGGAAAATAGCTGATCTGGCTGACAAACAGGGCAGCGGCTACAAGTCTTGCGGCTGCGGCATGGGGCCGGCGCTGAACATGGCCTCCAGCAGCAATGCCTACGTGCTGACCGACCGTGGCACATGGCTCAATTTCAAGAACCGTGGCGAGCTGAAAGTGCTGGTGGAGGGCGACAAGCGCTTGTTCAATCAATACGGTGTGATGCTGGTCAACCCCGCCAAACACCCGCATGTGAAAGCGGTTGATGGCCAGAAATTCATCGACTGGGTCACCGGCAGCGCAGGCCAGGCGGTAATTGCCAGCTACAAAATTGGTGGTGAACAGCTGTTTTTCCCGAACGCTGTGAAGTGAGTTGAACGGCGCTCAGGGTGCCAAACGCTCTCTTAACCAGAGCTGCTCAGGCACATCTGGCGGGCTCTGCAGGCTGTAGCGCAGCCTGTCGTGCAAACGGCTTTTGCGACCTTGCCAAAATTCCCAATGGTCGGGTTTCAGGCGGTAACCGCCCCAGTGCGGTGGGCGTGGTGGGTTCAGTAAAAATTTTGCGCCGTATTTGGCGGCGTTGGCCACCAGCACCCCGCGGCCTGAGATGACTTGGCTTTGCGGGCTGGCCCAGGCGCCAATGCGGCTGTCGAGTGGGCGGCTGTGAAAGTAGGCGTCGCTCTCGGCGTCGCTGACCTTTTCTACCACGCCCTCAATGCGCACCACGCGTTCGAGCTCGACCCAGTGGAACTGCAAAGCAGCATAGGGGTTGCCCGCCAGCGCTTGCCCTTTGCGGCTTTGGTAATTGGTGTACCAAACAATGCCTTGCGCATCAAACCCCTTGATCAACACCACCCGGGTGCTGGGGCGCAGGTCGCTGCCCACGGTGGCCAGCGTCATGGCATTGGGCTCGGGCACTTGCGCGGCCATGGCTTCAGACAGCCACTGCTCAAATTGCTGCATGGGGTTGGCGTGCGAGGCGTCTTCATTGAGCTCGGCACGCTCGTAACTTTTGCGAAGGTCGGCGATGTGTTGCATGTAATCAGTATAGAGGCGCACCCTCTGCGCTTGGGTCTTTGAAGCAGGTTTCACGATTGGTAACCCATTGGTAACGCCAGCCCTGGCAAACGGCGCTAAACCCGGTTACCATTGTTTCTGTAATTTAGTTACCAACTCAAGATGCCAAACATGAAACTCAACCCCATCGTGGTGCAAGTCACCGAGCGCATTCGCCAACGCAGCCAGCCCACCCGCAGCACCTACCTGGCGCAAGTGCACGCCGCGCTGCAGCGCCCACCCGGCGCCCAACGGCTGGGTTGTGCCAATGTGGCGCATGCCTTTGCCGCCTTGCCAGCCCATGACAAACTGCGGGTGGTGGCCGAGAAAGCGCCCAACATTGGCATCGTCACCGCGTTCAACGACATGCTCTCGGCGCACGCGCCGTTTCAGCATTACCCTGACCTGATCAAAGCCGAGGCACGCCGCTTGGGCGCTACCGTGCAAGTGGCCGGTGGCGTGCCCGCCATGTGCGACGGCGTGACGCAGGGCACGCCGGGCATGGAGTTGAGCCTGTTTTCGCGCGACGTGATCGCCATGGCCACCGCAGTGGCCTTGAGCCACGATGTGTTTGCCGGTGCGCTGATGCTGGGGGTGTGCGACAAAATTGTGCCAGGGCTGCTGATAGGCGCATTGCAATTTGGTCATTTGCCCACCGTGTTTGTGCCGGCGGGCCCCATGACCTCCGGCTTGTCCAACGGCGAAAAATCCAAAGTGCGCGAGCAAGCCGCCCAGGGTTTGGTGGGTCGGCCAGAGCTGTTGGCCGCAGAGTCGCAGGCCTACCACAGCGCCGGGACTTGCACTTTTTATGGCACGGCCAACAGCAACCAAATGCTGCTGGAGGCCATGGGCTTGCACGTGCCGGGCAGCGCGTTCATCAACCCGGGTGCCGCTGTACGCGACGAACTCACGCGCGAAGCCTTGCGCACCGTGCTGGGTCGTGCGGACTTCAAATGCCCCCCTATTGGCTTGCTGGTGGATGAGCGCTGCATCGTCAACGCCATGGTGGCGCTGCTGGCCACCGGTGGCTCCACCAACCACCTGATCCACTGGGTGGCGGTGGCGCGTGCCGCTGGCATGGTGATTGACTGGGACGATTTCTCGCAGCTGTCAGACGTAGTGCCGCTGCTGACCCGCGTGTACCCCAACGGCAGTGCCGATGTGAACCAGTTCCAAGCCGCAGGCGGGCCGGGCTTTGTGATCCGCGAATTGCTGGACGCTGGCTTCATGCACCCCGATGTGTTGACTGTGCGCGCCGGGGGCTTGCGTGAATACACCGCGGTGCCGCAGGTGCAAACACGCCCCAGTGTGGCCACAGTTACGCTTGATGAGGCATTAAAAATGCCTCCAGCGCTTGTATGGCAAGCGGTAGGTGCTAGCAAAGATGAAGCAGTGGTGCGTCCGGCCAGTGCGCCGTTCAGCACCAGTGGCGGGCTGAAATTGCTGACTGGCAACCTGGGGCGCAGTGTCATCAAAATCTCGGCCGTGCCAGACAACCGCCATGTCATTGAAGCACCGTGCCGGGTGTTTGACTCGCAAGAGGCTTTGCACACCGCCTTTGCCGCAGACGAACTCAACCGTGACCTGATCTGTGTGGTGCGCTGGCAGGGGCCACAAGCCAATGGCATGCCCGAGTTGCACAAGCTCACGCCGCCGCTGGCTGTGCTGCAAGGCAAGGGCTACCGGGTGGCGCTGGTGACCGACGGCCGCATGAGCGGTGCGTCTGGCAAAGTGCCCGCCGCCATTCATGTTTCGCCCGAGGCTGCAGACGGTGGCCCACTGGCCAAGCTGCGCGACGGTGATGTGATTCGTCTAGATGCCCCCGCAGGCACGCTGCAGGTGCTGGTGCCGGCTGACGAGTGGCAAGCCAGAGCCGTTTTGCCGATGCCCGACGCACTGCGTGTGGCCAATGGCGCAGGCACTGGGCGCGAGCTGTTTGCCAATCTGCGCCGCAATGCCTTGAGCGCCGAGCAAGGCGCGTGCAGCTGGCTTTAACCCACGGACATTTCGCCTTGCGATTCGTATCCGTCTCTAACCCCTGAATGGAAAAAACATGACCCAATCCACTCCCTTAACAGCCTTGCAAGTGATGCAAGATGCTCCGGTCATTCCGGTGATTGTGCTCAGCGACGTGGCACACGCTGTGGCGATGGCGCGTGCGCTGTTGGCTGGCGGCATTCGCATGCTGGAGGTGACGCTGCGCACCCCGCAAGCCTTGGCCTGCATTGAAGCCATTGCGCGTGAAGTGCCCGAAGCGGTGGTGGGGGCGGGCACCGTGCGCTCCCGGGCAGACGCGCAAGCCGCTGCCAACGCTGGCGCACGTTTTGCGGTCAGCCCAGGCTACACCCACGCGGTGGGGCAGGCCTGCCGCGATGTTGGGCTGGCGCTTTTGCCAGGGGTGGCCAGCGGTGGCGAAATCATGGCAGCGTGTGAAGACGGGTTCACCGAGCTGAAGTTTTTTCCGGCGGTACAAGCTGGCGGTGTGGCCATGCTCAAGGCCTGGGCTGGACCGTTTTTTGATGTGAAGTTTTGCCCCACCGGCGGCATCACCCTGCAAAACGCGCCCGATTTTCTGGTTTTGAAAAATGTGGTGTGCGTGGGTGGCAGTTGGCTGGTGCCGGCTGGCACCGCAGAGCAGGGTGACTGGGGCCGCGTAACACGCTTGGCCAGCGAGACCATCAATTTAAGGCATTTAGGCCTCTAGAGCTTATGGATAGTGCTTGAGTAGCTATTGAAGTAATATTAACTTGGGGCCGGGCGGATGCTCAGGCAGGTTGCCAAAACTCACTCTGCTGAACCACACCACCGCCAACTACTCAGGCCGCTGGATCAGCTCAATCTTGTAACCATCTGGGTCGGTGACAAAGGCAATCACCGTGCTGCCGCCTTTGACTGGCCCTGCCTCGCGTGTGACCTGACCCCCATTGGACTTGATTTTTTCGCAAGCGGCATAAGCGTCTGGCACACCCAAGGCGATGTGGCCGTAGGCGCTGCCCAGGTCGTAGTGGTCTACGCCCCAGTTGTAGGTGAGCTCAATTTCAGCTTGACCGGGGTTACCCCCTTCATAGCCCAAAAAGGCCAAGGTGTACTTGTAGTCCGGGTTGTCTGAGGTGCGCAGCAGCGTCATGCCCAGCACCTGGGTATAAAAATCAATGGATCGTTGCAGGTTGCCAACGCGCAGCATGGTGTGAAGAATTCGCATGGGAATGTGTCTCAAGGAAGGTAGGTGAAATAATCAACCACTTCATTTTGCCCGGAGCTGCCATGCCCTCAATCACCCAAGTTATTTTGTTTACCGATACCGATGGCCGTGCTCGGTTTCGAGAAGATGCTGTGCCTTTGACCGAAGGCAAGCCCGATGCAGCGTTGTCGGCGCTGATGCCGTCTGGCGGATTTCAGTTGCGGCAAAGCCCGGTGGGTTTTCGCAGCACTTTTCATTGCACGGGCGAGCCGCAGTGGGTGTTTATTTTGCAGGGGCAGATGGAGATCAGTCTGCAAGACGGCAGCGCCCGGGTGTTCAAGCCGGGAGAGCATTTTTATTCAGCCGATGTGCTGCCACCGGGGCAGACGTTCGACGCGACTGTGCATGGTCACTGGAGCCGTCAGTTGGGTGACCAGCCGCTGGTGACCTTGTTTGTGCGCGGCTGAGTGCGGTTAACGCGCGTTGCCTGAACCGCCTGAGCGGCCACGGCTGCCGGAGCGGTTGCCACCCCCGTTGCGCCCCGGGCCGCCGCCAAAGCCAGCGCCGCCACCAGAGCGGTTGCCACCGCCAAAGCCACCACCGCTGCGGCGTGGGCCGCGGTCGGTCATCATGTCCACGCTGGTGCGCATGGGGTCGGGCTGGCCACCTGAGCGTGGCGGTGCACTGGGGGCGCCACCATAGCCGCCACCGTTGCCGCCGCCATAACCCCGTGCCGGGCGCTGGCCTGGGCCGCGCACGGCTTGTTCAGCTGCAGATAAGTGGCTGCGCGGTTCAAACTCACGGCCACCGCGGTTGTTTTCAAAAGCGGGTGCATCGGCAAAACGGCCTTCATCGCCCATGCCACGGCCACCGGTGCGACCACGGCCACTCGTCCCGCCATTGCCACCATTGCCGCCGCTGCGTCCACCTGCAGCAGGGCCACGGCCACCGGCTGGGGCGCGACCGCCGCCACCGTTGGCACCACGTGCAGCGCCTGGGCCTTTGCTTTCACGCACACGGGTCAGCATTTCGGTGCGAGCTGCTTTGGCTGCGGCTTGCATCACGTCGCGGCTGGGTGGCTTGCCGGCACCACCCCAAATGGTTTGGCGACCCATGGCAATGGGTTCGGCTTTTTCGCCGGGTTCAGGCATGAACTCGGCAATGATTTCGACCGGGATATCTTGCTTGGTGTAGCGCTCAATGGCTTGCATGAAGCCTTCTTCGTCCAGGCTCACCAGATTGACCGCGGTGCCGTCAGAGCCAGCGCGCCCCGTGCGGCCAATGCGGTGCACATAGTCTTCGGTGACGTTGGGGATGTCGTAGTTCACCACATGCGGCAGTTCGTCAATGTCAATGCCACGGGCGGCAATGTCGGTGGCCACCAGGGCGCGCATCTCGCCACTTTTGAAACCAGCCAGCGCTTGCGTGCGGGCGGACTGGCTTTTGTTGCCGTGCAGCGCCATGGCGGTGATGCCGTTTTTTTCCAGAAACTCGGCCACGTTGTTGGCACCAAACTTGGTGCGCGTGAACACCAGCACCTGGCTCCAGTTTTTTTCTTGGATGATGTGCGCCAGCAGGGCTTTCTTTTTGCCGCGACCGACCGGGTGAATCAGCTGCGTGATGCGCTGCACTGTGGTGTTGCGCGGGGTCACTTGTACACTTTGGGGGTCTTTCAGCAAAGTGGCGGCAAGCTCGCGGATTTCATCGCTGAAGGTGGCAGAAAACAGCAGGCTTTGCTTGGCTTTGGGCACAGCGGCCAGCACTTTTTTCACGTCATGGATAAAGCCCATGTCGAGCATGCGGTCAGCTTCGTCAAGCACCAAAATTTGCACTTGACTCAGGTCCATCATGCCTTGCTGCATCAAATCAAGCAGGCGTCCGGGAGTGGCCACCAAGATGTCCACGCCTTTTTTCATGCGGCTGATTTGCGGGTTCATGCCGACACCACCAAAGATGGCAGCGGAGCTGAGCGCTAAGTATTTGCCGTAGGTTTGAACGGATTCTTCAACCTGCGCGGCGAGTTCACGGGTGGGGGTGAGCACCAAGGCGCGAATAGCAATGTTGCCAAACTTGCTTAAAGGGGCGGGTTCGGTGCTGAGCTTGTTGAGCATGGGCAGCACAAACGCGGCGGTTTTGCCGGTGCCGGTTTGGGCACCACCGAGCAGGTCGTGTCCGGCCAGGATCAGCGGAATGGCTTGAGCCTGAATCGGTGTGGGGGTTTCATAGCCTTGCTCACGCACGGCGTTGATGATGGCCGGAGCCAAATTGAGTTCTTCAAATTTCATTTAGAGAGGCACCCCATCCAGGGCGCTAGGGCATCGGCCTTGTTTGACGTTGTTCACGTCAATTCAGTCAAAGGCAGATGGGATCAAAAACGGAACCTTGGTGTGAAAGGGTTCCCAGCATGGTGCTGATATTGCAGGCAACTGAAGCCCTGCAACGGTTTTGATTGTCGCATGGTTTGGTTGTGCACTGTGCCAGCTGGCTGTTGAGCCGTGGTATTCCCGCATAATGACACTTCTTCTTTTGAGCCAACTCCCCAAATTTTTACATGCTGACTCACCCGGTCTTGGTCAAACTGGCACACCAACATTCCCCACGTGTTTGGGCTGTCGTGGTGGTGGTGTCGTTTGTGTTAGCCATGGGTGCGGGTTTGGTGCTGGCGGTTTCTCGTGGGGTGGTTTTGCCGCAACCCCTGGGGACTTGGGTTGACCGCACAGAGGTGTTCATGCGTGACACCGTGCGGTTGACTTTTCAGTCGCGCAAAAAAGGTAGCGTGGGGGTGTCTGAGACGGTTTACATGGCGCCACCTGGCATTTTGGAACAAGACAAAGCGTTCAACTGGCTGGCAGAAGACGTTTTGGTGGCGCAGCAGGTGGTGGTGTCTCAAGCGCAAACCAAGCCAAAGTTGACGCCCTTGCGCTTGCTCGACGATGGGTGGCAACCTGAAGTTGCCGAGAAAAAATGAATGTCAACGACTGAAATAGGAGGTTTGATGCAGCGACAAAGCACATCGTGTGAGTGGCAGCGCTGGTTGGCCGCGCTGTTGTTGTGGTGCGGTCTTGTGTTGCAAGCCCAAGCGACAACGGCTCCCACCCTAATCAATGTCTATCTTTATGAAAGTCCATTGACCCAGGCGTTTTTCAGTGCCAACAACGCGTTTTACGAACCTATGAAAGACCGTTGGAAGACCTATCTGCGCCAATCAACCAACAGTTTCAAAGAAGTCACGCGAACGAATCTGCTGGCTGGGTTGAAGCCGGGGGTGCTGGTGCTGGGGTCGGCGGTGTTGCTGGATGCGCAAGAGCGCAAGGCCATTGAAAATTTTGCCAATTCGGGAGGCAGTTTGCTGATCACATGGGGCACCGGCGCGCGTGATGCCAAAGGGCGCTGGACGGGCTATGGGTTCATCGAGTCGCTGCTGAACATGAAAGTGGTGGGCAAGGTACTGGTTGATGACAACGAGCTTTTTGTCAACACCTTTGGCAATGGCCCCATCTCTTGGGGCTTGCCAGCCGGTGAGCGTATTTTTCTTGGTGAAATTGCAGAAACCCCGTTGCGGGTACAAGCGCCTAACTTGGCCGCGCGTTACTTCAACTGGCAACGCTTTCCCAAGCCTAAAAACAACAACGGTGCGGTGGCTTTTCACGAACAAGGTGCCTCACGACGTGTCTACCTTGGGTTTTCCGAGGCCAGTTGGGACTACGACGAGCGGTCTCGTTTGCCCAAATTGCTTGACAGCATCATGGCTTGGCTTCAGCATGAGGTGGTGGTGACCAAAACAGCATGGCCACATGGTGACACCTCGGCTCAGTTGCTTGAAATGGACACCGAGGCCAAGTTCGAGAATGCACTCAATTTCGCCAAAGAGCTGGACTCGGCTGACATCAAAGGCACGTTTTACAGTTTGACCAGCATTGCCTTGCAAAACCGCGACATCGTGGCGCAATTGGCTCAAAAGCATGAAATTGGTTACCACGGTGAAGTGCACTTTGGCTACAAGGGCAAAACCGAAGCCGCTCAAGCCGAGCGTTTGAACCTGATGGCCAGTGAGATGAAAAACATCATGGGTTCGCGTGCCACGCAAGATGTCACGGGTTTTCGTGCGCCAACCGAGTCTTGGGATGCCACCACTGAAATTTTGCTGCGTCAATTGGGGGTGCGTCACCATGTGGCCGACCCCGCGTCGAGTGAGGCGCGGTTGCCGTTTTTCTCGCGCTCTGAGCCCGCGCTGTTGGCAGACCAAGCCATTGTGGTGCTTCCGCGCACCCAAATGGATGATTTGAATTACCTCGGGCTCAAGCTCAGCACTGACAAAGCCTCGGAGTTGATTGGGCTCGATTTTGACTACCTGCATGAAGCCGGGGCACTGGGGGTGTTGTCGGTGCACTCACAAAACTATGGGCCGCAAGGTTTGATGACGGTGCTGACCCCACCTTATGTGAAACGCTTGCAAGCGCACCGCAAAGATGTTTGGGCTGCTTCGGGTGCCGAAATAGCAAACTGGTGGCGGATGCGCGAGCGGGTGCAATTTCAAGACGGCAAACTCATGGGTGATCAGTTCACATTTGTGGTGCAAGCGCCGGGTCAGGTCAAGGGCGTGACCTTTATGGTGACGCATGCCAGTGCCAATACCCATGTCAAACAGGTTTTGCCCGTGCCATCAGGGTTGCCACAACCTGAGGTTATGAAATTAGACGCCTGGCGCAGTGCGCTGGTTTTTAACCAGAGCTTGCCACCCGGCAGTTACACCTACAAGCTGGGTTTTTAGAGCCCCAACTTGCCGCGGCGCATTAGTTCAGCGTCGATAATCAGGTTTTTCTCACTGTTAGATCGCATCAAATCATGGCTCAATACGTATTTTCAATGAACCGCGTTGGCAAAATCGTGCCACCCAAGCGTCATATTCTGAAAGACATTTCTCTCAGCTTTTTCCCTGGCGCAAAAATTGGTGTGCTCGGTACCAATGGTTCTGGCAAGTCCACGCTGCTCAAGATCATGGCAGGTTTGGACAAAGAAATTGAAGGCGAAGCCATCCCTATGCCTGGGCTCAATATTGGCTATTTGCCTCAAGAGCCTCAGCTCAATCCAGACAAAACCGTGCGTGAAACCGTGGAAGAGGCCATGGGCAAGGTGATTCAAGCCAAAGCGCGTTTGGAAGAGGTCTACATTGCCTACGGTGACGAAGATGCCGACTTTGACAAACTGGCGGCAGAGCAAGCAGAGCTTGAGGCCATCATTGCCACCTCTGGCACTGATTCAGAACATCAGCTTGAAATTGCAGCTGATGCGCTGCGTTTGCCAGCGTGGGATGCCAACATTGGCGTGCTGTCTGGAGGGGAGAAACGGCGTGTGGCGCTGTGCCGACTGTTGCTGGAGCACCCTGACATGCTGTTGCTTGATGAGCCTACCAACCACTTGGATGCAGAGTCGGTCGATTGGCTTGAGCAGTTTTTAAAACGCTACTCGGGCACCGTGGTGGCCATTACCCACGACCGTTATTTTTTGGATAACGCAGCAGAATGGATTTTGGAGCTGGATCGTGGTGCCGGTATTCCCTACAAAGGCAACTACAGCTCGTGGATGGAGCAAAAGCAGGCGCGTTTGGAGCAGGAGCAAAAAGGCGAAGAGTCTCGTGCCAAAACCTTGAAAAAGGAGCTGGAATGGTCGCGCCAAAACCCCAAAGCGCGGCAAGCCAAAAGCAAGGCGCGTTTGGCACGCTTTGAAGAGCTGTCTGATTTTGAATACCAAAAGCGCAATGAAACCAATGAAATCTTCATTCCGGTGGCTGACCGTCTAGGCAATGAGGTGATTGAGTTTGTCAACGTCAGCAAGTCTTTTGGTGACCGTTTGTTGATTGATAACCTGAGCTTCAAAGTGCCTGCTGGCGCCATTGTGGGCATCATTGGCCCCAATGGTGCGGGTAAATCCACCTTGTTTCGCATGATTGCCGGTCAGCAACAGCCGGATACGGGTGAGGTCAAAATTGGTGCTACTGCCAAAATGGCTTTTGTAGATCAAAACCGAGACGACTTGTCCAACGAAAAAACGGTGTGGGAAGATGTCTCTGGTGGTTTGGATATGCTCAACATTGGCAAGTTCACCATGGCCAGTCGGGCTTATTGTGGGCGCTTTAATTTCAATGGTGCAGATCAACAAAAGCGCGTTGGAACGCTCTCGGGTGGTGAACGCGGGCGCTTGCATTTGGCCAAAACGCTGATTGCCGGCGGCAATGTGTTGATGCTTGATGAGCCGTCTAACGACTTGGACGTGGAAACCTTGCGCGCGCTTGAAGATGCCTTGCTGGAGTTTGCTGGCTCCATCATGGTGATCAGCCATGACCGCTGGTTTTTAGACCGCATTGCCACCCATATTCTGGCCTGCGAGGGCGACAGTCAGTGGACTTTCTTCGATGGCAATTACCAAGAGTACGAGGCGGACAAGCGCAAGCGTTTAGGCGAAGAGGGTGCCAAACCGCACCGGATGCGTTTCAAAGCGTTGAAGTAATTGCGCTGCGGCATTGGTCGTGCGTCCTCCTGTGTTGCCTGGTTCAAGTCAATCACTGTTGCGTGAGCTGCAAGCGCAGGCTGCTCACCAAGGTGCAGCGTTGCTTTCACGGGTTTTGTTGCAAGCCAGACAATCCATGCGCAACGATGTGCAGCGCTTGCGTGGCTTGCTCGAGCGTGATCATCTTGAACTCAGCGTCAAGCTGCTTGATTTGCATGCGGTGCAATTGTGTGAACGCTATCCCAAAGCGCTTGAATACGCTTTTCGTCATCATGACGTGCCAGATGCGCAAGTAGGAGTGGTTTCGGCTCAAGGCCTGCGTTTGGATCAACTTGAACTGATGGATGATTCGCAGGTTCAAGAGCGGGTTGAAATGGCTCGTGCGCTTCAGCATGTGTTGTTGATTGCAGAAGCGTCACTGGCAGAACTCAACACCTATGTCAGTGCCTTGATAGGGCTGGCTCATGTGGTTGCCGAGCGTAACCCTGTGCGCCCTGGGGCTTATGTGTCGGCGCTGCAGTCTTTGATGCTGGAACTGAGTTTGCCACCGCTGGTTCGCATGGCCTGGGGGCAACATATTTGCAGTCCGTTGGGTGATGCCTTGAGTGCTTCCTACCTCGAATGGGCTGGACAGCTGCGCATCCAAGGTGTTCAAGCCGTAACCATAGCCGTGGTGCAACCTTCGATAAAAGTTAAAACGGACAAAAGACGTGGTGCAGTGCGTCAAAACCGGGAAATTTGGAGCCCTCAGCACCGTGAGCGCGTGTTGACGCTGGCGCGACTCCGTAAACTGATGGCGGGTGAGCTTGAAGGTGCACCCAGTACACCCAAAGAGGCGTTTGCGCGTCAATTTGAACGTGAATTTGAAGCCTCCAAAATCCATAGCATGATAGATACTGGTTATGAGTCCACCGTGCCAGCGGCGTTTGAAGCGCTGCAAGAAATGCAACAGGTTGATGCGGTGGTGCAGCGCATGGCGCAGCGCCCTGGGTCGATGCTGGTACACGCAGAAAAACCACCCATCAATCAGTCCGTGCGTGAACAACTCATGGCACAAGTCCAAAATGTGGCGCAAGCTTTGAGTTTGGAGGTGGTTGCTTTGATGGTGGACAACTTGGTACAAGACACTCGTTTGGTGGAGCCACTGCGTGAGATGATTGCCAGGCTTGAGCCTGCATTGTTGCGCTTGGTCTTGGTTGATGCACGGTTTTTTATTCAACGCGATCACCCCGCCAGGTGTTTGTTGCAAGAAATATCCCAGCGTGGTTTGGCATTCACTTCGGTAGAGGATCCCCATTTCAACGCTTTTTTGGTTTCACTTCAGCGCTTTGTGAGTCCACTGGCCTCATTGCACATTGACAGTGCTGAACCTTTTGATTTGGCCTTACAAAGTCTTCAAAGTGTTTGGCGTGAAGCAGAAACTCAGCACGCCCATGCCGATGACATTGAAAGTGTGGTGGCGGTGTTGGAATACGCCGAAGACCGCAATCTGCTGGCTACAAAAATGGTTGAAGGTATGAAGTCTATTAAAGACCTGCAGCATGTCCCTCCAAGTGTGGTTGATTTTTTGTTTGGACCCTGGGCGCAGGTGATGGCTTGTGCGCAGCTTAATGACCGCTCTCAAGCAGACGATCCTGGTGGGTATAAAAACCTGGTCAATAGTTTATTGTGGAGTGTTCAGCCTGAATTGACTCGCAAGCACATTGACAAACTCACCCGATTGGTACCGCGCTTGCTCTCAGGGTTGCGCGAAGGTTTGCGGATGATTGATTACCCATCCACCAAGACCAGTTCATTTTTTGACTTGTTGATGAAACAACACCAGTTGGCTTTTAAGCCTGCGCAAAAATCAAGCGCGCCTTCAAGCCGCTCTGGCTTGGTCAGCACATTGCAAGGGTCTCAAGATCACTGGATAGCGCCAGCTGAGGTTAAGGCTTCTGGCTTTATGGTTATGCCCGAAGAAGATGGTTTGGCGGCAGCGACTCCTCAAGTGTCTGGTGGCGCGTCTGAGCAGTTCAGCGATGAACTCGCCTTCAATCACTTGGTAGTGGGTGCATGGGTGGAGTTGCTGGTGGATGGCACATGGACTCGCACCCAACTTAATTGGATCAGTCCTCAAAAAACCATGTTTTTGTTCACCAGTGCGCAAGGCAAAACTTCTTCAATGACGCAGCGCATGCTGGCGCATTTACAGCGCCATCAATTGATGCGGGTTTTGTCTGAGCAATCCATGGTGGATGGTGCTTTGAATGCTGTCGTGCAAACGGCCATGCTCAACAGCTTGGATATCAGGTTTGAATAAACCGTGAAACCATGTCCAAGCCAGGCTTGCTGGTGAGTTCAGTCAGCTTGACAGTGCCGCTTTGACGGCCGCAGAAACGATAGCCATGTCGGCTTTGCCCGCAAGTTGAGCTTTCACAGCACCCATGACCTTGCCCATGTCTGCTGAGCCTTTGGCACCAAGTGCATTCACGATCTCTTGAACTGCTGATTTGATTGCTTCGGTGCTTAACCGTTGTGGCAAATAAATTTCAAGCACCTTGATTTCAGCACTTTCCGCGTCAGCCAAATCCATACGCTGCGCTTGCGTGTAGGCAGCCACGGAGTCTTTGCGTTGCTTGATCAGTTTGTCTACGATGGCGATCAGTGCGGCATCATTTACAACCACGCGTTCATCCACTTCTTTTTGTTTGACCGCTGCCAGAAGCAGTCGGATGGTGCCCAGGCGTGCACTGTCTTTGGCGCGCATGGCGGTTTTCATGTCTTCGGTGATTTGGTCTTTGAGTGACATTGAGTAGGTTTCCGATATGAGTTAAGGCATAAAAAAAGCCCGCCTGAGCGTCCCCGGCGAGCTTGATGAGACAGCCTTGGAAGGCCATCAAATTTAGAACAGTTTTTTAGGCAATTGCATGGCGCGAATGCGTTTGTAATTGCGTTTGACTGCAGCAGCTTTTTTGCGCTTGCGTTCTGCGGTGGGTTTTTCATAAAACTCACGGGCACGCAAATCGGTCAGCAAGCCCAATTTTTCAATGGTTCGCTTGAAACGACGCAGCGCTACGTCAAAAGGTTCGTTTTCTTTAACACGGATGGTTGTCATTACGTCAAATAATCCAAAATGTGCATTTGTTCAAATCAAGGAGATCGGGCCATGAAATGAACAAGATGCGAAATTCCCCGCTTAAAAGTTGATCAGGCAGCGGGGTTTTGCCAGCAAAGATTTAAATTATAGCAACTCAATCAAACGAACCAAAAAAAAGTCTAAATGAAGATTGAAATTGCATTCGGAAACACTGCATGTAGAAATGCGTTTGGTGGCGTTGAGGACAAACGCCATGAGGTGTGAATTGGCGGAGAAGGTGGGATTCGAACCCACGGTAGTGTTGCCACTACGCTTGATTTCGAGTCAAGTACATTCGACCACTCTGCCACTTCTCCGCAACTCGAAATGAAGATTGTACAGTGGTCGAAAAGTCTGTTAAGTCTGACTTTTAGCCATTTGCTGTTGATCAGTCGGTGAAGTTGGCTGGACAACTGGCGAGTGTTTCAAGATCAGCCGCTGACATAGGGCGACCGAAAAAATAACCTTGATAAGCAAAACAGCCTAGTCGACTGAGTGCCTCTTTTTGATTGAGTGTTTCAACGCCTTCTGCGATGACAGACAAAGACAGGCTGTGTGCCAAGGCTACGATCGTGCCCGCAATGGCAGCATCGTTCGGGTCAGTCAATATATCTTTGACAAACGACCGATCTATCTTGAGTTGATCTAATGGCAGTCGCTTCAGGTACGACAGTGATGAGTAACCCGTGCCAAAATCATCAAGCGAAAAACTCAAGCCGAGTGCCTTAAGCTGCGTCATTTTTTCAATGATGTCGTCAAGATGGTTGGCCAATATGCTTTCGGTTAACTCAAGTTTGATGCGCTGGGGGCTAACACCAGTTCGCGTAAGCGTTTTCTCGACTTGCTGCACAAAATTTGTTTGCCTAAATTGCACTGCACTGACATTCACAGCCACCGTCAAATGGTCAGTTGCTCGCTGATTCGACCACCGCATCACTTGTTGGCAAGCTTGCTCCAGAACCCATTGCCCCAAAGGCACAATCAAGCCAGTGTCTTCGGCCAGCGGGATAAATTCAACTGGGTTGACCGCTCCTCGTTCAGGGTGCTGCCAGCGCACCAAAGCCTCTGCACCGGTTAAGCGACCACTCGAATCCACTTGTGGCTGGTACAGCACAAAAAACTGAGACAACGCCAGCGCTAGATGCAGGTCTTTTTCAAGCCGAGCGCGTGCCGTGATGCTGATCTGCATTTGTGGGTCAAAAAAACGCAAGGTGTTGCGCCCAGTGCGTTTGGCATCGTACATGGCCAAATCTGCGTGTTGCATGAGCTCTTCAGCACTGCGCTGGTGGTCATAAAACAAGGCCACGCCAACGCTGGGCGTGTTGTGGTAGTTGTGTTCACCCAAAATGTAGGGCTGATTCAGTGCAGTGATGATTTTTTCAGCTGCCACTTTGGCTTGGGCTGCCGCCAAAGCGGGGGTTCGATCTAAATCTTGCAACACCACGACAAATTCGTCACCACCCAAACGCGCCACACTGTCGCCCTCACGCACGCAGTTGACAAGTCGTTTGGCGGCAATTTGTAGCAACATATCGCCTTTGGCATGCCCCAGGGTGTCGTTCAGAACTTTGAAATTGTCCAGGTCAATGAACAACAATGCGCCTGCCAATCCATGGCGCGCACTGTTGGCCAAAGCCAAATGCAAACGGTCTAACAACAAGCGCCGGTTTGGCAGCAGGGTCAGCGGATCAAAAAAAGCCAACGATTCAATTTTTGCTTCAGCGGCTTTGCGTTCACTGATGTCTGTGAGTGTGACCACATAGTGAGTCACTTGATGCTGTTCATTTTTGACGGCTGTGACTGTTTGCCAAGTAGGGAAAACGGTACCGTTTTTGTGTCTGCTCTGCACCTCTCCTTGCCAGACACCCGTATCAGCGATGGCTGCCTTGATGGATTTATAAAAATCACGGGTGTGGCGGTTTGATCGGAGTAGCTGATGGGTTTGACCCACCGCCTCTTCGGCGCTGTAGCCCGTGATGTGCGTGAATGCATGGTTCACTCGCAAGATCACTGCTTCCACACTGGAGATGTAAATACCCTCTTGCGATTCAAAAGCCGCTGCTGCTATGCGCAAATCAGCATTGGCCTCCTCAGCCCGACGTGCTGCCACTTCCAGCATGTGCTGAGTTGACTTTTGTTGATTCACAAAACCCTCAAACGCAGTAGCCAATTGGTTGGTTTCTCGGCAACTGTGCGGAAGTTTGGGAATATCAGTGTCGTTTTGCTGTGCATTTAAAAACTGGGTCAGTGTTTCTAGTGGTTGCGTGAAACGGCGCACCAGAAGCAGCACCACAGCCAGTGCAATGATCAGCGAGAGCGCTGTAAACACGCCACTGCGTCCGCGCAAGTCACTGATGCTTGCAAAAGCTTCTGAGGATGGCAACACTGCAGCCAACACCCACCCAGTGTGGGGCAAGTGCATGAAGCTGAACAAACCTTTCAGCCCAGCGCTGTTGGTGCCTTCCACAGTGCCGTCAGCGTGTTCGTCCAACGCACGGTCAAGATACGGGTTGGCACCGCGTGGGGTGATGGGTTTGAGCAAGCGGTCTTGATTGGGGTGCATGATCGTCAAGCGCTCAGGCCCTACCAGATAAAAATAGCCATGCTCGCCTACCGAGGTGTCGTAAAGGGGTTTAAGCAACAGTGTTTTCTTGAGATTCACTACACCACCCAAAATACCCAGCAACTCGCCCTTGGCGTTCAAGATGGGTGCTGAGATCACCACCATGGGTTGCTTGGTGGAGCGCCCCAAAATAGGCTTTGAAATCATGAAGGGTGCCTTGCGCATAGCAGCCTGGATGTAATCCCTGTCCGTCATGTCCAGGCCTCTTCTGCCCTTGGCAATAGGCCAGTCCACCAGCAACACCCCTTGGGGTGAAAACAGGTAGAAATCGTCAATCAGGTGGGTGAGGTTGGGTGAATCGCGAAAGTACTGCTCTACTTGTCGTACATCCCGAATGCGGTCAATAGGAAATTTTGCAGCCATAGACTGCAACACGGCCGCTCGCAGC
This sequence comes from Rhodoferax sp., assembly GCF_028715765.1. GTDB lineage: Bacteria > Pseudomonadota > Gammaproteobacteria > Burkholderiales > Burkholderiaceae_C > Rhodoferax. The sequence continues at coordinate 47,654 of NZ_JAQURE010000014.1, forward strand.
ATCAGCTTGTCATCGAGCTCATTGCCTACCTGTTGCACCAGCACCTCAAGTTGTTGTGACAGGCTGGTGCGCAACTTGTCGCGTGCTGCGGTGTAAAGCAAATAGGCTTGTAGCACCATGGTGATGATCAAAATCACCGCCACAGCCAGACCTATCTGGCTACGCAGGCTGAGTTGCTTTGAATCGGAAACCGGTTTAGTCACTGTTGAAAAGCTGAAGGTTTTGCCACACATCAGCGATGCCAATGTCTGGCGCTAGCTGCCAAAAAGTACTTAAGAGAACCAAAGCATCCTGACTGGCGGCGGACATGTGCTTGATCATTTGCCCAGCATCCTTGGGTGAATCAAAGCCATGGCTTTGCAGCAACAACTGGTGCTGCCCATTGAGCAGCTTGAAGTAAAACTTGCCATCTGTCTCGCGGTACTGCTTGAAGCTGGGTTTGGCTGCTTTGCTGACCGTGGAAGTGACCGTGCTCATGGCATCGAGTTTGCGCAAACCCACGGCGTGGCGCAGTTGGCTCATGAACGGGGTGGCCAAGGCGCGGGCTTTAGTCGCACCCGAGAGCAAAATGGCTTCAATCTTGGCGGGGTTGTTCATTAAGGTGGAGTAGGTCTCGCGCATGGGAGCCAACTCTTGGTCTATGCGCTCAAACACGGTTTGTTTGGCATCTGCCCATGAAATACCGTCTGCATAGGCTTGGCGCAGTGCCTGAGTTTCAGCCTCCGAGGCAAACGCCTGGTACATTTGAAACAAGGCCGAACCCTCAGTCTGCTTGGGCTCGCCTGGCATTTTGGAGTCTGTGACGATGCTGCCAATGAGTTTTTTCAGCTGTGCGCTGCTGGCAAACATGGGAATGGTGTTGTCGTAGCTTTTGCTCATTTTGCGGCCATCAAGGCCGGGCAGGGTGGCCACGTTGTCTTCAATCACGGCCTCTGGCGCCACAAAATGATCACCATAACGATGATTGAAACTGTGCGCCATGTCTCGCGCCATTTCAATGTGTTGCACCTGGTCGCGCCCGACCGGTACTTTGTGGGCGTTGAAAATCAAAATGTCAGCTCCCATCAACACCGGGTACATGAACAAACCTGCACTCACGTCTGCATCTGGGTCGGTGCCATTGGCCGTGTTTTTATCTACAGCTGCTTTGTAGGCATGGGCGCGGTTGAGCACGCCCTTGCCCAGCACACAGGTCAAAAACCAGGTGAGTTCAGGAATTTCTGGCACGTCAGACTGGCGGTAAAACACCACGCGCTCGGGATCAAGCCCCGCAGCCAGCCAGCTGGCGGCAATCTCTAAAGTAGAGCGCTGAATGCGATCGGGCTGGTCGATTTTGATGAGAGCATGGTAGTCAGCCAAAAAATAAAAACTTTGCACACCTGGCGTCAAACTGGCCCGAACGGCCGGGCGAATCGAGCCCACATAATTGCCCAAATGCGGTGTACCTGAGGTGGTGATGCCAGTTAAAAAGCGTTGAGTTGTCATGAAATGAAAAGTTTGAAGTAGGTCAATTTACCGAATCAGCATGGAGAGCGGCAACAACAGCAGGTTGATCAACTGGTAGGTCAAGCTCATCAAGGGGCGCATCCAGACATTGCTGACCACCCCCACCAACACCAGCCCCATCACAATGAAAAACCCGTAGGGCTCCAGGCGCGAGACCCACATGGCTTGCCGGTATGGCAGCAGCCCCACCAAAATGCGTCCGCCGTCCAGCGGGGGCAGCGGAAACAGGTTAAAAACAAACATCACCACATTGGCCAGCACGCCACCTTGCGCCATCTCCACCAAAAATGGCTCTGTAACCCCTGTGCCTTGGTAAAAGTAAAGTAGCGCAGCCCAGCCCAAGGCTTGCACCAAGTTGGATGCGGGTCCGGCCAAGGCCACCCAAATCATGTCGCGCTTAGGGTTGCGCAAATTGCCAAAACGCACCGGCACTGGCTTGGCGTAGCCAAACAAAAACGCTCCCGAGGTGGCAATGTAAAGCAGCAATGGCATCAGCACAGTGCCCATGGGGTCAATGTGGGGGATGGGGTTGAGCGTGACACGACCCAGCATGTAGGCGGTGTTGTCGCCAAAATATTTGGCGGCGTAGCCGTGCGCCGCCTCGTGCAGTGTGATGGCCAGCAGCACCGGAATGGCGTAGAGGGTGATGGTTTGAATCAGTTGGGCAAAGTCCATGGTGGGCGTTTTTTAATTGCGTGAAGTGAACGGCTTACAAGCCCAACTTGGCCAGCGAGCCCAGCCCCTGGCGAATCAACACGGGCTCACTGCCCGTCAAATCCACCACCGTGGTCGGTTCGCGGGCGCAAGCGCCGGCGTCGATGACCGCGGCAATGCGCCCTTTGTATAACGCACGAATGTCTTGCGCATCGTTCAAAGGCTCGGTCTCGCCCGGTGCGATCAAAGTGGTGGCCAAAAGCGGTGTGCTGTGCAACTGCAACAAGGCTTGCAGCACGGTGTGGTCAGGCACACGCAAGCCAATGGTTTTGCGCGACGGATGGCTCAAGCGGCGTGGTACTTCCTTGCTGGCCTCCAAAATGAAGGTGTAGGCACCTGGCGTAGCGGTTTTGATGCGCCTGAATTGCTGGTTGTCGACCCGGGCGTAGGTAGACAGTTCAGACAAGTCGCGGCACAACAGCGTCAAATGGTGCTTGTCGTCCACACCGCGAATGCGGCGCAGCTTGTCGGCAGCGGCTTTGTCGTCCAGGTGGCAGACCAGCGCGTAGCTGGAGTCGGTGGGCACGGCCAGCACTTCGCCTTTGTCAAGCAAAGCGGTGGCTTGTTTGAGCAAGCGCGCTTGGGGATTGGTGGGGTGAATGTCAAAGAATTGAGGCATGGGGCTATTGTCGCCGCCCAACGCATGGGTTGGCCAGGCTCACAATGGCTTTAGGCGCTGGGGGCGTGGGCAATGCGTTCTGCAAGCAAAGACCATACCGGGGTCAGTGCATCAGGCAGCAAGGGCAGGGCGCCCAGCTCGGTACGGCTTTCGGTGGGGCTGTGAAAATCGCTCCCGCGCGAGGCCGTCAAGCCAAATTCAAGAGCCGTGTCAGCATAGCTGGCGCACTCTGCGCTGGAGTGGCTGCCCGTGACCACTTCAATCCCCAAGCCACCATGGCCTTTGAATTCGGTCAACAACGCCAGCTCTTCATTGGCACTGAATTTGTAGCGCGCAGGGTGCGCAATCACAGCCATACCGCCCGCTTGAACAATCCATTGCACGGCATCTTTTAAGTTTGCCCAGCGGTGCTCCACAAACCCCGGTTTGCCTTCGGTCAAATATTTGCGAAACACCTCATAAGTGTCTTTGCACACGCCGGTTTCCACCAGAAAGCGGGCAAAGTGGGTGCGTGAAATCAAGTTGGGGTTACCCGCGTAGCGCAGTGCGCCCTCAAAAGCGCCTTTGATACCCACACCGGCCAGACCTGCTGCCATTTCATGCGCGCGCTGGCTGCGCCCGCCCCGGGTTTGTGCCAGGCCATTGACCAGCTGGGTGTTTTCGGCATCGAACCCCAGGCCTACTATGTGCACGGTCTGATGCAAAAAACTCACTGAAATTTCAACGCCAGTGAGGTAACTTAAGCCACATGCCGCCGCCGCCGCCGCCGCCCGAGCTTGGCCGCCCACCTCATCATGGTCTGTCAGCGCCCAAAGCGCCACGCCCTGCGCCTTGGCTCGCGCAGCAAGCTCTTCAGGGGTCAGGGTGCCGTCGGAGATGACAGAGTGGCAATGCAGGTCGGCGTTCAGGGTGTTCATCGGTGCATTTTATGGGTGCAGGCGCAGCCCATGTTGATCACCGTGGAATGCAAAGCTTCTCTGTCTATGAAGCACATGTTGGTTACCGAAACCCGCAGGCTGTGTCATATAATGGTTACACTTGTATAACTATAAAGTCAGGCATAGACATTGAAAGTCGTTTTTGACACTTCAGTATTGGTGGCCGCAGCGCGATCTCGTAACGGCGCGAGTTTTCAGCTGATGTCCATGCTGCCTGCACCCCGATTTGACATTGCACTGACCATAGCTCTTTATACCGAATGGCAAGCTGTGCTGACCCGCCCAGAGCACGTGCCTTCGGGGGTGTCGGTCGATGGTGTATTGGGTTACTTGCGCTATTTGGCTTCATTGGCGCAGTTGCAGGACGTGCATTTTTTGTGGCGACCGTTCTTGCGTGACCCTGACGATGACATGGTGCTGGAGTGTGCGGTTGCATCGGGTAGCACTTATATCGTGACACACAATGTCAAAGACTTTCGACGCGTTTCGGAACTGAAAGTGCAGGCCATCACGCCTGCTGATTTTTTGAAACTCTTAAGGACATGACCATGACCGCATTGACCATTCGTTTGCCCAACTCTGTTCACCAGAAGATCAAGGAATTGGCCGCTCGTGATGATGTATCTGTGAATCAGTTCATTGCCAGCGCCGCGTCTGAAAAAATGGCATCTGTACTGACGCTGGATTTTCTCAAGGCAGAAGCGGCTAAAGGAAAACGCAGTGACTTTGAACATTACCTGAACCTGGTGCCAAATGCGCCGGCGCAAGCGGGTGATGAGCGGGTGTAGTTATTAGCTTGTTGCTGTTTTCTGCAATTTAGCTTTCCGCAGCCTCAATCAAAAACCGCACCCGGCGTTCGCCGCGCCAGCTGTCCACATCCAGTCTGAACGCCAGTTTGACGCGAGCAGGCAGGGGTTCGGTGTGACCAAACCAGATGCCGTCAACCGGCTGGCCGGCGTGTTTGAGCTTGAGCTGCAGGTGTTTTTCACCCACCAGACGCTGCGACACCACGTCTAGTTCTTCGCTGAAGGTGGGTGCGGCAAAGCCTTGCCCCCAAACCTCATGGTGCAGGGTGTCCACCAGGTCGGCGCGGCGGTATTCGGGTTTGAGGGCACCGTCGGTGTCAAGGCGGCGGGTCAGGGTGGCGGCGTCTAACCATTCGCTAGCCACTTCGTTCAAGCCTTGCTCGAACGCCTCGAAATCCGCTTCGGCAATGGTGCAGCCCGCCGCCATGGCGTGGCCGCCAAAGCGCAACAGCACGCCAGGGTGGCGCTTGGCCACCAGGTCAAGTGCGTCGCGCAGGTGAAACCCGGCAATGGAGCGCCCCGAGCCTTTGAGCTCGTGCCCGTGGCCCGTGGCGCCGCTGGTGGCAAACACAAAGCAGGGGCGGTGAAATTTGTCTTTGATGCGCGAGGCCACGATGCCCACCACGCCTTCATGAAACTCGGGGTCAAACACGCAAATGGCAGGCGGCGCGTCTGCCGCATCTTCAAACAGCGATTCGGCTACGGCCAGGGCTTGCTCGCGCATGCTGCCTTCAATGTTGCGGCGCTCGCGGTTGATGCTGTCAAGCGCCGTGGCCAGCTCTTGTGCGCGGCTGGAGTCGTCGGCCAGCAGGCATTCAATGCCCAGCGTCATGTCGCTCAAGCGCCCTGCGGCGTTGATGCGTGGGCCCAGTGCAAAGCCAAAATCAAAAGTGGTGGCGCTCTTGGCTTCACGCCCAGCTGCTACAAATAATGCAGCTAGTCCTGCAGGTAGCATAAGCGCTCTGATGCGTTTTAACCCTTGCGCCACAAGGCGGCGGTTGTTGGTATCGAGCTTGACCACGTCGGCCACCGTGCCCAGCGCCACCAGCGGCAGCAGGGTGTCGAGCTTGGGCTGGCTCTGTGCATCAAACACGCCGCGCTGGCGCAGCTCGGCACGCAAGGCCAGCAGCACATAAAACATCACCCCGACCCCGGCCAGAGACTTGCTCTCAAAGCTGCAGCCGGGCTGGTTGGGGTTGACGATGACGTTGGCCGCTGGCAGCGCCACTTGGCCGTTGACGCTGGCGCACAGGTGGTGGTCGGTCACCAGCACTTGCAAGCCCAGAGCACGGGCGCGCGCCACACCGTCGAAGCTGGCAATGCCGTTGTCTACGGTGATCAGCACGTCGGCCCCGCTAGCCTTGACGCGCTCGGCAATCGGCGGCGTCAAGCCATAGCCGTCTTGCACCCGGTCAGGCACGATGTAGTCCACGTGCGTTGCACCCAGCAGGCGCAAGCCGCGCACGGCGGTGGCGCAGGCGGTGGCGCCATCACAGTCGTAGTCAGCCACGATGCACAGTTTTTGCTGCGCGGCCATGGCATTGGCCAGCAGTTGCGCCGCCTCTTGCGTGCCCTTCATGGCGCTGGGGGGCAACAGCCGCGCCAGCGCGTCATCCAATTCTTGGGGGTTTTGCACGCCGCGGGCGGCATACAGCTGCGCCAGCAGGGGGTGAACGCCGGCTTGCTCCAGCGCCCATTGGGCTCTGGGGTGGTTTTCTCTGACTAATATTTTCATAGCTGTTTAAGCAGGTCTGATAAGCGCTGCGTGCCAAAAAGATGTTGAATTTTTTGCCACAGCGTGCGGGGTTGACTGCGCCAGGTTTGCGCATGGCGCTCGCCGCACAGGGTGAGCTGCACCGCCTGACCTTGCGCATGGGCTTGCAGCAGCGCCTGGCCATGCTGCGCGTCCAGCGCCTGCCAGGCCTGCGCCCAGCTTTGCCAGTCGGCAGCCAAGGCGGGCTGGCGCAAAGTATTTACTACGGTGGGGGCAACTGGTTTAGGTGCCGGGCTGTGGTGGGGCAGGGTGCCCGTGCCACTGAGCCAAAACGCGTTCACGGGCAAGGCACCGCGGCGCTCGCGGGCGTCGTTGACAGGGTGGTTGTAGAGCAGCATTTGCATCTCGCTCATGAGCCGGATCAAGCTGCTGGCATGGTCGGCTTGCGGCATCCAGGGCTCCAGGTTGCGCCCCAGCACCCGGTCTGGCGAGGCACAGCGCAGGTCAGCCAGCGCTTGCCCGCAGGCCAGCCAGTGCCCCGGCGCTTGGGGGTAAAGCGTCAAGCCGTCTTCATTGAAAAAGGGTTGCATGGCCGCCAGCAGCTGGGTGGATTCGGCGGGCAAAAGGTCTTGCATGGGCAGCTGCCGCAGGGTGACCTGGTGCGCCGTGGCTTGCCAGTGGCACAGCGTGACCCAGCCCCAGGCGCCTGACAGATGAGCCAGCTCGGCTTGCTGCTGCGCCTGCCAGGCCGCCCAAGGAATTTGCCCATCAGCGCTGGGCAGCCCCAGCCCAGCGGCCAGGGCGCGCTCGTGTGGGGGTGAAAAACTGAGCTCATCGCCCGCATCAAGCGGTAACGCATCTAACTGGGGCAAGAGCTTTTGAACGTGGGGCAGGTTCAAGCTGGGGAGCATGGCCAGGCAGTCGGTGTGATGGCTGGCCGCATAGGGGATCAACAAGTGCATGGAGCAGGATTGTCGAGGAAAGCTTGGTTGGGTGTTTTGGCAGGTAAAACTTATAAGTAAAATTGGCCTCTAGAGCTTATGGAATAAGCTTGAGTAGCTATTAAAAAGTAATCTAACACACGAGCACCACATCTTGACAAGTCGGGCTGACCTGCCAGCAGGCGAGCGGTGCGGCAATCGTGCGGCCATCAGCCAGACTGCCCCACAAGGTTGTTGTCGTCGAAACGCACGGCTTTAGGCGAGGGTTCATTCCAGCTTGTTATGCAGTAGCTGAAACCGCACAAAGTTCATGCAAACGGTCGGGTGAAATTTCGAGCCCATTAGGCCAGCACAGCGCACCCGTATCTATGAAAAATCGCTTGAAATAGGCGGGCTCATGCAATTTGTCCAGAAGAGGGCCAGAGCGGTTTGCCAGGTAGGCGCTGGCATCAAACACCCCGTGCGTGTGGTCTGAAAAATCAATTTCTAAGGTGAATGAAGACGTCAGGCGGGCGTTAAGCACTTTAATCACGGTCAGCTCCTTGAATGCGATCCAGCGTCTCAAAACGCTGGGCATGTTGCCAATGGTCTTAAAGTTCAGCCTGGTGCACCAGACACCATTCTTTGACGATGGCGGCGACCTTGCGAGGCAGATCACTTTCGATCACTTCGCCAGTTGCAATTTTGACCAAGCGATTTCATTTTTTGACTGAATTTTCATCAAATCGCTCGCCTGCCCATATAAAACATCCGCAAAAAGCTATAAAAAAAGAAGCAAATAAACCGGTACGATCAGGCCAGCTCAATGCCTAGCCATGACCGCCAACCTGACGCAAAAACTTGCCTTATGAATTTTTCTGAAGTTTTCCAGACCCTGAACCAGGCCTCGGCTTTTGACCTGTTTCGGCTGCGAGCCGCAATTGACCGCGCATTGGATGAGCCACGTTGGCTGCAGGCCATTCAGACCCGTTTGAAAGTGGGCCAGCCGGTGCAGTTTTTTGATCTGCGAGCCAACAAACTCAAACGTGGGCAGGTGCTGGAGATGCGCCGCAAAGAGCTTGTTGTGCTGGACCTTGAAGACAATTTGCGCTGGGTGTTGTCCTATGCGGCCATCAATCTGGACGGTGCCGACGTGCAGATTCGCGAGCAAAAGCCGCAGGGTCTAGGCCGCAACGAAGTGGCCTTGGGTGATATGGTGGGCTTTGTTGGCCGCGACCAGCAACAACGCACTGGCAAGGTCATCCGCCTCAACGACAAGACGGTCACCCTGCAGTGCGCCCAAACCCAGTGGCGCGTGGCCTACAGTTTTTTACACCGGGTGGTTGATGTGGACGGCTCGGTGCACGAGGTAGCGGAACTGAGCGCTGCGCGGGTGATGGGGATTCAGGGGTGAGGTATTGGCGTTGGGCTGTGCAAACCATATATATGCCAAATTGGCCTGTAGCCTAAGTTTAATTTGCGCAAGCAGCTATTAAAAGTATAGCTATGCTTATTGCAAAGCCCCCACCATTGGAAGCCTGGACTTGCATCGCGGAAAGTTGCTGCAGCCCCAAAACTTGGCACCCCGTTTGTTTGGTGTCCGCTCCAGCATCTTTACCCCGCAGCTGACGCAAATAGGCCGCCAGTACGCGCCCTCAAAAGCCACGTCCAGCAGTGCTGATGTCCACACCGCCATCGGCACCATGCGATTGGGACTTGGTTTCAAACCCCGCTTGCCCAAACAGTTTTTCGCATACGGCCTCAAAGCGCCGCCACTCGATGTTGGCAAACACGGCGGGGCTCCAACTGGTTTCTGGGCGGTGGGTTGCCGTGGCCTCGGGTTCAATCTGAGTGGTTGGCGTGGCTTGGGTTATCTTGGCCTTGGTGAAACGGTGAATACCCAATAACGCCAACCCTGCGGCTAACGCCAGCCAGCCAGGTATGCGCAGGCCCGCTGCCACGATGTTCAGTACGGGAGACGATTCCATGAACTTTGGAATGACGAGGAACGCCATGCCAAGTGCACAAAGCCCTATGCCCTTTTCTTGCATGGTGTTGAGTGCGCGGCTCTGCCGCTTGGAAGTCCTTGATCTGGCCATGTGCTTTCCCCCTGTTGCTGCGACCCACTATGCGTGTGGATTGACTTCAGTGGAAATTTAAGAGAAGTAACCATTCCCCGGCTTTGCCGGGGGATGGTTACTTGGTGCTGGGTTACTTCCCCCAACTATCCCGCAACCCCACCGCCAAATTAAACACCGGCTTGCTCCCCTGAACGTGATCAATGCGATCCGCCACAAAGTACCCATGCCGCTCAAACTGGAAGTTCTGGCCGGGCAGGGCATTGGACAGCGACGGTTCCACGATGGCGGTGATGATCTTCAGGCTGTTCGGGTTCAGCGTTTCCAGAAAGTCCTTGCCACCGGCATCGGGGTTGGCATCGAGGAACAGTCGGTCGTACATGCGCACTTCGGCGTCGACGCCGTCGGCCACCCCCACCCAACTGATGGCCGCTTTGACCTTGACGCTTTCGCTCCCGGGAGTGCCGCTTTTGGTGTCGGGCACCACCGTGGCCAGCACTTGCGTGACCTTGCCGTCAGCGTCTTTGGTGCAGCCGGTGCACTCGATCACGTAGCCGCCTTTCAGCCGCACCTTGCTTCCTGGGGTGGCGTTGCCGTTGCCGTCAATGCGTGGGGGAACCAGCCGCTTGTAGCCTTTGGGTGGCACTTCTTCAAAATCTTCACGCTCAATCCACACCTCTTTGCCAATGGTGAAGTGGCGCGTGGGGGACTCCACACCCTCGGGTGGGTGGGGCAGGGCGGGTTGGGTGCAGGGTTCCAGGTGACCTGGCGCAAAAACTTCATCCCAATTCGTCAGCACCAGTTTCACCGGGTTCAGCACGGCAAAGCCCCGGTGGGCTTTCAGCTCCAGGTCTTCGCGCAGGCAGCCTTCCAGTGTGCTGTAGTCAATCCAGCTGTCGCTTTTGGTCACGCCTATGCGTTCAGCAAACAGTTGCAGCGCCTCTGGCGTGTAGCCACGGCGGCGCAGGCCGACGATGGTTGGCATGCGTGGGTCGTCCCAGCCGTTGACTTTGTTCTCGTTGACCAGTTGCGCCAGTTTGCGTTTGCTGGTGATCACAAAAGTCAGGTTCAAGCGGGCAAATTCGTATTGCTTGGGCGGTGGGCTGGCCAGCAGGCCACCTTCAATCAGGCGTTCCATCAGCCAGTCGTAAAACGGGCGCTGGTCTTCAAATTCCAGCGTGCAGATGCTGTGGGTGATTTGCTCCAGCGCGTCTTCAATCGGGTGGGCAAAGGTGTACATCGGGTAAATGCACCATTTGTCGCCGGTGTTGTGGTGGGTGGCGCGGCGGATGCGGTAAATGGCTGGGTCGCGCAGGTTGATGTTGGGGCTGGCCATGTCAATCTTGGCGCGCAGCACCATGCTGCCGTCATCGAGCATGCCGTCACGCATTTGCCTGAACCGCGCCAGGTTGTCAGCGGCGGTGCGGGTGCGGTAAGGGCTGTCAACACCTGCTTTGCCAAAGTCACCACGGTTCACGCGCATTTGCTCAGGGGTTTGTTCGTCCACATAGGCGTGCCCGGCTTCAATCAGATACTCGGCGGCACGGTACATGAAGTCAAAGTAGTCGCTGGCCTGGTAGGGCAGGGTGTTGCCGGGCTGGCACCAGTCAAAACCCAGCCATTTCACCGCGTCGATGATGCTGTTGACGTATTCGGTGTCTTCCTTTTCTGGGTTGGTGTCGTCAAAGCGCAAATGGCACACGCCGCCATAGTCGCGTGCCAGGCCGAAGTTCAGGCAAATGCTTTTGGCGTGGCCAATGTGCAGGTAGCCGTTGGGCTCGGGCGGGAAGCGGGTGCGGATTTTGGCGGGGTCGGGTGCGCCTTTGGCGTGGTGAGCAGCGTCACCAGGGCAGCCAGACCAGCGGCGGCTGGCATAGGTGCCTTTTTCAAGGTCAGATTCGATGATCTGGCGCAAGAAATTGCTGGGTTTGAGTGATTCGGTTTGGGGGGCAGCTGGGGCTGCAGCGAGAGGTGTTTTTGATGGGTGGCTCATGCGACTGATTTTAAAGGCCACACCGCGTCCCGCTGGGGCGTGGCCACGTGGCCTTACATCAGCAGCACATCCGCAAAGGTGTTGATGGATTCCAGGTCGGGCGGCAAGATGGTGTAGGGCAGGTGCTCGCGGTCAAGAATTTCACGCAAGCCCTGGTCTACTTCTTTGGCTTGCTCTTCGTCTTGAAAGCGGCCGGTGCGCACGTATTTTTTTTCACCGCGTTGCACCAGGATGTTGATGTTGTCGTTTTGGCGGTACCACTCCAGAATTTGCTCGCGGGTCTTGGCTACGTCGCAAATGTTGTCAGCATAGTTTTCGTTGTAAAAAAGCACTTGGGGCAGGGAGCATTCGGTGATCAAAAAATGCACCTGGCCATCGATCAAATTCAGCATTTCATATTGGCGCTGGGCAATGAAATACTGGTTTTTCAGCACCTCAAAATTTCGCTGCCAGACCAGTGTTTTGGCGTAGTCAGGGATGGTTTCTACCGTTTTTCCGCGCAGGCTCAAATACAGCACGATGGCTGCAGAAAACAGCGATTTGTCGCTGCCTGGTCCACCAATGATGTTGATGACCTTGGTGGGGTACAGCCGCATTTTGGTCTCGGGCAGGTGGTTGATGACGTTGGCGTAGCGAATGCTCATGGTGTGTGTTCTCCGAAGCCGACACTTTACGTCGAAATACCGTGGCGTTCCAGTAAATCACTCACCAGTTCCAGCCGCACCAGTGGGTTGTCGAGCGCCATCAGCCGATTTTTAAGCTCTGCAGGCAGGGGCAGCAGCTCACACCAGCGGTTGGACACCCAGGCGCAATCATCGAGTTGGTAGGGCGGCTGCATGGGCATGTGGTCTGCCGTTGTGCCTTGGGCTTTCAGGGTGTCTATCACGCGGGCAAGCGTGCGCGCTACCGGCTGCAGGTCGGGCGGGATGGCAATGGCTTGGTCTTCAGGCTGCAAGGTCACATGGGCTACCCACAAGCCGTGTTTGAGCAATTCATGCTGGGTGACTTGAAAACGCTGCATGCCGGTGCAGTGGATCAGCATCAACCCAGGCTGTGGGCGGCTCAGGCTGGTGATGCGTGCCAAGGTGCCTGTGGGGTAAAACAATTCTTGGGCAATCTGATCTTTGGCGGTGCTGGCAGTATTGGCCTGGCGCACCTCTTCGCCAGCGTTGAGGGTGACCACACCAAAGGGCGCGCCGGCTTTGAAGCACTTGCCGATCATGTCCAGGTAGCGCACTTCAAAAATTTGCAGCGGCAAGTAGCCACCTGGGTGCAGCACTGTTTTTAGCGGAAAAAGTGGCAGCGATTGGAGGGTCAGAGCATCAGACATAAACAACATGCATGGTTCAACAAAGGCAACATCATCCCACGAGCATCACAACATTGCCGATCAGACCCTGATGCCCGCTACTGGGTGCAAGGATGATGCTGGGCTGGCGGTGTTTGAGCTACCATTTTGCGCATGAACATCTCCAAACCTTTGAAAAATTGCTCTCATTTTTTTCGTGGCCTGGTGTTGCTGGCGGTTCTTGGGGCGACGTGGCCCGCGGGAGCCTTTGACCTGCAAGCGCATCGCGGTGGGCGCGGCTTGCGTGCTGAAAACACCTTGGCTGCTTTTGAGCACGCCATTCGCATGGGGGTGACCACACTAGAGCTTGACATTGCCATCACGGCAGACAACGTGCCGGTGATCTCACACGACACTGCCCTCAACCCCTTCATCACCCGCGATGCCAGTGGCCAATGGCTCAAAACCACGGGGCCGCTGATTCACTCGCTCACTTTGGCGCAATTGCAGGCGTTTGATGTGGGGCGCATCAACCCTGCCAGCACTTATGCGCGAGATTTTCCAGACCAGTTGGGGCAAGACGGGCTGCGTATCGTGTCGCTTGCGAGCTTGTTTAAGCTGGTCAACGACCTGGGTGCCAGTGAGATTCAGTTTGACATGGAGACCAAAGTCAACCCGGTCTACCCGGCCAGCACGCTGGCACCTGATGAATTTGTGAACACCCTGTTGGCCGTGGTGCGCGAGGCTGGCATGGTCAAGCGGGTGATGGTGCAAAGCTTTGATTGGCGCACCCTGGCGCTGCTGCACACCCTGGAGCCAGAAGTTCGCACCATGTACCTCACCATAGAGACACCAAATTTTCACAACGTCAAAGATGGCACCTGGACGGCGGGGCATTTGCTTTCAGACCACAACGGCTCGGTGCCACGTCTGGTCAAGGCAGCTGCAGGCCAGGCCAAGGGGGTTATTTGGGCACCCCTGCTGAACAATTTGACGGCGGAGCTGGTGAAAGAAGCGCAAGCGCTGGGTTTGCAAGTGATTCCGTGGACTGTGAATCAACGCGTTTTGATGTTGCGCTGTATCGACTGGGGGGTGGATGGCATCATCACCGATTACCCCGACCGCCTGCGCGATGTGATGGCTCGCAAAAACCTGCCCTTGCCCCAGGGGGTTTTCCGTTAAGGCTGCAAAGTGATAATCACGGCTCTTAAAAAAAGGAGCTTTTGTGGATATTGTGATGTTGATCAAGGCCGCCATCATGGGCCTGGTGGAGGGGTTGACCGAGTTTTTGCCCATTTCAAGCACCGGGCATTTGATTTTGGCGGGGGCTTTGCTGGGGTTTGACGATGAAAAGGCCAAAGTGTTTGACATTGCCATTCAGACCGGCGCCATCTTTGCGGTGATTTTGGTGTATTGGCAAAAAATCCACGACACCGTGGTGGCGCTGCCCACCGAGAAACAGGCTCAGCGGTTCGCCTTGAATGTGACCATCGCTTTTTTCCCAGCGGTCGTTTTGGGCTTGCTGTTTGGCAAGGCCATCAAGGCCAATTTGTTTACGCCAGTGGTGGTGGCCAGCACCTTCATCATTGGCGGCTTCATCATCATTTGGGCAGAGCGCCGGCAAGCACGCAATCCTGCAGTGGCACGCATTCAGGATGTTGATCAAATGACGGCCATGGATGCACTCAAAGTTGGATTGGTGCAATGTTTCGCCATGATTCCTGGCACCAGCCGCAGTGGTTCGACCATCATTGGTGGCATGTTGCTGGGTTTGAGTCGCAAAGCGGCCACAGACTTTTCTTTTTACCTGGCAATCCCCACCCTGATTGGCGCTGGTGTTTACAGCCTTTACAAAGAGCGTGCCCTGTTATCCATGGCTGATTTGCCCATGTTTGGCGTGGGGCTGGTGATGTCGTTCATCAGCGCCTGGCTATGCATTCGCTGGCTGTTGCGGTTTATTTCAACCCACAGTTTTGTCGGTTTCGCGTACTACCGCATTGTGTTTGGCCTGGTGGTGTTGGCCACGGCCTGGACGGGCACCGTCACCTGGTCAGCTTAAAGCTTGCAGGTTCAACAGCGCGGCTTCAATGGCCGCAGCGGTGACCAAGGGTTTTTCCATGGGAAACAGGTGGCTGCCGTCCACCATCATGATTCGGCCTTGGGTGATGCGCTGGGTCAGCGCCATGCCGACTTGGCGAATTTCAGCTGAATGCGTACCACCAATGAAGGCCACCGGGCATTGAATTGGCTGGTGTTTGAATTGCGCCTCTAAATTGCTGGGCAAAGTGTTGTAGATGGCGGTTTCAACTTCTCGCGTGAAGTTCAGCACGCGCTGGGGTTGGCCTTGCACCAGCTCGTCATGGGTGCCGCTGTGGATGTAGTCTTTGAGCACTTGCGGGTGCCACTTGGCAAAGGTTCGCTTGGTTGCAAAGTGAGCCAGGGCAGCTTCTTCATCTGGCCAGTGCTGGCGGCGCTTGCGGCTGACCTTGCCGGGTGAAACCGAACCTACCAGACGTGTGCTCTTGGCCAGCCCCAAGGCGGTGGCTCGCCAACCGCCCACAACAGGCGAGTCAAGCAAGAGCGCGCCGCGCACCGCTTGCGGTGCCTGGCTGGCCGCCATCAAACTCAAAAATCCTCCCAGCGAGTGCCCCACTAAAAAGACCGGCTGGCCTAGACGATTGACACGCTCAACGGTAAAGTCGACCAATTGCTGTACCAGGTGTGGCCAGTTGTTGCTGACAGGGTAATGCGGGTCATGGCCAAATTTGTCAATGGCCTCTACTGCAACCCCGCGCGTTCTTAACGTGTCAAACAGCAGCTGGTAAGTGCCTGCACCAAAGCTGTTGGCATGAGAAAAAACAACGGGAGTGCGTTGTGCGTGACGGTGAGACATGCTCAGATCAGCTTTTCTTGTGGGGTTGTGATTTTTTTCAAGGGCAGATTGCGGCTGGCCGCTTGCATCAACGGCACGTCGGTTTTGCCACCGTCCCAAGTGGGGTCTTCAATGCTGTCAAACACCTCACGTAGCTTGACCCCCCAGCTGTTGTGCATCATCTTGAAATAAGGGTTGTGCTCGTCAATGCACACCACCTTGTCGGTTTGAAAGGTATCAACTTCATACACCACCATGTCCAAGGGCAAGCCCACGGACAGGTTTGACTTCAGGGTGGAGTCCATCGACACCAGCGCGCACTTGGCAGCCTCATCCAGGGGTGTGGCTGGCGTAATCACCCGGTCTAGCACGGGCTTGCCATACTTGGATTCGCCGACCTGGAAATAAGGTGTCTCGGGCGTAGCTTCAATGAAATTGCCAGCAGAATACACCTGAAACAAGCGCATGCCTTCGCCTTTGATCTGACCACCAAAAATCAGCGACACATTGAAGTCCACCCCCGCTTGTTTCAGGGCTGCCGCGTCGCGTTCGTAAACGTGGCGAATGGCTGCACCCAGCACGCGCGCTGCATCAAACATGCTTTTGGCGTTCCAAATGGTGATGGCTTGGGTGTCATCGTGTGGGTCTTTGAGTTTTTCAACCTGCAAAATTTCCCGAATGGACTGAGAGATGCTCAGGTTGCCTGCGGAGAGCAACACCATGAACCGGTCGTCAGGTTTTTCATAAACGATCATTTTGCGAAAGGTGCTGATTTGATCCAACCCTGCGTTGGTGCGAGAGTCAGATAAAAAAACCAGGCCAGCGTTCAGTTTGATAGCGACGCAATAAGTCATAGGGGCGTACAGGTAGAGTTCAAAGAAAAATGTGTTGGGCCATTTTAGGCAGCTCAGCGCTTGAGGGCATGGCGTGGTTGAAGCGGTGCGTGAGCGCAGATTTATAATGATTGGCTTTGCGATTCACTTTAAAGTTCAAACACCATGCCTATTTATGCTTACAAATGCAGCGCCTGCGGGTTTGCCAAGGACGTGTTGCAAAAAATGTCTGATCCCGTTTTGACGCTATGCCCGCAGTGCGGCCAAGACAGTTTCTGCAAGCAATTGACCGCCGCCGGTTTTCAGCTCAAAGGCTCCGGCTGGTATGCCACAGACTTCAAGGGTGGCAGTGGCGGCACCGCAGTGCCAGCGGCGAGCACAGCTGGTGCCGCGGCTGCCAGCGAGGCTGGTGGTGGTTCATCAGAAACAAGCGCACCCAAAGCTGAATCTGCTGCTGCATCTGGCGGCTGTGGTGCAGGCTGCGCGTGTCACCCTTGAGCTTCATCACCGAAAGTTTTTGTGCCATTTAAAAAATATTTGCTCACCGGTCTGTTGGTTTGGTTGCCGCTGGCCATCACCATTTGGGTACTGTTGTGGCTGGTGGGCCTGCTCGATGGCATTTTCATTGGTCTGGTGTCTGGTTTGCAGGCGGTGAGTTCAGACACGTCTGTCACCATGCTTGAGCGGTTCAAGCACATTCCGGGCTTGGGGGTGGTGCTGGTGTTTGGTGGGTTGTTGGTCACGGGAGCCCTGGTGTCTAACGTGGCCGGCCGGTGGTGGCTGCTGCAATGGGATCGTTTGCTGACGCGCATTCCGGTTTTTAAATCCATTTACAACAGCGTCAAAAAAGTCTCTGACACCTTGTTTTCCAGCAATGGCAATGCGTTTCGAACCGCCTTGCTGGTGCAGTACCCGCGCGCTGACTCATGGACGATTGCGTTTCAGACCGGTGCACCTGCTGGCGAGGTAGCTAACCATTTACCGTCTGACATGGTCAGTGTGTATGTGCCTACTACGCCCAATCCCACCAGTGGGTTTTTTCTGATGATCCCACGCGCTGACGTGATTGAACTCAAGATGAGTGTTGATGAGGCGCTGACCTACGTCATCTCTATGGGCTCGGTCGCTCCTTCTTCTCTCACGGGCAAGTTGCCCAAATAATTTTTTTGACAACCCGCTGCTCGTTAGGGCAGCTTTCGAAAGCAATTGGTATGGCTATGCGTTCTCACTATTGTGGTTTGGTCACGGAAGCTCTGTTAGGGCAAAGCGTCACGTTGTGCGGCTGGGTAAATCGCCGCCGTGACCACGGTGGCGTGATTTTTGTCGATGTGCGTGACCGTGAGGGTTATGTACAAGTGGTGTGCGACCCAGATCGTGCCGACATGTTCAAGGTGGCTGAAGATCTGCGCAATGAATTTTGTATCCAGGTCAAAGGTTTGGTTCGTGCACGCCCTGAAGGCACGGTGAATGACAACCTCAAGAGCGGCAAGATTGAAGTGTTGTGCCATGAGTTGACGGTGCTCAACCCCTCTGTGACCCCACCGTTTCAGCTGGATGAAGACAATTTGTCAGAGACCACCCGCTTAACCCACCGGGTGTTGGATTTGCGTCGCCCTTACATGCAAAACAACCTGATGTTGCGTTACCGCGTGGCCATGGAGGTGCGTAAATTTTTGGATGGACATGGGTTTGTTGACATTGAAACTCCCATGCTCACCAAGAGCACCCCCGAGGGCGCGCGCGACTACCTGGTGCCCAGCCGTGTGCATGACGGGCATTTTTTCGCTTTGCCGCAGTCGCCCCAGTTGTTCAAGCAGTTGCTGATGGTGGCAGGGTTTGACCGCTATTACCAAATCACCAAATGTTTCCGCGACGAGGACTTGCGTGCAGACCGTCAACCTGAGTTCACGCAAATTGATATTGAAACCTCGTTCATGACCGAAGAAGACATTCGCGAGATGTTTGAAGGCATGATCAAAACCGTGTTCCAAAACACCTTGGGTGTGGATTTGGGCGAGTTTCCGGTGATGACTTACCAAGAAGCGGCACACCGTTTTGGCTCCGACAAGCCCGATTTGCGCGTCAAACTCGAATTCACCGAACTCACCGATGTGATGGCTGATGTGGATTTCAAGGTGTTCTCGACGCCCGCCACCACCAAAGGCGGCCGCGTGGTGGCGCTGCGCGTGCCCGGTGGTGCTGAAATTACCCGTGGCGAGATCGACAACTACGGTGAG
>NZ_JAQURE010000015.1 GCF_028715765.1 Rhodoferax sp.
TAAAAATTCCATGGTGATCACCTTGTTTGCTCCTGCCTAAAAAGTAGGCAGCGCTAGTAAAACACCTGGCTCAGTTTTGGGGCGGCATAACCTCTAAAAGTGGCTCAGTTTTCGGTCGGCGGCAACAGAATAGGCCTCTTCACCGGTGGAGCAACCGGTACACCAGACACGCACCGCGCTGCCAGCGGGCTTGCCTTCAAACAGTTTGGGGATCACCTGTGCCTGGAGCGCCGAAAAAGCCTCCGGGTCACGGAAAAAGTTGGTCACACCAATCAACAGGTCATTGAACAGGGCTTGCACCTCGACCGGGGTTTGTTGCAGGTATTTGACGTAACTGTCAATGGCATCAATTTGGTGCACCGCCATACGCCGCTCTATGCGCCGGTAAATGGTGCTTGGCTTGTACTGAGAAAAGTCATGCCCAGTCTGCGCCCGCAGCAGCACAAATATTTTTTTTAAGGCGCTCCCGCTCAGGGGTGTCGCCACACCTGTTGCATGCGGCGGGCGACCAAAGGCGTGCGCCACATAGGCGATAAGTTGCGCTGCCATGTCAGCCGGTGGCAGTTCAAAGTCCACCATGCCGGTGGCCAGTGCACTTTGTGGCATGCCATCGAATTCACTCGACGCTGGCGTTTGCACCATCACCATACCGCCTTCAACCTTGATGGCACGCACACCCAGCGTGCCGTCACTGCCAGTGCCCGACAGCACCACGCCAATGGCTCGCTCGTGCTGGTCTGCGGCCAGTGAACGAAACAAAAAATCAATCGGCAGGCGGTGGCCGCGCGGCGCGGTGGGTTCGAGCAGTTGCAGTGCGCCGTTCAAAAACGCCATGTCGCGGTTGGGCGGAATGATGTAGGCGCAGTTGACGCGCACCACCATGCCATCAGTCACCTCCAGCACCTGCATGCGGGTGCGCCGTGCGATCAGTTCGGTGAGCAGGCTTTTGTGGTCCGGGTCCAGGTGCTGCACCAGCACAAAGGCCATGCCAGGGTCCGCGTCTGCGGGCATGCCCGAGAAAAAGGCCTCAATCGCAGCCAAACCCCCAGCTGAGGCACCCATGCCCACGATGGGAAAAGTCTGGTTTGCAGCAGGCTCTGTGGACAGCGCGGTTGGCTGCAAAGCAGGGGCTTGATCAGGGCTTTGAGGGTGTTTTTTTGGCATCTTGAATACTCCTGAATGTGTAGCTGCTCATGCACTATAGACGGGCGCTAGCGCCTTATTTTGTTGAAATGCCAGAAGCATCAAAACAGACCCCTTGGGTGTCATCGGCTTTGGCTTGATACATGGCCTGGTCGGCTTTTTTCAACAAGCTGCTCATGGCTTGGGCATCCCCCGAAAAAATCGCCACACCGATGCTGAGCGACGTGTCATAGGTCTGACCGAGCAACTGATAGGTTTGCCGCAGTGCATGGTGCATTTTGTCGGCAATCACCTTGACTTGCCCTTCCGCCAACGTGCCACTGGCGCTCAAACTTTCCAGCAACACCACAAATTCGTCGCCCCCAAAACGCGCCACCGTGTCGCCCTCACGGGCGCAGCCGAGAATGCGTTTGCTGACCTGCTGCAGCAGCTCGTCACCCGCGATGTGACCCAAGGTGTCATTGAGTTGCTTGAAGTGGTCAATATCCATGAACAGCAGGGCACAGTGCCGGTGTGTGCGCGCCGAACTGAGTTGCGCCTGGCGCAAACGATCCAGCAACAAACGACGGTTGGGCAACTGGGTCAGGGCATCGTGCAGCGCCAGGGCCTCCAGCGTCAGGTTGTTGTGCTCCAGCTGGTTGTAGAGCAGGCGCACTTCCAGCATGTTGTGAATGCGGGTCTTGAGCTCTTCTATGTCAAACGGCTTGGAGATGAAATCTTTGGCCCCCGAGGCCAATGCGCGCAACTTGTGGCGGGGCTGAACCGTGATGGCCAGCACCGGGGCATAGCCCTGGCCTTCGGTCTGCTTCAAGGCGGCCATGACAGCAAAGCCGTCCATGCCTGGCATTTGCAGATCAAGCAAAATCAGGTCAAAGTGCTGGCTGCGGTGCAACTCGCACACCGCATACGGGTCACGGGTGGTGGTCAGGTTCTGATAGCCAGCCTCTTGCAACAACTGCACCAGCAATTGCACGTTGGCCTCCTGGTCGTCCACGATCAGAATCTGCGCGGACAAAATATCGGCGGGGCTGAGCATCATGGGGTAGCCAACAAAAGTGGCTGTTCAGTTCGCTCTTGGGCCATTTTGAAGCCATCGTCAAGCGCTGCCAAAAACTCATTGACCCTGATCGGCTTGGTGAGGTAGCGGTAAAACCCTGCTGTAAGTCCTTTTTCAATGTCGCGCGGCATCGCGTTGGCACTCAGAGCCAGCACGGGAATATGCGCCGTGGTGGGGTCATCGCGCAAGATTTGCAGCGCCTGCATGCCACTGATGCCGGGCAGATTGATGTCCATCAGAATCACATCTGGCTGGTAAGTGCGTGCCATGGCAATGCCGCGCATCGCATCTGTGGCGCCAATCAGCCGCATGTCGCTCTGGCGGGCTATGAGCTGCTCAACCAGTTCCATGTTGGCACGGTTGTCTTCCACATACAGTAGTGTTCGCACTGACGCACCTGGGCACCCTTGCAAAGAAATCATGGTGTACCCGTCGTGGCTGTCAGCCAACCATTGGGGTGCAGCCACTGCGTCCAGTTCAAACCAGAACTCGCTGCCCACGCCAACCGTGCTTTGGGCACCAATTTCACCCTGCATCAACTCCACCAGCCGACGACTCACCACCAACCCAATGCCGGTACCCTCCTCGGTGCCAGATTCTTGCCCCAGGCGGTTGAAAGACTGAAAAAGCAGCGCAATTTTTTCTGGCGACAAACCTTTGCCACTGTCGGTGACGCTGATGCGCAAGCGCCCCGATGCCTGCTTCACATAACTCACCTCAGCCATGCCGCTCGGTGTGTTGTATTTGATGGCGTTGGACAACAGGTTAATCAGCACCTGTTTCAGGCGGGTTCGGTCCGCGTTGACATAGCAGTCACTGTCCACCACGGCAAACTTGAGGTGTATGCCACGTTGTTTGGCCTGCGGCCCGATCATGGCCTGGCAATCCTGAAACACGTCGTGCAGCGAGGTGGGTTCCAGCGACAGAGACAAACGTCCGGATTCGATCAACGCCAGGTCGAGAATTTCGTTGATCAGCTCCAGCAAATACCAGCCTGCCTTGAGAATTTGAGCCACACTGGCCATTTGGGTCGGTGTGGGCGCAGGCTTGCCGGACTCCAGCAACTGTCCAAAAACCCAGAATGGCATTCAGCGGCGAGCGCAGTTCGTGGCTCATGCTCGACAGAAAGTCTGACTTGGCCTGGTTGGCGGTTTCAGCCACCTCGCGCGCACCTTCAAGCTCCAGGTTTTTGTTTTGTAACACTTGCTCAAGGCGCGTTCGCTCGGCCTCAATCTGCTTGCGAGCCGTGTTATCGGTGCCAATCAGCAGGTAGCCAATGATGGCATCTTCGCCATCGCGCAACGCGGTGACCGACACCACGGCGGGGAAGCGGCTGCGGTCTTTGCGGATGTAGGTCAGCTCGTAAATGTCTTCAATGCCGCGCGAGGCCTTAAACACCAGCGCTTCAAAACCGGGGGTGATGTGGGTCTCAAGCTCCAGGCTGAGCGACTTGGCGCGTGCAATCACCTCTTGCGGATCAGAAATATCGGCGGGCGTGATTTTGTCCATCACATCGGCGGCGGCGTAGCCCAGCATGCGCTCAGCCCCCACATTGAAAATCTGGATCACACCTTTTGCGTCGGTGGCAATGCTGGAAAAGTTGGCGCTGTCAAAAATGGCCTTTTGCAAAGCACCTGCTTTGAGCAGCGCGGCCTCAAATTGCTTGCGTGCTGTGATGTCACGCAAGATGCCCGTGAAGTAGCGTTGCCCGCCAAGCATCATTTCGCTGACGGCAATTTCAAGCGGAAAAGCGCTGCCATTCTTGCGCAGACCCAGCACTTCACGACCCATACCATTGGCTCGCGCCTCGGCACTCACACCGTAATAGGCCAGCGACATGGTGTGCTGGTCTTGGTCAAGCTCAGGAATGAGTTGACTCAGGTGCTTGCCACCCAGGTCAGCCGCGCTGTAACCAAACATGAGTTCAATGGCCGGATTGACCGACTCGATGATGCCCCCGTGGGCGTGAATGGTGACGATGCCGTCCACCACGGTGTTCAGAATGGTCTGAACCAGTGCAGCACTGTCGCGCAGCGACTGTTGCACCGCGTATTCATCGGTGACATTGCGAAACACCAGCACGGCACCTACTACCTGACCCATTGCGTCACAGATCGGGGCACAGCTGTCGGCAATGTCGAACTCTCTGGCATCGCGGGCAATCAGCACGGTGTGGTTGGCCAAGCCCTGAACCGTGCCGTGCGCCAGCGTTTGCGCCACTGGAATGGTGGCGGCTTTGCGGGTTTCTTTGTTGATGATGTTGAAAACTTCATCAATCGAGCGACCCAAGGCCTGCTCTAGTGTCCACCCCGTGAGGTCTTGCGCCACCGGGTTGAGCAGGGTCACGCAGGCTGCTGCGTCGGTGGCTATCACCGCGTCGCCAATCGAGCGGAGGGTAACAGTGAGCTTTTCTTCACTTACCCGCAGCATCAGGTTGGTTTGCTGGAGTTGCCGGTTAATGGCTTCCTGATTTTCAAGCAACCGCCGGGTTTCCAGATGCACCTGATTTTTCAGGTGTTGCCCGGCTTGTCGGTAAAGCCACCAAGCCAACACCATGGCCGCCAGCAACGCCAGCAGGCTGACGATGACGATGACGCTGAACAGGCGCTGCATGTGAGACTGAAACTCAGCCTCGCGAAGCGACCGATTGTCAGCCTGCGACTGAACAAAACGGTTGATGTGATCTCGGATCACATCCATGGCTTGTTTGCTCTGGGCATTGCTGACCAGCACCTGGGCGGCGCTTTGCCCCTTGTTGCGGCGCGTGGTGATGGCATCTGACAGTTCAACCATGTAGGCTTGTACCAATGGAGCCAGAGGGGTCAGGTGAATTTGCCCCGGGCTACCCACAGCCAGCTGGTTCAGTGTTTCGAACCGGCTTTTGATGCTGTCACGCACGGCCAGATAGGGCGCCAGAAACGCATCGTCGTTGGTCAACAAATAGCCGCGCTGGCCGGTTTCTGCATCTTTCAGGGCAGACAAAAAGTCGTTGGCGTTGCTGACCACCGAGTTGGCCTGCCTGCGGGCCTTTGCAGCGTCTTCAATTTGGCTGAATGACCAAAACAGGGCTCCTACCGCTGAACTTACCAGCAAAACCAGCGCGGCAATCCATACCTGTGCTTGGCGTCCATAGGCTGAAAAAAGTATGGGGGTCATGTGCTGGCTCGATTTCTGTAAAAGTGAATCAGGCCGAACGGGAGAACCGAAAGGATGAACTGACGCACTTGTGCTTATACGCCTATTCTTTGCAGGAATAACTTTGCCATCTGTACGGTTGCGCACAGAACGAATATCAGCACTGACCAACAATGCCTTTTCGCCCGTGCTGGTGTGAACCGCATCACACGATTTCACCAAGACCAAATAAACCCATTTCCCCGATATTGCCCTTGCAAGCAAATTGCCCCTGGCAGCCTGCATGCCATCTTCTTCCAACAAGGTACTCCCCAATGAACATTCTGCGCACATTCAGTCAGCTGCTGGCGCTAACCGCCGTGCTGCTGCCCCTGGCTCTGGGGTCAGGTTCCTCACAAGCCCAAACCCACACTACCACGCAAACGCTGCCCCGCATTGACGGTTTTAACGTCGACGAAGTCAAACGGCTTAGTCCGGGTGTGGAGCTGAACTTTGAGATGGACGGCACACCAGGCGGTCAAGCCACCTTGCACATTGCCGGGGCGGTACGCAATTTGACGCTGGCTGAGGTTGAGGCCGGGCACTACCTGGGAACTTACACCATCAGCAGCCGCGACAAAATTGCCGCTGGCAGTGCTGTCACAGCCAATTTGCGTCTAAAAAATCAGGTCACCAGTGTGTTCCTGAACGAATCCCTTCAGATCGGCGTTGGGGTGCATCAAACAAAATCAGCTCCGGGCTCACAACCCAAAATTGAGCATTTCAACGTAGACCCGGCTGCCGCACTGGTGGGGGGCAGCGAGCTGTATTTCTCGGTGTTTGGTACGCCTGGTGCGCAGGTGGATTTGGCCATTACAGGAGTTCGGGGCAAGGTGTTTTTGCCCGAGGTGAAAAGCGGTGAGTACGCCAACACTTACATCATCAAAAACCGTGACCGCATCACCCGCAACAGCGTTGTGACGGCCAACATGCGTCTGGGCGAGCACGTGGGCAGCGCCATTTTGGGCAAACCTTTGCAAAGTGACAGCGCACCAGCACCCCTGCAAATCAACCGGGTGTGTGCCACGTGTGGTGTGGTGGAGTCGGTAAACCTGATCGAGGTCAAAGGTGAGGGCAGCTACCTCGGCACCATTGGCGGCGGCGTGGTAGGGGCCATTTTGGGCAACCAGGTGGGCGCTGGCACAGGCCGCACAGTGGCGCAAATTGCTGGCGCTTTGGGCGGGGCTTATGCCGGCCGGGCGCTGGAAGCCAAGTCGCGCACAACCAACCACTTTGAAGTGCTGGTGCGCCTGCAAAACGGAACCACGCAAACGGTGAGTTTTGCAGCTGAGCCGGGGTTCAAAGTGGGTGACAAGGTGCGAGTCAATGCAGGCGTGATCACACATACCCCTTGAAACGACTCAGGCCACTGTGATGCCAATTGATTTGCCACAGTGCTGGGCTCTACTCAAACAAGTTACCAACGCCTGGCTGGACGACTATGTACCCAGCATGGGTGCAGCGCTGGCCTACTACACCCTGTTTTCATTGGCCCCATTGCTGCTGATCGTGATCTCCGTGGCGGGACTGGTGTTTGGGCAGGACGCAGCGCGTGGTGAGATCGAATGGCAGTTGCGCGCCCTGATGGGCGATGCAGGTGCGAGCGCAGTGCAAGCGCTGCTGGTCAGCGTTGACCAGCCTGCCCAAGGTGCTGTTGGCACACTGGTGGGGCTGCTGTTGCTGCTGGTTGGGGCCACCACCGTGTTTGGCGAGCTGCAAGGCGCGCTTGACCGCATTTGGCGTGTGCCCGCCAGGTGCCAGACGAATGGCTGGATTGCACTGCTGCGCGCCCGGTTGCTGTCGTTTGGCATGATTTTGGCCATCGGCTTTTTGCTGATGGTGTCACTGGTGCTGAGCGCTGTGCTGGCCACCATGGAACGCTGGTGGAGCCCACTGTTTGGTGGCTGGCTGACCGTGGCCAGCGTGGTCAACGGCATTGCTGGTTTCTTTTTGGTGGCCGCTGTGTTTGCCCTGATTTACAAGGTGATGCCACGCGTGCATGTGCATTGGCGCGATGTCTGGATTGGTGCGGTGTTTACTGCGCTGCTGTTCACGCTGGGCAAGAGCCTGATCGGGGTCTACATTGGCCGCAGCGGCATCGTCTCGGGCTTTGGCGCTGCGGGCTCGCTGGTGGTGGTGTTGCTGTGGGTGTATTACTCAGCGCAGATTTTCCTGATCGGCGCGGAGTTCACTTGGGTGTATGCAAATGTGTTTGGGTCGCGCACTAACATACTGTTCCAATCAGCACTTTCAAAATAGATCAGAAAACCTCAAATGGACTTCAAACCCCTGGTAACCCTGCTGGCGATTGTGAACCCGCTGGCCATCGTGCCGTTTTTTATTCACTACACGCACGACTTCAGCCCAGCGCAACGCGCCCGCACGATTCGCATCAGCGCCTTCAGCTCGTTTGTAGTGATTGCCAGTTGCGCACTGCTGGGGCTGCACATTCTGGAATTTTTCAGCATCTCGCTGGCCAGCTTTCAGGTGGGGGGCGGCATGCTACTGCTGACCTCGGCGCTGTCCATGCTCAACGCCCAACCAGCCGAGGCGCGCACCAATGCCGAAGAAATGCAGGACTCGTCCGCGCGTGCCAGCATCGCCGTGGTGCCGCTGACCATTCCGCTCTTGACTGGTCCGGCCACCATGTCCACAGTGGTGATTTACGCCGAAAAAGCCAAAACCTTTTGGCAACTCAGCACGCTGGTGGGCTACGGTGTAGTTGTGGCGCTGGCCACTGCGCTGTGCTTTACCCTGGCCGAGCCCATTGCGCGCATTCTGGGCAAAACCGGTATCAACGTCATGACCCGGCTCATGGGGCTCATTTTGGCGGCGCTGGCGGTTGAGGTCATGTCTGACGGCCTGATCAAGCTGTTTCCAGTCCTGGGGGGCTAAGGGCTTGTCAAGCAATAAGGGACGCAGAAATCTCAAATAGCCCATTTCTGGCGGCACTGGCGGATTCAATAAACTATGCAGTGTTGCACCTGAACCGGCGAGCGCCAGTTTGCCATCAAGCGACATCCGCTACATCTTTCATCGTTTATTTTTCCAATGTCACCCAAAGAACTCTCCCCTGGCCTGGTGCTGCAACACCTGCCCTCCCACCTGAAGTTGACCGACTTCAAACTCATTGCTTTTGACATGGACTCGACCCTGATCAACATCGAGTGTGTGGACGAAATTGCCGATGCGGTGGGCAAAAAAGCCGAGGTGGCAGCCATCACCGAGGCCGCCATGCAGGGTGAAATTTCCGACTACAAGTCCAGCCTGCGCCAACGCGTGGCCTTGCTCAAGGGCGTCACAGTGGCCGACATGGAGCTGATCTACACCCAGCGTCTGCAGCTCAACCCGGGGGCTGAGCGGCTGGTCAATGCCTGCAAGGCCGCCGGTCTGAAAGTGCTGCTGGTCTCGGGCGGCTTTACATTTTTTGCCGACCGCATCAAAGCGCGCTTGGGGCTAGACTTTGCCCGCGCCAATGTGCTGGAAGTTCGCAGCGGTGCCAACTGTGGTGAACTCACTGGGCGCATGGTCGACCAGTCTTGGGGTGACATTTGCGATGGTGCTGAAAAACGCCGCACCTTGCTGGACGTGGCCAGCTTGCTGGGCATTGAGCCGGCGCAGTGCATTGCCATGGGTGACGGTGCCAACGACCTGCCCATGATGCGCGCCGCCGGTTTGTCGGTGGCTTACCACGCCAAACCAGCCGTGCGCGAGCAAGCCCAAGTAGCCATCAACAGCGGTGGGCTAGACCGCTTGCTGGAAATATTCACCTGACCTTCATGCTTCATTCACTTGAAAGCATGAGGCTTGTCAAGCGCCAAACCTGCCAGCACCAATAGCCCTGGCCTCAGGGCGAATGCAAGTCACGGGCGAGGCCAACCCAACCAACTCAACCCCATCAGCACCCCGATCAGCACCGGCTGGTGCAGCATGTAATAGCTCAGACTCCAGCGCCCCAGTGCAGCCAGCGCCTGCCCGACGCGGGGCAACGGCTTGTGCAGCATCGCGAGGGCATGCTTCAGCGCCCAAGCGCCAGCCGCGGCGCCCCACCACATCACACCCAGCCAGGGGAACAGCGGGGCGTAATCTTCGGTGACGGGTTTTTGAGTAATCCACCCCAGCCAATTCATCATGGGCGAATTCATCCGTGCAACAAATTGGCCGCTAGCGCCCATGGATAGTGCATAAGCAGCTATAAATTTTGATGCAATGGCCAGCGCACCCAGCAGCCACAGCCAGCGCCCCCAGTGGGCGGTGAGGCGCACCACCACCAGCATTAACGCCATGCCATGCAAGATACCAAAGTAAATGAAGGTTTGCGGGTACATCAGCCACGACCCCAGGCTGACCAACAGCGCGCAGCCCGCCACCAGCGCCCAGCGCTTGCCAAACCGCGCCCAACTTTGCCCCTGTGCCGCAGCCACAGCCTGGCCAAAACCGGCGCAAAACAAAAACAGGCTGACGATGGCCACCCGCTGCCAGGTCCAGAACGGGTCGCGGTAAAAATCTTGCTTGACCCAGCCAAAGTGGTTCAGGTCAAACACCAGGTGAAACAAAGTCATCCAGACCATGGCCAAGCCACGCAAGGCATCTAGGTGGTCAAAACGGTCAAATCCGTTAAAGCGATCAAATCGTGCAGGGGTCATGCATGAAGTGTAGACAAGGCAAATGCCTCATCATCAACTTCAACTGGCAGCAGCATGGCAATGCGCTGACCAATGGCGTCGGCTCGCTCAGCGCCAGCAACAAGTTCCACGGCTTGCAACATGTCACGCGCTGCAGCCAACATGGATTCACGGTCACGCGCCTTGCGAAAGGCATCCCGAAACATCTGCGCCTGCTCTGGCGCACGCCGGGAAAACATGCGTTCACACATGTCAAACAAAAACATGCGCGTGGTGGCCAATGACCTTTTGCCTTCAAAGGTGTCTGCATTTGTCTGATGAAGCGATTCAGGCGTAGGCTTGAGCGTAGGCTTAGGTGGGCTTTGACTTTGGGTCAGACGAATGCAGGTCAAATAGCCTTCTCGGATCAGCGAATCCGCCATGAGCCGTGCCTCGTCTTTGAAAATAATTTCAAAGTCCTGAATCGTTTTTTGACCATCCGCCAAGATCAACAAGTTGCGCTCCCTGCGTCCTACACGCCTCAAACTGCCCGTTAACTCCTCTCGGGCTTTGTCAGTCTTCACCAATCTCATAGGGGTGCTCCAGTAAAAACACGCATTCAACCCCAGGTGTGTGACACGCCTATGAAGCCCAGGCCAACACCGGGCATTGAGAAGCAAAGCGTAGGCAGGGATAATCGCGCGCTATGTCTTTACTCCCCCACCAACTCGAACTCCTGGCCCCGGCACGCAGCGCTGACATTGGCATTGAAGCCGTCAACCACGGGGCTGATGCGGTCTACATCGGTGGTCCTGGCTTTGGCGCACGCTCCAGTGCCGACAACTCGGTGGCCGACATCGCCCGGCTGGTGCAACACGCGCACCGCTTCAACAGCCGCATTTTTGTCACCATGAACACCATCTTGCGCGACGATGAGCTCGAAGGCGCCCGCACGTTGGCTTGGCAGCTGTATGAATCTGGCGTGGATGCACTCATCGTGCAAGACATGGGCTTGCTGGCCATTGACATGCCGCCGCTGCAGCTGCACGCCAGCACCCAGTGCGACATTCGCACGCCCGAGAAAGCACGCTTTTTGCAAGACGCAGGGCTGACGCAGCTGGTGCTGGCACGCGAACTCACCCTGCCCCAAATTGCCGCCATCCGTGCCGCCACCGACCCAACGCGCAGCACGCTGGAGTTTTTTGTGCACGGCGCGCTGTGCGTGGCCTACAGCGGCCAGTGCTATATCAGCGCCGCCCACACCGGGCGCAGCGCCAACCGGGGCGAATGCAGCCAGGCCTGCCGCCTGCCCTACCAGGTGATTGACTCGGCAGGCCGGTTTGTCGCGCATGACAAACATGTGCTCAGCATGAAAGACAACAACCAGAGCGCCAACATCGCCGATTTGATTGATGCCGGGGTGCGCAGCTTCAAGATTGAGGGTCGCTACAAAGACATGGCCTATGTGAAAAACATCACCGCGCATTACCGCAAGTTGCTCGACGAGGTGATTGAAGTCCGCCAGCACTCAAGCAACCCGCTGGCACGCGCCAGCAGCGGCCAGACCAGCTTCACCTTCACGCCCGACCCCAACCAGAATTTCAACCGCGAATTTACCGACTACTTTGTGCAAGGTCGCCAGGACACCATTGGTGCCTTTGACACGCCCAAAAACCCAGGGCTACCGATTGGCTATGTGACCGTGGTTGGCCCCAACTGGGTGGAACTTGAACTCAGCCACAAAACCACCGAGCTGCACAACGGTGATGGCCTGTGTTACTACGATTTGCAAAAAGAGCTGGTTGGCCTGGCCATCAATCGCGCCGAACTCATCAGCGCCAAAAAAGGCAGCTGGCGCGTGTTCCCGAAAGACCCGATGGAAGGCTTGCCCGACCTGCGCAAAGGGGTCGAAGTCAACCGCAACCGCGACGCAAGTTGGCTGCGCCAGCTGATTAATAAAAGCAGCGACCGGCGCATCGGTGTCTGGGCCAAGCTGGCCGTGCTGCCTGACGCGGTGCAACTCACCCTGACCGATGAAGACGGCACACATGCCACGGTGCAGCAGCCCTTTCCCGCAGCCAATCGCCAGCAAGCGCATGACAAAGCCGCTGCAGAGGTACAAATCCGCAGCCAGTTGAGTCGATTGGGTACTACTATTTTTGTAGCTATTAGCACAGATATTACCTGGTCTAGAGGCCGATTTGATGCTGTATTGGTGCCCAGCTCCCTGCTCAATGCCCTGCGCCGCGAGGCGGTTGAAGCACTGGAGGCCGCACGTGCTGCAAGCTTTGTGCGCTGGCTACCAGGCCAGGCGGTGGAGCCGCCCGCGCCCTACCCTGAAGACACCTTGAGCTACTTGGCCAATGTGTTCAACCGCGCTGCCCGCACGTTTTACGCACGCCACGGCGTGAAGGTGATTGATGCCGCTTACGAGGCCATTGAAGAGCCCGGTGAGGTCAGCCTGATGATTACCAAACACTGCGTGCGGTTTTCTTTAAGCCTGTGCCCCAAACAGGCCAAGGGCGTGACCGGCGTGCAGGGTTTTGTCAAAGCTGAGCCGCTGCAACTGGTCAACGGCAAAGAAAAGCTCACCCTGCGCTTTGACTGCAAACCCTGCGAAATGCATGTGGTGGGCAAAATGAAACCGGCAGTGGCCAAGCAGTCGCGCCAGGAATTGGCGCAGGCGCGTGTCGGCACACCGATGACATTTTTTAAAACCCGCCCGTTACCCGCAGGCGAACAATTTGGACACTGACACTGTTCAGTCCCCAAGCACAGCGCAGTTACGGCTCCGTGTCTTGGCTTGGTAGAGCCGCGCATCGGCCTCGCGAAACAGTGCCACTAACTCGCCTTGTGCCGGGTTTTTGAGTGCCCCACCGACCGAGATGGTTACCACACCCCAGGCCTCGTTGAGCTCATGCGCTATGCCCAGGGCGTGCACGCTGCTGACAATGCTATTGGCCACTTTGGTCAGAATTTGAGGCGTGGCCATGGGCACGATCACGGCAAACTCCTCGCCACCGTAGCGGGCGGCAAAAGCGCCGTGGGTCAAACCCAGGTCGTTGGCGTGGCGCACGCTGGTCTCAATAGCCTGCGCCACCTGGCGCAGACAGTCGTCGCCGCTTTGGTGACCATAGTGGTCGTTGTATTTTTTGAAGTTGTCGATGTCGAGCATCAGCAACCCGTAAGACCGGCCAAAGGCTTGCGCTTCTAGCCAATGCTGATCGGCACGCAAGTCCATGCTGCGGCGGTTGCACAAGCCGGTCAAGCCGTCTTGGCTGGCCAGGTCTTGCAGCTTTTGGTTGGCTTGCGAGAGGCTTTTACGCAGGCTGGCAATGCGGCTCATGGCTTTCATCTTGGCTTGCAACACGGGCTCGGGCACAAATTTGCTCATGAAATCGTCACCACCCGCCTCGATGGCGGTCACCAGGTTTTCAACCGTGTCTGACGAGGTGAGAAAAATCACCGGTGTCCAGGCCCACTGCTTGGTGGCCTCAAACGCACGGATGCGGTTGGTGGCTTCAAAGCCATTCATCACCGGCATCTCAATGTCCATCAACACCAGGTCGGGAGCTGCGCTGGCAAATGCGGCCACCGCCTCTTGGCCGTTGGCGGCGTGCACCACGTCATACCCATAACTGGCCAAACGTGAGGTCATGACCATCACCACCGAGCGGGCATCGTCAACCAACAAAATTTTCATGGTGCTTCTTTCTGTGTAAGCAGTGGGGGTGAAAGCTCTAAATCAAGTTCTAAGGCATCGAGCTGTTGCAGCAACGTGTCGCGCAGCGCATGCAGTTGGGGCAGCATGGCCAGCACATCGGCGTTATGCCCCTGCGCTTGCTCAGCCAGCATGTGGGTGGCCAAGGCATGCACCTGCAGGTGCAAATCGACCAGCACAGCGAATGTGGGTAGCGCGCCAAAACGCGCCTGCCCCTGGTTGTAAAGCCATTGCCCAAAGTGACACTGATGTGCCGCCAGCGGTGGCGGCGACAAGCGCTCGCCTCGCAGGTGGGCACCTAACGCGTTGATCCAGGCACGGTGCTCCACCTTGGCATACAACACGGGCACATCCTCTGGCTCAAGCTCGTGGATATGGCACCAAGCTGGCTCGGGCCGCCAATGCTGCACCCACTCAGGCATGAGCTGTGCTGGCATGGGCCTGGCAATGCCGTAGCCCTGCGCCAAATCGCAGCCGAGTTGCAGCAGCAAAGCACCATGCGCCACGGTCTCAACGCCTTCGGCAATGGCCTCACGCCGAAACGATTTGGCCAGCCCAATGATGCCTTGCAAAATGGCCAAGTCGTCGGTGTCGTCGAGCATGTCGCGCACAAAACTTTGGTCAATTTTGAGCAGATTCACTTGCAAACGGCGCAGGTAGGTCAAAGACGAGTAACCCGTGCCAAAGTCGTCCATGGCAAACATCACACCAAGTTTGCGGCAGTCTTCTATCACCCGCGACACGCGCCCCAAGTCTTCCAGCGCGCTGGTCTCCAAGATTTCAATTTCAAGGCGGGCGGGGTCCACGTGCGGGTGGGCAGCCAAAATGGCTTGCAAGCGAATCACAAAGTTGGATTGCTGCAGTTGCCGTGCCCCCACGTTCACACTCACCGGCAGGTGCAAGCCCTGCGCTTGCCACAACTCGATTTGAGACAAGGCGGAGTGAATCACCCACTCACCCAGATCAACAGCTAACGCATGGTTTTCAATGGTGGGCAAAAACAAGCCCGGCGCCATCAGCCCAGCCTGGGGGTGCTGCCAGCGGATCAAGGCTTCGGCACCCACCACCTGACCGGTGCGCATGTTGACCTTGGGCTGGTAAAACAGCACAAATTCATGGCGCGCCAGCCCTTGGCGCATGCGCTCAATGCTTTCGTGGTGGTTGCGAATGCCACTGTCTTGCGCGGCATCAAAAAAACTGTAGCGGTTTTTGCCTGACACCTTGGCCTGGTACATGGCCTGATCTGCTTGGCGCAGCAGTTGGTCGGGCTCCAGGTCTTGCTCTTGCGGGTACAGGGTCACACCCAAGCTGGCCGAGACCTTGAGCTCCGCCGCATTGACCGTGAGTGGCTGCGAGGCGGCACTGAGCAAACGCCCCAACATCGGCAAACAGGCCTGTGCATCCTCCAGCTCACACAATACAGCCACAAACTCATCACCACCAATGCGTGCCAGCGTGTCGCCCTCACGCAGAGACTGTTTCATGCGGCTGGCCAAGGCAATCAAAAGCTGGTCGCCCGCTTCATGGCCATGAGCATCGTTGACGGCTTTGAAGCCATCCAGATCAAGAAACACCACCGCCAGTTTTTTGCCCCGGCGCTGCTCTTGCAGCATGCCTTGGCGCAGGCGGTCGGCCAACAGTACCCGGTTGGGTAAATTGGTCAGGGCATCAAAGTGGGCAATGTGGTCAAGCTGCTCCTGGTTTTCTTTGAGGGTGGTGATGTCTGAGAACAAGGCCACGTAATGTTGTGGCTGACCCTGAGCATCGGCGACAGCGGTGATGGTCAGCATTTCGGCATACAGCTCGCCGTTTTTACGCCGGTTCCAGAGCTCTCCGTACCAATGCCCTTTGTGGCTGAGTTGCTGCCACATGCTGGCGTAAAAGTCAGGCCCATGGTGGTGCGAGCTCCACAGGCGCGGGTTTTGCCCCAGCACTTCTTCACGGGCATAGCCGGTGATGCGGGAAAAGGCGGCATTCACATCCACCACGCTACCATCCAGTTGGGTGATGAAAATACCTTCTCGGGCATGGCTGAACACACTGGCGGCCAGGTGCAGTTTTTCGTCAGCCGCTTGTTGCAGTGCCAGTGACCTTGTCAACTCGGCTTGGGTCTGCTCCAACTCGACCACCCGCATGGTCAATCGATTTTTTTGCTCCAGCACTTGCTTGCGCAAGGCTTCGCGCTCAAGCAAATTTTGGATGCGTTGGCGGGCAATTTCCACATTGACCGGTTTGGTGATGAAATCGGCCGCACCCAGCGCCAAGCCACGGGCTTCAGACACGGCATCGGTCAGCGCCGTGACAAACACCACCGGAATGTCTTTGAGCTGGGCATGCGCTTTGAGCTGGCGACAG
This sequence comes from Rhodoferax sp., assembly GCF_028715765.1. Taxonomy (GTDB): domain Bacteria; phylum Pseudomonadota; class Gammaproteobacteria; order Burkholderiales; family Burkholderiaceae_C; genus Rhodoferax. Next base: position 16,055 of record NZ_JAQURE010000015.1, read on the forward strand.
ACCTCATAGCCATCCATCTCGGGCATCATGATGTCGAGCAAAATCAGGTCTGGTGGCGTCTTCTCGGCCAGTGCCAACCCCATGGCACCTGAGGTGGCCATTTGCAACTCAAAAGCCGGCTCTAGCGCGGCGCCCAAGGTAAGTAAATTGGCGGGGGTGTCGTCAATGGCCAGGACAAGCGGTTTGGCAAGGGTCATAAACAGGCGCTGATGTGCAGTTAATTGAATGGTTTAGCCTTCACCTCACGCAAAAGCAGCAACGCTTGCTCAAACCTGAAGGCTTGCAGCAAGGTGGTGATTTTTTGAATATCGGTGTCCAACGGTGTACCTTGTGTGATGCCTCTGAGCTCTTGCAATTTGCCAAAAGCACTGAACTTATTTTGACCCAACAAAGGCTCCAATTCACTGACCAGTTTTAAAAATTGTGAGCTATCCAGCGGCTTCGAAACTGGAACTGCTGGCAACATCTTTGTGTTGTCTGGCAGATGCGCTGCCGCTGGCAACCACCGTTTGAGCGCTTGGTACAAGGCTTCCAGAGTGATGGGTTTGGTTAAAAAATCGTCCATCCCCACCCGCAAACAATGCTGGCGATCTTCGGCAAATGCATCCGCAGTGAGGGCAATGATGGGCAGGTGGCCGGCACCGGTGTCACGCTCCCATTGACGCAGGCGCTCAGTGGCGGTGTAGCCGTCCATCACCGGCATGTGCAAGTCCATCAGCAGCACATCAGGGCGCGCACCGGCTTGAAGGCGTTGCAGCGCTTGCTGCCCATCAGTGAGCCAATGGTGGGACAGCCCAAGCTGCTTCAACATCTCGCCAATCACCAGGCCATTGACCGGGTGGTCTTCAGCCACCAGCACGCTGCCTTGCAGGAGTTCAAGCGGTGCGGGCAAGGCGGCACTTGCATCCATGGCGGGCGCTGCAGTTGAGACGGATAGCCGGCTTGCCACTGGCAATGTTGCAAGCTGCGGCGCGGCCAGCCCAACGCGCGCGCTGAACCAAAAGCACGCGCCCTGCCCTGGCTCGCTGCTCACCCCCACCGAGCCGTCCATGGCTTGTGCCAGGGTGCTGACAATCGACAACCCCAGGCCTGAGCCACCAAATTCGCGGGTGGTGGAACTGTCGGCTTGCGAAAAGGGTTTGAACAACACATCTAATTTGTCTGGGGCAATGCCAATTCCGGTGTCTGTGACAGCGAATTTCAGCAGCGCGCTGTGCGCCTGGCGCTCAAGCTCAAAGCCTTCAATGACAATGCTTCCCTGCCGGGTGAACTTGATGGCGTTGCCCACCAGGTTGGCCAGCATTTGGCGCAAACGCTGCGCATCTGCCAGATAAGCTTGGGCTGGCGTGCCGTGCCAGTGGTGCGACAGCTGCAAGGTTTTGGCCAAAGCGGCACCTTCAAACAGCGACTGGATCTCAAGCAACAGCGCCTCTGGTGAAAAGTCGGCCAGCTCCAACTGCAGGTGCCCGGCTTCAATTTTTGACAAATCCAAAATGTCATTGAGCAAGCTCATCAAGCTTTGACCACTGGTCAAAATGGTGTGCGCGTAATCACGCTGCTGCTGTGGCGTGGTGTGCGGCAGCAACAGCAATTGCGCCATGCCCAAAATGCCATTCATGGGCGTGCGGATTTCATGGCTCATGGTGGCCAAAAACCGGCTTTTGGCCAGATTGGCCGACTCTGCCTTGGTTTTGGCCAGTTGCAGCTGCTGCGCCACCTGGCGCTGCACATCCAACGCCAGCAAATGATTGTTGTAGCCCTGCACCAGCTGAAAAACCTCATCTTTCACCCGCCCAATGGGCAGCAAATGGTGGTGTTCATGCGGCTTGCGGGCAATGGCTGCAAAACCTTCTGAGACCGCGCGAATCGGCCAGACCACGGTTTTGGCAAAGTACCAAGTCAAGCCCAACATGGTCAACACCGCCAACCACACCAGCCCAAACGTGGCCATGCCCAACTGGTTGATTTTTTGAGTCAGTTGCGCACGGGGCGACAACGTGACCAGCAAGCTCTGGTGCGTGGATGGCGCTACTGCCATGAGCATTTCTTGGCCATCAAGCACCAGCCGCGCCGGTGGCAGCGCGGCTTGCACCAAGGCCAGCAACGCGGGTGTGAGCGGCCGCCCAAATTGCTTGGCGTCTGAGTGCAGCTCGATCTGGCCATGGTGGTCTAGCACCATGAGCTGGGTACCGGGTACCAGGGTGATGCCTTGCAGGTAACGCCGCATGATTTCATCATTGAGATTGATCACCAGCAGCCCCACCACTTCAGAGCTGCCACGGGTGGGCGAGAAGTATTGAATGGCGCGCACCACGCTGATGGTTTTGGGGGTGTCTGAGTTTTGATTCAAATTGGCATCTATGCCACGCCACAGCACCGGCCCCGGCGCCGCCAACGCCTCTTGCAGCAGCGCATCTGCCACAGCTTTCTGCACCTGGCTGAAATCGAGCGTTTGCCCGGCTTGAAAATGCGCACCGCCCCGAGAAAACAAGTGAATGGAGTCAAGCCCGCGCACCCGCACGTAATTGTTCAAGATGTAGCCCATTTGAGCGCGCATTTCCAGCGCGCTGTAGGTGCTGGCTTGGGTGGCATCAGCCTGTGCCAGCGCTTGCCCAATGGCTGGGTTGCCAGCCAGGTTGGCGGCCATGTCTTCAATTTGATCTTGGTACAGGCGGTAGTAAGACGAAAAGCTGCCCGCTAAGCGCAGGTTGTCAGACTCAGCCTGCTCAATGAGCACGCGCTTGGAGATTTCAAAAGCCACCGCGCCCAGCAACACCACCGGCAACACCCCTGCCAGCAGCAAAAAGGCCAGCATTTTGGCCGTGAGGTTGAAGCGCCAGGTCATGGCTGAAGCCGTGAAAAATCAGGGCAATGAGCTGGCAGTGATCAGCTTGGTGTCGATCAAAGTCACCGTGGGCACAACATTGCCGTGGCTGAGGCGGTTGGCCAAGGCAATGCCTTGATAGCCTTGTTCGGCGGCTTGCTGGTCGATGGTGGCCAACAAGCGCCCGGCCTTGATTTCAGTCAGGGCTTCAGACAGGGCGTCAAAGCCCGCCACCTTGACTTGGGTGCGGCCGCTTTCTTGTAAAAATTTCAAGGCGCCCAAGGCCATCATGTCGTTGGCGGCAAACAGCAGTTTGACGTTGCGGTGTTTGGCAAAAATGGCCTTCGTCACACTGTAGGCTTCATCAATCTTCCAATTGGCGGTCTCAGAGGCCGCCACTGAAATGTGTTTGTTTTCAGCAAAGGCTCGGCGCGCGCCCTGGGCTCGTTGGTGGGCGTTGTCAGCACTGCGAATGCCTTCAAGCACTGCCAACTCGGTGGGCGCAGTGACGCCCTTCACCAAAAATTGCCCGGCCTTGTAAGCCCCCGCTTCGTTGTCCACACTGACGAACGGTATCGGGGCAAGACCGGCGTTTTTAACCGCCACCTCGTCCAAATGGTTGTCAATGTTGACCACCTTGATGCCTGCGTCGGTGGCTTTTTTCAGTGCTGGCACCAGGCGCTGCGAGTCGCCGGGGGCAATCACAATGGCATCGACCTTGTCGGCGATCAAATCTTCAACCAACTGGATTTGCTGCTCTATCGAGGTTTCTTGCGCCGCGGTTTTGACCTTCAGGTCAATGCCGAGCTCTTTTTCAGCACGCCTGGCACCTTTTTCCATCTCTACAAAAAACGGATTGGTCAGGGTTTTCATCACCAGCCCAATGCGCTTGTTGGCTGGTGCCGGCACCGGTGCAGCCACCGGTTGCACCGCACTGGTGACGTTGGGCACGGCCGCTTGCTCACACCCTAACAGGCCCAACCCCACCACTAAAGCAGGCAAAAAATGCAACAGTTTCATAAAGTCTCCTGGGGTTGGGTGGGGTGTTCAAAGCAAGTTTCAGTGTACCCATGGCCTGAACGCATGGCCTTTGACATGAGTCACTTTTTGCCGAATCAGCGATGACACGATTTTTTCGTCCCATTCGTCAATAATGACCAAGTTTTTACAATCAAAAACATAGCTGCTTGCGCTTATTCCATATGCTCTAGAGGTCTATTATGTATTAATAAATCTTAAAGTGTTGAGGCTCGGCATACTGCCGCTGTTTATTATTGACAATAACGCCATGAACTGTCTCAACACTGCCTGGAGCTCTCACGCTGCCGAACTGCGTGGCTGGCTGTGTCACCGCCTTGGCAACAGCGCTTTGGCCGATGACCTGTTGCAAGACCTGTTTTTGAAAGCTTTGCGCCAAGGCGACCGTTTTTGCGCACTGCACAACGCCCGCGCTTGGCTGTTTGAAGTGGCTCGCAACCTTGTGGCAGACCACCTGAGAGTGGCACACACCATGGTAGAGCTGCCGGAAGACCTGGTGGCCGTGCCTGAGGATGTGGAAACCGTTGATATTTTGACCGGCTGCCTGCCCCGCGTTTTGTCAGAACTCGGTGTGGAGGACCGTGAGGCCATCACCCTGTGTGACCTGCAAGGCATGCCACAAGCCGACTACGCCCAACACATAGGGTTGAGTTTGAGCGCAGCGAAGTCACGCGTGCAGCGGGCGCGAGTTCGTTTGCGTGCGCACATGAGTACAGCTTGCCAGGTGATCACAGACGAGCAAGGCCGCGTGAGCGACTTTGTGCCTAGAAACTAAATCGAGAATGCGCGCCTATTACGCCGACCACTTTGTATTGCCCCTGCCGCAGGGGCACCGCTTTCCGATGCAAAAGTACGCCATGCTGCGCGAGCGCCTGGTGGCTCAGATGCCGGGCATTGAAATGCATGAAGCATTACCAGTGAGCGCCAACGAACTCAAACTGGTGCATACACCAGCGTACATCGACGCGGTATTCAATGGCACTTTGAGCGCAACAGCCCAGCGCGAAATTGGTTTTCCTTGGAGCCCAGGCATGGCCGAGCGTGCTTGCCGCTCTGTGGGAGGCACCGTTTTAGCGGCTCGCGCAGCCCTCAACGGTGGCTGGATTGCCACCAACTTGGCCGGTGGAACCCACCACTCGCATCCAGGGCACGGTAGCGGGTTTTGTGTGTTCAATGATGTGGCTGTAGCCGCGCGCCTGATGCAACACGAATTTGCCATGCAGCACTTGCAATATCCCAAACGAGTCTTGCAAGTGGCAGTGATTGATCTGGATGTTCACCAAGGCGACGGAACCGCCCACATCTTTACCAATGACAACTCGGTGTTCACGCTGTCGCTGCATGGTGCTAAAAACTTTCCTGTACACAAGAAAATCAGCGATTGCGACATTGAATTACCAGATGGCTGCCAAGACAAGGACTATTTGCAAGCGCTTGAACAGGGTCTGACTTCTCTGGAGAAGCGCTTTTGCCCGGACTTGATTTTCTATTTGGCGGGTGCAGACCCGCATGAAGATGACCGTTTGGGGCGACTGTCTGTCTCAGACGCTGGCATGCAGAGCCGCGACCGCCGTGTCTTTGAATGGGCTTTTCAGCGCCAGGTGCCTTTGGTCATGACCATGGCGGGCGGCTATGGGCGTGACATTGAGTCCACTTTACGCGTGCAATTCACTACATACCGAGTGGCGCTTGAATATTGGCAACGCTGGCGCGCACTGTGCAGAACAATTTAGACATGATCGAAATTGATCTAACAGGCTGACCTTATATCTTCGCCGCCGATTGGGACAACCGTTGGGACAATGGGTGAAATCAACACTTCAAAAAAGAAAAGACTTAGAGCATTTCTGCGCTAAGTCCTTGATTTTATTGGTCGGTGTGAAAGGATTCGAACCTTCGACCCCTTGCACCCCATGCAAGTGCGCTACCAGGCTGCGCCACACACCGAAGTCGCATATTATAAACCGTAATCGGGGCTTAAATCAGATCGACTTCTCATCCGCGTCAGGGGTCAGTCCCCAGCAACATGCGAACGGCCAGGAGTTCACGCCGAAGAGATTCCCAAGACGCAACCGTCATCGTTTGAAGCTCATAACCACCAGGTTGCCCTGGCGCATCAGACAAGAACGAATCAGACAGCTCAATCACCTCAATACCAACCTCAGACGAGAGCGTTGACGTTTTCAAATCAGGATGATTTGACACGAGTGCCTGCATTTTGTTGCGGGCGCCGATGATGGTGAACCCTTGGTCATACAGCAGCTCGCGAATTCGACGAACCATCAAAACTTCGTGATGTTGGTAGTAGCGTCGATTTCCGCGCCGCTTCATGGGACGGAGCTGGGTAAATTCTTGCTCCCAATACCGAAGTACATGAGGTTTGACGCCACATAAATCCGCCACTTCACCAATGGTGAAATAGCGCTTGGCCGGTATGGGAGGAAGATCATTCTCCATAAAAATCAATGAATTAGATGAGATTTTCAGAGACTAATCTAGATTGATGAGTTTTGTAAAGTCAACTTTTCACCTTTAGACAGTCTATTGACACCCGTCAATCAAATGGCTGGCAATCATGGCTCGCCCGCATCATCTTGATTTTGAATCTGCACTTTCAATTTTTGACTGGCGTGAAAAGTGACCACACGACGCGCATGAATCGGAACACTTTCTCCGGTACGAGGGTTGCGGCCAGGTCGAGGCGCTTTGGTGCGTATCTGAAAATTCCCAAACCCTGTCACCTTGACATCTTCACCTGCTATCAATTTTTGTGCAATCAGGTCAAAAAAGGCTTCAACCATGTCTTTGGATTCACGCTTGTTCAAACCAATTTGATCAAACAACAAATCAGCCAAATGGGCTTTGGTGAGCGCATTGGTTTCCAATGAAACGACATTCATGTTCATAGAACTTTCTTTCTGAAGCGATTGAAAACCACGCTCAAACACGTTGCCTTGCACCTACTTTTTCTGTCAAGTTCGCCAGAACAGCAGCTACGGTGGTCTCGATTTGCTGCTCGGTCAAAGCCGTGTCTTCGGCGTTCAAGGTCAAACGCACAGCCATGCTCTTTTCAGCAGCTGTGGCCACGCTGCTGGCAGTTTCTGATGGTTTGGGGCGATAAATGTCAAACAGCACGGCGTCTTTCAGCAACCCAGCCGTGGGTGCCGAGCGGATGGCTTGCATCAAAGCGTCATGGGTGATTGACTCATTGACCATGACGGCAATGTCGCGCTCTACAGCTTGAAAACGGGGAACGTTTGAAAATTGAGGGATCTGCCGGCGCATGACCACATCCAAGTCAAGCTCAAACAAAACGGGCGTTTGCACCAAGTCGTAGGTTTGACGCCATTTAGGATGCAACTCGCCAACATAACCGATGGCCACACCTTCACAAATGACCTGCGCACAACGACCCGGGTGAAGCGCCGCATGCTGCGCAGGCTTGAACGTCAGGGAAATGGGCGCCATCAAGGCTTCCAAGTCGCCTTTGACATCAAAGAAGTCAACCGCACGCACCTTGCAACCCCACTCTGGCATGTCCACAGAGCCAGTGGCCAAACCTGACAGGCGCATGGGTTGGTCAAACCCTTGCACTGTTGTGTCTGTGTCACTCACAGTGGATGAGCGCAGAAAGACCCGACCAAGTTCAAAAACACGCACACGCTGCGCTTTTCGATCTAGGTTAAATTTCAAAACTTGGAGCAGCGACCCCAATAATGACGAGCGCATCACGCTCATTTGACTTGCAATTGGGTTGAGCAACCGAATCGGATTGGGGTTGCCAGCCAGCTCCTGCTCCCAACGCTCTTCAACAAAACTGAAATTGATGGTTTCTTGGTAGCCTAATGCTGCCAGTGCACGCCGCACGGTAAAAGTTGAGCGTTGGTTTTCTGGCCGGATTTTGGCCGTGATGGGCGCACAGGGCGGGGTTTGCGGCAGATTGTGATAGCCAATCATGCGCGCCACTTCTTCAATCAGATCTTCTTCAATTTGCAAATCAAAGCGGTAAGACGGTGCCGTCACATGCACCACACCCTCCCCTTCCGTGACCTGAAGCCCCAAACTCACGAGCGCTTTGGCGCACTGTGCTTGGGTCAAGGGCAAACCCAAAATTTTGGTGGCTCTGGCCACTCGTAAAGTGACTTGACGGGTAGCAGGCATGGCCACCTTTTGGTCATCTATGGGGCCGCAAACAGTTTGTGCGTTGCCACAAATCTCAAAAATCAGCTGTGTGATGCGTTCAATGTGCTCCACTGTCAACTCTGGATCAACACCTCGCTCAAAGCGATGACCGGCATCGGTTGAAAAATTAAAGCGCCTGGAACGCCCTGCAATGGCTTTGGGGAACCAAAACGCCGCTTCCACATAAATGTTTTGTGTGGTGTTAGACACTGCCGTGGCGTCGCCCCCCATGATGCCAGCCAGAGATTCGACAGCTACCGCGTCTGCAATCACACCCACCTGCTCATCGACCGTGACGGTGTTGCCGTTGAGCAATTTGATTTGCTCGCCCGCGCGACCCCAACGAACCTCAAGACCGCCTTTGATTTTGTCCAAATCAAAAATATGTGTAGGGCGCCCAAGCTCAAACATCACGTAGTTTGAAATATCCACCAAAGCCGACACACTGCGCTGTCCACAACGCGCAAGTTTTTCAACCATCCAAGCCGGTGTTTCGGCCTTGGGGTTGACCCCGCGTATCACACGCCCTGAAAACCGACCGCATAAATCGGGCGCACGCACCTGAACCGGCAGCACTTCGGTGATGGCACACACGGTTTTTGGAAATTCAAGCTGCTTCAAGGGTGCGTTGCTCAACGCAGACACTTCACGGGCAATGCCATACACACTTAGACAATGCGCCAAATTGGGGGTGAGTTTGAGTGTGAGCAAGGTGTCATCCAGCTGCAAATGATCACGGATGTTTTGACCCACAGGCGCCGAAGAGGCAAGTTCGAGCAAACCACCGTGCTCTTCTGAGAGTTGCAGTTCGCGCGCAGAGCACAACATGCCAAAACTTTCCACACCGCGCAACTTGCCCACTTTGATGCCAAAGGGTTTGCCGTCCTCACCGGGGGGCAATTGCGCCCCCACCAAGGCGCAGGGTACTTTGATCCCTTCCCTGGCGTTGGGTGCACCACACACAATGGTCAAAAGCTCTGCTTGCCCTACATCCACTTGGCAGACCCGCAACCGATCAGCATTGGGGTGCTGCTGAGTGGCCTTGATTTCACCCACCACAATGTGACTGAACGGGGGTGCCACAGGTTTGAGTTCTTCAACCTCTAAACCGGCCATGGTCAATGTTTCAGATAACTCAGCGGTACTCAAGGAGGGGTTGCAGAATTCGCGCAACCAAGATTCAGGAAATTGCATAGTCAATCCAACGGGTTCAGACAAGAAAACAAAGCAAGTGACAGCGCTCAGCGAAACTGAGATAAAAAGCGCAGATCACCATCAAAAAACAAGCGTAAATCGTTCACACCGTAACGCAACATGGTCAATCGATCAAAACCCATGCCAAAGGCAAATCCAATGTAACGCTCTGGGTCTAGCCCCATGTTGCGGATGACGTTGGGATGAACCTGACCGCTTCCAGCCACTTCCAACCAACGCCCAGCCAAGGTTCCACTAGGGAACTGAATGTCAATTTCAGCACTGGGTTCGGTGAATGGGAAAAAGCTGGGTCTGAAGCGCAGCACCAGGTCTGGGTTTTCAAAAAATGTGCGGCAAAAGTCGGTAAAGACAAATTTCAAGTCTTTGAAACTGATGTTTTCACCCACCCACAATCCTTCACACTGGTGAAACATGGGGGAATGGGTGGCGTCACTGTCCACGCGGTAAGTCCTGCCTGGCGCAATCACGCGAATTTCAGGCATGGCACCAGAAAACAAACCTTGGTTTGCCTGTGCGGGGTCAACCGCAGCACGGTGCTTCTTCACATGCTGCACAGCATGCCGAATTTGCATGGGACTGGTGTGTGTGCGCAAAAGGTTGGGGGCATGCGCTGAGCCACCTTCCACATAAAAAGTGTCGTGCATTGAGCGCGCGGGATGATCTTCAGGGGTGTTGAGCGCGGTGAAATTGAACCAGTCGGATTCAATTTCAGGCCCCTGTGCCACCTCAAAACCCATCGAGCCAAAAATCGACTCAATGCGCTCCAGCGTCAACGACACCGGGTGCAATCCACCGCTACCACGCTGACGGCCCGGAAGGGTCACATCAAGCGCTTCAGCTTGCAGCTGCGCTTGCAATTCTTGATCAGCCAAAGCTTGTCGGCGTGCATTGAGCGCGACTTCAATGCCCTGTTTGGCTACATTGATGGCAGCACCGCGCGTTTTCTTTTCCTCTACCGGCAAGGCAGCCAGCCCTTTCATCAGTTCGGTGATGCGGCCAGACTTACCCAAAAACAAAGCTTTGCTGTTTTCTAGTTCCGCCGGCGTAAGTGCCTTTTCAAAGGCCAAGCGAGCCATCTCGATGATAGAAGACAAATCGTTCATAAAAATTCTTGAAATGATAAATCCAAGGAAAAAGGGCTAGGGCTTTTTCAAGCTCTAGCCCTTATAAATAGTGCGTAAGTAGCTATTTATAATATAGCAAAAAACTCAAGCAGCCAGCTTGGCCTTGACCTGTGCCACGATGCCTGCAAATGCAGACATGTCATGAATAGCAATATCGCTCAAAACCTTGCGGTCAATCTCGATGCATGCTTTTTTCAAGCCGTTGGCAAACTGACTGTAAGTCATGCCGCATTGACGAGCAGCAGCATTGATACGGGCAATCCACAACTGACGGAACACACGTTTCTTTGTACGACGATCGCGGTAGGCGTATTGCCCAGCTTTCATGACCGCTTCTTTAGCGACCCGGAAAACATTACCACGACGACCACGGAAACCTTTTGCAAGGGCTAGAACTTTTTTGTGGCGGGCGCGAGCCGTTACACCACGTTTGACGCGAGGCATTGTGTTACTCCTTGTTCGTCGTTAATCAGAGACCACGGCAGGGCAACATTTGTGCCATGCGTCCCATATCGGTCTCATGAACAGCAGTTGCTCCACGCAAATGGCGTTTATTTTTGGTGGTCTTCTTGGTCAAAATGTGACGTTTGAAGGCTTGGCCGCGTTTAACGGTACCACCTGGACGGACGCGGAAGCGTTTCTTTGCCGCGCTTTTGGTCTTCATTTTGGGCATCTTCATGCTCCTTTTCATTGTGCTCGTGAGGCGTCTGCAAACACATTGCAGCCTTGATGGCCCCGAGCCACTTGGTACAGCAGGTTTCACCCCGCTGTGGATTGGGAAGCAACACACGTGTCATTTCCCAAAACTCGAATCAGGCTCAGGGTGTCTGAGCCGATTTAACTTTATGCGGTAACCGCACTGTCTGCCGAAGCAGATTTGACTGGCGCTGGTTTCTTTCGGCCTGGTGCAATCATCATGATCATCTGACGACCTTCGAGCTTAGGAAACTGCTCAACCACAATCAAATCAGCCAGTTCATCACGAATGCGATTCAGCAGCGCCATACCCAAGTCTTGGTGGGTAATTTCGCGACCGCGAAACCGCAGCGTGATTTTGCATTTATCACCCTCAGACAAAAAGCGCTTGATGTTGCGCATTTTGATGTTGTAGTCACCATCATCGGTACCAGGACGAAATTTAATTTCTTTGATTTCGATGACCGTTTGCTTGGCTTTGGCTTCAGCGGCCTTTTTTTGCTCTTGGTACTTGAATTTGCTGTAATCCATCAAACGACAAACTGGTGGCGTGGCGGTTGCCGCAATTTCCACCAAATCGACATCCAACTCACCCGCCATGCGCAGCGCTTCAGTCAAACTGACCACACCGAGGGGTTCATTTTCCACACCTGAGAGGCGAACCTCTGGCACCATGATTTCCCGATTCAATCGGTGTTTGCGTTCTTCGCGTTGACGGCGATCACGAAATTCGGTAGCGATGACTTAATCCTTCACAAAATTTGCCACATTCAAGTGGCTTCACTGCACAAAGCAACGCATGGTGAGAAATGTCGAAGAATCAAATGTTTGATTTTTTGGAAACATCAACCAACAATCTTTGAACAAAATCGTCAACTGACATCACTCCAAGGTCTTGACCACCCCGGGCGCGCACTGCAACAGCACCAGATGCCATTTCTTTGTCGCCAATCACGACCAAGTAAGGCACTTTCTGCATGGAATGCTCTCTTATTTTATACGTGATTTTCTCGTTTCTAAGGTCTAACTCAACCCTAAAGCCTTGATTTTGCAGCGTATTGGCGACGTTTTTGGCATATTCCACTTGTGCATCAGTGATGTTGAGCACTTTCACTTGCACCGGCGCCAGCCAACTCGGCAGTGCGCCTGCGGTTTCTTCAATCAAAATCCCGATAAAGCGCTCCAAACTTCCCACAATGGCGCGGTGCAACATCAGGGGGCGATGACGGGCGCCATCTTCGCCCACGTATTCCGCTTCCAAGCGCTCTGGCAGGTTGGGGTCGACTTGAATGGTGCCGCATTGCCATGGCCGGCCAATGGCATCTTTCAAGGTGTACTCGATTTTGGGGCCGTAAAAAGCACCTTCTCCGGGCAAATATTCAAAATCGCAGCCTGATGCGCGCAAGCCTTCAGCCAGCGCGTGTTCTGCCCTGTCCCAACTCTCTTCAGAACCAATGCGCTTTTCTGGCCGCGTTGACAATTTGTAAATGATCTTGGTGAAGCCAAAATCTTGATAAACCTTTTGCAGCAAGGTGGTAAATGCCACCACCTCGGATTGAATTTGATCTTCAGTACAAAAAATATGACCATCGTCTTGCGTGAAAGCACGCACCCGCATGATGCCGTGTAAACCGCCTGTGGGTTCATTGCGGTGGCATTGCCCAAACTCGCCTAGACGCAGCGGCAAATCACGGTAGCTTTTGATGCCCTGCTTAAAAATCAGAATGTGACCAGGGCAGTTCATCGGTTTCAACGCGTATTCACGTTTCTCACTCTCGGTGGTAAACATGTTTTCACGGTATTTGTCCCAGTGGCCCGTTTTTTCCCAAAGCCCTTTGTCCAGAATTTGGGGGCCTTTGACTTCCTGGTAGCCGTTGTCGCGGTAGACCTGGCGCATGTACTGCTCAACTTGCTGCCACAAGGTCCAGCCCTTGGGGTGCCAAAACACCGTGCCAGGCGAAAATTCATCAATGTGAAACAGGTCCAGTTCGCGCCCCAGCTTGCGGTGGTCGCGCTTTTCAGCTTCTTCCAGCATGGTCAAATGCTGCTGCAATTCGTCTTTGGTGGCCCAGGCTGTGCCGTAAATGCGTTGCAGCATTTCATTTTTATGGTCGCCACGCCAATAAGCACCGGCGAGTTTCATCAGCTTGAAATGCTTGAGCTTGCCAGTGCTGGGCACGTGTGGGCCACGACACAAATCTTCAAACGCGCCTTCGCGGTACAGGCTGACATCTTCGCCCGCAGGAATGCTACCAATGATCTCGGCCTTGTAATGCTCGCCAAGCCCTTTGAAATACGCCACAGCTTCATCACGCGGCAACACACGGCGCACCACGGGTTCGTCAAGTGCCGCAAGTGCTGCCATTTTTTTCTCAATGGTCGCCAAGTCGTCCAGGGTGAAGGGGCGCTTGAAGGAAAAGTCGTAGAAAAAACCGTGCTCAATCACCGGGCCGATGGTGACTTGCGCCTCGGGAAAAAGTGACTTCACCGCATAGGCCAACAAGTGCGCCGTCGAGTGACGAATGACTTCAAGCCCATCGGCATCTTTGGCGGTGATGATGGCTACCGAGGCATCTTTGTCAATCACAAAGCTGGTATCCACCACTTTGCCGTCCACCTTGCCAGCCAATGCAGCCTTGGCCAAACCTGCACCAATGGACAGAGCCACCTCTGCCACCGTGACGGAATGGGCATAGTCACGCTGCGAGCCATCTGGAAGAGTGATTTGAACCATGGTTTCTCTCAAAAATAAAACGCGTTTGAAAACAAAAAGCGCGGAACATGCCGCGCTTGAACTATGAAAAAAGTAGCTGCTTACGCAATATCAACGGCTTCTAGAAGCGCAATGAGTCATGTCAATTGTCATCATCACTCAAAACACCATCACATGACAACTAATCTTGGACATCATCAACAAGCCGATATTTTGAGTTTAACCGACCCGTTTACACCCCACTCACATGCGCCACCAACATGCAAAAGGGCTGGCGCCTCTTGCGAGAGTGCCAGCCCTGATCATCTCAAAACAGGTCAGTGGAACTGTTCTTCTTCGGTGGAGCCGGTCAAGGCGGTTACGCTGGATTTGCCACCTTGGATCACGGTGGTCACTTCGTCAAAGTAGCCGGTGCCCACTTCTTGTTGGTGTGACACAAAGGTGTAACCACGGTCACGCGCAGCGAATTCAGGCTCTTGCACGCGCTCCACATAGGCCGACATGCCGCGTTTGACGTAGTCTTGAGCCAAGTCAAACATGTTGTACCACATGGAGTGGATACCAGCCAAGGTGATGAACTGGTACTTGTAACCCATGGCACCGAGCTCTTTCTGGAACTTGGCAATGGTGGCATCGTCCAGGTTTTTCTTCCAGTTGAAGGATGGGCTGCAGTTGTAGGCCAGCAATTTGCCAGGGTGTTTGGCGCGCACAGCTTCGGCGAACTTGCGGGCAAATTCAAGGTCAGGGGTACCGGTTTCGCACCACACCAAGTCAGCGTAGTCAGCATAGGCCACGGCGCGGCTGATGGCTTGATCCAAGCCCTTGCGTGATTTGTAGAAGCCTTCTGCCGTGCGTTCTCCGGTCAGGAAAGGTTTGTCATTGGCATCGTAGTCGCTGGTCAACAGATCCGCAGCTTCGGCATCAGTACGGGCAATCACCAGTGTCGGCACGCCACACACGTCGGCAGCCATGCGAGCGGCCACCAGCTTTTGAATGGCTTCAGCGGTTGGCACCAACACTTTGCCACCCATGTGACCGCATTTCTTGACAGATGCCAACTGGTCTTCCCAGTGCACGCCTGCAGCACCGGCCTTGATCATGTTTTTCATCAATTCAAAACCGTTCAAGACACCACCAAAGCCCGCTTCAGCGTCAGCCACGATGGGTGCAAAGTTGTCGATGTAACCTTTGTCGCCCGCGTCAATGCCCTTGGAATGCTGAATTTCGTCGGCACGGCGGAAGGTGTTGTTGATGCGTTCGACAACGGTTGGCACTGAGCTGACGGCATACAGCGATTGGTCAGGGTACATGGCCATCGAGGTGTTGTTGTCTGCAGCCACTTGCCAGCCTGACAAGTAAATGGCTTTGACACCGGCTTTGACTTGTTGCATGGCTTGACCACCGGTCAGCGCGCCCAGGCAGTTGACATAGTCTTCAGTGTGCAGCAAGTTCCACAGCTTTTCTGCGCCACGACGAGCCAAAGTGTGCTCAATGGGGAAAGAGCCGCGCAAACGCACCACGTCTGCAGCGCTGTAACCGCGTTTGATACCCTTCCAACGTGGGTTGGTCGCCCAGTCTTTTTCCAAGGCGGCAATTTGCTGCTCGCGGGTCAAGGTTTCGGTGGTGTATGAAGGCATGAGATCACTCCTGAGTTGATGAAAAGGTGGGCTTGAAAAGCTTGTGTGCTTTGCTTGCCATGGCTCATATTTTAAGTCTTATAGAAGACTAAAGCCTGATCTTATGTCTTATACAAGACTATTTTTTTATACCTATAAATCAACAAGTTAGAAACAACTTATCTCTATGTGAAACTTTATTTCTTGAAATGGCAAGCAAAACACCTTTGTTGATCTCACTAAATCTCACAATATAAAAATGAAATTTTGCATAGCGAAATCAAAAAAGCAGCAAAGGGACGCAACACAGCTCACACCGGGCTGTCAATGCGGATCCAGGTGGTTTTTGTTTCGGTGTACTTGTCAAACGCGTGCAGCGATTTGTCACGCCCCACACCGCTTTGCTTGTAGCCACCAAACGGCACGGTGATGTCGTCCTCGTCGTACTGGTTCACATGCACTGTGCCAGCGCGCAAGGCACGCGCCACCCCATGGGCCTTGTTGATGTCACGCGTCCAGACCGCGGCTTGCAAGCCGTAAACGCTTTGATTGGCGGCCTTCACCACATCTGCGGTATCGGTAAAGCTCAGCACCGAGAGTACCGGGCCAAAGATTTCTTCGCGCGCAATGGTCATGTCTGCCGTCACACCCGCAAACAGTGTGGGTTGCACGTAGCAGCCACCAGCGACTGGCATCACTCGCTGCCCCCCGGCCAACAGGCTGGCACCTTCGGACTGCCCCAGACCGATGTAACGCATGACATTGTTCAACTGCGTCTCGTCCACGATGGCACCCATCACCGTGGCAGCATCCAAAGGGTTGCCTGGTGCGTAGCTGGGCATCAAGGCCACGGCACGCTCCAAAAATGCCTCACGAATTGAGGCCTCGACAAACAGCCGAGAAGGTGCGTTGCAACTCTCACCCTGGTTAAAAAAGATGCTACCCACCGAGGCGGCCACCGCTTTGTCCAGGTCGGGGCAATCGGCAAACACAATGTTGGGGGACTTGCCTCCCAACTCAGTCCAGGCACGCTTTAAATTGCTTTGCCCGGCCATCACATGGATTTGCTTGCCCACACGGGTAGAGCCTGTGAAGGCAATGCAATCCACATCCATGTGCAAGGCCAACGGGCTGCCTGCTTCAGGACCAAAACCGGGCACCACGTTGAACACACCGGGCGGCAAACCAGCTTCTAGCGCCAGCTCAGCCAAACGCAGCGCCGTCAAGGGTGATTTTTCGCTGGGCTTCAGCACCACCGAATTGCCAGCCGCCAAGGCTGGGGCAATCTTCCAGGCGGCCATGATCATCGGGTAATTCCAGGGCACGATGACACCCACCACCCCCATGGGCTCGCGCGTAATCAACGCCAAGGCGGTGGCTGCTGTGGGGGCAATTTCGTCATAGATTTTGTCCACGGCCTCGCCGTACCAGCGCAAACAATTGGCTGCACTGTTGACATCAACCGCGCGGGAGTACTTGATGGGTTTGCCCATGTCAAGCGTTTCCATCAAGGCCAATTCATCGGCGTGCGCCAACAGTTGGTCGGCAAACTTGATCATCACCCGCTTGCGTGCTGCAGGTGCCATGCCTGACCAGCGACGGTCTTCAAACGCAGTGCGCGCTGCCGCCACAGCGGCATCCACATCGGCTTGCGCACCACGTGACACCTGAGCCAGCAGCCGGCCATCCACAGGAGAAATACAGTCAAATGTAAGACCCGTTTGCGCCGATACACGCAGGCCGTTGATCACCGCACGACCGTCATAAATTGAATTTGACATGGTAAATTACTTAAAAAATGTAGCTACTCACGCTTATTCCATAAGCGCTGGAGGCCTAAAAAGCATGTAACTTATTTGATGGACAGAGCGGCTAACTCAGCACGAGTTGCTGCGGCAATTTCACGCTCGCGCATGCGCGTTTGACGCGCCACCCAAACGCTGTAAGCGATGACGACCACCGTGACAGACACAATGAGCAAGGTGGCAGCGGCATAAATGGTGGGGTTGATGCCGCGGCGAGCATAGCCAAAAATCACTTGCGGCAAGGTGTTGACGCCTGGCCCTGACAAAAACTCGGCAATCACCACATCATCAAAAGATAACGTGAACGCCAGCAAATAAGCAGCAAACACAGCTTGCATGATGTTTGGCATGGTGATCAAAAAGAACACCTGAAACGGCTTGGCACCCAAGTCCATGGCGGCCTCTTCAATGGCGTGATCCATCTCCAACAAGCGCGACTGCACCACCACCATGCCATAGGCCATGCCCAGCAAGGTGTGACCCAACACAATGGTCAACATGCCGCGCTGCGGCCAACCAAAGGCGTTTTGCACCCCCACCATCAATAACAGCAGCGACAAGCCAATCACCACCTCAGGCATCACCAGCGGCGCATTCACCATGCCTGAGAACAGAGTTCGACCACGGAAACGCCGATAACGCACCAAGACAAAAGCTGCAAAAGTGGCCAGCACCGCAGAGGCCACGCCCGCCAAAGTGGCCACTTTGACGGACAGCCAAAAGCCTTCGACAATTTTGGTGTCGCGCGTCAAGGCCTCGTACCAACGCCACGAAAAACCGGTAAAAACCGCATCTTGGCGCGTGCTGTTGAATGAAAACACCATCATGAACAACAGTGGCAGGTACAAGAACAAAAAGGTTAACCCCAGCCAGGCTTTGCCAAAGTACCGGTACAGAAACGCTCTCATGGTCTGCTCCCTTAGGTTTTAGCCTGCGCCGGTTCGGCGGTGTAGTGGTAATACAAGGCCAAGGGCACCACAATCAAACCAATCATCACCACCGCCAATGCCGTGGCGCGCGGCCAGTTGTTGCTGGTGAACATTTCATCCCACACCACCCGGCCAATCATGATGTTTTCAGGTCCACCCAGCAGTGAGGGAATCACAAACTCGCCCACCGCCGGAATGAACACCAACATAAACCCCGCAACGATGCCAGCTTTGGACAGCGGCACAGTGATCAGCCAAAACGCTTTCAGGGGCGTGGTGCCCAGGTCGTAAGCTGCTTCAAGCAGCCGAAAATCCATCTTGACCAAATTGGCATACAGCGGCAGCACCATGAACGGCAAGTACACATAGGTCATACCCACCAACATCGACACATCGGTATAGAGCATTTGAATGGGCTCGGCAATCAAGCCCAGCGCCATCAGCAGCTGGTTGACAACCCCTTGGTCGGCCAAAATGCCCTTCCAGGCGTAGACCCGAAGCAAAAACGACGTCCAAAACGGCAGCATCACCATCATCAGCAAGGCCGGGCGCACACTGGGCTTGGATCTGGCAATGAAATATGAAAACGGGTAACCAATCAGCAAACACAACACCGCGGTGCACAAGGCATAGCCGATGGAGCGCACATAGGCTTCGATGTAGATGGTCTGAAACCACGCGCCATCGTCTGTTGCCCTGAAGATTGACCCATAGTTTTCGTATTTGAGCTTGAGCAAGCCCGTGGTGGTGTCCCAAATCGGTTTGAACGGCGAAATGTCGTTGCCCATGTCAACAAAGCTGATGTAGAGCAAAATCAAAAAAGGGAGCAAGAAAAACACCACCAGCCAGGTATAAGGCACGCCGATAACGAAACGGCGACCCGGTGCAGCCCAAAAATGTGCCATGCCTCAAGCTCCTTAGTTGCGCAACAGAACGGCGTCGGTGTCGTCCCACCAAAAATACACGTCGTCCTCCCAGGTGATGTCAAGCAAGTCCAGGTGAGAGCCATTGGGCTCAGTGATCTTGACCCGAACACCACCCGAAGTCACCACAATGTAAGTGTTGTAAGACCCGAAATAAGCAATTTCTTTGACCCGGCCATGAAACAGGTTGTGGCTGACGTTGTGCGGTGCCTGCTTACCAATGCTCACCTTCTCCGGGCGCACCGCCATCGCCACGGGCATGCCCAATGTGCCACTCACGCTGTGCCCCACATGCATTTCTCCAATGGGGGTCTGAGCCGCGCAATGGTCGGGCTCGTCAACGCTGAGCTTGCCCTCAAACAAATTCACACTGCCAATGAAATCGGCGACAAAACGGTTCGAGGGGTATTCATACACCTCTTGCGGCGAGCCCACTTGCTGCACCCGCCCTTTGCTCATGACGGCAATGCGCCCGGCCATGGTCATGGCTTCTTCTTGGTCGTGCGTGACCATGACACAGGTCACGCCCACTTTTTCAATGATGTTGACCAGTTCAAACTGGGTTTGCTCGCGCAGCTTCTTGTCGAGTGCGCCCAATGGCTCGTCCAACAACAGCACTTTGGGGCGTTTGGCCAAACTGCGTGCCAACGCCACCCGCTGTTGCTGTCCGCCAGAGAGTTGATGCGGCTTGCGCTTGGCATAGGGGGTGAGTTGCACCAGGTCAAGCATTTCACCCACCCGCTGCCTGATCTCGGCGCCCGGCAAGCCCTCGCGCTTCAAACCAAACGCGATGTTTTCCCAAATATCCAGGTGCGGAAACAGGGCATAGCTTTGAAACATCATGTTGAACGGGCGCTCGTAAGGCGCCAGCGACGCCACATCTTGCCCACTGAGCAAAATGCGCCCTGAGGTGGGCGTCTCGAACCCCGCCAACATGCGCAGCAAGGTGGACTTGCCGCAGCCAGAGCTGCCCAGCAAGGCAAAAATTTCACCCTGCTTGATGGACAAGTTCACCTCATCCACAGCCACTGCTTCATCAAAGCGCTTGACCAGTTTTTCGGTCACCAGGTAGTCGTTTTTAGGATTCACATCAGCCATGGTGCCGCCTTCTGTACTCATTCAAAACATAAAAAAGGCTGTTTATACGCAGCGTACAAACAGCCTGATGGTCGACCTTAAAGAGCCTTACTTGCCCTTTTTAAAGCCGTTATAGACCGTGGACATGGCCTCACGGGCTTCGTTGCTGAAGCTCGACGGTGCAATCATCTTGGCCATGTAGTCGGCTTCCACAAAAATAGACTTGTTGCCGGCAATTTCAGGCTTGATCTTGTCCATGGCGGCCTTGTTGGCGGTGGGGTAACCCATGTCGTTGGCCATGGCCGCTGCGTTTTCAGGGCGCAGGTAAAAGTCGATGAAGGCCGCCGCGTTGTTGGGGTGTTTGGCATCTTTGGTGATGGCCATGGTGTCAAAAAAGATCAACGCACCGGTCGATGGCAACAACGATTCGATCACGTCTTTGGACTTGTTCTCGGTGGCACGTGCAGCGGCTTGGTTGATGTCGCCTGACCAGCCAATCGCCACGCAGGCTTTGCCACCGGCAATGTCGTCAATCATGGTGGAGCTGAAAATACGCACGTCTTTGCGCACCTTGGCCAGCATATCTGCAGCCAGTTTGTAGTCAGCCGGGTCATTGGAATAAGCATCTTTGCCAATGTAGTGCAAAGCCACCGGGATGATCTCGGTGGGCGAATCCAGGTACGCAATGCCGCAAGACTTCAGCTTGGACGTGTATTCAGGCTTGAACACCAGGTCCCAGGCGTTCTCTGGCATGGGCAGCTTGCCCAAGGCTTTGGTGACTTTGGCTTTGTTGATGCCCACGGTGGTAAAGCCCCAAGCCCATGGCACCAGATGTTTGTTGTCTGGGTCGGTGTTTTTGGCCAGTGTGGCCATGATGGGCGCGTCCAGATTGGCCAGGTTTTTGATTTTGGCTTTGTCCAGCGGCTGGAACATGCCGCCTTCAATTTGCGGTTTGGCAAACACACTGCCGGGCACCACGATGTCGTAACCGGTGTTGCCTGCCACCAGCTTGGCGTGCAGGGCTTCGTTGGTCTCGAAGGTGTCGTAGTTGACCTTGATGCCAGACTCTTTCTCGAACGCGGCAATCATGCCCTCGGGCACGTAGTCGGGCCAGTTGTAAATGTTGAGCACTTTCTCTTCAGCAGGCACGGGGGCAGGTGCCGGGGCGCTGACCACCGGTGCCGGCGCAGCCACTGGTGCCGGAGGCGGTTCTTTTTGACCGCAGCCAGCCAAAACCACCGCAGACAGTGCAAATGACCAAAGGTACTTTTTCATCATAAAAAACTCCGTTAAAGAGAAAACCACATAAGGGAAGCTGAGTTTAAACCTAGGGACACTTAGCAATAATCACGCCAATGAAAACACTAAAAAAGCTCACAGCGAGCCTTTTTGGGTCAACTCTTGCAGCGTGAAATCCAGCGCCTGGCGCACCAAGCGCATCATTTCGTCGATGTCGGCGTGCGTCATGATCAAGGGCGGTGCAATGATCATGCGGTCGCCTACCGCCCGCATGATCAGGCCGTTGTCAAAACAATGGCGCCGGCAAATCATGACCACACCCAGGTGCTCGGCAAAGCGCTCACCGGTGGCCTTGTTTTTAACCAACACCAAACCGGCCGTGAAACCACAGGTTTCAGCCAAGCCCACCAGCGGATGACTGGCAATGGCTTCAAAGCACTGCGCCAAATAGGGCGCCAAGTCGGTTTTGACACGCTGTGGCAATTGCTCACGCTCCATCAAGTCCAAATTGGCCAGCGCCACCGCACAGGCCACCGGGTGCCCGCTGTAGGTGTAGCCGTGGTTGAACTCGCCGCCCTGCTCGATCAACACTTTGGCCACACGGTTGCCCACCAGCACGCCTCCAAGCGGGATGTAACCGCTGGTGACGGCCTTGGCAAACGTCACCAAATCGGGTTTGTAGCCAAATTTTTCATAGGCAAACCAATGTCCCAGGCGGCCAAAGGCACAAATGACCTCGTCGCTGATGAGCAAGATGCCATATTTGTCCACAATGCGCTGGATTTCTGGCCAATAGGTGGCTGGGGGAATGATCACACCGCCCGCGCCCTGAATCGGCTCGGCAATGAACGCGGCCACGCGCTCAGGCCCCAGAGCCAATATCTTGTCTTCCAGCCAGCGCGCAGCGCGCAGGCCAAATTCGTCCGCGGTTTCGCCGGGCAAACCGTTCTCAAAAAAATACGGCTGCTCGATGTGGGTGATGTTGGGAATGGGCAAATCGCCCTGCGCATGCATGCCGCTCATGCCCCCCAGCGACGCACCCGCCATGGTGCTGCCGTGGTAGGCGTTTTTGCGGCTGATGATGACCTTGCGCTGGGGTTGCCCCAGCAAGTCCCAGTAGCGGCGCACCATGCGCACGTTGGAGTCGTTGCTCTCAGAGCCGCTGCTGGAGTAAAACACATGCTCAAAGCTGCGGTCGCCCACGCGGGGTGCGAGCGAGGCCAGCTTGGCGGCCAGCTTGACCGCAGGCACGTTGGTGGTCTGGAAAAAACTGTTGTAAAAGGGCAGTGTCATCATCTGGTCAAACGCCGCCTGCGCCAGGGCTTGGCGGCCATAGCCGGCGTTCACACACCACAAGCCACTCATGGCGTCAAGGATTTTGTGGCCCTCAGAGTCCCAAATGTAGATGCCTTCAGATTTGACAATCACCCGCGCACCCCGGCTGGCCAAGTCGCCATGGTCGGTGAACGGATGCATGAAGTGGGCACTGTCCAAGGCCTGAATGTCTTGGGTGTTGAGCGTGGCGGTGACGGGGTTTGATGTCATGGAAGATTCCTCAATTTATATAAGAAATTGGCCTCTATCGCTTATTAAATAAGCATGAGTAGCTATACATGTAATAGCAGATGTTCGCGTTCCCATGGCGAGATGACTTTCATGAACTCGTCAAATTCAAGCTCTTTGATTTCTGAATACACGGTGATGAACTCTTTGCCCAGCACTTCATGCAACTCTGACTCGCGGCGCAACCAGTCAAGCGCCTCACCCAAGCTGCGTGGCAAGGCGTAGGGCGATAAATACGCATCACCTTTCATCTCGGCCTTGGGTTTGATCTTGTTTTTGAGCCCCAAATAACCACAGGCCAGCGTCATGGCCAGCGCCACATAGGGGTTGGCATCGGCACCAATCACGCGGTTTTCTACGCGGCGCGCAGCGGGTGACGAAATGGGCGAGCGAATGCCCACCGTGCGGTTGTCGTAACCCCACTCAATGTTGATGGGCGCCGCGGTGTTGCGGCTCAAACGCCGGTAGCTGTTCACGTAGGGCGCCACCAGCACCATGGCGGCAGGAATGTAGCGCTGCAAGCCACCGATGTAATGCATGAAGGCCTCTGAGGGTGTGCCATCTTCATTGCTGAAGATATTTTTGCCGGTGGCTTTGTTCAAAATGCTTTGGTGCACATGCATGGCGCTGCCCGGCTCGCCGGCAATCGGTTTGGCCATGAAAGTGGCGTACATGTCGTGGCGCAGCGCCGATTCACGCACCGTGCGCTTGAAGAAGAACACTTCGTCAGCCAAACCCAGGGGTTCTGCGTGAAAGAAATTGATCTCCATTTGCCCCGCGCCAATTTCATGGATCAGGGTGTCGACGTTGAGCTCCATCTTGTCGGAGTAGTCATAAATTTCTTCAAACAGCGGGTCAAACTCGTTGACCGCATCAATGCTGTAAGCCTGGCGCGAGGTCTCGGCCCGGCCACTGCGGCCAATCGGGGCTTTGAGCAGGGTGTTGGGGTCGGTGTTGCGGGCGGTCAGGTAAAACTCCAGCTCTGGCGCCACGATGGGCTGCAGCCCCTCTGCCGCAAACAGGTCACACACTTTGCGCAGCACGGTGCGCGGGGCAAACGGCACCAGGTTGCCTTGGTGGTCAAAGCAGTCGTGAATCACCTGCGCCGTGGGGTCGGTGGCCCAGGGCACGATGCGCACCGTGCTCGGGTCCGGGCGCAGTTGCATGTCTTTGTCGGTGGGGTCGATCACATCGTAGTAAGGCCCGCTTTCGGGAAACTCGCCGGTCACCCCCATCGCCACCACCGACTGCGGCAAGCGCATGCCACGGTCTTCGGTGAACTTGACACGCGGCAAAATTTTGCCCCGCGCCACACCCGTCAAGTCAGGCACCAGACACTCCACTTCTGTCACCCGTCGGTCATTGAGCCATTGCTCCAAATCATTGAAAGTCATTGATTTTTTATCGTTCATAAAGCACTCCAGAGGCAAACCAGGGCAAAACGCCAGCTTGTCCATGGCTCATTGTGGTGGGCAAATTGGTTCACAATCAGAGCCATTTAAAGCAAATACAGGGTGCCACTTGGGCATCACCCCAAACCATGCTATCTGAACTTTTACTCAGCGAGATTGAGGGGCTCAAGCCACACAACACCTGGCCGCTGCACCGCCTGCTGTACGAGGCCGTGCGCCGCACCCTGCTCAGCGGCAAATTGCACGCGGGCGAACGACTGCCTTCCAGCCGTGAGCTGATGCACGACCTTGGCCTGTCGCGCAACACGGTGGTTGCGGCGCTGAACCAGTTGGCGGTGGAGGGCTACCTGGTCAGCCGGGTCGGCAGTGGCACGTTTGTGAACCCCGACCTGCCGCACGTGAACCCAGCGCGCACCAGATCGGCACCGCTGCAGCTTGAGAAGCTGTCACGACGCGGCCACGCACTGAGCCACACTTTTTGCGCCGCTGATCTGGAGGTGCAACCCTTTACCCCTGGCCTGGCTGACTTCAGTGCTTTCCCGGTGGCACTTTGGCAGCGCCTGCAAAACAAACACTGGCGCATGACCTACCCCGACATGTTGGACTACAGCAGCGCGGGGGGGTATGGGCCTTTGCGCCGCGCCATCACCGACTATTTGCGTGTCTCGCGCAGCGTGCCGGTGGATGTAGAGCAAGTCATTGTGACCAGCGGCACCCAGGAGTCTTTGGGTTTGTGCGCCCAACTGCTGGCCGACCCGCATGACACCGTGTGGCTGGAAGATCCGGCTTATTGGGGAGCTGTCAAGGCCTTCATGGCCACCGGCTTGCAGGTGCATGGCATTGCGGTTGACGACCAAGGCATGGCACCGCTGGCGGCGGACAACGCCACACCACCCAAACTGATTTATGTCACCCCCTCGCACCAATACCCCACCGGCGCAGTGATGTCATTGGCGCGCCGCCACCAGCTGTTGGCCTTGGCACGCCAACACGCAGCCTGGGTGCTGGAAGACGACTACGACAGTGAATTCCGCTTCAGTGGCCCCCCCATTTCATCGCTGGCGGGGCTCGATACCCACAGCCAAGTGCTCTACATGGGCTCTTTTTCCAAGGTGCTGTACCCCGGCCTCAAACTGGGCTACCTGGTGGTGCCCAAAAGCTTGGCAGCAGCCTTCAAACGCGCCCATTACGACCTGAACCGCCCCGGCCAAATGCCAGTGCAGGCAGCACTGGCAGAGTTCATTGACATGGGGCACTTTGCCAGCGCCTTGCGCAAAGCCCGGCAAAGCTACAACCAACGCCGCCAATGTTTGCTCCATGCCCTGCAACCCTGCCTGGGTGAGCAGGCGCACATCACGGGTGCCGAGCAAGGTTTGCACCTGTGCCTGCGTTTGCCGACATGGGTGGATGACAAAGCGCTGGCACAGCACATGCGCCAGGCCGGGTTGGTGGTGCGGCCGCTGTCAGCTTATTGCCTGCAACGCCAAGACTTGCGTGGCTTGGTCATTGGCTACGGCTACGCACCGCTGGCCAGCATTGAACGCTTTGGGCCTGACGTGGCGCAGTGGCTCAAACAAACGCTTCGGTCAAGTCTTCAACCGTGTATCTGACCCGAAACGACTGACGTCGAACAGTGGTCACAGCCAAACCAAAACCAAAACCAAAGTGTCAGTACAAGGCTTTGCGTAACTCTGCCACGCGTTTGGCAATAGCGGTCCGGTCAGGGTAGCGCCCTGATGTGGCTTCTTTTTGGGTATTGGCCAGGTAGGTATCCAAGTCTTCCAAGGCATGACCCACACAGCCCGCCTCGGCTTGAGCCAGCCCACGGTCACGGTACAGAGTCCACTCTTGAGGCAGCAGCACAATGAGCCGATCCAGCACCGCAATCAAGCGCGTCCAGTCCTCTTGCGCGGCGTGAATTTCTTTCAGGTTGTGCAACATACGCGCAATGATGTCGCGTGGCGTTGCCGCCTGCAGGTACAAGCCCAAGGGCACTTCCAGCTCGCCATCGAGCCCATGGGGTTGCCGGTAGGGTTCAACGCGCTCCGCCAATTGCTCACGACTGAGCGATTGGCCATTGAGGGGGTCAATCACCACCTGCCCCTCAGTCAAATGCACTTTGACCAAAAAATACCCCGGGAAGGCCACGCCACGCACCTTCAGGCCCACGCCCTGCGCCAGCTCCAGCCAGATCACCGCCATGGAGATCGGTATCGCCAGCCGGGTGCGCAGCACCACATGGACATAGCTGTTGTCGGGATCGGTGAAATGGTTGAAGTTGCCCGCAAAGTTGAGGTCGCGGTACAAAAACTGGTTGAGCGCTCGCAACCGTTGCAACGAGCCGGCATCAGCGGGAATGCGACGCTGCAGCCGCGCCAGCAATTGATCCACATCGCCCAGGGCTTGCTGCACATTCAAATCAGGGTATTCGTCTTGCCCCAGGGTAATGGCGGCCTCCAGCAGCGGAAAGTCTGCATCGGCCTGCACCAAGGCGGCAAAGTACTCGAGAGGCGTTGGCACGTTCAAACTGAGGTTCATGCTTTTATTGTGACAGGGACAGAACCGACCTGGTTTCTGCTGTCAACGCCGAATCAGCTGCTTGAGCTTCAAGCCAGTCGCCATCAAAGCTACAAAATAAATAGCTACTGACGCAATCAATACAAGCGCCAGAAGCCAAATTCTCTTAAAACTTTCAACACGCAAGCCGACCCAATCGACACTTGAATTGGCCCAAGTCAAAAACACGGCGAGCAAGGCACTGGCGGCCAGCACCTGCAAACCAAACACCCCCCAGCCCGCAAGTGGTTTGTAGCTGCCACGCTTGAGCAAGCCCAGCAACAACCACAATGCATTGACCATGGCACCGATGCCAATCGACAAGGTCAATGCGGCATGGGCAAACACCGGCACCAAAAAGACATTCAAAATTTGTGTCACCACCAGCACCAGCACCGCCACTTTCACCGGCGTTTGGGTGTCCTGGTTGGCGTAGTAGCCTGGCGCCAACACCTTCAGTGCCACCAAACCAACCAAGCCCACCCCCCAGCCCATCAGCGCATAGGTCACCATGCGGACATCCACCTCAGTCATGGCGCCATAGTGGTAGAGCACCGCCACCAAAGGGGTTGGAAACACCAACAATGCCACGGCACAGGGCACCGAGAGCGCCACCACCAGCCGCAAACCCCAGTCCAGCATGGCAGAGTATTTGGCCGCATCGTTGCTGGCGCGCGCCCCGGCCAGTTGCGGCATCAGCACCACACCCAAAGCCACGCCCAGCATGGCGGTGGGGAATTCCATCAGCCGGTCGGCATAGGTGATCCAGCTCACGCTGCCGGGTGCCAAGTGCGAGGCAATTTGGGTGTTGATCAACATCGACAGATGCGCCACGCTCACACCCAGCAGCGCAGGCCCCATCAAGCGCAAAATTTTTTGGGTGTCCGAATCCGCCCAAGCCAGCTTCAACGCTGACCACCGCCAAGCCAACCGAGGCTGCAGCTTGAGTTGCTTCAAACCCAGCCATTGCATTGAGAGTTGCAACACGCCCCCCAGCAACACACCACCAGCCAAGGCATAAATAGGCTCCCAACCCATGGACTTGAACCACGGCGCCCCCAACCACGCCGCGCCAATCATGCAAATGTTCAACAGCACCGGGGTAGCAGCAGGCAAGGCAAACCGTTTCCATGTATTGAGCACACCCGCCCCCAAAGCCACCAACGACATGAATGCAATGTAGGGAAACATCCAGCGCGTCAGCACCACAGCCACGTCAAAACCACGTGGGTCTTGCTGCAATCCGCTGGCCATGACCCACACCAAGCCACCGGCGCCCAGCACCCCGAGCACACTCAACCCCAGCAACGCCCAGGCCAGCACGGTCGCCACATGGTCAATCAAGCGCCTAGTTGCCTCTTCACCCCGCTGCGCTTTGCTGGCAGCCAGCACCGGAATA
Source organism: Rhodoferax sp. (assembly GCF_028715765.1). Classification (GTDB taxonomy): domain Bacteria; phylum Pseudomonadota; class Gammaproteobacteria; order Burkholderiales; family Burkholderiaceae_C; genus Rhodoferax. Next base: position 44,366 of record NZ_JAQURE010000015.1, read on the forward strand.
AAGGCTTGGCTGAAGGCGCCTTCACCAAACAGGCGCCGGAACAAATTTGGAATGCGAAAGGCCACATTGAACGCATCGGTGATGGCTGAAGCGCCAAACGTAGACGCAATCAGCAGTTCACGCGCCAAGCCGGTGACGCGTGACAACAAAGTCAACAAAGAAACGATGGATGCAGATTTGAAAAGGCTCACGCGCCGAAGTGTAGCTGTGCGGCACCAGGTCTTTGGACACTGCTAGAATCGCAGGCTTTGCTGACAACATCCACAGACTCAAGGAACACACATCATGGCATCTGGAAAACCCAAGAAAAAGAACCCCCGCCTGGCCTCAGGCCGTAAACGCGTCCGTCAAGACGTCAAAATCAACGCAGCCAACACATCGCTGCGTTCCAAATACCGCACCGCGGTGAAAAATGTGGAAAAAGCAGTGTTGGGCGGCGACAAAGCCAAAGCTACCGAACTGTTTGCCAAAATGCAAGCGGTGGTTGACACCGTGGCTGACAAAGGCATCTTCCACAAAAACAAAGCCGCTCGCGACAAGAGCCGTTTGTCTGCCAAGGTGAAAGCATTGGCACTCTCTGCAGCCGCAGCCGCCTGATTCACCAGGCAACATCGCACGAACCTGAGATTTTTCAGGTTCGCCGTTTGTAACGGGTGCGCTGTCAGCAAAAAGCAAAAAGGCCGTCCAGTGGACGGCCTTTTTGCTTTGGCACATTTGTTATGCGCCAACGGGAGCTGGGTTTCAATGTTTGTGATGACTTTGATGGGGTGCAGGCGGCTCGCCATGGTGCACTTGAAGCTCGTTGTCTTTGGCAAAACCCATGACAAAGTCCCAAGCCATCACGTTGTGGCTGCGCAAGTCTTCGTGCACGATCACACTGCGGATGTTGTTCACACTGGTTGGCACGCACCAGGGTGAGTAACTCAAATGTTTGCCATGCGCCTGTCCGCCCGGACGAAACTGACTCATCACCCCGGCCAGCCGTTCAGCCCAATCACTGGGACGGAAAGTGCGGCCAGCTTGCGTGATGCCCAGGATGTAAACTTTTTTTGAAGTGTGCGTAACCATCGGATAGAGGTTGGTTGATGCCTGTCAGCGGGTGGTGACAAAGCGTCTTTATTCTAGTCTCATCTTATGTCTTATACAAGACTTACAAGGCCCAATGGACTTGCTCGACACCGGCATACTTTGCCCATGGCGGCCTCTTCAAGCGGTGATTTGAAGCGTCTAAAATCATTGTTCAACGGCTCAACCTGCGTTGAGCCGCTTTGTTTTTTGCCAGTATCGAAAAACTTCTGAAAGTCAATTCATCATGACCGCCCAACGCCCTTTGATCGAAGCCAGTTCACCGCACGTGATGAACACCTATGGCCGTTTGCCCATGGCACTCAGTCATGGGCAGGGTTGCCGCGTTTGGGATGTCAATGGCAAGTCCTACCTGGACGCTTTGGGCGGTATTGCTGTCAACACCCTGGGGCACAACCATGCCAAGTTGGTGCCAGCTTTACAAGACCAGATCAGCAAGCTGATTCACAGCTGCAATTACTACCACGTCCCGTTGCAAGAGGCGCTGGCCAAAAAACTGGTTGAACTCTCTGGCATGACCAATGTGTTTTTTTGCTCAACTGGATTGGAGGCGAATGAAGCCGCTCTCAAATTGGCGCGCAAATTTGGTCATGACAAAGGCATTGCACGCCCTGAGATTGTGGTGTTTGAGAAAGCCTTTCATGGCCGCAGCATTGCCACCCTCAGCGCCACCGGCAACCCCAAAGTTCAACAAGGCTTTGAGCCGCTGGTGGAAGGGTTTATTCGCATTCCCATCAATCACATTGACAGCTTGAAAAATGCCACTGAAGGCAACCCCAACGTGGTGGCCGTGTTTTTTGAAGCCATTCAGGGTGAAGGCGGCGTGAACCCGATGCACCTCGACTATTTGCGAGAAGTACGCGCCCTGTGCAACGAGCGTGACTGGCTGATGATGATTGATGAAGTGCAATGCGGCATGGGGCGCACTGGCAAATGGTTTGCCCACCAATGGGCAGGCGTTGTGCCAGACGTGATGCCTTTGGCCAAGGGCTTGGGCTCGGGTGTGCCGGTAGGTGCGGTGGTGGCAGGCCCCAAAGCCGCCCACATTTTTCAGCCAGGCAACCATGGCACCACTTTTGGCGGCAACCCGCTGGCCATGCGCGCGGGCGTGGAAACCATCCGCATCATGGAAGAAGAAGGTTTACTTGACAACGCGGCACGCGTTGGGCAAAGGCTAAGCCAAGGTTTGAAAACGGCTTTGGCAGCAGAACTGAGCCGTGGCACAGTGCGCGAAATACGTGGTCAAGGGCTGATGATCGGCGTGGATTTGGCCAAACCCTGTGGGGCGCTGGTGCAACAGTGTGCCAACCAGGGCTTATTGATCAGCGTCACCGCCGACACCGTGATTCGGCTGGTCCCCCCGCTGATCATGACCGAGGCCGAGGCCGATGAGGTGGTGCGTATTTTGTGCCCACTGGTTCAGCAGTTGCTGGCAGCCTAAGTCACCCTCCATTTATCAAAAACACAATCCATCATGAGCACGTTACAGCATTACCTGCAATTTACTGACCTTACCGCCAGCCAGTACGCCTATTTGTTTGACCGTGCCTCGTTGATCAAAAAGAAATTCAAGGCCTACGAAAAACACCAGCCCTTGGTCGATCGCACCCTGGCCATGATTTTTGAGAAAGCCTCTACCCGCACCCGTGTGAGTTTCGAGGCTGGCATGTACCAAATGGGCGGCAGTGTGGTGCACCTGACCACAGGCGACAGCCAGTTGGGGCGTTCTGAACCCATTGAAGACAGCGCCAGAGTCATCAGCCGCATGACCGACCTGGTGATGATTCGCACCTTTGAGCAAACCAAAATCGAACGCTTTGCCGCGCATTCACGCGTGCCCGTCATCAACGGTTTGACCAACGAATTTCACCCCTGCCAGATCATGGCCGACATCTTCACGTTCATTGAGCACCGTGGCTCTATTCAAGGCAAAACGGTGGCCTGGGTAGGTGATGGCAACAACATGGCCAACACCTGGTTGCAAGCGGCCAAGCTGCTTGACTTCAAGGTCAACGTGAGTACCCCTCAGGGCTATGAAGTTGATGAAAAAATAGCCGTTAGCGCAGGTGGTATCAGCTCAGATCACTACCAAAGCTATAGCAATCCATTGGCTGCTTGCCAAGATGCCGACTTGGTGACCACCGATGTCTGGACCAGCATGGGATATGAAGCTGAAAACGAGGTGCGTCGCCAAGCCTTTGCGGCGTGGCGCGTCACAGCAGAGATGATGGCTGCTGCCAAACCCAACGCCTTGTTCATGCACTGCCTGCCTGCGCACCGGGGCGAAGAAGTGGATGCGGATGTGATTGATGGCGCGCAAAGCGTGGTCTGGGATGAAGCTGAAAACCGCATGCATGTGCAAAAAGCCTTAATGGAATACCTGCTGTTGGGGCGGCTGTCTTAAGTTTTGCGCGTGGTGAATTTCCCCTCTGTGATGACCGATTGCACCACCTGCGGAGCCTGCTGTGCCAGTTTTCGGGTTGACTTCTCGCGCCATGAGGTCGACGATGCCGGCGGCCAAGTGCCCCAAGGACTCACGGTAGAGGTCAACGCCACGACCTGCCGCATGCGTGGCACCGACCATCAACCCGTGCGCTGCGCCGCGTTGACGGGTCAGCTGGGTCATCAAGTGGCCTGTGGTATTTACGAATGGCGCCCGTCACCTTGCCGTGAATTTGCTCAAGGCAGTGAGGCCTGCCATCAGGCTCGCAGGCGCCGCGCCATTGCATAGGAGACTTTCAACCGACATGGACAACAACAAAGATCCCAAATTTTGGCGCCTATTGGTCAAACTCTTTTTGGGTGCAGTGGCATTGATTGCTTTTTTTGGCCTGGGTCTTTATTACACCGCCAAATACAACACTTATGCACCAGAAGGACCCCCCCCAGACAGCTCATGGGGCATCAGCACCGATTCGCCCATTCGCAGTCATCGTTGACTCGAATTTGGGTAATAGTTAACGGTGCAACGCGTTGACTTGCGTTGTTTGTGCAGATTGACACGTGCTGTTTGAGACAATACATATAACTGTAAATGTTGCTTATATTCTTCATGTCAAACACGCATCGCTCACTTTTTGGTACCAGAAAAAACACCGCAAGCGCCTTGTTGGCGGTTGTGGCTTTGATGGCTGCACCCTTGGCTCAAGCCTACAACCCAGCCGACCCACTGGGTTTGTCGAGTGGCTTGAATTTGCTGGCATTTGACAATTTAACCGCTTCCGGCTCAGACGTTGAAGGACGTGTGGCGGTCGGTGCAAACGCCATTCTTTCCAGCTATTCCATCAACACCAAAGGTTTTGGCGCACTTTACAGCGGCAACGGTTTGGTGGTGGGTGGCAACCTGAGTTTTGGCAATGGATCCTTGTGGGGCAACACCCTTGTGGGTGGCAACCTGACGCTCGGCGGTGGCAATGCGTTTGAGAATGTCAGCGTGGGCGGCAACTTGAATGCCAACGGCAACTGGATCAATGCCAACAGCATCAGCTACGCCGGCCAACTGAGCCAAGTCAACCCCTATCAAAACCCGGCACCCGTGCAAGTAGCGCCAGGCAGCGTGCAAACCGGCATCGACTTTCAGGCTGAACGCGTGCGCACCACCAGCTTGTCTCAGACCTTTGACACTTTATCCAACACCGGCAGCGTGGCCAATGTGTATGGCACGTTGACGCTCAACGCCAACCACAACAGCTTGGCTGTGTTTGACCTCAACAGCACCCAACTCAATGGCAACGTCAGTCTGGCCAATCTGGCAGCAGACACCACGGTGTTGATCAACGTTCACGGCCAAAGTGTTGACTTTGGCAACCATGGGTATGACAACTTTGCCAGTGGTCGGGTGTTGTTTAACCTGCCAGAGGCCACGCAAGTCACTTTTGCAGGGGGCATCACGGCTTCATTTTTGGCACCTCTTGCCAGCTTCAATTCGTCCAATGGAGTGATCAATGGGCAAGTAATCGTGGCCAATTGGTCGGGTTCCACACAAGTCAACGATGCCGCATTCGCCGGCGCCATAGCCGCCGTGCCTGAGCCTGAAACCTATGCCATGCTGCTGGCTGGCTTGGGCACGATTGGCATGGTGGCCAAACGTCGCAAGAAAACGGCTTGAACTGCGCGGCGCGTGCACCAAGGCTCCTTTGGGAGCCTTTTTTCATGGGGTCAAGGCGGGGTCCCCGGCGTACAGCCAAGGCATGTCCAACAAACTTTCCCCAAGCCATTTCATGGCGGTGTTTCGCCCCCAACGCATCAACCCCGTGGCATGAAAAATTTGACCATTGCGGATGGCGCGCGCTTGCACCCGTGCATTGCGTTGCCAGCGCATTTGCGCATAGTGCTGTAACTGCGCAGCAACATCTTGCCCACCCGCTGTAGCTGACGACAAAGCCATGGCCAGCGCGGCTGCATCTTCAATCGCCATGCCTGCCCCTTGCGCCAAATAAGGCACCATAGGGTGGGCAGCGTCACCCAGCAAAGCCACCCTGCCCAAGGCCAGCTCATGTGCGCCGCGCATGGGCGGGCGAATACTTAAGGGCCACAGCCGCCACTGCCCCATGGCGGCAATCAACGCTTGCAAGGGGGCAGCGGTATGCACCATGTGGCGCTGCAAGTCTTGCACATTGGCACTGTGATCCCAGTGCGACATGTCACCTTGCACCCGGCCATGCACAATGGCCACCACATTGAGCCACTCGCCACCTCTGACCGGGTACTGCACCACATGCAGCCGCGGTCCAAGCCAGACGGTGATTTGATCGGTGCGCAAGGGTGCTGGCAAATCACTTTGTTTGACCATGGCGCGGTAGGCCAAATGCCCTGTCGGCATCGGTGTGCCGTCAGCCCAGACCAGCTTGCGCACCGTGCTCCAGCCCCCATCAGCCCCCAGCAACAGGTCACAGTCATCTTGCATACCGTTGGCGTAGCTAACCTTCACAGCAGCATCAGTGGCCGCTACCTCCACCAAAGCAGCACCAAAATGAAGCGAGACATGCGGCAAAGATTGCACCGCTTTGAGCAGCACAGCGTGCAAATCGGCACGGTGAATCGTCACATAAGGCGCGCCGTAGCGCTGCTCAAACGTCTGCCCCAAACGCAAACTGCCGAGTTGAGCCCCCGACATGGCGCAGCGCACTTGCAACTGCTGCGGAAAAGCCGCCACCTGACGCAGCGCCGCTTGCAAGCCCCAGGCGTGCAACAGTTTGACCACGTTGGGCCCGAGTTGAACACCCGCCCCCACCTCTGTCACCACCGCACTGCGCTCAAACACACTCACCGTATGCGAGGTTTGCGCACAGGCCAAAGCGGCGGCCAGACCACCAATACCGCCACCCGCAATGTGTAACGTGCTCATGTCGACCTCGTTTCCCCAAAAATTCAGGCGATTTTTACCCTGCAGTCAGTGTTTAAGCTGACAACACTGCCACAGCGCAGCAGCTTCCCTTATTGCAGTTGCAACCAGGCTTTCTCCAGCCGCTTCACGCTCACAGGCTGCGGTGTGCGCAGTTCTTGGGCAAAGAAACTCACACGCAATTCCTCCAGCAGCCAGCGAAATTCTTGTTGGCGCGCATCCATCACGCCCTTGCGCTCGGCCACCAAGCGCCAATAACGCTGCTCCAGTGGCAACAATTCCTTCAAGCGGGCGCTGTCTCGCGCGGGGTCGGCTCGAACCTTCTCCAGCCGGGCAGTGATGGCTTTCAAGTAGCGGGGAAAGTGCTGCAACATCGGCCACGGTGTCACGCTCAAAAACCGTTTGGGCATCAACCTAGCCAACTGCTGGGCGGCGTCTGCGCTGGCCTCTGGGGCATGTTTGCTGTCTTTGATCTTGCGGGCAGCCACCGCGTAGTCGGCCAACACTGTGGCCGACAAGCGAGCCACTTCAGTACAAATCAGCGTCAGCCGCCCACGCCCCTCTTCCACACGCTTCTTGAACGCAAATTCATCGGTAGGCAGCGGGTTGAGTAAAAAAGCTCGATCCAGTGCCACGCTGATGATCTGTTCGCGCAGCTCTTCCAGCGTGCCACCCGTGCCCGAGCCATCGGGGTTTTTACCTACCTGCATGTAGGTCACGGCCATCTTTTGCAGGTCCGGCACATTTTTTTCAAGGTATTTGAGCGCGTCTTTCAGCTGCAGTGCAAACAGGCGGCGCAAGCCGGCGCGGTGTTTGGCAGCGGCCACATCGGGCTCGTCAAACACCTCGATGGTGACCGCATCACCGCAATCCATCAGCGCTGGGTAGCCAATCAGTGTCTGGCCGCCTTTTTGAATTTCCAGCAGCTCGGGCAGCTCGCCAAACGTCCAGGCGGTGTGTTTAATCCCGGCGGGGTTGGATTTGGAAGGCACTTTAATTGCTTCACTTTGAATAGCTACCCGCGCTTGTTTGACGGGCGCTAGAGCACTATTTTTCATATGAACATCGGCACCACCCGGGGTGGCCGCACCCTGCCCTAGCTTCAATGCAGCCAACGCTTGAAACGCGCCACGGGCTTGCCCACCCAGTTCAGCCTTCAAGGCGCCCAGGTTGCGCCCCTGCCCCAACTGGCGGCCGTGTTCGTCCACCACCCGAAAGTTCATGAAGAAATGAGGGCTGAGCATGTCGACCTTGATGTCAGCCCGCACCACATCCACAGCTGTTGCCAAGCGCACCAGTTTCAACACTGCCTCAATCAGCGAGCTGTGGCCAAACAGCGCTGGCTCGTTGAGTTGCTCAGCCATCTTGCGTGCCGACTCGGGCAGTGGCACCAAGCGTGAGCGCGGGCGCTGGTGCAAGGTCTTGAGCAGCGCCTGGATTTTGTCTTTGAGCATGCCGGGCACCAGCCATTCACAGCGCTCGTCATTGACCTGATTCAGCACAAAAATCGGCACGGTCACCGTCAAGCCGTCTTTGGCGTCGCCCGGTTCATGCAAGTAGGTGGCTGCGCAGTCCACTCCCCCTAAGCGCACGGTTTTAGGAAAGGCCTGGCTGGTGATGCCCGCAGCTTCGTGACGCATCAGCTCCTCACGGGTCAAACACAACAGCTTGGGGTTGATGCGCAAGGCCTCCCGGTACCAGGCCTCAAAGGTAAAGCCGCTGCACACATCGGCAGGCAACTGTTGGTCGTAAAACGCGTAGATCAGCTCGTCGTCCACCAGCACATCTTGGCGGCGGGCTTTGTGCTCCAGGTCTTCCACCTGTTGAATGAGCTTTTGGTTGGCGGCCAAAAACGGCAGCTTGGTGTCCCACTGGCCCCCTACCAGCGCTTCGCGGATGAAGATTTCGCGCGCGCCAGGCAAGTCCACCCGGCTGTAGTTGACACGTCGGCCGCTGTAGATGACTAGCCCATAGAGCGTGGCACGCTCCAGCGCGTTGACCTCGGCCACCTTTTTTTCCCAATGCGGGTCAAGCAACTGCTTCTTCAACAGGTGTGCACCCACCTGCTCCAGCCACTGCGGCTCGATGGCGGCAATGCCACGGCCAAACAGGCGCGTGGTTTCCACCAGCTCAGCTGCCACAATCCAACGTCCCGGTTTTTTCACCAGGTGTGCGCCGGGGTGCGGGTAAAACTTGATGCTGCGCGCGCCCAAATACTCGCCATTGGCACCATCCGTTTCGAGCTTGCAGCCAATGTTGCCCAACAAGCCCGCCAGCATGGACAGGTGCAATTGCTCATAGCTGGCGGGCTTGGTGTTGAGCCGCCATTTGTGCTCAGCCACCACGGTGTGGAGCTGGCTGTAGATGTCGCGCCACTCACGCACACGGCGCATGCTGACAAAGTTTTGCCGCAACAGCTGCTCGTATTGGCGGTTGCTGAGCTTGTGGGTTGTGGTGTGCGCTGGGAGCTGGGGTGGCCGGGCGCTCTGCTCCATCTGCCCCGTCTGCCCCGCCCGCTTTGCGGGCTCCTCCTTAGACGTAGCAGAACGCCCGGCCACCCCAACGCCCGAGACAGCGGCTGACGACACACCACGCGCATCATGAATCCACTTCCAGAGCTTGAGGTAACCCGTGAACTCGCTTTTTTCGTCATCAAACTTTTTGTGCGCGGTGTCGGCTTGCTGCTGCGCCTCCATGGGACGGTCTCGCACGTCTTGCACGCTCAGGGCGCTGGCAATCACCAGCACCTCGTCCAGCGCTTCACGCGATCGGGCTTCCAGAATCATGCGTCCTACGCGCGGATCCAGCGGCAGTTTGGCCAACTCTTGACCCATGGGAGTGAGCTCATTGGCATCGTCCACCGCGCCGAGTTCATTGAGCAATTGGTAGCCGTCGGCAATGGCACGGCCTGAAGGTGCTTCAAGAAACGGAAAGTCTTCGACGCTGCCTAAATGCAGCGACTTCATGCGCAAAATCACCCCAGCCAAGCTGGAGCGCAAAATTTCAGGATCAGTGAACCGGGGGCGACCTGCAAAATCTTTTTCGTCATACAGCCGGATGCAAATGCCGTTGGCCACCCGGCCACAGCGCCCGGCACGCTGGTTGGCCGCTGCCTGGCTGACGGGCTCAACCAGCAGCTGCTCCACCTTGCTTCTGAAACTGTAGCGCTTCATGCGCGCTGTACCTGCGTCAACCACGTATTTGATGCCTGGCACAGTGAGCGAGGTTTCTGCCACATTGGTGGCCAGCACAATGCGCCGACCGTTGTGGCTGTCAAAAATGCGGTCTTGCTCGGCTTGGCTCAGGCGGGCAAACAGCGGCAACACTTCGGCGTTGCGAAACACCGCGCTGTGGCTCAGGTGGCCGCGCAAGTGGTCAGCCGCCTCGCGGATTTCGCGCTCGCCAGGCAAAAACACCAGAATGTCGCCACTGTGGTGCACGTCGCGCCACAGCTCGTCCACCGCATCTGCCATGGCGTTGTTGATGTCGTAGTCACGCGCTTCTTCAAACGGGCGGTAACGTTGCTCCACAGGGAACATGCGGCCAGACACCATGATGATGGGCGCGGAGCCATTGCGAGATGCAAAATGATCAGCAAAGCGTTGCGCATCAATCGTGGCACTGGTCACCACCACCTTCAAGTCGGGTCGCCGTGGCAAGATTTGCTTCAAATAGCCTAGCAAAAAGTCGATGTTCAGACTGCGCTCGTGCGCCTCGTCGATGATGATCGTGTCGTAGGCTTTGAGCAGTGGGTCGGTCTGTGTTTCGGCCAGCAAAATGCCGTCGGTCATGAGCTTGACCGAGGCGTCTTTGCTCAGGCGGTCTTGAAAGCGCACCTTGAAGCCAACCACCTCGCCCAGCGGCGTGTGCAACTCTTCGGCAATGCGCTTGGCCACGCTGCTGGCCGCAATCCGGCGCGGCTGGGTGTGGCCAATGAGTTTGCCGCGCGGTGCAGGGCGGCCGTCAGGCAAAGTCTTGGGGTAGTTGCATAACCCACGCCCCAAAGCCAATGCAATTTTGGGCAGCTGGGTGGTTTTGCCTGAGCCGGTTTCACCACACACGATGATGACCTGGTGCGCCTGCATGGCGGCCATGATTTCTTCGCGGCGGGCACTGACAGGCAGGTCTTCAGGAAAGTCGATGTGGAAAGGTACAGCCATGGGGTGACCATTATCGAGGCTGCGTCTGGGGTCGCGAGCGTTCAGAACATCGTGGTACAAAATCAGTCACAACGCAACCCTTGCTGCACGGCGCGCTTGACAAACGCCTGTGTCTGCTGCTGTGTCAACGTGGCAGGGCGCAATGCACTGGTGGCCAGCGCGACCTTGGCACGCAACTCCGGCTCAGTGATGGTGCGCAGCACGTAACTGGCCGGGCGAGGCGCGTTGCGCACCGCATTGCGCGACAACACCGCACAGCCCACGCCTTCGGCCACCAAGTCCAGAATGGCCGACACCCCGTCAATCTCCAGCGCAATGTTCAGCCGTTTGCCAATATTGGCTGCTTCGTTTTCCAGCTGCATGCGAAACGCATTGGGTCGACTGGGGATCACCAGTGGCAACTTGGTGACTTCAGCCAAGGTGATTGAGCCAGTGGGTAGGTCTTGCGGAGCTACCGCCGGGCGGTGCTGAACCAGCACCAGGTCTTCTTCGTGTAACACACTGATATCGAGCTCCGTGCTGGGCTGCGCGTTGTACAACAGTGCAATGTCCAGCCGCCCAGCCAGCAGCGCATCTTGCAGCGCGGCCGACAAGCCTTCGGTAATGGAGATGGTGGCATCGGGCAATTCGGCGCGGAAGGTGCGCGTCAGCGGCACAGTCAGCACCCGCGCCAGGCTGGTAGGCAAGCCCACGACCACTCTGCCCGCAAGTGAGCCCCGCACACGCCCGAGCTCTTCGCGCGCGCGCTCCACTTGGTGCAAGATGCCGCGTCCATGTGCCAGCAACAGCTTGCCGGCCTCGGTGGGCAGCGCACCCCGGCCGTTGCGCGTCAGCAGCGTTTGACGCAATTCCACCTCCAGCAGGCGCACTTGGCGACTCAGGGCGGGTTGGGCAATGTCCAGCGCTACCGCCGCGCGGGTAAAGCTGCCAAGCTCGGCCACACGCACAAAATATTCCAGTTGTTTCAGATCCATGGTGGGCTTTCGTTGATGGTCAATTGTCAGGACAAATCACAGGGCTGACCCGCGACAACTGGGGCTGTGTCACCCATGACTTGCAGTGAAATTTGGCCCAAACCCGATCGCAGCCAGCGATGAGAAGGATCATCTTGATAGCGTTTGTGCCACACCATGTACATGGGCATCTTGGGACATGGCATGGGGGTGTTGGCCTGGCTCAAGTCTTTGAAGAGGTGCTGATGCAGCAAACTGGGCGCAGTGGCCAGCAGCTGAGTGCCGCGCACAAAAGCAGGCAGTGCCGCCAGGCCTGGTACCAGCACCTGGAAGTTACGCGCTATGCCCTGGCTGCTGAGCCACTGATCCAGATCCAGCGGGCGGCGCGGCTCGTACAGCACAGTGATGTGCTGGGCTGCAAGATACTCTGCCAATGAACGTGGCGCGTCGCGCTGGCTGGCATCAAAGTACACGCAGTAATCATCTTCAAACAGACGCTTTTGCATCACATCGCCGCCGTCTGGTGGCCGCGGGCTGATGACCAGTTGGCAGTGCTCCTGGCGCAGCATGTCCAGGCTGGGAATGTTGGACGCAATGACCCGCAGCACCACCCCGGGCGCCTGCCTGCGCAGCCAGGCCATGAGCGGGGGCAACAGCACCTCGCGTTGAAAGTCGTTGGCTGCAATGGTGAAGGTGCAGCGCCAGCGAGCCGGGTCAAACTCGCCACAGGTGGCAAACCCTTCCAGCGCAGTCAGCAGTTCGCGGGCTTTGTGCACCAATTGTTCGGCGTGTGCAGTGGCCACGATGCCCCGCCCCGACTTCACAAACAGCGGGTTGCCAGTGATCACACGCAGCTTGTCCAGCACATGACTCACCGCTGACTGCGTCACACCCAGGCGTTGCGCTGCACCGGTGATGGTGCCTTCTTCGACCACCGCCACCAGGAGTTGCAGCAAATGGCCGTCCAAATCAGCGTAGTTCCAATCACGTTTGGTGGGGGCGGTAAATTGATCTAATTTATTCATGTTTCTTATGTGAATACATCTGTTTATTTTATGAACGATGCTCGCCATACTTCACCCCGTTCATGTCAACAACAGGAGATTTTTCGTGGCTACCCACACACCTTTACCCCCCATACCGGGCACTCATCCGTTTGATGGCGAACTGGCGCGACGCGGTTATGCACTCAACAAAATGTGTTTTTCATTCAATTCAGCAGACCACCGTGCTGAATTCCAGAAAGACGAAGATGCCTACATGCGCAAATTCAACCTGACTGAAGTGCAGGCGGCAGCCATTCGCGCCAAAAACGTGCTGCAACTGCTTGATGCCGGAGGCAACGCCTATTACCTGGCCAAGTTCGCCGGTATTTTTGGGTTAGATATGCAAGACATTGGTGCCCAGCAAACCGGCATGACCAAAGACGAGTTCAAAGCCATGCTGGTTGCAGCGGGCCAATAAAGGAGACACACATGGCAACATTGATCGGTGGGTTGGGCACTTCACATGTGCCTGCCATAGGCGGCGCGATTCACAAGGGACTGCAGCAAGAACCCTATTGGAAGCCTTTTTTTGACGGCTACCCACCCGTGCAGACTTGGCTGCAAGAGAAAAGGCCCGACGTGGTGGTGATGTTTTACAACGACCACGGACTGAATTTTTTTCTGGACAAGATGCCCACGTTTGCGGTGGGTGCGGCTGCGCAATACAACAACGCTGACGAAGGCTGGGGTATACCCACACTGCCACCGTTCCAGGGTGAGGTAGATTTGTCGTGGCACCTCATCAACCACCTGGTTCAGCAAAACTTTGACATCACCACCTGTCAGGAAATGCTGGTCGACCACGCCTGCACCCTGCCGCTCAAACTGTTCTGGCCACAGGGCGATTGCCCGGTGACGGTGGTGCCAATCTGCATCAACACCGTACAGTTTCCGCTACCCCACGCACGTCGTGTGTACGCCCTGGGTCGCGCGGTGGGTGAGGCCATCGCCAGCTGGGGTAGCAACAAAAAGGTGGCAGTGATTGCGTCGGGTGGCCTCAGCCACCAGCTTGAAGGCGAGCGCGCCGGGTTTCTGAACAAGGCTTTTGACCTCCAATTCATGGAAAGCCTGGTCAGCAACCCTGAGTGGGCCACGCAGTACACCAACCACGAGCTGGTGGCCAAAGCCGGCAGCCAGGGCATTGAGCTGCTGATGTGGCTGGCTATGCGCGCCAGCTTGGTCGCGGGCGACGGCTTCGGTGTGCGCAAGGTGCACAGCCACTATCACATCCCCATCTCCAACACGGCTGCAGGTTTGATTGCACTTGAAAAAGTGTTTTGACTCGTTCAAGCGCAGCCACGCACACGCAGCGATAAGCGGTGTGCGTTGGATGCTCTCTGCGCCCGGCCGGTAAACACCCATAGCTAGGGTTAACCATAGCTCACTCGAATCTATGCTGATTTGCTATAACTGCTAGTGGTGCTGCTGGCTTTTGCCGGGCTCAAGATCAGGCCAGAATCCGCCCCATGCAAACAGCCATTCCTTGTTATTTCATGCGCGGCGGCACCTCACGCGGGCCGTTTTTTCTGGCCAGTGACTTGCCCACTGACACGGCTACCCGTGACCGTGTGTTGCTGGCCGTGATGGGCTCGCCGGATCGTCGCCAGATTGACGGCTTGGGGGGGGCGCACCCTCTGACCAGCAAGGTTGGCATTGTCAGCACCAGCCAGACACCCGGCGTGGCGCTGGATTTTTTGTTTGCCCAGCTCCAGCCGGAAAAAGACACGGTAGACACCACGCCCAATTGCGGCAACATGCTGGCTGCCGTGCTACCCTTTGCCATCGAGCGCGGCTTGGTGGCGGTGCAGGGCGACACCACCACAGCGCGGGTGCTCACCCGCAACACCGACATGCAGTGCGACATCACAGTCGTGACGCGTGGGGGACAGGTGAATTACACCGGCGATGCGCGCATTGACGGTGTGCCCGGCACGGCCGCACCGGTGACCATCAATTTCCTCGACACAGCAGGCTCGATCTGTGCGGGCTTGTTGCCCACGGGCCAGGTGCGTGACCGCATCACCGTGGCAAGTGACGGTTTTGAAGCCTTCACGCTGGATGTGACCTGCATTGACAACGGCATGCCGCTGGTGCTGTTCAAGGCCTCTGACGTGGGTCGCACAGGTTATGAAAGCGTGGCTGAACTCAATGCAGACGATGACCTGAAGCGCCGGCTGGAAGCGCTGCGCTTGCAGATTTCCCTCAAGATGGGTCTGGGCGATGTCAGTCAGAAAAACTACCCTAAGATGACCTTGATTGCGCCACCGCGTGCGGGCGGCAGCCTGTGCACGCGCAGTTTTATTCCGCATGTCTGCCATGACGCCATTGGTGTGCTGGCCGCGGTTACCGTCGGCACGGCGTGTGTGCTGAAAACCTCGGTCTGCGACGGTGTGGCGGTCATGCCGTCCGGTAGTGAGCCCACGGTATCGGTTGAGCACCCCACCGGCGAATTCAGTGTGGCCCTGGGTCTGGACGCACAGGATGCGCAAAAAGTGACCAAAGCGGCTTTGCTGCGCACGGCCCGGCTGGTCATGCGCGGCGAGGTCATGGTGCCGGCCGCCGTTTGGCCCGGGCCGATACACGCTGCTTGAAGCACCCGCCACCCTCCCATTTGGATGACACGAACTTTATTTTTACAACAGGAGACACCATGAAAACTTCCCTGAAATCCATCGCTGCCCTCTCGGTGTTGGCCGGTGCTGCGCTGGCTGCATCCGCGCAAACCGTCACCCTCAAGGTGCATCACTTTTTGCCTGCCGGCTCGGCCGCGCAAAAGATGTTCATCCAGCCCTGGTGCGACAAGATTGCGCTGGAATCCGGCGACAAAATGAAATGCCAGATTTACCCGTCCATGCAGCTCGGTGGTACGCCGCCCCAGTTGTTTGACCAGGTCAAAGATGGTGTGGTCGATGTGACCTGGGTGCTGCCAGGCTACATGGCGGGACGTTTCCCCTTATCTGAAGTGTTCGAGCTGCCCTTCATGATGCAAAGCCCCGAAGGCACCAGCAAGGCGCTGTGGGATTTTGTTCAGACCCATCCGAACGTCGCCGCCGAGTTCAAAGATGTCAAGCTGCTGGCGCTACATGTGCATGGCGACGGTGTGTTCCACATGACCAAGCAGCCCATCAAAACCATGGCTGACCTCAAGGGTTTGAAAGTGCGTGCCCCCACGCGCCAGACCAACAAGTTGCTGGCCGCTCTGGGCGCCACACCGGTGGCCATGCCCGTGCCAGCGGTGAGCGAGGCGCTGGCCAAGTCGGTGATTGACGGCGCCCTGGTGCCCTACGAAGTGGTGCCCTCGGTCAAGATTCAGGAGCTGGTCAAGTTCCATTCAGAAACCGACCCCACAGAACCCGCCATTTACACCTCGACCTTCATGTTTGCCATGAACAAGGCCAAATACGAGAGTTTGCCGCCTGACCTGAAAAAGGTCATCGACAACAACAGCGGGCTGGCCTTGTCGGGTCAGATTGGCAAGACGTTTCTGGCGGCTGATGGCATTGGCAAAAAGCTCACCGAGAAAAACACCCACAACGTGATTCCTGCCGCAGAACTGCAAAGCTGGAAGAAGGCCGGCGAGCAAGTCTCCGCAGACTGGGTGGCGGCGGTCACTGCCAAAGGCGCCAACGGCCAGGCGTTGCTGGAAAACGCACGCGCCCTGATCGCCAAATACGCGGTCAAGTAAGCAGCGATGCCGTCCGACCTGTGTGGCATGTGTCACACAGGTACCCCCCAAAAAAATCAATGATTTGATCCGCCCCATGCGGACGGCGTCAGAGGAGAAGTGTTGATGCAAGAGCCCATTCCCGGTGCCCCGCCAGGCGCCACATCGCTCGCATTTGGTCGCATGGGGCAGCTGTTGTTTCGTGCCTCCAAGGTGTCAGCCATCGGTGGCGGCGTGACGTTTGTGGCCATCGTGCTCATGAGCATCGTCAGCATTGTGGGGCGCAAGCTCTTTTCAGCGCCGGTGCCGGGTGACGTGGAGGTGTTGCAAATGGCGGCGGCCTTTGCCTCGGCCAGTTTTTTTGCCTATTGCCACCTCAATGGCGGCGATGTCAAGGTGGACTTCTTCACGGCAAAGGCCAGCCCGGCCACGGTGCACCGGCTAGACGCTTTTGGCTCCCTGTTTGTGGGCTTGTTTGGCGCGGTGATCACCTGGCGTGCCGCCGTGGGCGCGTTGGCGATCAAAGAGGCCGGTGAAACCAGCATGATTCTGGGTTGGCCAGTGTGGATGGCCCAGATGCTCATGGTGCCCGGCTTTTTGCTGCTGGCACTGGCCGGTTTTTACATGGTGGGTTTGCACTGGCGTCTGAGCCATAGCGCCGATGCCAGCCACAACGGAGTGGCTGCATGAGTGGCATTGCAATTGGCGGCATTATTTTTGCCTGCCTGATGGTGTTGCTGGTGGTGCGGGTTCCCATCGGCATTGCCATGTTCACCATGGGGGCTGCGGGTTATTTTTACCTGACTGGTGGCGAAGCGCTGCCGATTCTCAACTTCCTGAAAAACCTGGCCTACGCCCGCCTGTCGAACTACGACATTGTGGTGATTCCGCTGTTTTTGCTGATGGGGCAGTTTGCCACCCACGGCGGTTTGAGTTCGGCGCTGTTCAAATTTGTGGAAGCGTTCATGGGCCACATGAAAGGCGGTGTAGCCATGGCCTCCATTGGCGCTTGCGCCGGTTTTGGTGCGATTTGTGGCTCGTCGCTGGCCACTGCGGCCACCATGGGCCAGGTGGCTTTGCCTGAACTCAAGCGTTTTGGTTACTCAGGCTCACTGGCCACGGGCGCACTGGCGGCGGGTGGCACGCTGGGCATCATGATTCCGCCCTCCGTCCCACTGGTGATTTATGCCATCCTGACCCAGGAGTCGATTGGCAAGCTCTTTATGGCGGCGGTGCTACCGGGCGTGATTGCCATGCTGGGCTACATGCTGGTCATCAAGATCATCGTGACGATGAACCCGAATGCCGGTCCGGCGGGCCCACGTGCCAGCTGGGCCAAGCGCCTGAAAGCCCTGCTGCAAGTGGCACCGGTGTTGCTGGTGTTCGTGGTGGTGATTGTGGGTATTTACGGCGGCTGGGCCAACCCCACTGAGGCGGCTGCCATTGGTGCGGCGGCATGCGGCGTGTTGGCGGTGGTGTCGGGCGGCATGCGCACCCGGGGCTTGATTGACAGCGCACTGGGCACGGCGCAGGCCACCGCCATGATCTTTCTGGTGCTGCTGGGCGCTGACATGCTCAACACCGCGCTGGCTTTGTCGCAAATGCCGGTGGAGCTGGCCACCTGGGTGCAGGCCAACCACTTGAGCCCGCTGCTGGTGATGGTGGCCATTTTGCTGATCTACATCTTTCTGGGCTGCGTCATGGACAGCCTGGCGATGATTTTGCTGACCATCCCGATTTTTTACCTACGATGGCCTCGCCGGTGTTGAGGCCGATGCGCATGGCCAGCGGCGGCAGCTTCATTCCGGCGAAGCGTTGATTGAGGCCCTCCAAAGCGGCCCGCTGACGCAACGCC
>NZ_JAQURE010000016.1 GCF_028715765.1 Rhodoferax sp.
GGCTTTGGCACGACGGCGACGAAAGTGGTTTGAGGGCCTTTGGGCTCAAGCTGAAATTGACCCAAGTCTGCACAAGTTCGGACTCGCTTGAAACATCGAAATCTCTAATGGATTATCTGGGTTCAAACCATGGCTCTGTCGTTGCCGCTGGGGTCGTTGCCTTCACTGCCTTGCTGCCAGCAGTCAAAGATTCAGCGGGACAGAATGGTAAATCTAGAGGGTGTCCGCTAGCCGGGCTAGAGAGGGGGGGTAAAAGTGCCCTGATAGCCCCGTCTCCCGGGGGTCTAGCTGCACTCTCTAGTCCGCCAGCCGGGTCTATAGCGGGCTTCTCTAGTCCGCCAGCCGGGCTAAGCATGTTAATTTTGGTTGATGCCGTTTTGCCGTGTCCGCGCCACTTCTCAAACAAGGCTTCTCGCGTTGGGGCAGGTGTTGACGGCTTGAAGGTGTTGTACATGCCGCGCCTAAATCCCTCCACTGCGCCAGCGTCATAACCCGGCAACTTGTCCAAGCTGTACCAGGTTAGGGCAAACCAACTGGCCTTGTTGGGTCTGTGCCCCTGCACCGTCTGGTAGATCAGCTTTGCGTCCAGCAGTTCGCGCCGCGCCCGGTCGATCACGTCTCTACTACGCCAGCCACGTGTCGCAAGGTAGCGCCCGGATAACAAATAGCGCCCGTTATCGCCGCCTTGTCGTTGCCGTGCCAATTCGATCAGCAGCGCCACCGCCGGGTAACTGAGGCTCTGGTACGCCTGCGAGTCGATCACGCACCAGGGTAAAGCACAGTACCCGCCCGGCTCACGGCTTTGGTCAACGCGTGATTTTTTAGCCATGCGCACCGCCTTCAGAGTATTTTGGGTCTAGCCCGGAAATACTCCTTTTGAAGTAACCCATGATGCTTTTCATGGAGTCCGTTTCGGCCTTTTCGATGCGCACCGCGTGCTGCCATGCGTCCAAATCCAACACAGCCGCAATGGCAGAATCAAGCCGCGATCTAAGCTCTGGTGGGGGTAGTGCATCAACTTCCCAACACCGTTGACCGAAGCGTTTGGTAAACCACTGGTAACGGGTGTCGTTGATCTTGTCGCCCACGGGGAACCATGGCAGTTGGCTGTATTCCCCCACGTCATCATCATCTAAGGCCAGCCGAATGATTGACGCGCTGCCACCGTAGCGTGCAATGCGCTTGGGCAAGTCAACCTCTGACATATGCCGTCCGCTGGGGTCATGATCTCCAACGTAGAAAACAACCATGGGCTTCTCACTGGCCAGCGTTTCCTCTGCGATACCGTGAATAGCTGTGGCGCTTCCATACCCATGCAGCACGCGAAACGTCACCCCATACTTCTTCAAAATCGGTGCCACCGTGCCGCGTATCGTGCCCTTCTCGCTCCATACCTCTACCCGGCGTGGTTGCATAGCCCAGTAGTCCTTTCGGTACTGCGCCACCGCCGTTTCAATGATCTGCTCGGGGTTGTCCCATGAGGCCACGGTTTCAGCAGCACGGGTTTCGTCAACAATCCAAGCCCAGGGGATAAGCCCTGTCTCACGGGCAAAAACAAGCTGTTCACCTACTGCGCCCGTGCTCTTTTTGCCCATATCTGATATCAGCTTTTGAGTGAAAAGCCGATAGCAAACTGCCCTGATAGAACAAGGCTGTATTTCCTGCAAGATGCGCCGTGATGCTTCAATCAAGATCATGCTCTTGGCTGAACGTCCGCGCCCTTTACGCTTGGTGGTGCTACGCATGGCCAGCCACCTCCAACGCGATAACGCCCGTCAACGCCTGCAAACTGTTTTTGATGCGAGGGTAAGCATCATGGTGGTCTGTTGCGCCTTGAGCGGTTTTTGATGCCACCAACTGCCCCACGATCAACAGCGCTTGCTGGGGTAGTGCAGCACTGGCACGCTGGCCAGATTCGATGCCTGCAAACTTGTTCAGCAGTCGATTGACGTTCGCGTGAACATGGCGCTCGTTGGGTGAACCGTTGGCCAGCACGTGCAGGGCATCATGCAGGTGGTGGTACTCGGGCAGGTACTCGGTCTTGCGCATTGCTGCCGCCCGGCGTAAGTCTCCAAACGCTTTGACCAGTTTCACTTTCAGTTCACGCACGCGCTTTGTGTTTTTGCTGTACGCCAGCGCCAGCGTGGCTTGATCTTCATTCAACATGGCAAACTTTTCAGGCTGACCACGTCCGTCGATTACTCCGGTTTGAAACCGAAGTATTCCAAGCTGTTCAAAGTCAGCACGATGGTCTTGCACCAGCTCAAAAAGGCTTCGGTGTTTGTTGCCCAGGTACTTTGCAAGTTGCTGGGTGCTTACCCGTGGCTCTTTCGTGGTGGTGGTCAACACCAGGTCTTGCGGTTCTGCAATGGCTGGGGTTTTTGGTGTGGTCGGTTGCTTCATGATGCCGCCATCCGTGCCAAGATCACGCCGATACCAAATGCCACCGCGTAACTGCCAATCTCGCAAACCCAGAAATAAACGTCATGGGCTTGCCCAATGGGTGCATGGCTGCGAAAATCCGACACGTTGGCGTCAGAGTGCAAGCCTTCAGAGTCGCAAGCTCTGGGGGCTTTTTGCTGGGTGTTGTGTGTCATGTTGCACCCCTTACGCCGCGGACTGCGCTGCCATCCAAGCCCTTACCTGCCCAGCTTGCCATGCCGTCACGCGGGTGCTCAATTTGGTGGGCTTGGGGAACTTGCCCAGCTTCACCATGCGCCATAACGTTGGTGCTGAAAATGGCAATGGGGCAATGGCACTGTCGGGGTTCTTTGCGCTGCGCACCAGTTGCGCCTCGCGTAGCCATGCGTTATCTGGCAGTCGATCAAACACCGCTGTAACGGGTGCTGGGGGTGTTGCTGGCGCTGTTGCCGTGGGCTTGAGGGTGCTCACCGTGGTGGTGGGCTTGCGGCCTTTATCGAATCCGAAACCTTTTGACATTGTGTCCGTCCTTTTGAAAGTTGACGGGGTGAATGTCGTGCGGATTTGCTATTTTTTTTGCGTATGGCCAGCTAGCCGTTACGCTTACCAGGCCAGCCGTTACGTGTGGCAAGCCAGCCGTATCAAATCAAAGTTTTTTGTTTTTGCGAAGTGCGTCGTAAATCAGGCGTTGCGGGTCTTTCGATGCATTCTTCAAAAATTCTGGCAGGTTATTCGCTAGGTAGCGTGCAATTTTCTTATCGTCCACAAGCTGAGTCTTTGCTTCATTCAATGCCCAAATTTTGAGTTCCCGAATACTGCGGTGCTTTGCATTAGCCCCGATTACACCAGCGGTCGAAAGATTCTTTTTGCGATCAATCTCTTTTTTTGAAACTGTCATCAGCGCCTCTATTGCTACACCCCCAATATGCGCTGCATCAGCCCCCGCATCAAGAATATCAGGGAGTGTTTTTACAAAGCTCCGATACTCATCCAACTTTGGCCCAATCATTGCCAAGCCGTCTTCACAATCTTTGAGAGCAATTTGTGCTCTAGCGGCTATGTGAACGGCTAAATCAAAATCAACCCACTCGCGTAGGTGTGCCTCAAATTTGGAAACCCGTACATCGAATGGCACTGATGACGGGTCATGTAGGCCAGGAATGTAGTCATCATTGTCCAAATCCATCACGTCCCCCTCTACGCCCTGAGAATGAACCAGCGCCAGGCAGATCAGGGGTAATCTGCTTTTCGCCCCGTCGGGCTAGGCGTGGTCAAAAACTGTCAGTCCAGCATTGCCGCCACTCTCGCCCTGACTTCTTCAGCCAAATAGTCGGGCGCCTTTTCGATCAGCGTTAACTTGCGCTGCGCCGGGTCGATCATCCTGAATTGATGCACCAGCACAATGCCAGCGGTTTGCAGTCCGGTGCCTGTCAGCGATACCGCCATGCCCGTGTGTCGTGCTGCCAGGCCACCTTGCGTAATGGGGCAAACACCAATCATGCCCAGCTTGTTCAGCGCCGCTTGCGTCACCACAATGGCAGGTCTGCGCCCTTGTTGCTCCATGCCCAGCGTGGGGTCAAAGTTGGCCACCACAATGTCGCCGCGCTGCCAGGTGGTGCGGGTCACAGTGGTGCTTCCTGTCCGCTGGGGGGCATGGTGTCCCAGCCCTTGTCGATCAGCAACGGCTTGTCGCCCTGCATGGCCAGCAGGTCGTCCAGGCTGTACCTGCGCCGCTGCACGGGGGTAATGACCAGCCGCCCAGCGTCAAATTCAAAGTTCACTTTGTCACCGGGGTGCAGTCCGGTGGTTTTGGCCATGGCCTGCGGTATGGTGACTGCAATTGAACCGCCTGCGGCTCTGAGCGTTGACGTGTGCATGGTGTTGCCTGTAGTTTGTAGCACTTAGTTTAACTCGCAGTGCTTTTCATGCCGCCTTGACTGGCAACTGAATCACGTCTGCGCCAATGCGCAACTTGTCCAAATAGTCCGCCCAGCGTTGCATCATGGCAATGCGTGCTGGCAGGTGCGACGTGCGGTTGTACGCCCTGCCCAGCGGGTCTTTGACGTTATGCGCCAATTGGTGTTCGATCAAATCAACACGTTCGCCCAACACTTCGTCTGCAATGGTGCGAAACATGGCTCTGAATCCGTGGGCAGTGTGGGTTTCTTTGTCGATGCCCATGGCGTGCAGTGCGCTGTTGATGGTGTTCTCACTCATGGGTCTGTCTTCACTTCGCCCGATGCTGGGGAAAACGTAGCGCCGCGTCCCGGTCAATGGCTTCATGCCCTCGATCAGCGCCAGCGCTTGCGTGGACAAAGGGACAAGGTGGTCAACCTTCATTTTCATTTTGCTGCCGGGTATGCGCCATTCAGCCGCTGCCAGATCTAGCTCTGTCCACTCCATGCCGCGCAGTTCGCCGGGTCTGACAAAGAGCATGGCCGATAGCTTCAAAGCCGTGGTGACTTGCGGGTGTCCGGGGTAGGCGTAAATGGCTCGCATCAAAGCGCCTGCCTGTTTGGGGTCGGTAATGGCTGCAAAGTGGCCAGGTGCTGCTTTGGCCAATGCGCCCTTCAGGTCTTGCGTCACGTCACGCTCACAGCCGCCCGTGGCCACCGCGTAGCGAAACACCTGCCCACAGATTTGTTTGACGCGCTGCACTGAGTCCAATGCGCCACGGGCTTCCATATGACGCAATGCGCCCAGCACGTCACGCGCCCCGATGGTCGATACCGCCATGCTGCCAATGTAGGGAAAAACGTCTTTCTGTAGCCACGTCGTCACCTTGGCTTGCGTGCTGGCCATGCGATCAGCTTTGGTTTTGTCCAGCCACTCCAGCGCCACCCGCTCGAACGTGTTGGCCAGCACTGCCGCCTGTGCTGCCTTGGCTTCCTGTTTGGCTGCACCGGGGTCGATGCCGTGGGCAAGTTGTTTGCGTGCTGCCTCACGCCGTTGTCTGGCCACCGATAAGCTGATCTCGGGATAAGTACCTAGCGCCAGCGTTTTGCGCTTATCGGCGAATCGGTAATCCATGCGCCAGTACTTGCCAGCCGCCTTCACCAGCAAATACAAGCCGCCGCCGTCAGCGTGTTTGTCACCAGCCGCACCACCGCTATGTTTGGCTTGCTTAACGAATGTGTCTGTCAGTGCCATATTTGCCCCAAATCAGTGTTTTGACGGTATCTCTGTTTGTCGGTATGTGCTGATACCGTCATAAGTACCGTCATTTTGTCGGTATGTCATGATACCGCCTGAAACCCGATAAGGCAAAAAAAACCCGCGTTCCCTATGAGAGAAGCGGGTTTTGAGGTGTTTTGAGACTGTCTGAAACTGCTAAATGGTGCCCGAGACCGGAATCGAACCGGTATGCCCGTTATTCACGAAGCGGCGGATTTTAAGTCCGATGTGTCTACCTATTTCACCACTCGGGCACAGTCATATTTTGAAACAAAAAAGCCCCGTAATTGATTTGAACGGGGCTTTACGCATAAAAACAAGCCATATTTTCCTGGAGGCGCGACCCAGAGTCGAACTGGGCTAGACGGATTTGCAATCCGTTGCATAACCGATTTGCTATCGCGCCATAAAAACTGACAAAAAAGGGAAGCGAAGCTTCCCTTTTTTAAAAAATGGAGCGGGAAAAGAGGCTCGAACTCTCGACCTATACCTTGGCAAGGTATCGCTCTACCAACTGAGCTATTCCCGCAAATCACAAGCAATAAACTTGTGAAACATGAAACACTGGAGCGGGAAAAGAGGCTCGAACTCTCGACCTATACCTTGGCAAGGTATCGCTCTACCAACTGAGCTATTCCCGCGTTTCAAGCCTCGTATTATAGGGTTATTTTCTAAAATTTTGCAAGCCATTGCAAAAAATTATCAGTGTTTAACCGTTGCAGTGACCTCGGCAACGACTTGCACAGGTGCAACAGCAGTCGAGACTGGTTCGTCTTCAAAAATGGGAGTGGGCATGCGCTCTAAAGCAATTTCCAACACCTTATCAATCCAGCGAACAGGCAAAATTTCAAGACCATTTTTGACATTGTCAGGAATGTCTTGCAGGTCTTTGGCGTTGTCTTCAGGGATCACAACTGTTTTGATTCCCCCTCTTAAAGCAGCCAAGAGTTTTTCCTTCAAACCACCAATGGCAGTGACCTCACCACGCAAAGTAATTTCACCAGTCATCGCGACATCACACCGAACAGGGATACCTGTCATGGCAGAAACAAAGGCAGTTGTCATAGCAGCACCTGCACTGGGGCCGTCTTTAGGGGTTGCGCCGTCTGGTACATGGATATGAATGTCTTTTTTCTCAAAAAATTCATTCTTGATGCCTAAACGCTGTGACCGGCTGCGCACAACAGTTCGTGCCGCCTCAACAGATTCTTTCATCACATCACCCAAGGAACCGGTTCGCGTAATGACACCTTTACCCGACATCATGGCGGCTTCAATGGTGAGCAAATCCCCACCTACTTCAGTCCAGGCCAAACCCACCACTTGCCCCACCTGGTTATTTTTTTCTGCGCGACCATAGTCGTACTTACGAACGCCCAAGAAGTCATTGAGGTTGTCGCCTTTGACAACAACCTGTGGTTTTAACTTTTTAAGTTGCAAACTTTTGACAACTTTTCTGCAAATTTTGGAAATTTCCCGCTCCAACGAGCGCACGCCAGCTTCACGTGTGTAATAGCGCACGATATCGCGCATGGCTTCTTCGGTGATCAACAATTCAGATTCTTTGACGCCGTTGTTACCCAACTGCTTGGGCAGCAAGTATTTAAGTGCAATGTTGGTTTTTTCGTCTTCGGTATACCCAGAGAGCCGAATCACTTCCATGCGATCAAGCAACGCAGGCGGGATATTCATTGAATTTGAAGTGGCCACAAACATGACATCACTCAAATCAAAATCAACTTCAACGTAGTGATCACCAAACTTGTGATTTTGTTCGGGGTCGAGCACTTCAAGCAATGCACTGGAAGGGTCACCGCGAAAATCCGTGCCTAGCTTGTCAATTTCATCGAGCAAAAACAACGGGTTGCGCGTGCCAACTTTGGTCAAACTTTGCAAAACTTTGCCTGGCATTGCGCCAATGTAGGTACGGCGATGGCCACGAATCTCAGCCTCATCCCTGACGCCACCCAACGCCATGCGCACGTACTTTCGGCCTGTAGCTTTGGCAATGGATTGACCCAACGATGTCTTACCAACGCCAGGAGGCCCCACCAAACACAAGATCGGCGCCTTGACCTTTTCTACCCGTTGTTGAACAGCAAGGTATTCAAGAATTCGGTCTTTCACTTTGTCCAAGCCATAGTGATCTTCGTTCAAAACCGTTTCAGCATGGGTTAAGTTGTGTTTGATCTTGGTTTTGGCTGCCCACGGCAAACCAGTCAAGACATCTATGTAGTTGCGAACCACAGTGGCTTCGGCCGACATGGGAGACATGAGCTTGAGCTTTT
The DNA here is from genome assembly GCF_028715765.1 of Rhodoferax sp. Classification (GTDB taxonomy): domain Bacteria; phylum Pseudomonadota; class Gammaproteobacteria; order Burkholderiales; family Burkholderiaceae_C; genus Rhodoferax. The sequence continues at coordinate 7,884 of NZ_JAQURE010000016.1, forward strand.
TGAGTTCAGCTTCAACTTTCTTCAAAGCTTCTTTGGGCAGTTTGGCCGCTTTGATCTTTTTCTCAAGCTCATTGATGTCGGCACCGTCTTCGCCTTCACCCAACTCTTTTTGAATCGCCTTGACTTGCTCGTTCAAGTAAAAATCGCGCTGATTTTTCTCCATTTGCCGCTTCACCCGGCCACGGATTTTTTTATCGACATTCAGTATGTCGACTTCACGCTCAATTTGCTCAAATAAATTTTCCAGGCGATCGCGCACACTTGGCAAGTCAAGCACGGCCTGCTTGTTTTCTAATTTCAATGGCAAGTGTGCCGCAATCGTGTCAGCCAGACGACCTGGGTCATCGATACCGGCAATGGATGTGAGAATTTCAGGCGGAATTTTTTTATTGAGTTTGACGTATTGATCAAACTGCTGCATCACCGCACGGCGTAAAGCTTCAATTTCACTGACTTTGGCACGCGACTTAGGCTCTGGCTCAGCCGCCAATTCAACAGGCAGCACAGTCGCAGTAAAAAGATGTTCACCGTCTTCAATGTGCGCGACTGTGGCGCGCTGCTGCCCTTCAACCAACACCTTCACGGTGCCATCTGGCAACTTCAGCATTTGCAAAATGGTTGAAATACAGCCCATGTCAAACATGTCTGAAACCACAGGATCATCTTTTGCAGCAGCCTTTTGTGCCACCAACATGATGCGGCGATCTGTATCCATAGCAGCTTCAAGCGCTTTGATGCTTTTGGGTCGTCCGACAAACAGCGGAATCACCATGTGCGGAAAAACAACCACATCACGCAATGGTAACAAAGGCAAATCGATGGGCGTAGCGGGCAAAGGGACGTGTCCGGGCATGTGAAATCCTCAAAAAACCTGTCAATAAAGCAGCTCTAAAGAGCCAAAAAAATCAATGTCACAAAGGTCAATCTTTGTGAATCAGGCTTTTTTGGCTTGCTCGCGGTAAACCAACAGTGGTGGCTTGTTCTCTTCAATCATGGACTCATCCAGCACCACTTTTTCAACATTAGAAGTGTTTGGTAAATCAAACATGGTGTCAATCAGAGCTTGTTCAAGAATAGACCGTAAACCACGTGCCCCCGTTTTGCGAGCCAGCGCTTTTTTGGCAATGGCTTTCAGGGCGTTGGGGCGGATTTCAAGCTCAACGCCTTCCATGGAAAGCAGTTTGCTGTATTGCTTGACCAAGGCGTTCTTAGGCTCAGTGAGAATTTGCACCAAAGTGTCTTCGCTGAGCTCACCCAAGGTGGCCACCACAGGCATACGCCCTACCAACTCTGGAATCAACCCAAATTTGATCAAGTCTTCAGGTTCAACCTCTTTGAAAACTTCAGTCAAATTGCGATTTTGTTTGCTTTTAACGGCAGCACCAAAACCGATGCCTGAAGATTCTGTGCGGTTGTCAATGACCTTTTCCAGGCCAGCAAATGCGCCACCACAAATGAACAAGATGTTGGTGGTGTCTACCTGAACAAAATCTTGATTCGGATGTTTGCGCCCACCTTGTGGCGGAACACTGGCCATGGTGCCTTCAATCAATTTAAGCAACGCTTGCTGCACCCCCTCGCCAGATACATCTCGGGTGATGGAGGGGTTGTCTGATTTGCGTGAAATTTTGTCGATTTCATCGATGTACACAATGCCACGTTGCGCGCGTTCAACTTCGTAATTGCAGCTTTGCAGCAACTTGAGCACGATGTTTTCAACGTCTTCGCCCACGTAGCCAGCTTCGGTCAACGTGGTGGCATCGGCCATGACAAATGGCACATCCAGCATCCGAGCCAAGGTTTGCGCCAACAAGGTTTTGCCAGAGCCCGTAGGACCAATCAGCAAAATATTGCTTTTGGACAACTCCACATCGTCCTTGGCCGATTTTTCCTGATGACGCAGCCGTTTGTAGTGGTTGTAAACCGCCACTGCCAAGATGCGCTTGGCAGGCTCTTGGCCGATCACATAGTTGTCAAGATTGGCTTTGATCTCGGACGGTGTGGGCAAATCACTTTTGGCAGCCGTCTCTGTGGTGGCGGGTAATTCATCGCGAATGATTTCATTGCACAAATCAATGCATTCATCACACACAAACACCGAGGGTCCGGCAATGAGTTTTTTAACTTCGTGCTGACTTTTGCCGCAAAACGAGCAATACAGAGTTTTCTCGCCTGAGGAGCCTTTTTTTTCGGCCATGAGAACTAAGCCCTTTTGGAAATAACTTGGTCAATCAGACCGTACTCTTGACACTCTTGCGCCGACATGTAGTAGTCACGTTCAGTGTCGCGTGAAATCCGCTCCAGGGGTTGACCGGTGCGCTCTGCAAGGATTTGGTTGAGTTGCTCACGGGTTTTCAAAATCTCACGTGCAGCAATCTCAATTTCTGTGGCTTGACCCTGGCTACCGCCTGAAGGCTGATGAATCATGATCTTTGAGTTTGGCAAGGCAAAGCGCTTGCCCTTTTCACCTGCGGCCAGCAAAAATGCCCCCATGCTGGCAGCCATGCCTGTGCACAAAGTCGAGACTTGTGGCTTGATGAAATTCATGGTGTCAAAAATCGCCATACCAGCGCTGACAGACCCGCCGGGGGAGTTGATGTAAAAAGAAATATCTTTATCTGGATTTTCGCTTTCCAGAAACAACAACTGTGCCACCACCAAATTGGCCACGTAATCATTCACGGGGCCAACCAAAAAAATCACCCGCTCTTTCAGCAACCTAGAGTAAATGTCATAAGACCGCTCACCGCGACCAGACTGCTCGATCACCATGGGTACCATGCCCAATCCTTGGGGGTTCATTGCATTCGTTTCAAAATTCATCTTGACTCCAAAAAACTTATAGGACTGTAGCCAAAAATCAAACCACTAAAACAAATGGGGCTTGAATGCAGAGCCACAAGCCCCGCACAAGCCCCAATATCAACCGTTTTAAACGGATGTTAGCGTGCTCAGTTTTGAGCCATGAGTTCGTCAAAAGTGACTGCTTTTTCAGTCACTTTGGCCTTTGCCAGTACAAAGTTGGTCACGTTATTTTCCAGCACCACACCTTCAACTTCAGCCAGACGGTTTTGGTCGCTGAAATACCAGCGTTCCACTTCTGACGGTTTTTCATAGCTGGCTGCCAGCTCTTGCACGTGGGCTTTGATTTGATCCATGGTGGCTTGCAATTCATTGGCACGCACCAATTCAGACACCACCAAACCCAAGCGAACACGGCGCTCAGCTTGCGGCTTGAACACATCTTCAGGAATAGTCATTTTTTCAGCGTCTTTCATGCCCCGTTGCTTCAAGTCGGCGCGGGCACCTTCCAGCAAGCGTTGCATTTCTGCCTGAACGCTGGCGTTTGGCAAGTCCAACTCAGCTTTGGCCACCAAGGCATCCATCACGGCGGCTTTGTTGCGTGCCTGCAAACGGAACTTCACTTCACGTTCCAGATTTTTCTTGATGTCTGCGCGCAGACCTTCAACGCTTGCGTCTTCAATGCCCAATGACTTGGCCAGAGCTTCATTCACCTCAGGCAAATGCGCGGCTTCAATTTTCTTCACGGTGACCATGAAATCGGCCGTTTTGCCAGCCACATCTTTGCCGTGGTAATCCGCGGGGAATGCCAGTGGAAAGGTTTTGCTTTCGCCGGTCTTCATGCCACGCGTAGCTTCTTCAAATTCTTTGAGCATCTGACCATCGCCCAAAATAAATTGAAAGTCTTCAGCTTTGCCACCTTCAAAAGTTTCGCCATCGATCTTGCCTTCAAAATCTACCGTGACACGGTCGCCGTCTTGGGCGGCAGCATCGTGTGGACGTTGCGAGAAAGTGCGACGTTGCTTACGCAAGATATCAATCGTTTTTTCGATGGCAGCTTCAGACACTTCGGTAGAGATTTTTTCAACTTCAGCCTCGGTCAAATCACCGATCTTGACTTCTGGAAACACTTCAAACACAGCTTCAAAGCTGAGTTCGTTTTCTGGCGCACCTTCTTTTTCACTGATTTTGGGCTGACCCGCCACGCGCAACTTGGCTTCATTGGCCGCGTTAAAAAAGGCTTCACCAACCTTGTCATTCATCACTTCATATTGAACGGAATAACCATAGCGCTGTGCCACCACTTGCATGGGGACTTTGCCTGGACGAAAGCCGTCCATCTTCATGGTGCGAGCCAATTTTTTCAACCGGGCGCTCACTTCAGACTGAATGACTTGCACAGGCAAGCTCAAAGTCATTTTGCGTTCAAGCTTTTCAAGAGTTTCAACAACTACGGCCATGGGACATCTCCAAAATTAGATAGGTAATCAAGCACCCGCTGCACCACCCGATAAACGGGCTCACATCAGACACTCCTGTGCCCTTGGTTGACAGCGCGGCTGCCAAACCAAATCAGGCAAATTCTCATCGTGGTGCGCGGAGCGGGACTCGAACCCGCACAGTGTTGCCACCGTCAGGACCTAAACCTGGTGCGTCTACCAATTTCGCCACCCGCGCAAACTGTTGCAGAGCTCTTCAAACTCAACCCTGCAATTAGGTCAACTCAGAATTTTAACCCGTGCAAACCCAGGCTTGTAGCTTGCTCTGTTGCTGACTGCAAAGTTAAGACCAACTTAAGAAACGATTTTTAGACTGCACTTCAGATTTTCAACGTCTCAAACCCGGTTTTTCCATGCCCAACACCCAGCGCAAGTTATCTCGAAACCCTATGTCCACATTGCGTGCCATCCACATAGGTGTTGATTCACCGCGCCGCCAACAGGCTGAAGACTTCATCAAGCAGGTGTTTGATGCGCGTTACAACGCCAAAGTCAGCACCTTCACACCCGACCTCATGGTGCTTGAACAGCGTGGTGCCATCGTGGCTGCGGCAGGCTGGCGCAGTGCAGCAGCGTCCACACTTTTCCTTGAACGCTACCTCGACACACCCATTGAACAAGCCATGTCACATCTGTCTGTCTTGCCCATTGCGCGCCACAGCGTGGTGGAAGTGGGTCACTTGGCCGCCAAAAAATCTGGCAGCAGCATTTATCTGTTTCATGCGCTGGCGCAGCATCTCAACCAGCAAGGGTTTGAATGGGTCGCCTCCACCGCCACCCAAGAGCTGCTGGGCATTTTTGCCAAACTGGGTTTGCCACCGCTGGCACTGGCTGCCGCCAACCCCGAAAGGCTAAACGGCCAAGCCGATGCTTGGGGCAGCTACTACGACACCCAGCCCGTGGTGGCTGTTGGCAAAATCAAATCGGCCTTGCTCCGCATGAGTGCCCAGGCATGAGCGCCACCCGGCTTTTGGACGCATTGGCTGCTCAGGGGGAGCGGCTGGTGCTGTCAGACGCTTGCCAGCAGCTCAGCGCCGCAGAGGTATTGCGCAAGGTGCAGGCACTGACGGCAAACTTTGCCAACGCCCAAGTGATTGCCGTCCTGGCAGACAACAGCGCCAACTGGGTGTTGGCCGACTTGGCCACGCTGACCATGGGTGCCGTGCATTTGCCTCTGCCAACCTTCTTCAGCCCCGAGCAAATGGTCAATGCCTTGACCCAAACCCAGGCCGATGCGGTGTACACCGACCAACCCGAGCGCATCACCGCCCTGAATCTGGGCTTTGTGTGTGAATGGACACAAGACTCACACAGCTTTCTGCGTCGTCCAGTGGCGCCGCACAACCTGCCCCAAGCCTGCTGCAAGGTGTCTTTCACGTCTGGCAGCACCGGCGCACCCAAGGGCGTTTGCCTCAGCGCAAGTGGCTTGATGGCCACCGCGCAAGCGGTGCAAAGCAGTTTGGCACCCTTGGACATTCAGCGGCATTTGGTCGTGTTGCCATTGAGCTTGCTGCTGGAAAACACCGCCGGCATTTATGCTGCCTTGCTCAACGGCTCACCGGTGCATGTGCCGCCGCTGGCCAGCTTGGGCTGGCGCGGCATGGCGGGGTTTGATCCGGCAGCGCTGCAACACATGGCTTTCAACGTCCAACCCAGCAGCATGATTTTGGTGCCAGAGCTGCTCAAAGCCTGGTTGCTGTTCTTGCAACTCACCCAACAGCGCGCGCCGCAAAGCCTGCGCTTTGTGGCTGTGGGCGGCGCCCATGTTGACGCAGCCTTCATAAGCCAAGCGCGCCAGGCCGGCATTCCCGCCTACGAGGGCTATGGCTTGACTGAATGCGGCTCAGTGGTCAGCCTGAATCTGCCAGGCGACGAAAGCACCGGTGTGGGGCGCGTGCTGCCGCATGTGCAACTGCGTCTGAGCCAAGGTGAAGTCTTGCTGCAAACCTCGGCATTTTTAGGCTACACCGGCCAAACCCCGCCCCCTGAAACAACCCGCCCAGCGGCTGCAACGCACGAATTTGCCACCGGAGACCTGGGCACGCTGGATGCCCAAGGCCATTTGCACCTGATGGGACGCAGCAAAAACCTGCTCATCACCAGCTTTGGCCGCAACATCTCGCCAGAGTGGGTTGAATCTGTTTTGCTGGCACAGCCCGCCTTGCTGCAAGCGGTGGTGCTGGGCGATGCCCGCCCTTGGTTGGTGGCGGTGCTGGCGCCCATGCCCGGCATGACCGAGTCGCACATCACTGCCGCCATGGCGTATGCCAACCGTCAGTTGCCCGACTACGCCCAAGTCAAACACTGGCTCATCGCCCCACCCATGACCCTGGCCAATGGCCTGGCCACAGGCAATGGCCGCCCCAAGCGCAGCGCCATTGCAGAGCAGTTTGCCAGCCGCCTTGAAACCCTCTACAACCCACCCGCTGACCACCCTACCCCATGAGCTTTTACGAACAACTCGCCACAGCCACCCAAACCGACCGCGCTTACCTGCTATCCGCGCCCTTGGTGGCCGACTGCCTGCAAGGCCGTGCCCAGCTGCCTGACTACCTGGCTTTTTTAAGCCAGGCCTACCACCACGTGCGTCACACCACACCGCTGCTGATGTCACTGGGGGGGCGTCTGCCCGAGCGGCTGGCCTGGCTGCGCCGGGCAGTGGCTGAATACATAGAAGAAGAAATTGGCCATGAAGAATGGATTTTGGACGACATCACCGCTGCCGGCGGCGATGCCGCCGCGGTGCGTGCCAGCCGCCCCGACCTGCCTGCCGAGGTGATGGTGGCCTACGCCTACGACCTGATCGCACGCGGCAACCCGGCGGGCTTTTTTGGCATGGTGTTTGTGCTCGAGGGCACCAGCGTGGCCTTGGCACTGATGGCCGCTGACAAAATTCAGCACGCCCTGAGCCTGCCCAACGCGGCCTTCTCTTACCTGCGCTCGCATGGCACGCTTGACCAGCAGCACACCCAGCACCTGGCCGGTTTGCTGGAGCAAATGGATGCCGCCGACCAGCAAGAAGTGCTGCGCTGCGCCAAAGTGTTTTTCAAACTCTATGGCGACGTGTTCCACGGTTTGTCTGCGCACCAGGCTGCCCCATGCAACTGAACACCGCCCGCCTCTTGCTCACCGGTGCCACCGGTGGGCTGGGTCAAGCTTTGGCGCGCCAACTGGTGCAACACGGCGCCCAGCTGTTGCTGGCCGGGCGCGACGCGGCCAAGCTCCACACGCTGCAAACCCAGCTGGGTGCAGCCGCCACGGTGTGCGTGGCTGACCTCACCCAAACTGATGGGGTCAACGCACTCACCCAAGCCGCGCAAGCCTTCCAGATCAACGGCCTGATCAACAACGCTGGGGTCAGCGCCTTTGGCCTGCTGCAAGACCAATCCTGGGACTGCGCTGAGCAGGTGCTGCAAACCAATTTGCTGGCGCCCATGCGCTTGACCCAAGCCTTGCTGCCCCAGCTGCTGGCCCAGCCCCAAGCCTGTGTGGTCAACATCGGCTCCACCTTTGGCAGCTTGCCGTTTGCTGGGTTTACCGCTTACTCCAGCGCCAAAGCCGGGCTGCGCGGGTTTTCGCAAAGTCTGCGTCGCGAGCTGGCAAACACCCAGCTGCACGTGCTGCATGTGGCACCTCGCGCCATAGACACCGCGCTCAACAGCCCGGCGGTCAATGCCCTCAACCGCGCCCTGGGCAATGCCAGTGACAGCCCCGAGGCCGTGGCCACGGCAGTGCTCAAAGCCATGGCGCAAAACCGCCTTGAACTGCACCTTGGATTTCCAGAGCGCTTGTTTGCCTGGCTCAATGGCGTAGCCCCCAGCCTGATTGACCGCGGCTTAGCCGGCAAGCTGGCCACCATCCAACACCACGCCAAAACCCCCAACGCTTAACGCCTGAAGTTTTTACAAAGAGCAAACCCGATGAAAAAACACGCACTCTCCCTGGCTCTGACTGGCCTGTTGCTCAGCAGCAGCCTCTGCTTTGCGGCCAATGACGAATCTTTGGTGCGCCCGCTGCAAGACCAGTGGGCACAAATCAAATACAAGCAAGATGCCAAGCAACAAGCCGACGCCTACCACGCCCTGGCAGACCTGGCCGCCAAGCTGGCCGAGAGCCACCCCAACCTGGCTGAGCCGCTGATTTGGCACGGCATTGCCGTGTCAAGCGAGGCCGGTGCCAAAGGCGGCTTGGGCGCACTGTCGCTGGCCAAACAAGCCAAATTGCTGTTCGAGCAAGCCATTCAAATCGACGGCACCGCGCTCGACGGCTCGGCCTACACCAGCTTGGCCACGCTGTATGCCAAGGTGCCAGGTTGGCCGCTGGGCTTTGGCGACAAAGCCAAGGCTGACGAGTTGTTCAAAAAAGCCCTGGCGCTGAACCCCAATGGCATTGACAGCCATTTTTTGTACGCCGATGTGCTGGCCGACCAGGGCAAAACCGCCGAGGCCATCAGCCACCTGGAAGCGGCCCAAAAAGCCGCACCCCGCCCTGGGCGCGAGGTGGCTGATGCGGGTCGCAAGCTGGAAATCGAAGCGCTGCTCAAGAAACTCAAGCCCTGAAAATTTATAACAAATCAGGCTCTAGCGCTTATGGAATAATCGTGAGTAGCTCTTAAAACCATATCAATTCACAACCTCAGCCACTGGGTCAGAAAGCGCCTGACCCAGCCTGCCCAAGCTATTTGCTTGTGGGTGTGACCCTGAACCATGCCGCATACATGGCCGGCAGCGCCAGCAGCGTCAGCACCGTGGCCACGATCAGCCCGCCCATGATGGCCACCGCCATCGGCCCCCAAAAGACCGAGCGACTCAGCGGAATCATGGCCAGCACGGCGGCAGCTGCAGTCAGCACAATCGGGCGCAGGCGGCGCGTGGCGGCTCCCACAATGGCCTCCCAGGCCAGCACCCCACGGGCACGGTCTTGCTCAATTTGGTCAATCAAAATCACCGAATTGCGCTGAATCATGCCCATCAAGGCAATCACCCCCAGCAGCGCCACAAAGCCAAACGGCCGGTTCAGCAGCAGCAGCGCCCCAGCCACCCCGGCAATGCCCAGCGGCCCGGTCACAAACACCAGCACAGCGCGGCTAAAGCTGTGCAACTGCAGCATCAGCAGCGTGAAGGTGATGAACAGCATCACCGGCACCCCCGCCACAATGCTGGTTGACCCCTTGGCGCTCTCGGCCACCGCACCAGCCACCACGATGTGGTAAGCCCCCTCGCCGGCCCGCGCCCATTTGGCCTCCAGCGCTTTGAGCTCGGGCAGCAGCTGGTTCGTCACCGTGGCGCCTTGCATGCCCTCGGCAATGTCGCTTTGCACCGTGATGGCGTAGTCACGGCTCTCGCGCCACAGCACGCCCGGCTCCCAGGTGAACACCGGTTTGGCAATTTGGGTCAGCGGTATCGACTTGCCAGCGGCGGTGGGCAAGTAAGCGTTGGCAATGTCGGTGATGGCGTTGCGCTCTTGCAGCGGCTGGCGCAGCACGATGTCGATCAGCTTGTCGCCCTCGCGGAACTGCCCCACGGTGCTGCCGTTGAAGATGGTTTTGGCCGCCACCGCAATCGACTGGCTGGTCACGCCCAGCGCACGCGCTTTGGCTTGGTCTACCTCCAGACGCATCACTTTGATGGCTTCGTTCCAGTTGTCATTCACGCCGCGCGTGTTGGGGCTGGCGCGCAGCACGGCCTTGACCTCGTCGGCGCGCGCACGCAGCACCATGGGGTCTGACCCAATCACCCGAAACTGCACCGGGTACGGCACTGGCGGCCCGTTGGCCAGCAGCTTGACGCGGCCACGCACCTCGGGGAACTCTTGCGCCAGCAGGGCGGGGAGCTGCTTGCGCAGGGCTTCGCGGGTGGGCAAGTCTTGGGGCAACACAATCAGTTGCGACACATTGGTTTGTTGAAACACCTGCTCCAGCGGCAAATAAAAGCGCGGCACACCCGATCCCACCCACTGCGTGACCGAGGTCACGCCCGGCTCGCGCATCAGCCGCGCCTCCACCCGCTTGGCCACGGCTTCGGTGGCGGCAAAAGAGGTACCTTCAGCAGACCACAAGTCCACCATGATTTCAGGGCGGCTGGAGTCCGGAAAAAACTGCTGCTGCACCCGCCCCATGCCCAGCACGCCCAGCCCAAACAGCGCCACGGTGGCACCAATGGTGAGCCAGCGGTGGCGAATGCAGGCGTTCACAGCCTTTTGAAAAGCCAGATAAAAGCCACTGTCATACATCTCATGCGCCTGAGCTTGGGCGCCGGCGGCCACATGCGGCGGCGCTTTCAGCAGCCGGGTGCCCAAATACGGCACAAAGTACACCGACACCAGCCACGACAGCACCAGCGCGATCACCGTCACCGCAAAAATGGCAAAGGTGTATTCACCGGTGGCGCTTTTGGCCATGCCAATGGGCAAAAAGCCGGTGGCGGTGATCAGCGTGCCGGTCAGCATCGGCATGGCGGTGATCTCGTAGGCAAAGGTGGCGGCGCGCACCTTGTCAAAGCCCTCTTCCATTTTGCGCACCATCATCTCGACGGCAATGATGGCATCGTCCACCAGCAGCCCCAGCGCGATGATGAGCGAGCCCAATGAGATTTTGTGCAACCCAATGTCCCAGTAATGCATGGCCAAAAAGGTCATGGCCAGCACCAGCGGAATGGTGATGCCCACCACCAGCCCAGGGCGCACATCCAGCGTCCAGCGCCGCCACAGCGGCTGCTGACCGGGGCGTTTGTGCAGCCCCAAGCTGATGAAACTCACCGCCAGCACAATCACCACGGCCTCAATCAGCACCCGCACAAACTCATTGACCGAGGTCGCCACCGAGGTCGGCTGGTCTTGGATTTGCCCCAGCGTCACGCCCACCGGCAAGCTGGCCTGAATCTGCCCGGTGGCAGTGCGCAACGCCTTGCCCAGGGCAATGATGTCGCCACCTTTGGTCATGGACACGCCCAGCGCCACCACCTCTTGCCCCTGAAAACGCACCTTGACACTGGGCGGGTCGGTGTAGCCGCGTTGGATGTTGGCAATGTCGCCCAGCCGCAGTTGCGTGCCAGCGGCACGAATGGGCATGGCGCGCAGCTCTTCAATGGCTTTGAACTGCCCGGCCACCCGCACTTGCACCACATCCAGCGGGGTGTGCATGGCACCGGCTGACTCCACCGCGTTTTGCTGCGCCAACTGTGCCAGCACGGTATTCATGTCCAGCCCCAGCTGGGCCAGGCGCTGTTGCGAAATTTCGATGAACAGCTTTTCGTCTTGCACCCCAAACAACTCAACCTTGGCCACATTGGGCACGCGCAGCAGCTGCTGGCGCACCTCATCGGCAAAGGTTTTGACCTCGGCGTAACTGAAGCCGGGCGCTTGCAGGGCATAGATCACACCATAAACGTCGCCAAAGTCGTCATTGAAAAACGGCCCCAGCACCCCTTGCGGCAAGGTGGCACGCATGTCGCCCACTTTTTTTCGCACCTGGTACCACACGTTCGAGACCTCAGCACCACGCGCGTAGTCTTTGATTTGAAAGGTGATTTGCGACTCGCCAGGCTTGGAGTAGCTGCGAATCTGGTCTGCATAGGGCACCTCTTGCAGCACTTTTTCAAGCTTGTCGGTCACTTGCTCGGCCATTTGCTGCGCTGTAGCACCGGGCCAATAGGCACGCACCACCATGGCGCGAAAAGTAAACGGTGGGTCTTCGTCCTGGCCCAGCTGAAAATAAGCCGTGGCGCCCAGCACCATCAGCACAATCATCAAAAACCGGGTCAACGGCGCATGTTCAATGGCCCAGCGTGAGAGGTTAAAACCCCGCTCAGGGTGCAAGTGGTGTTCACTCATGTTGGGCTCACTTGGCTGCCGCTGAGGCCGCTGCCGCAGGGGTTTGAGGTGCCTCAGGAGCTACACTTTCAGTAGCTGTCTGTGCAATACTGGTAAGCGCTACAGGCTTATTTTCCTTGTAAATACTGACCTTTTGACCGGCCGCCAGCACATGCACGCCAGCCACCACCACTTGCATGCCAGGCTGCAAGCCGCTCGCCACCACCACGTCGTTGCCGTCGGCTGTGGCAATCTGCACCGGCTGTGCCTTGACCGTCATGCTGGCTGCATCCAACACCCACACCGCGCTGTTTTGGCCTTGCTGAAACAGCGCGCTGGTGGGCAATTTGATCACCGGCACACCACTGTGCTGCACGCTGGCAGGCCGGACCGTGACTGTGCTGCCCAGTGGCAAATCGTCTTGCGCGCCCATGGCCACCTTCACGCCAAAGGTGCGGGTCACGGGGTCGGCACTGGCGGCCACCTCACGCACCCGGCCTTTGACGCTGCGCCCGCTTGACCACGATTTGACCAACACCTCAGACCCCACCAAGATCTGCGCCACCTTGTCTTCGGGCACCGCAAACACCACGTCGCGCGCGCCGTCTTGGGCCACTTGCAGCACCGGGGTGCCCGCTGCCAACACTTGGCCGGGCTCGGCCAACACCGCAGTCACCACGCCGGCCACATCGGCCTGCAGCCGGGCATACACCGCTTGGTTGCCCTGGGCGCTGGCCTGGGCAAGCGCCAGGTCCAGCTGTGCCTGAGCGGCTTTGAGCACCGCGTCGCGCCGCTCCAGCTCGGCACCGCTGATGAAGTTTTGCGCCTTCAACTCGGCGTAACGTTTGGCATCAGACGCGGCCAAGTCCCGGTTGGTGCGCGCCGCCTGCACCTGGGCTTGCGCCGCATCCAGCCCCAGCCGCAGGTCTTGCGGGTCGATTTGCGCCAGCAATTGGCCCGCTGTCACATGCTGACCCAGTGCCACCGGGCGCTGGGTCAGCTTGCCACCGACCCGAAAACTCAGCCGCGACTCCACCCGTGGCTTGACCTCGGCGGCATATTCCAGCGTGCTGGTGCTGTCCTGCGTGCCCACCGTGAGCAGCTTCACCGCCCGCACCGGCTCCACCGTCACCGCCGGTTTGCTGCAGGCAGCCAGCAATGCACCAGCCGCTATAGTTGCCGCCAAGCGCTGCAACCCCATCCACGCATGCCTTGAATTCATGAAGTGACCTCTTTCAAATACCCATCAAATTAATGACCCATTGGTTAGTAATTCTATTCAATTGAAAAATCCTGTCACGCACTACGAGAATTTTCCGGTGGCCTCGGTGCTGTGCCCGGCGCACCTGCGCCCCGCCATCGCCGCCATTTACCACTTTGCCCGCACCGCTGACGACCTGGCTGACGAAGGCACGGCCACGCCCGCTGAGCGCTTGGCGGCACTGGCGCAGTTCCGCCAAGACCTGCACGCCGCCGCCCACCAGCAGCCGCACAGCGGCAGGTGGCCGCAGGTGTTTGAGCCACTGGCGGCGGTGATCGCACAGCATGCCTTGCCAGTGCCGCTGCTGGCTGATTTGCTCGATGCCTTTGAGCAAGACATTCGCCACACGGCCAGCCAGCACCGCTACGCGGTGGATGACGAACTGCTGGACTACTGCACCCGCTCGGCCAACCCGGTGGGGCGTTTGCTGCTGCACCTGTATGGTGTGACCGATGAGGTGTCGCTGGCGCAAAGCGACCTGGTCTGCACCGCGCTGCAGTTGATCAACTTCTGGCAAGACGTGGGGGTGGATGTGGCGCGCGGGCGCTGGTACCCAAGCCAGCAGGCCATGGCGCAGTTTGGCGTGACAGAGGCTGATTTACAACCCAACAGGCATTCTGAAAACGCTAGGTTTTTAATAGCTTCTTATGCAAGCAGTGCAAGGTCTAGGATGCTAAAAGGCTCAAAACTTGCATGCCGAATCCCTGGCCGCGCCGGCTGGGAGCTGCGGCTGGTGGTGCAAGGCGGCCTGCGCATTTTGGACAAAATCGAAGCGCTTGACTTCGCCACCTGGCGCACCCGCCCCAAACTGAATGCCTGGGACATGCCGGTGATGCTGTGGCGCGCGCTGTGGATGCGTGCGTGAGCGGCCTTTGGCTGGCGACTTTAAGCGCTGTCGGTGTGCTGTTGCACTGGTGTTGCGAGCACGGCGCGGCGGCTGGGTCAGGTGCATGCGGTTTTGGGGGTGAATCACGCGCGGGGCTGAGGTCTGAGTACGCCAGCACCACTTTCGCGCGCCTTCATCCCCAAAGCCCGGTCACCTGACCCAGCCACCACGCCTTATCTGTGTGGCTGCTGATCGGGGTCGAAATGAAAAAAATGCGGTCACAAAATCCAAAATATTCATAGCTACTCGTGCTTGATATACATGGGCTACAGGCTGTTTTCTTATAAATCTCCGAGTCCAAGCAACGTCAGGCAGGGTGATTGGGTCAGGGGACCGGGCTTTGGGGTGAAATGCGCGCGAAGAAGGTACTGGGTGTACTGAGCTATCAGCCCCGCGCGTGCTTTCACCCCAAAACCGCACGCCCCTGACCCAGTCGCCCTGCCGGTTTAAACCCTCAGAGCCGGGTGCAACCACCAACCCAGTGTTTCACATTCAAAGTTGTGGGCAACTTTGAAAACCAGACCAAAACCTCTGAATCGCACCCACCACAGGGCAAACAGACTCAGCATTTGGGTTGTCGTAAAGACCATGAAGTTGGTAGAAACCTGCCCCTGCAGCTTGCTGGCCTGACCGTAGAATCAACTTTTAATTTTTTATTAACCCGCCAAAACACCGCTTTGGCTTTTTTGAGAAAGTTGCTCCATGAAAAAACTCTTGTTAGCTGCTGCCATTGGTGCCCTGTGCGCCAGCGCCTTCGCCCAAGGCAAAGACCTCAAAGTGGCCATTGACCCTACCTACGAACCCTTCACCTTCAAAACCGCTGACGGCAAACCCACCGGCTTTGATGTGGACATTGCCAGCGCCCTGTGCGAGCAAATCAAACGCAACTGCGTGTTTGTCGAGCAAGCCTGGGACGGCATGATCCCGGGCTTGATGGCCAAAAAATACGACGTCATCATCAGCTCGATGTCGATCACCGAAGAACGTTTGAAACAGGTCGATTTTTCTGACAAGTACTACAACACCCCCAGCAAAGTGGTGCTGAAGAAAGATGTGAAATACACCGGCCCAGCTTCGATCAAAGGCAAAAAAATTGGTGTTTTGAAAGCCTCTACCCAAGAAAAATACGCTTTGGGCGAACTCAAGACCAAGGGCGTGGAAGTGGTGTCTTATGACGCGCAAGACCAGGTCTACCTCGACATCAAGGCTGGTCGTCTGGACGGCACCGTGGCCGATATTTTGGAAGTGGGCGGCGGCTTTTTGGGTAAACCCGGTGGCGAAGCCTACGAAGTCAAAGGTGAAGATCTCTTTATGCCCAAGTATTTCGGTACTGGTATAGGCGTGGCACTGCGCAAAGGCCAAGGCGACCTGAAGAAAGAAATCAGCGCAGCCATCAAGGCGATTCGTGGCAACGGCAAATACAAAGCCATCAACGACAAATATTTCAAATTTGACGTGTACGGCAAGTAATCTGCATGACATAGAGCCCGCTTCAGCCTTGGCTTGAAGCGGGCGCCAGCTCACATGACACCCCACATTCAGTCTTATCTGCTGGTCATTTTGCACGGCTCCCTGCTCACCGTGGGGGTGTCGTTGGGCGCGTTGGTGGTGTCCATTGTGCTGGGGCTGCTGGGTGCGGCGGCCAAGCTCTCCGGCCGCCCGGTGCTGGTGGCACTGGGCACGTTTTACAGCACCATCATTCGCGGCATCCCTGATTTGGTGCTAATGCTGCTGGTGTTTTATGGCGGCACCATTGGCATCAACACGCTGCTGGAAAAATTGGGGTCTGAGGCCACCATTGACATCGAGCCGTTTGCCGCTGGCGTGATCACCATCGGCTTTATCTACGGCGCCTACATGACCGAAACATTTCGGGGTGCAATTTTGAGCATTCCCAAGGGCCAAATGGAAGCCGCTTGGGCTTTTGGCATGAGCCGCTGGCAAACTTTTCTGCGCATCACACTGCCACAAATGGTGCGCTACGCCCTGCCCGGCTTCACCAACAACTGGCTGGTGCTGATCAAAGCCACCGCCTTGGTCAGCCTGATTGGCCTGCAAGAAATGACCTACCTGGCCAAGCAAGCCAGTGCTGCCACACGCGAGCCGTTTGTGTTTTTCTTGTTCACCGGCGCGCTGTTTTTGATTTACTCGTCGGTCAGCCTGTATGCCTTGCAAAAGGTCAACGCGCGCTACAGCCTGGGCACCAAACGAGGGCAGTTGTGATGGAGTGGGCCGTTATTTTTGAGCCCGACAACCTGGCGCTGTTTGGCAACGGCATTGTCATTACCCTCTGGTTGTTGTTCTCCTCTTTGGCCGTGGGAGGGGTGCTGGCGCTGGTGTTTGCCCTGCTGCTGACTGGGCCCTGGGCGCTGGCACGCTACTTGGTGGGGGCTTACACCTTTGTCATGCGCGGCACGCCCCTGTTGATACAGGTGTATTTGATCTACTACGGGCTCGGGCAGTTGGAGTGGATTCAGGCGCGCTGGGACGCCGTCTGGCCCTGGACGTATTTCAAAGAACCGTTCTTTTGCGCCCTGCTGGCCTTCAGCCTGAACACCGCCGCCTACACCGCTGAGATGCTGGCTGGTGCCATCCGTGAAACCACTGCGGGCGAGATCGAAGCCGCCCACGCCTACGGCATGAGCCGTGCCCAAACCATGTGGCGGGTGGTGCTGCCCAGCGCCATGCGCCGCACCTTGCCAGCCTACAGCAACGAGGTGGTGATGATGCTGCACGCCACCAGCCTGGCCAGCGCGGTGCCCAACATGCTCGACATCACCTCGGCCGCCAGCCGCATTTACGCCACCTATTACCTGCCGTTTGAGGCCTATTTGGCAGCAGCCGCTATTTACCTGGTGGCCTCTTTTTGTTTGATTGGCTTGTTTCGCGTGGCCGAAGGCCGCCTGCTGGCCTACCTGGCGCCCAGGCGCGACTGAATTTTTTTTCAAGGGCTGACACCATGCAACGCATTGACCACCCACTGCTCAGCCCCAGCCTGGGCAGCCATAAAACCCTGAGCAGTTTTCATTTTGGACAGGCAGGCAGCGGCAGCAAAATTGTCATTCAGGCCAGTTTGCATGCTGAAGAATTGCCCGGCATGCTGGTGGCGCACCACCTGCGCAGCGTGCTGGCAGCGGCGCAAGCGGCGGGGCAGCTGCACGGCGAAGTGGTGTTGGTGCCCGTGGCCAACCCAATTGGCCTGGCGCAGCGGCTCGACCACAAACCCATGGGGCGCTTTGAGCTCGACACCTCTGAGAACTTCAACCGCCATTACCCAGACCTGGCCGCCGCCATTGAGCCCACCGTGCGCACCCAGCTGGGCGATGATGCCCAGGCCAATGTGCGGCTGGTGCGCCAGGCCATGGGTCACTATCTGCAGCAGTGGCAACCCCAAACCGAACTGCAAAGCCTGCGCCGCACCCTGCTGCTGCTGGCGCATGATGCCGACTACCTGCTCGACCTGCATTGCGACTGCGAAGCCGTGTTGCACTTTTACACTGAAGAAGCCTGTTGGCCGCAGCTGGCACCGCTGGCGCATTTTTTGGGTGCACAAGCCATTTTGCTGGCCAAGAGCTCAGGCAACCGCCCGATTGACGAATGTTTGTCTGGCGCTTGGTGGCAGTTGGCCGACCGGTTGCAAGCGCATGGGCAACATGCTCCCTTGCCGCAAGGCTGCTGCAGCACCACCATTGAGCTGCGCGGTGAGCTCGATGTGAGCCACGCCTGGGCAGCGCTTGATGCCCAAGCCATTGCCCAGTGGCTGCGCTTTGCCGGTGTGTTGACAGACCAACCCGCTCCAGCAGCGCCCCAAGCCTCTTGCCCGGCCACGCCGCTGGCGGGCTCTGAAACGTTGTACGCAAGCGCCCCTGGCGTGGTGGTGTTCATGGCTCAAGTGGGTCAATGGCTGCAGGTGGGCGATGTGGTGGCCGAGGTGATTGACCCCGTGGCGAACCAGGTGCAGCGTGTCACCGCAGGTGTGGCGGGCTGTTTTTATGCCCGCATTCGCGACCGCTACATCACCGCCGGCGGCGAACTGGGCAAAATTGCCGGCGCCACAGCGTTTCGCAGCGGCGAGCTGCTGGGGGCCTGAAGCCCCCTCTTTCCCACCCATGGATTGACATGACCACCACCCCACTCAAACTGCAGGTTGAAAACATCCACAAGCGCTTTGGCGCCAATGAAGTGCTCAAAGGCGTGTCGCTGACCGCCCATGCCGGTGATGTGATCAGCATCATTGGCAGCTCGGGCTCGGGCAAAAGCACTTTTTTGCGCTGCATCAACCTGCTGGAAAAACCGCACCAGGGTCGCATCAACGTCGCCGGTGAAGAGCTGCATTTGAGCCCCGGCAAAAACGGCGAGCTGCATGCCGCCAACCCCAAGCAATTGGCACACCTGCGCACCAAGCTGGCCATGGTGTTTCAGCATTTCAACCTGTGGGCCCACATGACGGTGCTGCAAAACATCATTGAAGCCCCGGTGCATGTGATGGGTGTGCCACGCGATCAAGCCATCGACATTGCCCGCAAATACCTGGCCAAAGTGGGACTGGAGGGCAAAGAAGATGCTTACCCGGCGCACTTGAGCGGCGGCCAGCAGCAGCGCGTGGCCATTGCTCGCGCTCTGGCCATGGAGCCCGAGGTGATGCTGTTTGACGAACCCACCAGCGCGCTTGACCCCGAGCTGGTCAGTGAAGTGCTCAAGGTGATGAAAAATTTGGCGCTGGAAGGCCGCACCATGGTGGTGGTGACACACGAGATGGGTTTTGCCCGCGAGGTGTCTAACCATCTGATCTTTTTGCACAAAGGTCAAATTGAAGAAGAAGGCCACCCTGCCACGGTGCTGGGCGCACCCAAGAGCGTGCGACTGGCACAGTTTTTGTCAGGCAGTTTGAAGTGATTTAGGCCTCTAGCGCTCGTATTCATTGCTTTAGTAGCTCTTATTTTTGATATTTTTACGCCACATCTACCCTTCATCACACGCCGTCAGCTGCTGGCATCTGCTGCGGGCTGGCCGAGCCTGGCACTGACACAGGGCAGTGGCACGCCTTTGCCGCACACCCCCAAGTGGACGCCGCGTGTGCTGCAGTTCCCGCGCGATCTGGGGAGCCACCCCGACACCGCCATTGAATGGTGGTATGTCACCGGGCAATTGAAGGCAGGTGCGGCGGTGTTTGGCTTTCAGTTGACATTTTTCAGGTCACGCGTGCCGTCTACGCAAACCATGACCTCAGCCTTTGCAGCCAAGCAACTGGTGTTTGCGCATGCGGCGGTGACCGATGTGACCGCACAACAGCTGTGGCACGACCAACGCATTGCCCGCAGCACGGGAGCCATATCAAGCGCAGTGGACTTAGCGCACACCCGTGAAACCGATACCGACATCCAGCTGAGCGACTGGACGCTGACCAGAGACCGCACGTCCTACCAAGCACAGGCGTCGGCGGCAGACTTTGCTTTTGACCTGCGCTTGCTTGAGAGTCAGCCGCTGCTGTTGCAAGGTGACCAAGGTTGGTCTCGCAAAGGGCCGGCACCACACCAAGCCAGTTTTTATTACACCCTGCCCCAGCTGCAAGCCAGCGGTACCTTGCAGCTGGCGGGGCGAACCTTGCAGGTGCAAGGCACAGCTTGGCTGGATCATGAGTGGAGCCAGTCGCTGATGCCGCCCGATGCCGTGGGTTGGGACTGGCTGGGCATGAATTTGACTGATGGCAGCGCGCTGACTGCGTATCGACTGCGCTCACAGCAGGGTGACACGGTATGGGCGGGCGGCTCAGTGCGGGCGGCGGATCAAGTGGCAGCTGAAGTTATGGCAGCGTCAGACGTGGTCTTCACCCCTGGCCGACTTTGGAAAAGCCCCCACTCAGGCAGTGTGTACCCGGTGGAATGGGGGTTGCAGATCACCCGGCGCCCACTGGGCGCACCTGCCGTGACCGAGCGTTATCAGGTCAAAGCCATGGTGGACAACCAGGAGCTTGACAGCCGCCAGTCCACCGGCGCGGTGTATTGGGAGGGGTTGAGCCAGTTGCTTGATGCCCATGGGCGCGTGCTGGGACAGGGTTACCTTGAAATGACCGGGTATGCCGGCGCGTTGCGGTTGTGACTGCGGCCACACCAGATGCCGCTTGAATCTGCGGCACAAGGCTCGTAAACTCTCAGTCAGACACCAGCCGCAAGGTACCTCGGCTTGCCGCCGACCCAACCCTCTTTAGCCCACCAGGAGTTCGCCATGAATGTCACCGCCAGCAAAACAGCTTCGATTCAGCCCACACAACGGCCCACACAAATTCAGCAGTCCGAGCAAAAGGCTGACATGGCTGCCAAACATGCCGAGCCAGAGAACAAAAAGAGTGCACCCACGCAAAGCACCCCAGTGGTGAACACCCAGGGTCAAACGACTGGGCGGCTCTTGAACGTGACGGCTTGAAACTCGCCTGCCGAACATCAACCGCGTTGAGTTGAGCATGGCTGCACTCGCCGCTACCCACAGCGCCACGCCCTCGGTTCAAACCAGCCTGATGCGCAGCAGGTTGGATGCAGCACGGCGCGAAGCCGACCAAGCGCAAGCCAATGAGCAGCGCTTGCGTCAACAGGTGTCTGATGCCGAGTCTCAAACAGAGCAATCGCAGAACAAGGTGCGCAGTTTGAGCCGACAAGCCAGTCAGCCCGACCCCACCTATGCCACAAATTTGCAGCGCTCCAGCAAGCCCTTGAGTCCGGCGCAAACGCAGCCCTGGTTGTCTGGCTTGACCAACAGCCAACAGCTCAAAACCCTGGGGCAAGCTGCAGGACGCTACATTAACATGAGCGCCTGAAGCTTATTTAACAAGCTCTAGAGCTCATTTTTCCCTATCAGGCTGATCAGGCCAAATGCCGAAGCTCTCTCAAAGCCACCGAAACCGGCGCCAAATCTGGCTCTTGTGCCATGATGGTTTGAAGCAATTTGGCCAGCTTTTCAATGCTTGCGCTGTGGTGCGCTGACCAGCTTGATACCCCCTCAAAATGCATCAACACGGTTTGACTGATCTGGATGGCGATGGCGTAGACATCGTCTCTGGCACTGCCTCTGGCTTGGGTTTGCCACAGGGTCTCGGTCGGCAAGCGGTTGATGAGTGAGCGCCATCCCCTCAAGCCAAGCAGGTTTTCCACTGAAAAATACACCAGCGCGGCTTGTTGCAAGCTGGTTTGAGCGCGCTCAGAGAGGTCAACCAGATCGAGCGCCGGGAAAATAAACTCCAGGGCACACAGGTTTTCGGCCAACTGCGGCTCTACCCCTGCTTGCACCAACTGTTGTGCCGCGTCTGCCCATTGCTTGGCGGTTTGCGTGGGCAACCAATGCGGCAAATTGGCGCGCAGTGCTTGCGCCCCCGGCTGGTAGCGCGCAATCAAGGTGGGCAAGTCGGTGGTGTTGCTGCGGGCACGCAGCATCCAACGCGAGGCGCGTTGGGCAATGGCAATGAGTTTGCACAGTAAATCCAGCTGCAAGCTGCTAGAGACCACGCCATCAAGCGCATCAATTTGATCCCACAGGGGTTCCAAACCGAATACTTCGCGCGCCAGGGTGTATGCGCGCACCACATCGGGTACCGAGGCAGCTGACTCAGCGGCCAGGAAGTTGATGAAGGTGGCGCCTGTGCGGTTGACCACCATGTTGGCGACAAAGGTGGCAATGATCTCGCGCTTGAGCGGGTGCTGTTCAATGGCAGGGGTAAAGCGCGTCGTCAAGGCCAGAGGGAAATAGGCCAGCAGCGAGCGCTTGAAATAGGGGTCATCGGGCAAGGTGCTTGCCAGCAAATCGTCAAACACCGACATCTTGGCGTAAGCCAATACCACCGCCCCCTCTGGCGCAGTCAGCCCCTGCCCCAACTTGCGCCGGCGCGCCATCTCGTCATCTGTGGGCAAGCATTCAATCTGGCGATGGAGTCGCCCTGCGCCTTCAAGCCATTGCATCAGGCGCTGCTGCCCAGCCAAAAAATACTGTGGGCGGTGACACGCCACATCCAGCGCCTGGGTTTGGTAGTAGTTGTCTGCCAACACCAGGCGGCTCACGTCGTCGGTCATTGAGGCCAGCAATTCGTTGCGCTGTTTGAGCGTGAGGTCACCCGCTTCGACCACCCGATCCAACAAAATTTTGATGTTGACCTCGTGGTCGGAGCAATCTACCCCGGCTGAGTTGTCGATGGCATCGGTGTAGATCAAGCCACCTTGCTGCGCATATTCAATGCGACCGAGTTGGGTGCACCCCAGGTTGCCCCCCTCAACCAACACTTTGCAGCGCAGTTGTTGGCCGTTGACGCGAAACGCATCGCCGGACTTGTCACCCACGTCGGCATGGCTTTGTGTTGAGGCTTTGACGTAGGTGCCTATGCCACCGTTGTAGAGCAGGTCTACAGGTGCTTGCAACAGGGCGTGAAGCAACTCGTTGGGAGAGAGTTCATGGGCCTCAATGGCCAACACGTGGCGAGCTTGGTCTGAGAGCTTGATGACTTTGGCTGTGCGTGGGTACACACCACCGCCTTCAGAGAGGATGCAGCGGTCAAAGTCATCCCAACTGGAGCGAGGCAGTTGAAACAAGCGCTGCCGCTCTGCCATGCTGCGACCGATGTCGGGCGTGGGGTCGATGAAAATGTGACGGTGGTCAAACGCTGCAAGCAGTTGAATCTGAGGCGACAGCAGCATGCCGTTGCCAAACACATCGCCTGACATGTCACCAATGCCCAACACCGTGAAGGGTTGGGTTTGGATGTTGTGTGACAAGGCTCTGAAATGCCGTTTGGCTGACTCCCATGCACCACGGGCGGTGATGCCCATTTTTTTGTGGTCATAACCAACTGAGCCGCCAGAGGCGAAAGCATCTCCCAGCCAGTAGCCGTAGTCAGCCGACACGCTGTTGGCAATGTCTGAAAAGCTGGCGGTGCCCTTGTCTGCCGCCACCACCAGATAGGGGTCATCCTCGTCATGCCGAACCACCTGAAGGGGGGGTACAACTTGGCCTTTGACCAGGTTGTCAGTCAAGTCCAGCAGGCCTGAGAGCAGCAGTTTGTAGCAGGCTATGCCTTCAGCCATGTAGGCATCTCTGTCACTGGCTGGCGGGGGATTTTTCAGCACAAAACCACCTTTGGAACCGACCGGGACAATGACGGTGTTTTTGACTTGCTGGGCTTTGACCAGCCCCAGAATTTCAGTGCGGAAATCTTCACGCCGGTCTGACCAGCGCAGGCCACCCCGCGCCACTTTGTCAATGCGCAAGTGAATGGCCTCTAACCGTGGTGAGTAGACCCAAATTTCATAAAGCGGCTTGGGCTCTGGCATGCAGGGCATGCTTTTTGACTGAAATTTGAAGCTCATGTAGGGCTTGAACTCTGCACTGGTGGCAAGTTGCCACACGTTGGTGCGCACCGTTGCCAACATGGCCAAATAGAACTGGCGCAACACCCGATCTTCTTCAAGACTGGTCACCGCATTGAGTTGCGCCTCAATGGCCGAGCTCAGCTCTGAGGCTTTTGAAGCACTGTCAGGCTGCAGTTGTGGGTTGAAGCGTTGATCAAACAGGTGAACCAAATTTTGAGCGAGCTGAGGATTTTTAACCAACGTGGCTTCGATGTAGCTTTGGCTGAACGGAAAATCCAATTGCTTGAAGTAGCGAGCGTAGGCGCGCAAAACTGCAATAGCGCGGGCATCGAGCGTGCTGACCAGCACCAACCGGTTGAGGTCATCACTGTCATAGTCTTTGCGCCAGGCCTGAACAAACATGGATTCAAAGCGTTGGCGAATTTCCGCAAACGCCAACTGTGTGCCCAGTTGCAAACCCAGGTCATGAATCCAGCACTCTGAGCCGCTTGTGTGTTCAAGCGCATCCAGCACCCGGTAGGGGTGCTCGTCAAGCACACGTGCCCCCATGCGCTCCAGTACAGGCAAAGAGTCAGAGAGGGCAACTTTGGAACGACTGAAAATTTTGAACCGCACGAAACCAGCTGCACTGTCAATGGGACGGTACAGTTTGACTGCCATGGGGGTGCTGTCAGACAAAGCGAACAACACATGCACATCGTCCGCGGCCATTGCACCAGAAAACTGCTCTTGATAGGCCACCGGAAATCCATTGGCAAAGCGTGCAGCCAATTGCATGCCTTGGTCTTCACCGTGCACTTGCACCAAGGCTTGTTGGCAGTCGTCTTCCCAACGCTGCGCCAACTGAGCCACACGCGCCTCTAACATGGCCACATCAACATTTTTGGGCGCATGTTGACGGGCGCGGATCAGGTAATGGATGCGTGCCAGCGGACTGTCTGTCAGCATGGGTGTGAACTCAATCGATTCGCCATCAAAAGCGCGGCTGAGTTCCAGACCCATCTTGATGCGCAGCTCGGTGTTGTAGCGATCGCGTGGCACAAAGACCAGAACCGAAGTGAACCGGCCAAAGGGGTCGCGACGCACAAAGACACGGGGACGCTGGCTTTCTTGCAAACGCAAAATCCCCAACGCGTGCTCCAGCAACGTTGGTTTGTCGATTTGAAACAACTCGTCGCGTGGATAGGCATTCAAAATGGCTTGCAATGCTTTGGCCGTATGGCTTTCAGGCAGCACATCCACGGCTGCCATCACAGCCGCTGCTTTCAGACGAATGAGCGGAATAGCAGCTACTGCGGCGGCATAAGCTTTGGAGGTGTAAAGACCTAAAAACCGGGCCTCACCCACCAGTTTTCCATCAGCATCAAAGCGCTTCACAGACAAACAATCCAGCCAGGCGGGGCGATGCACGGTAGAGCGTGTCATGGCTTTGGTGATCAATACCAACTGATCTGAGTTAACAAAGTCCATGGCATCTGAGGGCAAAACGCTCAGAGGTGTTTGCGGCTCACTGCGCAAAATTCCCAAACCAGAGCCAGGTACAGCCACCAGGCGGATGCCATCTGACTGAGGCGTCAGGGTGTAATCGCGTGCACCCAAGAAAGTAAAGTGCTGGTCTTCCAACCAATGTAGAAAATCAATGCCTTCAAGCTGCTCTGTCAGCGCCACACCGGATTGTTCTGAGGCCAGGCGAACGGCTTGCAGGCGTTGCAACATGGGCAGCCAATCTGCAACCGACACACGCACATCACGCAAGACAGTGGAGAGATCAGACACCAACTGCTCGCGTTCAACCAGGCTAACAATGCGATCACATTCGACCAATATCAAAGATGCAATGGCGTGTGAACTGGCCTCTGTGACATGAGCCACTGCCGTGCGAATCACCTGCCCCTGAGCATTGCGTTCAACGGCCAGCAAAGGGTGAACAATCCAGTGCGCAACGCGGCCATTGCGATTGACCGCCATGGTGACAGAGTCAACCAAAAATGGCATGTCTTCATGGACGATCTGGATGATGGTGTGCTCACTGACAAAACCATCTTCAGCCAAACTGGGGTTGTAGACCCGAATCCGAACGCCGTTGGCATCGGGTTCGGCATCCAACAAGCGGCGATGCGCATTGGCCAGCGCCAGAAGACGCGTTGAGCCACGTGCTTGCAGTTCATCGGGGTCGGATTTGCCAAAATAAGCCGATACGAAATCTGCTAAATCGTCAGAGGTAGTGCCAGCGTTTTCAAGGGTGTAGGTACGCAAAGCGGCAAGGGGAGCATGGGTCATGCAGGTCTCCGGTAGTATTTTTGATACCGAAGATTCTAGGAAGCACGCTACAAACAAAGCGCACGAAACGGGTCAATTCATGGAGTTATGCAAAAAACTCATGCAATCGAGACCTCTTGCCACTCTAAAGACCACGCACCCGATAGAACATTCTGCAACCACAAGGCGCCTGTCAACGTTTTGCCATCCGTCACCTGGCCTTGTGCACACCACTGGAGCAATTGAGTCATGTTGGCTGTGAAGACATCCAAAAACTCGCCCTCATCGAGTTTTTGTGAGCCAGCACTGAGACCACGCGCAAACCAGATATCGATAAATTCTGTGGAATAGGCAATCACTGGGTGCAAGACACCTGCATGTGCCCAATGGGTGGCGGAGTAACCTGTTTCCTCAAGCAACTCACGTTGAGCACAGTGAAAACAGTCCTCTCCTGGGTCGAGTTTTCCGGCAGGAAATTCGATCATGACTTGACCGATGGGGTAGCGAAACTGTCGCTCAAGAACCATTTGAACTTGACCATCGTCACCTTCAAGCAAAGGGATGACCATGACGGCACCGGGATGAACCACATACTCACGCTTGGCCAAAGCAGAACTTGGCAAGCGAACCGTGTCACGGAAAGCCTGAAGAAAGTGGCCTTTGAAAAGCTCCTGGCTGTCTACTTTTTCTTCAATCAAACCCGTGTACGGCACTCGCTCATGGGACAAATCAGTCATTTGCGCAAGCAAGCCAACTCAACTGTTCAGCATTTGCTTGATGGCACTGGCACACAGGGTCATCAGCCCACCTGGCAATAAACCCAAAACCAGAAGCAATGCACCATTCAGGGACAAAACGGCATGAACTTCAAAAGGTGCAGTGACTGCGCCAGTTTGGGTGGGCACATCAAAATACATGACCTTCACCACACGCAGGTAGTAGAACGCCCCCACCAAAGACATCATGACCGCAAAAACAGCCAAAACCAAATGAAGCGTGCCACCTGATGCAATCAAGGCTTGCAAAACCGCAAGCTTGGCATAGAAGCCAATCATGGGCGGAATGCCGGCCAAGGAAAACAAGCAAATCGCCATCACACCCGCATAAAAGGGGCTACGTTGATTCAGACCCGCAAAATCGGCGAGTTCTTCACTCTCAAACCCATTGCGGGTCAACAACAAAATTACACCAAAGCTGGCTAAAGTCGTCAAAACGTAAGAAATCACGTAAAACATCGATGAACTGTACGCACCACCCGTGAGTTCGGGTTGACCACTCACGAAACCAGACATCATGCCAACCAAGACAAAACCCATGTGGGAAATGGTTGAAAAAGCCAGCATCCGTTTGATGTTGGTCTGCGCAATCGCAGCCAAATTACCAATGGCCAGAGACGCAATCGACAACAACATCAGCATTTGCTGCCAATCAAAAGCCAGTGGTGACAAGCCTTCTACCAAAATGCGAACGGTGACAGCAAAAGCAGCCAATTTAGGAGCGCCACCGATCATGAGTGTGATGGCAGTCGGTGAACCTTGATAGACGTCAGGAATCCACATGTGGAAGGGCACCACACCCAACTTGAAAGCCAGACCTGCCACCAAAAACACCACCCCAAACACCAGCACTTGATGATTCACCTGACCCGAACTGACTGCCTTCAGAACATCCTGCATGTTCAATGAGCCCGTGGCACCATAGATCATGGACATGCCATAAAGCAAAAAACCGGAAGCCAAGGCGCCAAGCACAAAATACTTCATGGCAGCTTCAATGGACTGAGTGTGATCACGGCGCAAGGCAACCAATGCATAACTTGACAGTGTCAACAACTCAATACCCATGTAAATCACAAGAAAGTTGTTGCCTGAGATCATGACGAACATACCAAGCAACGAAAAAATACTCAGTACAAACATTTCGCCACCACCCTTGAGCATGTCACGGTCAGCGGCATAAGGACGACCATAGACCAATGTGACCATCATGGCCAGTGTGGCAAAGCACTTCAGCCAATTGCCCATCACATCGCTGACGACCATGTGACCAAATGCATACAGGGTTTGACCCGTGCTTGCATAACTGGCCTGAAGGGCGGCCACTACAGCCAACGTCAACATGGTGACCACATAGGTTGCAGTCCGCGAACGACTTTTGACACTGAGGTCAAACAAAGCGATCACACACCCCATCAAAAGCAAAATTAACTCGGGGTAAACCGCAATCAAACTGAGTTTGTCAATCATAGGAATCTCTTATCTCGGTGTTATCAGGACAAACTGATCAATTCAGTTTCGATTGAGCCACATGCGTAAGCAATTGAGCAACAGATACATCCATCACATCCGTGAAGGGTTTGGGGTAAACACCCATGTATAAGACTGCAATGGCCAACAATGAAAGATAGAAAAATTCGCGTGAATTAATGTCTTTCAGGTGCTTCACATGATCGTTGGCTACTGGCCCAAAATACACACGTTTCACCATCCAAAGGGTATAAGCAGCTCCAAAAATCAAGGCGCTCGCAGCAGCCATGCCAACCCAGAAATTCACCTTGACAGCGCCCAAGATCACCATCCATTCGCCAACGAATCCAGCGGTACCAGGTAAACCACAATTTGCCATTGCAAAAAGCAGGGCAAACGCAGTGAATTTGGGCATGGTATTGACCACACCGCCGTAACTTGAAATCTCGCGTGAATGAACACGGTCATACAAGACACCAATGCCCAAGAACATGGCAGCAGACACGAAGCCATGGGAAATCATTTGCACGATGCCCCCAGCAAGTCCGAGATCGTTGAAGATGAAAAAACCAAGCGTGACAAAACCCATGTGAGCAACCGATGAATACGCCACCAGTTTCTTCATGTCCTTTTGCACCAGCGTGACCAAACCAACATAAATCACAGCCGCTAGAGAAAGGCCAATCATCAACCCAGCCCACTCATGCGATGCATCAGGCGTAATGGGCAAAGAAAAACGCAAGAATCCATAGGCACCGAGCTTAAGCATGATGGCGGCCAGAACTGCCGAACCGCCCGTAGGTGCCTCAACGTGCACGTCTGGCAACCATGTATGCACAGGCCACATAGGCACTTTGACAGCAAACGCAGCAAGAAACGCAAAAAACAAGAGTGTTTGAGGGGTCTGGGCAAGCGGTAGTTTGTGCCAAGTCATCAAATCAAAACTGCCACCTGAAGCGGTGTACAAATAGATTAATGCAATCAGCATCAACAATGAGCCCAGCAAGGTGTACAGAAAGAACTTAAAGGCAGCGTAGATTTTGTTGGGGCCGCCCCAGACACCAATGATCAGGTACATCGGAATCAGTGTGGCTTCAAAAAACACGTAGAAAAGCATGCCATCGAGCGCACAAAAGACACCAATCATGAGACCACTGAGGATCAAAAAAGCCCCCATGTACTGATTGACCCGTTTGGTAATCACTTCCCAACCCGCAATCACCACAATCACATTAATGAATGCCGTTAACAAAATGAACCAGATGGAAATGCCGTCAATGCCCAAGTGGTAATTGATGTTAAAGCGCTCAATCCAGGGCGATGTTTCGACAAATTGCATGGCTGCCGTCGCAACATCGAAGCGGGTGTAAAGAGGCAGTGTCACCAGCAAACTGACAATCGCACCAATCAACGCAATCCAACGAACAGCCTGAGCTTGATCATCACGACCAAGAGCAAGCAGCACCACACCAAATGATATTGGTGTCCAAATAGCCAGGCTCAGCAAACCCATTTTTATATTTCTCCTATTTGAGCCAGACGAAGTACGTCATCAAAACAAAAACACCCAATACCATGGTGAGGGCATAGTCATACAAATACCCCGTTTGAACTTTGCGCACGATGGATGAAACCCAACCCACAACACGCCAAGAACCATTCACCACAGCACCATCAATCACCGCTTGGTCACCCCCCTTCCAGAGGGCAATACCTAAACCACGGGTTGAAGGAGCCAAAACATGCTCATTGAACCAATCCATGTAGTATTTGTTTTCCAATATGATGTAAATCAATTCAAAGCGCCGCTTGATGGCAGCAGGCAGAGCTGGATTCACCATGTACATGTAGTAAGCCAAAACCACACCAGACAGAGCCAACCAAAATGGTGCAGCTGTCAAACCGTGCAATGCCATTTGAAGCGAACCATGGAATTCTTCACGCAAAATTTCCATAGCTTGATGAAATTCTGAATTAACAAAAATAGCATCACCAAAAAAATCACCAAAAAGCATAGGACTGATTGTGATAAATCCAATCAACACCGACGGAATGGCAAGCATGACCAACGGCACAGTAACCACCCAAGGAGATTCATGTGGCTTTTGGCTGCCATGATGATGTCCATGGTCATCATGAGTGTGGTGAACATCAGGATTTTGATCAAACCGCTCTTTGCCATGAAAAACCAGGAAATAAAGTCGGAACGAATAAAAAGCAGTCACAAATACACCAGCCAAAACAGCAAAGTAAGCAAACCCCGCAGCGGGCAACTGGCTAGCATGCACCGCCATGATGATTTCATCTTTGGAGTAGAAGCCGGCAAAAAGCGGTGTTCCGATCAGAGCCAATGAGCCTATCAAACTGGTGATCCAGGTGATGGGCATGTATTTGCGCAAACCACCCATCCAACGAATGTCTTGATTGTGATGCACACCCATGATGACTGAGCCTGCAGCCAAGAACAGCAAGGCTTTGAAAAAGGCATGCGTCATCAAGTGAAAGACCGCTGCCGAATAAGCCGAAGCACCCAAAGCCACCGTCATATAACCCAACTGGGACAGGGTTGAATAAGCAACGATACGCTTGATGTCATTTTGAATGATGCCCAGAAATCCCATGAACAGTGCTGTGATTCCGCCAATGATCAACACAAAGTTGAGAGCCGTGTCACTGAGTTCAAACAGGGGGGACATTCTGGCAACCATAAATATCCCAGCAGTCACCATCGTGGCCGCATGAATCAACGCCGAAATGGGTGTGGGGCCTTCCATGGAGTCAGGCAACCAGACATGCAATGGAAACTGGGCTGATTTGCCCATCGCGCCAATGAACAAGCAAATGCAAATGACGGTGACCAACATCCAATCTGTGCCAGGTAACATGAGCTTGGCAAGGTCAGCGGATTTAGCAAAGGTTTCCGTGTAATTGAGCGTACCGGTATAAGCTGCGAGCAGACCAATGCCAAGAATAAATCCGAAGTCACCAACCCTGTTGACCAGGAAAGCTTTCATATTTGCAAAAATTGCCGTTGGTTTATTGAACCAAAAACCAATCAGCAAATACGACACCAACCCAACCGCTTCCCAGCCGAAAAACAGCTGCAGCATGTTGTTGCTCATGACCAGCATCAACATCGAGAAGGTAAACAAGGAGA
Source organism: Rhodoferax sp. (assembly GCF_028715765.1). Classification (GTDB taxonomy): domain Bacteria; phylum Pseudomonadota; class Gammaproteobacteria; order Burkholderiales; family Burkholderiaceae_C; genus Rhodoferax. The sequence continues at coordinate 39,150 of NZ_JAQURE010000016.1, forward strand.
TATAGGAGAAAAATCGGTTGTAGCCCTCATCTTCTTCCATGTATCCAATGGTGTAGATGTGCACCATCAAGGACACAAAAGTGACCACAGCCATCATCATGGCAGTCAATCCATCGACCATAAAGCCGATTTCCATCTTGAGGCCACCCACTACCATCCATGTGTAAATGGTCTCATTGAATCGTGCGCCATCCAAAGCGACGCTCTGAAGTGTCAAAGCCGAGAGCACAAAAGAAACAAATACACCCAGAATTGTCAGCGAATGTGACAAACGCCGACCGATGACATTGCCACCAAACTGTGTACCCAGCAGACCAGCCGCAACCGCCCCCACCAAAGGAGCAAGGGCAATCACCAAAAGTGTTGAAGTAGAAAGGGTTTGACTCATTTTGTTAACCCTTCAATGAATTGAGTTCGTCCACATTGATGGTCGATTTGTGACGGAACAGCAAAACCAGAATGGCCAGGCCAATGGCGGACTCAGCAGCAGCGACCGTCAAAATAAAGAAAACAAATATCTGCCCATTTAAGTCGCCTAAATAGTGAGAAAAAGCGACAAAGTTGGTATTCACAGCCAACAACATCAATTCGATTGCCATCAGCAAAACGATCAGGTTTTTTCGATTTAAAAAAATTCCTACCACTGAGAGCGCGAACAACATCGCTCCCAAAGAAAGGAAGTGACCTAAGGTGAGTGTCATGCCTTTTGCTCCAAAGTGGGTGCCTCAATCGGTGGCTGAGGCAAAGCAGGCTGAGTGGCTGCCATTTTGATAACCGTTAAGCGATCAATTGATTTCACATGAACCTGCTGGGAGGGGTCGATTGTTTTGACATCTTTACGGTGACGCAATGTCAGTGCAATTGCGGCGATCATGGCAACCAATAAAAGCGCGGCTGCCACCTCCAGGGGATAAATATAATGGGTGTAAAGCAACAAACCCAGTTCACGAGTGTTTGACACTGGCACACCCACGTGCCCCACCGATGCGGTCAACTTGGGATCATCAACGACATGAAAACCACCCATGAGAACCGCTGACATTTCCAACACAATCAAAACACCAACAACAGCAGCCAAAGGAAAGTGTTTCCAGAAGCCTTCACGCATCCCTTCGATCTTGACGTCAAGCATCATCACCACAAAGAGAAATAAGACCATCACAGCCCCGACGTAAACCAACACCAGAGTGATCGAAAGGAATTCAGCTTTCAATAACATCCAGATCATGGATGCTTGGAAAAATGACAGCACCAAAAATAGCACAGCATGCACAGGGTTTCGGGCGGTAATTACTCGAAACGATGACACCAGCAAAATTGCCGAAAATAAGTAAAACAAACCAGTCTTGACATCCATGGTTAACGTATCTTTCTTAGAAGTCAGCGGTACTTGGCATCTGCAGCCTTGTCAGCCGCAATTTGTGCCTCAAAACGATCCCCTACAGCCAACAGCATTTCTTTCGTGAAATAGAGATCCCCTCGTTTTTCGCCGTGGTACTCAAGAATGTTGGTCTCAACGATGGAATCGACTGGACAGCTTTCTTCGCAAAAACCGCAAAAAATGCACTTCGTGAGGTCAATGTCATAGCGATTTGTACGCCTAGACCCATCGTCACGCACCTCAGATTCGATAGTAATGGCCATGGCAGGACACACGGCTTCACACAATTTACAAGCGATACAGCGCTCCTCGCCATTTTCGTAACGGCGTAAGGCATGAAGACCCCGAAAGCGTGGTGACAGCGGTGTCTTCTCTTCAGGGTATTCAAGGGTAATTTTGCTGCGAAACGCATACTTACCCGTGAGTTTCATGCCTTTGAGCAACTCAACCAGTAAAAAACTGGAAAAGAAATCTTTTAATGAGAAAACTTGAGCTGGCATGGGAGCAACAGTATTGGTAGTTGATATAGACATAAGCAACTCAAATTAGATCCAAATGTTCCATGGGGTCTGAATCCAAACACCGATCACAACCAACCATACCAAGGTCACCGGAATAAAAATCTTCCAGCCCAATCGCATGATTTGGTCGTAACGGAACCTTGGAAACGTCACACGCACCCAAATGAAGATGGTCATTACAAAAAACGTCTTGAGTCCAAGCCAAATCCAGCCAGGAATGGCATTAAACAAAGCACTGTCAATAGGCGGCATCCAACCACCAAAAAACATGGTGACAGATAAAATAGAGAGCAGCCAGATACTGGCGTACTCAGCCATTTGGAACATCGCCCACGACATACCCGAATACTCCACCATGTGCCCAGCCACAATTTCAGATTCACCTTCGATCACATCAAACGGTGTTCGGTTTGTTTCAGCCAAGCCAGAGACAAAATACACAACCACAATGGGCAACAAAGGCAGCCAATTCCATGATAAAAAGTTCAATCCCATTTGTGCAAACTGACCCTTGCCTTGTGTCATGACGATGTCGGTCAGGTTCAAACTGGAAGAAACCATCAACACAATCAACAAGCAAAATCCCATTGAAATTTCGTAACTCACCATTTGAGCTGAAGCGCGCAAAGAGCCCAGAAAAGCATATTTTGAATTGGATGACCAACCTGACACGATCACGCCATAAACCTCCAAAGACGTGATGGCCATGAGAAATAACAGGCCTGCATTTAAATTGGCAACTGCAATTTCAGGACCGAAAGGAACCACCGCCCAAGCGGCCAATGCGGGTGCCACCGTCATCACCGGGCCAAGATAAAAAAGCACTTTATCGGAGGCTGCTGGACGAACAATTTCCTTGGTCATCAATTTCAAAGCATCGGCAATGGGTTGCAACAAGCCCCAGGGTCCAACCCGATTAGGACCCAATCGAATCTGAACCCAACCAAGCAATTTACGCTCCCAAAGCGTGGCGTAAGTGACAGCGGTCAGCACAATCATCAAAACAGCCACAACCTTCAGCAAAGCCCAGATCAGAGGCCACGCCATGGACGTCCACCAAGATGCGCCGAGCAGGTCATGCCCGAATGAAAACAAAAGATCACTCATGCTGTCACCTCTTGAGACTTCACAGACCTTGCATCCGCTGTCAACTGGAGTGAAGGCGCACGCCGAACAATGCCATCAAGTTGATACAGACTTGCCACCACCGGCGCACCTGCGTGTGCATTCAATTCAATAGTCGCAGAGGTACGGTTACTCAATTTTTCTCCCTCGACGTGAACCGTCTCTCCGAATTGCAAGCCAGTGATACTTTTCAGTACATCCTGTGAAGAGTTGTAATCAAACCCGGAAACCTCGAGCATATTGGCCAACACGCGCAATACCTTCCATGCCGGTCGTGTTTCTCCAAGTGGTTGAACCACTGCGTGAAAACTCTGGACAATTCCTTCGGCATTCACAAATGAGCCAGATGTTTCTGTAAAGGGAGAAACTGGCAACACCACATCACAAAACTGCATATTGGCTTTGAATGGGTTCAAGGACACAACCATATTGGCGCCGCTCATGGCTTCAAAAGCCTTTTGGTTCCAAACGCCATCAAACTCGGGTTCAGTGTTTAACAACAACACAGCTTTAAGTGCCCCTGCCAACATATCACTTGCATTTGATGCTCCGTTGACAGGTAGTGCACCGACCAATTGACCCCCGACAGTGTTTGCGGCTTCGGTTAAGTAACCAAAATCAGCACCTGTTTGGTCTGCGATCCATTGAGTGAGTGCCAGCAAACTTGAAGCCTGTGCATGATGTGCTGCGCCATTGCCCAGCAAGATGGCCTTGTGCTCACCTGCGAGCAAAGCACGCGCAATGATCACGGCACTCTCAGTCGCTTGCACAGGTGTCGGAGGCGTGCAACCCTTTTCTGCGGCAACCGCACTGGCAACCGAAGCCAGTGTTTGCACCCATTGATCAGCTTGAGCCTGAATTCTGGAATGAACAGGCATAGCCCAATCTTCAACACCCGAACCGATCGCGGTCAGCAAACAACCCTTGCGCACAGCCTGACGAATGCGTTGAGCGAAAAGAGGGTGATCTTTGCGCAAGTTAGAACCAACCACCAGCGCACTCTGCAAATTGGAAAGTGCCGCGATGGGCATGCCCAAATAACGAATGCCCTCGGGTGCAGGAAACTCTGCGTTTCGCAAACGGAAGTCGATATTAGACGAGCCCAAGCCCTTTATCAACTCAACCGACAGATAAAGCTCTTCCAATGTAGAGTGCGGGCTTACCAATGCCCCTAAGCTTGCAGCGCCAAACTCAGAACGAATTTGCTTCAATCCATTGGCAACATATTCCAACGCAGTCTGCCAATTCACTGATTTCCATTGACCACCTTGCTTGATCATGGGTTCAGTCAAACGCTCAGGGCCGTTCAAAGCTTCATAAGAAAACCGGTCACGATCAGCGATCCAGCATTCGTTCACTGATTCGTTTTCAAAAGGCACCACGCGCATGACCTGATTTTTTTTGACCTGAACAATCAAATTTGCGCCGGTGGAATCATGTGGACTCACGGATTTACGGCGAGACAATTCCCAGGTTCTGGCACTGTATCTGAATGGCTTGCTGGTCAATGCGCCAACAGGGCAGATGTCAATCATGTTCCCTGAAAGCTCTGAATCCACACTGTTACCGACAAAGCTTTCAATTTGAGAATGCTCACCACGATGGGACATGCCCAATTCCATGACACCCGCAATTTCTTGACCAAAACGCACACAGCGCGTGCAATGAATGCAACGGGTCATCTCTTGCATAGAGATCAAAGGCCCCACATCTTTGGGGATCACGACACGCTTTTCTTCATGGTAGCGGGATGTAGAGCCACCATAGCCGACTGCGATATCCTGCAACTGACATTCACCACCTTGATCACAAATTGGACAATCCAGGGGATGGTTGATTAGTAAAAACTCCATCACCGATTGCTGTGCCTTGATGGCTTTGTCTGTCTTGGTGTGAACCACCATACCTTGGGTTACGGGCGTGGCACAGGCTGGCATGGGCTTGGGCATTTTTTCGATATCAACCAGGCACATCCGGCAATTGGCCGCAATGCTGAGTTTCTTGTGATAGCAAAAATGGGGGATAAAGGTACCAGCTTTTTCAGCAGCGTGCATCACGGTGCTGCCTTCTGCAATGTCAACCTTTTTGCCGTCGAGTTCAATTTCAATCATCGTGTGACTCACTCAAACGTAAGCAGGAACCATGCAGGTCTTGTGAGCCACATGGTATTCAAATTCAGGCATGAAATGCTTAAGCATGGCACGCACGGGCATGGCCGCTGCATCCCCAAGCGCACAAATGGTGCGCCCTTGAATGTTTTCAGCGACAGAGTTCAACAGCTCTAAATCTGCTGTTTGACCATGCCCGGTTTCAATTCGATCCACAACGCGCGAAAGCCAACCGGTTCCTTCACGACATGGCGTGCATTGACCACAGGACTCGTGCATGTAAAAGTAACTCAGTCGTTGCAAGCTCTTCACCATACAGCGTGAGTCATCCAACACAATCACGGCGCCTGAACCCAGCATGGAACCAGCTTTGGCAATGGAGTCGTAGTCCATGGTGCAATCCATCATGACGGCGGCAGGTAACACCGGAGAGGACGATCCGCCAGGGATGACCGCTTTGATTTGACGGCCTTTGCGAACACCACCCGCAAGCTCAAGAAGTTTTACGAAAGGCGTTCCCATGGGCACTTCAAAGTTACCGGGGCGTTCAACATCACCACTTACAGAGTAAATTTTGGTGCCACCATTGTTAGGTTTGCCACACTCTAAATATGCTTGCCCACCGTTGCGAATGATCCAAGGCACAGCGGCAAAGGTTTCCGTATTGTTGATGGTTGTGGGTTTGCCATATAGACCATAACTCGCAGGAAATGGTGGCTTGAACCGGGGTTGGCCTTTTTTCCCCTCCAAAGATTCAAGCAATCCGGTTTCTTCACCACAAATATAGGCACCAAAACCATGCGCTGCATGAAGTTGAAAACTGAAGCCACTGCCCAAAATATTGTTACCCAACAAACCTGCCGCACGCGCCTCTTCAAGAGCGTCCTCAAAACGCTGATAGGTTTGAAAAATTTCGCCATGAATGTAGTTGTAGCCCACGGCAATGCCCATGGCGTATGCCGCGATGATCATCCCTTCAATCACAATGTGCGGATTGAACTGCATGATTTCACGATCTTTGCAGGTTCCAGGCTCACCTTCGTCCGAATTACACACCAGGTATTTGTCGCCAGGAAACTTACGTGGCATGAAGCTCCACTTCAGCCCAGTGGGAAAACCAGCGCCACCACGGCCACGCAAGGCAGATTCTTTGACTGTGGCGATCACTTGGTCTTGTGTCAAGCCAGCGCCGCCATCTAAACCAAGAACCTTACGCAGAGCCTGATAACCACCACGCGATTCGTAGTCTTTCAAATGCCAGTTACTACCATTCAAATCAGCATAGATTTGGGGATTGATGTGCCTGTTGTGCAAGCATGTCTCAGCACCACTGGCTCTGAATTGAGACAAAAATTGGTTTGCATTCATGACTTCACCTCAGTCGAGCGTAAACCGTCAATCATTTGATCAAGCTTGTCATTCGTCATAAAGCTGCACATGGTTGCGTCATTGACCAACAGCACAGGTGCGTCAGCACAAGCCCCCAAACACTCACAGGGTTGCAATGTAAAAAAACCATCAGGCGTGGTTTGGTTCTCATCAATGCCCAATTTGCTCTTTAAATGAGCCAAGGCCTTACCACCATCACGCAACTGACATGGCAAATTGGTGCACACATTAATCTTGTACTTGCCAACCGGTTTTTGGTTGTACATGTTGTAGAAACTGGTGACCTCATGCACAGCCATGGGAGCCATGCCAAGATAGTCAGCCACAGCCTGCTCACTCTCAGGGCTCACATAACCTAATTCTTGCTGAACAATGGCAAGACAAGCCATCACAGCCGACTGTTTCTGATCAGCCGGATATTTTGCAACTTCTTTGGCGAAGCGTGCTTTGGATTCTTCTGAAATCATCGGTCAACTTCCCCAAACACAATGTCCATGGTGCCAATGATCGCAACTGCATCAGCGATCATGTGCCCGCGTCCCATTTCATCTAGTGCAGCTAAATGAACGAATGCAGGCGGTCTGATTTTGAGGCGGTAAGGTTTGTTGGCACCATCACTGATCAAGTAAATACCAAATTCACCTTTAGGATGTTCGATACCCACATAGGCTTCACCTTCTGGGACAGGGAAACCTTCGGTGAACAACTTGAAGTGGTGGATCAGGTCTTCCATGTTGGTTTTCATGGATTCACGATCTGGCGGCGCAATTTTGTGGTTGTCCGTAATCACTGGCCCCGGATTCACTTTAAGCCAATCCACGCATTGTTTGATGATGCGGTTGGATTGCTTCATCTCTTCCATGCGAACGAGATACCGATCATAGGTATCCCCGGTCTTACCCACTGGAATATCAAAATCAAGCCGGTCGTAAACCTCGTAGGGTTGCTTTTTACGCAAATCCCAAGCGATGCCTGAACCGCGCAACATGGGCCCGGTAAAACCAAGATTCAACGCCCGCTCAGGTGTTACCACACCAATGCCCACGGTTCGCTGCTTCCAGATGCGGTTGTCGGTCAACAACGTATGGTATTCAGCCAAATAAGTTGGAAAACGTTGCGTGAAATCATCCAGGAAATCCAGCAAACTTCCTTCGCGGTTGCGATTTAAAGCTGCAGTTGATTTGGCACTGCGAATTTTGTTGGCTTGGTGTTTAGGCATTGTGTCAGGCAAATCCCTGTACACACCACCGGGACGAAAGTAAGCAGCATGCATACGCGCACCACTCACGGCCTCATACGCATCTAACAGGTCTTCACGCTCACGAAATGCAAACAGCATCACGGTCATTGCACCGCAGTCAATGGCGTGAGCGCCAACCCACAACAAATGATTGAGCAAGCGTGTGATTTCAGCAAACATCACCCGGATGTACTGGGCTCGCAAGGGCACTTCAAGCCCAAGCATTTTCTCCAGAGCCATGCAATAGGCTTGCTCATTGCACATCATGGACATGTAATCCAGCCGATCCATGTACGGAAGTGCCTGAATATACGTTTTGTTTTCAGCCAACTTTTCAGTGGCACGGTGCAACAAACCAATATGCGGGTCGGCGCGCTGGATCACCTCACCATCGAGCTCCAACACAAGGCGCAACACGCCGTGAGCGGCAGGGTGCTGCGGTCCGAAATTCAGGGTGTAATTCTTGATATCAGCCATGTTTGAACTGCTAGTTAGCAAGGCCTCCGTAGTTTTCTTCACGGATGATGCGGGGTGTGATTTCTCGCGGAACAATCGTCACGGGCTGATACACCACACGCTTTTGCTCTGCGTCATAACGCATTTCGACATGACCGCTGATTGGGAAATCCTTGCGAAAAGGATGACCGATAAAACCATAGTCCGTCAAAATTCGACGCAAGTCGTTGTGTCCTTCAAACACAATGCCAAACAAGTCAAAAGCCTCGCGCTCAAACCAGTTGGAACTACTCCACAAATCACACACTGAAGGCATCACCGGAGCTAGATCGTCAGGCACAAACGCTTTCAGGCGCACACGTTGATTCAGACTCACAGACAACAAATGCAGAACCACACAGTAGCGCAAACCTGTCTGTGGTTGATTTTTGTAGGTAGAGTAATCCACCCCACACAAGTCAATCAATTGCTCAAAGCAGCAAGTCGAATCATCACGCAAAATTTTGGCAGCCTGGTAATAGTTGGCCGCATCAACCACCACGGTCAACTCATCCAAGGCCAGTACGCAGCTCTGAACCAACCCCTGCAGGGCTGTCTCAACATTGGCTTTGAGAGTAAGTGAATTAACAGCATAAGAAGTCATCGTCAAGCCTTTACGTCCGTGCGATCGTTTGTGTGCGACGAATTTTTCGCTGCAATTGCAAAATTCCGTAGATCAACGCTTCCGCCGTAGGTGGACAACCTGGCACATACACATCCACCGGCACAATGCGGTCACATCCCCTGACCACCGAATAGCTGTAGTGGTAATAGCCCCCACCATTGGCACAAGAACCCATGCTGATGACCCAGCGTGGCTCAGCCATCTGGTCGTACACCTTGCGAAATGCGGGTGCCATTTTGTTGGTCAAGGTGCCCGCCACAATGATCAGGTCAGACTGACGTGGACTCGGACGAAACACCTCAGCACCAAAGCGACTGATGTCATAACGCGCTGCTGCAGCGTGCATCATTTCCACCGCGCAACATGCCAAACCAAACGTCATAGGCCAGACTGAGCCCGTCTTGGCCCAGTTCACCACTGCGTCATAACTTGTGGTGACAAACCCTTCTTTGAAAACACCTTCAATCATCGTGTTACTCCCAATCCAGGGCGCCTTTGATCCACATGTAGACAAAACCAATCGTCAGAATGGTCACAATTTCCAAACCCACGAAAAAGCCAAACAAACCCAGCTCTTTCAAAGTCATGGCCCAGGGAAACAACAGCGCGGTTTCCAGGTCAAACAAAATGAACAAAATGGCAATCAAGTAATAGCGAACGTCGAATTTCATTCGCGCATCACCAAATGCTTCAAAACCGCACTCGTAAGGGGAATTTTTTGCAGTGTCAGGACGATTGGGTCCTAAGACATAACCGATAACCTGAGGCGCAACGCCTACCGCGATACCAATCAAAATGAAAATCATGACTGGCAAATATTGATCAAGATTCATGGTGTGACTTTGATTCAATTTTGAACCGAAACATTGAGGTGTTTCAGTTCATATTTATTTGGTGCCGTCGGCGAGACTCGAACTCGCACAGCTTTCGCCACTACCACCTCAAGATAGCGTGTCTACCAATTTCACCACGACGGCTTATAAGGTTGATATGAACCAAACGTTTACATTTTGTGATCAACCAACCCCAACGAGTTTACCCTGAAATCCGTACATTCTCAGAGGGTGAGCGTGCTTCAAGCCAATTATTTGGCAGGAATTTGCGCTGCGCCAGATGCAGCCGAAACCGGTGCAGAAGCAGCACTCGATGGCACTGTCAATGCCGCATTTTCCAGCACACTACCCGATGACACAGCAACACGTGGCGTACCAAAATAAGCCAAAGCAAGCGTACTGGCAAAAAAGATAGACGCAAGCACCGCCGTGGTTCTAGACAAGAAATTCGCACTGCCACTGGCACCGAACAAACTTCCCGAACCACCGCTACCAAACGCAGCGCCCATGTCAGCCCCTTTTCCGTGCTGCACCAAAATCAACCCGATCATGGCAACCGCAGAAATCATTTGCACAGCCAACAAAATTGTCAACATCACATTCATAAACTACTCCAAAAAAATATCGCTGTTCACATCAGCATGAAACTGCTGCAGCAATGATGGTTAAAAAATCTTGTGCTTTAAGCGCTGCACCACCAATCAAACCACCGTCAATATCGGGCTGCGCCAACAACTCAGACGCATTGACAGCATTCATGCTGCCGCCGTAAAGCAATTTAATTCTGTCTGCATGGGGTGTTGCAGCCTTCAATTGCGCGCGCAATACGGCATGAACATGCTGAGCTTGCTCTGCAGTGGCAGACAGACCCGTACCAATCGCCCAGACTGGCTCATAAGCGACAACGACTTCACTGATGCAATGACCATTGGCATGAATCACTGCTGCCAATTGACGTTTGACCACTTCTTCGGTCTTGCCGGCTTCACGCTCAAACAGCGATTCACCCACACAAACAATAGGCGTCATACCGCAGCCCAGTGCTTTTTGAGCCTTCAAAGCCACAGTTTCATCGGATTCACCGTGGTATTGACGCCGCTCTGAGTGCCCCACAATCACATAGCGCAAACCAAATTCTTTCAGCATGGCAGGTGCAATCTCACCGGTGTAGGCACCAGCGTCATGGCAAGAAATATCTTGTGCACCCAAGGCAATTGCACTATCTGTGAGCAAACCTTGACACTGCGCAAGGTAGACAGACGGCACGCACACTGCCACATCACATGTCGGTTCACCCAAACCAGACAGCAGCTGACTGATCAGTCGTTCGTTGGCTGCCAAACTGCCGTTCATCTTCCAGTTGCCAGCAATCAATTTTTTCTTCATGAGTTTTCCCAATTCAAAACAATTTTCCCAATGTGCGTGTTCGACTCCATCAAGGCATGGGCTTGTGCAGCGTCGCCAGCATCAAAAACACGGTGAATCACAGGCTTAATCTGGCCAGAAATTAAAAGTGGCCACACTTGCTTGACACAGGCCTGTGCAATGGCCGCTTTAAAAGCCACCGAACGCACGCGAAGTGTGGAACCGGTAAGGGTCAAACGCCGACGTAAAAGCACACCGGCATCGAATTCACCCTTCACGCCGCCTTGCACCGCAATGATGACCAGCCGACCGTCCTCTCTCAGACTCAGCACTTCCTTGGCAATGTAACCACCAGCCACCATGTCCAAAATCACATCAACCCCTTGACCCTGGGTCAAACGAGCCACTTCACTCTGAAAATCGTGGGTTTTGTAGTTGATGGCCGCATCTGCACCCAGCGCCACACATGCCGCACACTTTTCATCGCTGCCAGCGGTTGCCAGCACGCTTGCACCCAAAGCTTTGGCCAGTTGAATGGCCATCACCCCAATGCCGCTGGTGCCACCTTGAATCAGCACGGACTCCCCGGCCACAAGACGCCCGCGATCAACCAAATTGCTCCAGACCGTGAACAATGTCTCTGGCAAACTGGCTGCTTGAATATCGGTTAACCCAGCAGGCACAGGCAAACACTGCGCCACGGGTGCCACACACCATTGTGCGTAGCCACCGCCAGACACCAGTGCACACACCCTGTCACCCACTTGAAACCCTGCTTGCGACAAGGCCTGGAAATCGCCACTTTCAATCACGCCGGCAACTTCCAACCCCAAAATATCTGAAGCACCCGCTGGTGCCGGGTACAGACCCTTACGTTGCAGCACATCGGGTCGATTCACGCCACTGGCACTGACCTTGATCAGCACCTCACCCACGCCCGCCACGGGCACAGGGCGTTGAGCCAGGCGCATCATCTCTGGCGCACCAGCTTGGGTGACTTCAATAAATTTCATTGAAATAGTGCTCTATAGCTTATAGATAAAGCGTAACTAGCTATTAAATTAATAGCTAGTTACAAGTACATTAAGCCCGATTTTCTTGTGCTGGACGCTCCAACAACGCTTTCATGGACAACTTGACGCGACCTTTTTCATCGGTTTCCATGACCTTGACCTTGACGATCTGGCCTTCTTTCAGGTAATCGGTGACTTTTTCCACGCGCTCGTGGGCGATTTGGCTGATGTGCAGCAAACCGTCTTTGCCAGGCAGCAGGTTGATCAGGGCGCCAAAGTCCAAAATCTTCACCACCGGACCTTCGTAGACCTTGCCAATTTCAACCTCAGCGGTAATCTGCTCAATGCGGCGTTTGGCTTCTTCGGCCTTGGCCGGATCAGCCGACGCAATGGTGATGGTGCCGTCTTCGTCAATGTTGATTTGGGTACCAGTTTCTTCGGTCAACGCACGAATCACTGCGCCACCCTTGCCAATCACATCGCGAATTTTCTCGGGATTGATCTTCATGGTGAACAGGCGCGGTGCAAAGGTGGACACCTCGGTTTTGGCAGTGCCCATGGCTTCCACCATCTTGCCCAGAATGTGCATGCGAGCTTCCTTGGCTTGAGCCAGCGCCACTTGCATGATCTCTTTGGTGATGCCCTGGATTTTGATGTCCATTTGCAAAGCGGTGATGCCGTTGGTGGTACCGGCCACCTTGAAGTCCATGTCACCCAGGTGGTCTTCGTCACCCAAAATGTCAGTCAACACCGCAAAGCGGTTGTCTTCCTTGATCAGACCCATGGCAATACCAGCCACATGTGCTTTCAACGGCACGCCAGCATCCATCAGGCTCAGGCAACCACCGCACACCGATGCCATGGACGACGAGCCATTGGATTCGGTGACTTCAGACACCACACGCATGGTGTAGGGAAAATCTTCCTTGTTGGGCAGTACCGCAACGAGGGCGCGCTTGGCCAGGCGGCCATGACCGATTTCACGACGTTTCGGTGTGCCCACACGACCGGTTTCACCGGTGGCAAAGGGAGGCATGTTGTAGTGCAGCATGAAACGGTCTTCGTAGTCACCGCTCAGGGCATCAATGCGTTGCGCATCGCGCTCTGTACCCAAGGTGGTCACCACCAAAGCCTGGGTTTCACCACGGGTAAACAAAGCGGAGCCATGGGTGCGAGGCAACACGCTGTTGCGGATTTCGATCGGGCGTACAGTGCGTGTGTCGCGGCCGTCAATGCGCGGTTCACCTGCCAGAATCTGACCACGCACCAGACGTGCTTCAATGTCAAACAGCAGGCCTTCCACCTTGACCGAATCAAACGCAACGCCCTGCTCTTTCAAGCCAGCCATGACATCGGCATAAGCGCTGCGGCAGGCTTGGGTGCGGGCTTGTTTGTTGCGGATTTGGTAGGCCGCAGTCAACTTGTCGTTGGCCAATGCGTCCACTTGCCCAATCAGCACCTCATCACGCGCTGGCGCTTGCCAGTTCCAGGCGGGCTTGCCAGCATCGCGCACCAAGTCATGGATGGCGTTGATGGCGATGGCACCTTGCGCATGGCCAAACACCACCGCACCCAGCATGATTTCTTCAGACAGTTGGTCGGCTTCCGATTCCACCATCAACACAGCGGCTTCAGTGCCCGCCACCACCAAATCCATCTGGCTGGATTTGCGTTGGGTTTGACCGGGGTTGAGCACGTATTCACCGTTGATGTAACCCACGCGAGCCGCACCGATGGGGCCGCTGAACGGAACACCGCTGACCGACAACGCGGCGCTGACGGCAATCATGGCAGCGATGTCGGCATCGACTTCAGGATTGAGCGACAAGGTGTGCACCACCACATGCACTTCATTGAAAAAGCCTTCAGGAAACAGCGGACGAATCGGACGGTCAATCAGGCGACTGGTGAGCGTTTCAAACTCGCTGGGACGGCCTTCGCGCTTGAAGAAACTGCCGGGAATCTTGCCTGCAGCGTAAGATTTTTCAAGGTAATCCACCGTCAAAGGAAAGAAATCTTGCCCTGCTTTGCCTTCGGTCTTGGCCACCACGGTGGCCAGCACCACCGTGCCATCCATGTCCAGCTTGACCGCGCCACTGGATTGACGCGCGATTTCGCCGGTTTCCATGGTGACGGTGTTTGAACCCCATTGGAAGGTTTTGCTAACTTTATTGAACATTGACATGTGTAAATCTCCTGTGAATTTGGGGGATGCAGGCCACCCCACCCGAGCCCGGAAGCCGCAACACAGAACACGATGCCATTCCAAAGCCCGCCTGCAGCAGGACGCGCAAGACTTTGGAATGACACAGCTTCGCTTGTGTTTATTGCCGCTTTCGACGTAAAAAGAAGTAAAAAACGCCTGAGCTAGTGACCTAACTCAGGCGTTCGTCATATTTTTAAAACCAATTACTTACGCAGACCCAGTTTGGCAATCAGTGCCAGATAACGGTCAGCGTCTTTGCTCTTGAGGTAATCCAGCAGCTTGCGGCGGCGGCTCACCATCCGCAGCAAACCGCGGCGACCATGGTGGTCTTTGGCGTGGGTTTTGAAGTGAGGCATCAACTCATTGATGCGGGCGGTCAGCAGCGCCACTTGAACTTCAGGGCTACCGGTGTCACCGGCGGAACGTGCGTTGTCTTTGACAACTGCGGCTTTGATACTGGATGCAATCATGAGATTTCCTGTTTGAATTGAACTTGCGTCAGGCACTGGAACTGCCCCTGACGTGCTTTTCTACCTGTTGTAGAGCCAGTGATTATAGCCAGAGGCCTCCACCCGCCTGACTACCTCGTGTCAAGGCCGCTGCATCTGGCAGCTGCTGGGCTGTTCAGCCTGAGCCGCGGCCATGGTTTTAACCACCCTAAAGCCATAACCAGACCCCTCCACATCAAACTTCACACCAGGTGCGCCCAGCTTGTCCATCACCCCCACCACCAGCGGTTGCTGAAACTGGTGATCTTGCGCGCGCATGCTGCCAGTTTGTGAGCTAAAAGTGAGGCTAACCCTTTCCAGCATTGCAGCAACAGCTATTGAATTTACAGTACCCGCTTGGTCAATGGCCTGTGCCAGTGCCCGCACCATCAGCTGCATGCGCATGTGCACATAGTCGTCAGCGGGGTTGGGAAAACGCGCCCTGAAGGATTTGTAAAACGCTTCACTCTGGGTGTTTTTAACATTGGGCAGCCAGTCGGCCACCGCCAGCACTTTGCCAATACCGGCGTCGCCGATGGCTGCGGGCGCACCCAGCGCATTGCCATAAAAAGTGTAAAACTTGCCCTCAAAACCCACATCTTTCGCCGCCTTGATCAACAACGCCAAGTCGTTGCCAAAATTACCGGTGATGACCGCTTGCGCCCCGCTGGACTTGATTTTGCTGGCATAGGGCAGGAAATCTTTGACGCGTCCAATCGGGTGCAACTCTTCACCCACCAGCGCCACATCGGGTCGCAGCTCGGCCAATTGGCGCTTGGCTTCGCGCGCCACGGCGTGACCAAAACTGTAATCTTGTCCAATCAGGTACACGCTTTTCAGTGCCGTGTCGGCCTTCAACACCGACATCAAAGCCGTCATGCGCATGTTGGCATGGGCATCAAACCTGAAATGCCAATAGCTGCACTTCTCATTGGTCAGACTCGGATCAACCGCCGCATAGTTCAAAAACAGCACGCGTTTGTCTGGCTCGCGTGCGTTGTGCTTGTTGATGGCGTCAATCAAAGCCGCAGCCACGGCAGACGAATTGCCCTGCAAAATAAACCGCGCTCCGTCATCAATGGCCGCCTTCAGCACCGACAAAGCCTCTTCGGTTTGCCCTTTGCTGTCGTAGCGTGTGAGCAGCAACAGGTGTTTCGCTGTGGTGCTGCCCGATGCAGTCTTCAAGCTCACACCGCCTGCGGCATTGACCTGCTCCACCGCCCATAGCAGGTTGCGAAAAACAGCCTCTCCCGTGTTGCCAAAAGGCCCACTCAAGCCCTCAATCATCGCCAGCTTGATGGGCTCTGCTGCCACCTGAACCGCCTGAGCCCATGGTGACAACGCCAGCACCCAAGTCAAAAACATGAGCTTTAAAGCTTTTTCAAACATATTCAACATATCAACAACCTTTATGATTTTTTGAGCTGGCAAGTGTACAGAGGGGTATGACGTAAATTTTTTTGATAGCTGCTCACGCAAATATATCAATCGATAGAGCCATTTTTAGCCCTATAAATCAGCTCAAAATCGCATCCAGCGACCAGCGCGGTTTGACATCAAAGTTGTACTGTTTGTTTGCTGTTTGCTGGCCGGCCTGCAGCCGCATGGCGGCCGCCATGGCGATCATGGCGCCGTTGTCGGTGCACAAATGCAGCTCCGGGTAATGCACCCGCACCTGGCGCTTGGCGCATTCGGCATTGAGCTGGGTGCGCAAACTGCGGTTGGCGCCCACACCGCCGGCCACCACCAAGCGTTTCAAGCCGGTTTGCTGCAAAGCGGTCAACGACTTTTTCACCAGCACTTCCACAATGGCGGCTTGGGTAGAGGCCGCCAAATCAGCCAACACCGCCTGTGGCAGCGCTTCAACCGCGCCACCATGCGCCGCTGCGCATTTCTTGGCTTGCACCATCACCGCCGTTTTCAGCCCGGCAAACGAAAAATCCAGGTCACCGCTGTGCAACAACGGCCGGGGTAATTTGAAAGCTGCCGGGTTGCCCAGTTCTGCCAGTTTGGACAACGCCGGCCCACCCGGATAACCCAGCCCCAACAACTTGGCCGACTTGTCAAAAGCCTCGCCCGCCGCGTCGTCAATGGTTTCCCCCAATATGTGGTACTGCCCCACCCCAGTGACCTGCATCAGCTGGCTGTGCCCACCCGACACCAGCAACGCCACAAAGGGAAATTCAGGCGGGTCAGCACTCAAAAATGGCGAGAGTAGATGCCCTTCCAGGTGGTGCACGCCCAAGACCGGCTTGTTCAGCGCTGCGCCCAGCGCGCACGCCACACCCGCACCCACCAGCAAGGCACCAGCCAAGCCCGGCCCGCGCGTGAACGCCACCACATCCACATCAGCCAGAGACTGCCCAGAAGCAGCCAGCACTTCTTGGGTCAGCGGCAGGACACGGCGAATATGGTCCCGGCTGGCCAGCTCAGGCACCACGCCACCGTAAGCTTGATGCATCTCAATTTGGCTGTAAAGCGCATGCGCCAGCAGCTCCGGCAAAGCAGCGCCGCTGACACGCACCAACGCCACCCCGGTCTCATCACACGAGGATTCGATTCCCAACACACAATAGTCTTTTGCCATAGTAGGCAAGTTTAGGGGATGGCCATGTGCATTGACCGACCTCACACCGATCAAAAAATCAACATCTGCAGGCACTGTCCACTCAATCGAAGCCATTGCGGGTGTGTAATTGCAAAAGTAACGTGAGGCCGGTGCTTTTAGTCACCGACCATGAAAAGCAAAGGAGAATTAAGCATGGGCGAATCAATCCAACTTCAAATTCTTGTTGCCCGGGTTGCGCCATGCACGCAACAGGGCTGGGTGGCCACACTGATCAGCTGGTTGTTGGTCAAATGCGCGAATATGGCTCAGTGTTGTGTGTTCGCCGCTGTGTTGGCAATGCCTGCAATGGCAGCTGGAACATCCCTATCGTATTTCCCGTCCGGCCCGATTTATGAGTACCGCTGGAAGCTGCTGGAGTTGGCATTGACCCACACCCAAGCTAAACCAACGCCGACGCAACTGGTACCTTATGCCGAAGAAGTTACCCAAAACCGGGGCGTGCAGTTACTGCAATCCGGGGCCATCGACGTGATCGCCCTGGGCACCAATGCCGAACGTGAATCACAAATGAGGCCTGTCAAGATCGACATTTTGCGCGGCATGGTGGGGTTTCGTATTTTCGTGATTCGCGCCGCCGACCAACAACGCATCGCACAGATGGACGAACAAGCCCTGCGCAAGGAATTAATCTTTGGCCTGAACAGCCAGTGGGCTGACCTGCCAGTGATGCGCGCCAATGGCTTCACGGTCGAAACATCGACCAGCTATGAAAACCTGTTTGGCATGCTGTTGGCCAGACGCTTTGATGCCTTTCCCCGTGGACTCAACGAAGCCGCCCGCGAACTCGATGAGCGCAAGCTCAATTTCCCGCAACTCGCGGTAGAGCAAACCAAAGCCTTGTTTTTCCCATTCCCCATCTATTTTTGGGTCAACAAAGACAACAAGGCTTTGGCCAAGCGCATTGAGCGCGGCCTGCAGCTGTCGCTAGCCGACGGTTCATTTCGCAAACTATTCGAAAGTTACCACGCCAAAGAAATCGCCACCCTGGCCAAAGAAAAGCGCCAGGTCATACGCCTGAGCAACCCAATTTTGCCGCCAGGTAATCCGGAGCCTGACCATCGCTGGTGGTGGCATTGATCAAACGCACTGCACAATATTCACCCCTATGTCAGCCACACAAACGCTTGCCAGACGACTGCTTTTGGCCATATTCCCTTGGTATTTGCTGGTAGCGCTGAGCATGACCGGTGTGCAACTGGCCATACAAACCATCAGCATCAACCACGACATTCAAAATGATCTGGCATCACTGGCAATCACGGTGGCTCCCAGCGTCACCAATGCCGTCTGGGAACTCGACACCACACAACTGAACACGGTAACCCGTGGCATTCGGCAAAACACCATCGTCACCGGTGTTCAGGTCACTTCCAACAGCGGCAAAGAATTGGCATCGGACGGTGAGTTACCTAACGTGAGTCAAATGGCACGCCAAGCAGGATGGATTGAACACAAACAAGCCGTGGTACCGCTCAATTACGTGTCCCTGCGCGGTGAACAACACTTGATTGGACACCTCAAACTTTATTCCAACCGCGACGTGGTCTGGAACCGTACCAAATACAGTGTGCTGGTTACGCTGGTCAACTCCCTCGTGGTCACCACCGGGCTTTGGTTGATTTTTTCTTGGGTGATCCGGTTTCGCCTGTCCAACGCGGTCACCAAGGTTGCCATAGCCGTGACCAACTGGCGCTTCCAGAACCGGGAGGCCACAGCCGCCCCCATCAATTACCCCTATCAGGACGAGTTGGGTGAACTCGTCAAGGC
Source organism: Rhodoferax sp. (assembly GCF_028715765.1). Classification (GTDB taxonomy): domain Bacteria; phylum Pseudomonadota; class Gammaproteobacteria; order Burkholderiales; family Burkholderiaceae_C; genus Rhodoferax. Next base: position 58,335 of record NZ_JAQURE010000016.1, read on the forward strand.
CTTCAACGAGAGCCGGGCTCAGTTATCCGACTCGCTGCAAGACCTGAGTGAACTCAACCGCAACCTGGAAGCCATCGTCGCTGCGCGCACACAGGAACTACAGCAAGCAAAAGACACGGCCGAGGAAGCCACCCGCGTCAAATCAGAATTTCTGGCCAATATGAGTCACGAGATTCGCACCCCCATGAACGCTGTGCTGGGCATGCTTTACCTGGCACTCAGAACCGATTTATCGCCGAGCCAGCACAACTACCTGTCCAAAGCCCAGGGTGCAGCACATTCGCTTTTAGGCATCATCAACGACATTTTGGACATTTCAAAAATTGAAGCGGGCAAGATCGATATTGAGTGTGTGGAATTCCGCCTGGACGTGGTGCTTGAGCAATTGACCGACGCCATTGGCTACCAGTCAGAGCACAAAGGCATTGAGTTTCTGATCCGTTATGACGCCTCCATTCCCCCGTTTTTACTGGGTGACCCTTTGCGACTTGGCCAGGTGCTGCTCAATTTATGTGGCAATGCAGTCAAGTTCACTGAGCAAGGACAGGTAGAACTTGGCTTTCGGCGCATCTCCTCGAATGACACAGACCTCTCTCTGCAGGTGTATGTGCGCGACAGCGGCATTGGTATGACGAAGGAAACCCAAGACTCGCTGTTCAAGAAATTCACCCAGGCTGACCAATCCACCACCCGTCGCTTTGGTGGCACAGGGCTCGGTCTGGTGATCAGCAAAAGCTTGGTTGAACTCATGGGTGGGCGCATCTGGATCGAAGACTCGCAGCCCGGCAAAGGCAGCACAATATGCTTTACTGTGCAACTCAAACTTTCCCAACAGAGTCAGGCACGCCAGCTTGAGTTGATTGAGCAGGCTGGGCCACTGCTCAAAGGCCTGCGCGTGCTGGTGGTGGACGACAACGAAGCCTCACGGGAGATCATGTCGGAAATGCTGCGGTATTTTCAAATCAACGTCAGCGCCGCTGCAACTGGCCATGCCGCGCTGGATACCGTTAAAGCAGCCACTGACCCACCATTTGACCTGGTGCTGATGGACTGGCGCATGCCCGGCATGAACGGCGACGAGGCAACCCGGCGTCTGCACTCCGACACCACGCTAAGTCACCAGCCCAAGGTGGTGATGGTCACCGCCTACGGGCAAGAAGACGTCATCAAGCGCGCGGAACAGGCGCGCGTTGATGGTTTCCTGGTCAAGCCGGTGTCACCCTCCACCCTGCTCGACACCATCCTGTCAGTGCTTGGACGTGGACGAATTCTTGGAACCAGCAGCAACCAGGCCAAAACACTGGCTACCATCAGCCATGCCGAACTGGCTGGTGCGTGCCTGTTACTGGCGGAAGACAACGACATCAATCGGGAATTTGCCACTGAACTGCTGCGCAGCGAAGGCATTCATGTCATTGAAGCAGTCAATGGTCAGGAAGCCTTTGAAAAGGTGCAACAACAAGAAATGGATGCCGTGCTGATGGATCTGCAAATGCCGGTCATGGACGGACTGGAAGCCACACGCCGCATCCGGGCGCTGGCCAATGCCCCCGGCGGCGAGCGCTTTGCCACGCTCCCGATCATTGCCATGACCGCACTGGCCATGGCGCAAGATGCCCAGCGCAGCCGCGAGGCAGGCATGAATGACCACCTCAGCAAACCGGTAGATCCAGCCCGCATGATGGCAGTTTTGACCAAATGGATCCATGTGCCAGCGCATCGGCATGGTGTGCCTGTCCTGAGTACCGCTGCAGACATCCCGACTGACCTGCTCGCGTTGACCAGTCTGGACACCCGCGAAGGGATACGTCGCATTGGCGGCAAGGTAGACGCCTACCGCCGCCAATTGCGCCGCTTCAGGGAACACTACGCTGACTCGGCCGAAAAGCTGCAGAGCCTGATCACCACACAAGGCCCCAGACAGGCAGAAGACTATTGCCACATGCTCAAAGGCGTCACCGGAAACCTTGGCGCATTGGCGCTGTACGCCCAAGTGGCCACAATTGACACTCAACTCAAACAAGATACTTCGCCTGGTGCGCTTGACCTGGACAACATGCGGGTGCTGTTACAAGCTGTGATGCAAGACATTGACAGCCTGGGCAACAGCGTCAAGCAGCCCATAGAGCCCAGCGAGCCATTGGATGTGAGCCAGTTGCACGACCACTTATTGCGCTTGCAGCAGGCGCTGGACTACGATCTAGGCAGTGCTGAGCGGCTACTTGCGCAGTTGCGCAGTGGTATGACCGGTACCCCCCTTGAGCCTGACATATCGGCCATCGCCGCCAAAGTCGATATTTTCGAGATCGACGCAGCCCAAATCCTGCTAACCCAATTGCAAGGTCGCTTGAAGAACGAAAGCTGAATCGTTTCACCATGAACCCAACCACCCGCCCCCACATTCTGATCGTCGACGACGTGAATGAAAACCTGCATGCGCTGATGAACATCCTGAGTGACGACTACGCCATCGTCGCCGCCAACTCGGGAGAAAAAGCGCTTGAACTGGCGCAACGCCAGCCCCAGCCTGAGTTGATTTTGCTCGACATCAAGATGCCCGGCATGGACGGATATTCGGTGCTGTCCCACCTCAAAGCACATCCAGATACCGCTGACATCCCGGTGATTTTTGTCACTGCCCTGGCCGAGGTAGCGGACGAAGCGCATGGTCTGGCGCTGGGCGTGGCGGACTACATCACAAAACCTGTGAACCCGGATTTGCTGCACATGCGGGTAAAAGTCCAGTTGGAATTGCAGCGTTACCGCAAACATCCGGTCACTTTTGACGTCGCCCAACATGCTGATCCCGAACACCCCGCCTCGCTGCTGGTGGTGGACGACGTGCCAGAAAACATTCACGAACTGCTCGAAGCCCTGAAAGACGACTACCGCATCATGGTGGCCAATTCAGGAGCCAAGGCACTTGAGTTGGTGCAAGGCTCAAACCCACCTGATCTGGTGTTGCTTGACATCGTGATGCCGGGCATGGACGGCTACGAGGTGTGCCGGCGCATCAAGGCAACACCTGCAGGCAATCGGATTCCAGTGATATTCGTCACCGTGGTCGATGCAGCACAACAAAAGGTCAAAGGGTTCGATTTGGGTGGTGCCGACTACATCACCAAACCTTTTGACATTAACGAAGTGCGCGCCCGCATCAGAACCCACCTTGAGTTGGCGCGACTACAGCACTCGCTGGAACACCTGGTGGCGCAACGCACCGCCCTGCTGGACAAAAGTGAAGAAAAGTACCGCATTCTGGCCGACTACTCCCCCAATTGGGAGTACTGGATGGCGCCCGATGGCAGCTACCTGTATGTGTCGCCGGCGTGCGCAGAGGAGTCTGGCTACACCCCCCAGGATTTTTTTGACGATGCCGGTCTGATGGACAAAATCATCCACCCTGATGACCTTGATGCGTGGCATCAATATGGACCATCCTCAGCCTGTGCCATGTCTGAGCCGCTCATTCTGCGCATTCGCGCAAAAGATGGCAGCGAGCACTGGATTGAACATGTATGCAAACAAGTGGTGAACACCCAAGGTCAGGTGCTTGGCCAACGCGGCTCACACCGCGACATCTCCAAGCGCCATGATGCCGAGCAACGGCTGAACTTTTTCATCAACCGCGACCCGCTCACCGGCCTGCCCAACCGCACCTTGTTTCGCGAACTCTTGGGTCACACACTGGAACGCGCAGAGCGCGACCAGACACAGTTTGCCCTGCTGTCGGTCGACTTGGATAACTTCAAAACCATCAACGAGAGTCTGGGCCACAGCCAAGGCGACCAGCTGCTGATAGAAGCAGGCCAACGCCTCAAAGCACTGCTGACCGACATGGACGCTCTTGCTCGCATCGGCGGCGATGAACCCAGATAATCCATTAGAGATTTCGATGTTTCAAGCGAGTCCGAACTTGTGCAGACTTGGGTCAATTTCAGCTTGAGCCCAAAGGCCCTCAAACCACTTTCGTCGCCGTCGTGCCAAAGCCAT
>NZ_JAQURE010000017.1 GCF_028715765.1 Rhodoferax sp.
CAGCAGCTCCATGCGCTCGGCGGTTTCAGAGTCAACGTCAATGGCGGTGATGGCCTCGGCCGCGGCCGGGGCTTGCAGTTGCTCAAAGGCCAGCAGGGTCAGGCGTTCGCCCTCAAACTCTTCCACGGGCCAGGCGCTCAAGCGCACGTGTTCGACTTGGCCTTCGTGGTTGGTAAAGCGCAGCCGGTCTGAGCTCACGCTGACGGTTTCGCGCCCAGACTTGAACAACAGCGCCACGGCCACCGGCACCAGCGGCTCGGGCAAGATGCGGTTGATGTCCAGGCTGGCATGGCCTTCGCGCAGCTGTAAAAACCGCGCCACCGCGCCGTAAGAGTGCACCAGCTCCTGGCGTGCGTTGATCAAAATGGCCGCCGGTGGGGCAAAGGCATGCAGCAGCGCGGCAAAGCCTTGTTCTACAGCGGTGTGCTGCACCCGCGTGCTGCGGCTGCTGGCGCTGCTGCTGGCCAGGGTGGGCGAATAGCCGTAGCCTGAGCCTTTGACCACGTCCAGCGGCTGGCTGAGGGGCTTGAGCATTTGCCAGATTTTGTGTTTGGCGCTGATCGGAGTGAAGTCTTTTTGCAGCTCAGCGAGCGACTCACTGGAGCCCAAAAACAAAAAAGCACGCGGCAGCAAGGCGTATTGCAGCCGCCGCAAGGCGCGCTCTTGCGCCTGGGCTTTGAAGTAAATCAGCGCGTTGCGGCACACCACCAAGTCCATGCGGGTAAAGGGTGGGTCTGAGAGCATGTTGTGGCGGGCAAACACAATGCACTGGCGCAACTCGTTTTTGACCACAAAGCCGTTGCCGCGTTTGACAAAAAACCGCTCCAGCTGTTGTGGCGAAACCTCGGCGGCAATCGACTCGGGGTAAGTGCCGGCACCGGCAAATTCGACGTTTTGCTGCTCCACATCGGTGGCAAAAATCTTCAGGGCAGGCCAGCGTTTGAGTTGGTCAAAGGCCTCCAAAAACATCATGGCCAGGGAATAAGCCTCTTCGCCCGTGGACACCGCCGCAGCCCACACCCGAATGGTGTCGCCACCCTGTTTGCGCGCCACCATGGGTTCGATGATTTGCCGCCCCAAAATCTCAAAGGCTTCGCTGTCGCGGAAGAAACTGGTGACCGGAATCAGCATTTCGCGGCGCAGCACCAGCACCTCATTGCGGTCGTTGCCCAGCAGCTCCAGATAGGCATCGAGCGAGATCACCTGGCGCACATTCATGCGCCGCTCAATGCGCCGCATCACGGTGCCGGTTTTGTATTCCTGAAAATCAATGCCACCGAGCTGCAGCAACAGCCGCAAGATGCCGTTCAAAGCGGCCTCAGGGCTCATGGCCAGGGCACGCGCGGCGGGCTCTTCAAGCGCCACGGCGGCTTGCACAATGGGCTGGTTGGTGATGTGCGCCAGCACGCGCGCGCCAATTTCCCCCACCGGCAAAATGGCATCGACCAGCCCGGTGGCAATGATGGAGCGCGGCATGCCGTCAAACTTGGCATCTTCGGGCGCTTGGGCAATCAAAAAACCCCCCGCATCATTGATGGCCGAGGCGCCGCGCGTGCCGTCTGAGCCGGTGCCTGAGAGCACCACCCCCACAGAATGCTCACCATAGTGTTGCGCCACGGACTTGAAAAACACGTCGATGGGCAGCGTCAGGGTGCGCGGGTTTTTGGGCGTGAGGGTGAGCTTGCCCTCGCCCATGTGCATGATCGAGCCAGGCGGAATCAAGTAAACCCGGTTGGGCTCGATGGGCATGTCTTGCTCCACCATCACCACCGGCATGGCGGTGTGGCGCGAGAGCAGGTTGGCCATCATGCTTTTGTGGTCGGGCGACAAATGCTGAATGACGACAAAGGTGGCGCCCGAGTCGCAAGCCAGACCATCAAAGAGTTTTTCCAGCGCCTCTAGCCCGCCGGCCGAGGCGCCAATGGCCACCACGTGCGCGGGTGACTCTGCGGCTGGCACACCACCGTGCAGCCCTGGAACTTGTTTGGAACACATAAAAAAACTTTCTGACGCTGTTGAAACCCGCCCTTTTGAAGCACATCCACACCACACTTGAAGCGCTGAAAACGTCAAAATCAGCTGCAATATCGCTTTAATAATGAGAGCACTCTGTGCCTTATTATCGCGGTTCGCAGACATTGTCCTGGACAATCATCAAAACATGACACAGATCAAGCATCCGGCCTTTACCCAGGCTCAAGTCGAGCAGCGCACCGGCCTGAGCCGGGAATTGCTGCGCAAATGGGAACTGCGCTACAACTTTCCCCAGCCCAGCCGGGGCGCGCGTGGCCAGCGCCACTACAGCGGCGCGGAGATGCAAAAACTAGCACTGATCAGCCGCTTGCTGCCCTGCGGGCTGCGCGCCAGCGCCTTGGTGGCCATGCCCCTGGCGGCCTTGCAGGCGCGGCTAGACCACCACGCGGTGCAGGCGGCGCAATCCATCAGCCCACACACCCTGACGCAGGCCACGCAGGCGCTGTTGGCGAGCTTGCAACCCGGGCAAAACCTGGACGCCCCGCGCCTTTTGTTGCAAGCCCAGCTTGACAGCCATGGCTTGAACACTTTTGTGGCCGACTTGATGCCCACCTTCAATGCGGCAGTGGGGCAAGCTTGGCAGGCGCAGCGCTTGAGCATTGCCGCCGAGCACCACTACACCGCCACACTGCGGGCGCTGGTGCAGCGTGCCTTGCCGCTGCCCGACCTGCACCCCAGGCCACCCAAGGTGCTGCTGACCACGCCACCCGGCGAGCTGCACAGCCTGGGCTTGCTGGCGCTGCAGGCGCAGCTGGCGTTACAAGGCGCCCCGTGCATCAACCTCGACAGCCAGCTGCCCGCGCCCGAGGTGCTGCGCATGGTGCGTGAGGCTGGGGTGGGCGTGGTGGCGATTTCAGCCAGTGTGTGCATGCCAGTGGCACAGCTCACGTCTTATGTGGCCGAGCTGGTGCAGGGTTTGCCCGCCAGTTGCGCGCTGTGGCTGGGCGGGCAGGGCTGCGCCGCATTGCCCCTGCCCAGAGCTGCCAATGTCACCCTTTTTCAGGACACCACCGGGGCTGTGAGCCACTGGTTGAGTTTGGCGCAGACTCTGTGAGTTGCGCCATATAGCTACATAATTTGTAGCTTCTTATGCCTTATTTATAAGCGCTACAGGCCAATTTGGCTTAAAAGTTTCGGATTTTTTTCACCAGCGCAGTGGTGGAGTAGCCCGCCACAAACGGCAGCGCCAGGGCGCGCCCACCCCATGACGCCACCAGCGCGGTCTCAGGCAGGGTGGCCATGTCGTAGTCGCCACCTTTGACCAGCAGGTCAGGCCGCACCAGGGCAATCAGCGCTTGCGGCGTGTCTTCGTCAAACCAGGTGACCAAGCTGCTGCTGGTCAGGGCGGCCATCACGCAGGCGCGATCCATCTCGTTGTTCAGCGGCCGGTCGGCGCCCTTGCCCAAGCGGCGCGCCGAGGCATCGGTGTTGAGCGCCACCAGCAAGCTGCCGCCCAGCGCACGCGCTTGCTCCAGGTACATCACGTGGCCGCGGTGCAGCACGTCAAACACGCCGTTGGTAAACACCAGCGGGCGCGGCAGCTGCGCCAGCCGGGCCGGCAAATCTTGCGGCTGGCACAGCTTGGCTTGCAGAAGGCTGGGGGGCTGGGCAGGCGCGCCGTTAAAGGTATGAACAGAGGGTTTTTTGGGCATGTGCTTGATGCTATCAGCTCAGCCTGGGCGCTTATGCTTGTCTGCATTGAGGGTGACTTTGGTGTGGCTGGTGGTGTAGCTGGTGGTGTGGTCACTCTGGCACGGCTGGTGGTGTGGTCACTCTGGCACGGCTGGTGGTGTGGTCACTCTGGCACGGCGCGGCGGCTGGGTCAGGTGCATGCGGTTTTGGGGGTGAATCACGCGCGGGGCGGAGGTCTAAGTCCGCAGGCACCACTTTCGCGCGCCTTCTCCCCCAAAGCCCGGTCACCTGACCCAACCACCACGCCTTATCTGTGTGGCCACGACGTGTGCAGAACTGAATTTTTTACTGGGAGTTAAATAAAAATAATAGCAACTTAAGCATGTAATACAAGCTCTACAGGCTGTTTTCTTATAAATAACGGAGTACCAGCAACGTGAGGCAGGGTGATTGGGTCAGGCGACCGGGCTTTGGGGTGAAATGCGCGCGAAGAAGGTGCTGGTGTATTGATCCGCCCGCCCCGCGCGTGCTTTCACCCCAAAACCGCATGCGCCTGACCCAGTCGCCCTGCCGGGTTCCACCCAAAACCCTGAACCCCTGACCCATGACCCATGACCCCCAAAACCACCCGACTTTGAATCGCATCCGACTGACCGCTCTATCCAAAAACAACCCTCTTGGCATAATCCGACCCCTATGAACCTGATCCCCATCAACATTGACTCCATCGTGGTTGGCCAGCCGCTGCCGTGTGCGCTGCGTGATGAGGGTGGCACGTTGTTGGCTAACAAGGGGTTTTTGGTCAACAACCGGCTTGAACTGCAGGTGATGCTGGGCAAGCGTGAGCACATCTACATTGACTTTGACCAGTCTGACAACTTTCGCCGTGCCTATGTGAACCGGCTCAACAACCTGGTGATGGAAGACCGCGCCATTGGCCAGATTGCAGATGTGCAAATGGCCTCTTATGGCCTGAAAAAACCCAACCCGGCTGACTTTGTAGACGATGCCGACTGGCTCGACCTGCAAACCCAGGCGCACGGCATTTTGCGCGACACCCAGGGCGACAGCTTTTTGCCCCGGCTGGAGCGGCTGCAAACCGCGCTCGACAAATACACCCAGCGCAACCCCGACGGCACGCTGTTTGCCCTGATCAACATTGCTGGCAGCGAAACCCGCCACTACAGCGCCACCCATGCCTTGCTGGTGGCGGTGGTCTGCATGGTGGCCGCGCGCGAGGTGCTGAAGTGGCCTGAAGACGAGATCAAATCGCTGTGCAGCGCGGCGCTGACCATGAACATCGGCATGACCGACCTGCATGACCGCCTGACGGTGCAAATTGAGCCGCCCACGCCCGAGCAGATCAAACGCATTGAAACCCATGCTCCGCGCTCGGTTGACATGCTGCAGCAAATGGGCGTGGCCGACCGCCTGTGGCTGGAGGCGGTGCTGAACCACCGCGCCCAAGTGCCCGGCCCGTTGGCCAAACGCACGCCCGGCAAGCGGCTGGCGCGGCTGATTCAGCGCGCCGACATGTTTGCCGCCCGGCTCTCGCCCCGTGCCTCGCGCGCGCCGGGCACGCCGGCCTCGGCCATGCAGTCGTGCTATTTTGATGAGCACCGCGAAATTGACGAAGCCGGTGCGGCGCTGATCAAAGCGGTGGGCATTTACTCGCCCGGCACCTATGTGCGCCTGACCACCAACGAGGTGGCGATTGTGGTCAAACGCGGCCTGAACACCACCATGCCCAGGGTGGCAGTGCTGATCAACCGCCAGGGCATGCCCACCGGCGAGCCGATCTTGCGCGAAACCAGCCAGGCCGAATTTCGCATTGTGGCGAGCGTGCCGCACCGCGAGGTCAAGATCAACCACAACCTCGATCGCCTGCTGGCGCTGACCAAACCCAGCGCGCTGGACCGGCCTTGGTGAACCACTCGGCAGTGGCTTGCTGCTATAATCGCGCCCCATGAACCCCTTGCACACCCTGCGCAACACACCTTGGCTGGCCAAATTGGCCTTGCTGTGGTTTGCTTTGACGCTGGGTGTGGCCGTGGCCTCGCCCATGGTGCAGCCGCACAACGAGCTGGTCATTTGCACCGGCGCGGGCATGCTCAAGGTGGTGCTGGCAGACGACGGCACGGTCACCACCGCGGCCACGTCTGACAGCGCTGACGCGCTGTTTTGCCCGCTCTGCCTGGTGGGCGGCGCGCCCGCCCCGGTGGTGGTTCTCACGGTTGAACCGCCACACGCTTTAAGCCATGTGCTGCAAAGCATTCCGGCGGCACGCATCGCCGCCCTGACCGCTGCGCCGCTGCCCGCGCGCGGCCCACCCCAAGCCTGATTCACCCTGCCGCACATGCTGCGGTTATGAGAGCTACTAGCGCTTATTCCACCAGTGCTAGAGGCTGATTTTGTGTTTTGCATCAGCAACAGGCCGCCACACGTCATGGATGCTTGCAAGATATCAAATCAATAGCTGCTTGCGCTTTATTCATCAGCGCTAGAGCCCTTAATCATTTACAACCCGGTCAATCTGACCCTATCACCCTGAAGGAAAAACCATGAAACTCAAAACTTTGATCACCGCTGTGGCGCTGGCCACCACCACCCTGTGCGCGTTGGCGCATGACGCCGTCGAGGTGCAAAATGCCTGGGCGCGCGCCACCGTCAAAGGCCAAATGGCCACCGGGGCCTTCATGACCCTGACCGCCAAAGACGGGGCCAAACTGGTGGGAGCCAGTTCACCCGTTGCGGGGGTGTCGCAAGTGCATGAAATGAAGATGGACGGCGGCGTGATGAAGATGGCCGAGCTTAAAGGCGGCCTGGAGCTGCCTGCGGGCAAAGCCGTGGAACTTAAACCCGGTGGCTACCACGTGATGCTGATGGACTTGAAAGAACCGTTGATGAAAGACAGCAGCGTGCCCGTGACGCTGATTTTCAAAGATGCCAAGGGCGTGGAAAGCAAGCAAGAGCTCAAGATGCCAGTGGCCATGAGTGCACCCGCTGGCATGGGCAAACCTGCGGCCATGGATCACTCCATGCACAACATGCACGGCGATAAACCGGCGGCCAAACCCTGATCCCATTGAATTGACCGCCTGAAGCCATGACACCCACCCGCCAGCCTCAAGCCTTGGCCCGCAGCCCCTGGGTGCTGTGGCTGGCCGTGTGGCTGGCGCTGTTTGGCGCATTGGCCCCCACCGTGTCACACGCGCTGCAATGGGCGCGAGCTGGCACTCAGGCGGGACTGGTTGAAATTTGTACCACCAACGGGCCACGCTGGATGGCGTTGCCTGCCAGCCTGGCCGTGGCCGATGCTGTACCGATTGACCCGGCTTCCTCAACACCTTTGGGCGAGCCTGTGTTACCAGCCACGTTGGAGCATTGCCCGTTTTGCCTGCTGATGGCCGAGAGCCTGGCCCCGCCCACAAAGCTCCAGGTTTTATTTTTGATCTCACCCGGCCATGCCGTGGTGCCAGAGTTCTTCTCCCCCAGCTTTTTGCCTGCCCAAATCACAGCGGCAGCGCATCCCCGCGGCCCGCCCGCACTCTGAGTTTTCATATGTCACCTTGGCTGCTACCGCCAAGGTTTGCAGGGTGCGGGGCGCATTGCTCCGAGCACGCCTTTTTTGACCATGAACTCAGGATGCCATGATGAAATTTTCTGAACTTGCGCTGCTGCGCTGGATGACCCAGCTCAACATCGGCCTCGCCTTGGGCTTGCTGATGTGGTTGGCCAGTCTGCCTACGATCGGCCATGCCCACGGTACGGCGGCGGGTGACTTGCAACTCGATCACCCCTACGCCGTGCCCAGTGCAGCCGGTGAACCACATGGCAAGGCCTATTTGCGCGGCATCAACAATGCCGGTACCCAAGCAGACAAGCTGCTCAGTGCCAGTACACCTGTTGCAGCCAAAGTGGAGCTTCACAGCCTGAAAGCCGATGCTGGTGGCTTGCGCGGCAAACAGCTCGATGTGATTGAGCTGCCCGCCAAAACCGTCACCAAACTGCGCCACACCGGTGACTACCAGCTCACGCTGATAGGTCTGAAAGCGCCTTTGAAAGACGGCGACCGGTTTGAGCTGACGCTGAACTTTGAACACGCTGGCAGCAAGACCGTCAAGGTCTGGGTGCAAACGCCGCGGGAAGCCGCGCATGCCCATTGAGTCCTGAACAGACGTTTTATCTCTTTCCATTTATCTACTGGATTTTTCAAATGACACACATCTTTAAACCGACCCTCACCCTCAGCCTGATGGCTGCTGCCGTAATGACCGCCTGTGGCGGCGGCGGTGGTGGCACGGCCACTCCTACCACCACACCCGTAGCCACCGTTTCCCTGGCCGGCGTGGTGGCTGATGGTTACCTGACGGGTGCCAAAGTCTGCCTCGACAAAAATGAAAACATGGTCTGTGATGCTGGTGAACCCTCGGCCACCACGGGTGCGGGCGGCGCTTACACCATCTCCGGGGTCACGGCGGCCGATGTGGCGGCCTTCCCGGTAGTGGCCGAAGTGCCCGCCACCGCCACCGATTCTGACTTTCCTGGCAGCACCGTGGGCAAAGCCTTTGTGCTGACCGCCCCCAAGGGCAACAGCACCGTCACCCCTTTGAGCTCACTGGTACACCAGGAGCTGCAAGCTGCGCCGGCGCTGAGCGCGGCATCGGCTGCGGCCAATGTGAAAACGGCTTTGGGTATCACGACCGACCCTCTGGCTGACTACATTGCCAAGCCGGATGCCAGCGCCCATATCCGCGCTCAGATGATCACGCAGAGCCTGAAAAACAACGCGGATGCCATCGGCGGCGGAACAGCTGCTCAGAAAAAAGACCTGCAAGGCGTGTTACTGACCATGGCCAAACAAGCCGTGCCTGCTGCCGCACCGGCATCCAGCGCATCTGCTCCGGCCAGCGTACCTGTGGTCGGCGTGGAAGATTTCAATACCGTGAGTGCCACACTGGCCAACAAACAAACCACCGGTACGGCATCACAAGCGGTCACGGTGAATTTTGACGCGGTCAATGGCGCAACATCCATCAAGGCCTGTGATGCGCTGACACTGACCAACCTGAAACGTTGGGATCAGACCCCTCTGACCGCCGCCACACCGGCCGCAGCCACCCTGCTTGCCAACCCCACGGTGACACAAACCACCTCTGGCAAGTTTGTAGACCTGCGTTTCTACATCTCCAACGTGTTGCTGTGGGATGCTGCGGGCAACGCCGTGCCGCTGGTGCTGACCGAAGATGCCAGCCAGTCCAAAAACGTGGCGCTGCTCGACTTTGGCTACAACACCGCGGCCACGGGCACGCCGGTTTGCAGCACCGCTTACAAAACCGCCATCACCGGCAAGGTGGTTCCGGGCACTTACACCGGTATCTCCTTCACCGTGGGTGTGCCGGTGCGCTCGGCTGACTTGAGCACCAAGCTCAATCACGGAAATGCGGCAGACACCGCGTCCCCTGCACCACTGCAAAACCTGGCCATGAACTGGAGCTGGCAGTCAGGGCGCAAGTTCTTCAAGGTGGATTTCCAGCCTGATACCGCTGCCAAAAAATTCGCTGCCGGTGCGGTGGGGTCAACCGCCGTGGTGAACACCCACATTGGTTCGACCGGCTGTGTCGGCAACCCGGCCACGGTGGCCGGAACCGAGACCGCTTGCACCAATGCCAACCGTCTTGGCGTGAAGTTCGATGGCTTCAAAACTGCCAGCAACACCGTGCTGCTGGATGTGGCCAAGCTGTTCAAAAATTCCGACCTGACCTATGAAGGGGGTGGTGCGGGTGGTTGTATGTCGGGTACCACTGACCCCGAATGTGCACCCATCTTCAAGGCCTTTGGATTGGGGCTGACAGGTGCCAATGCAGGTCGTACCCTGAGCGGTGCGGATGTGCAAACCATCTTCAGCGTCAAGTAAACCGATGAACAAGCCAGCCCTGACCTTGGTCGGGCTGGCCGCTACCACCGTAGCGGCTGGCCTGCTGGCGCTTGGGGTGATTCCTTCGCCGTTTCTGGCCAAGGAATCACCCGCTGCGTCAATTTCTGCAAACAGCGATTGGCGCTGGAACCTGCCCCAGGGCTTTCCTGAGCCGCTGGTGCCTGCTGACAACCCGATGTCCGAGGCCAAGTTCCAGTTGGGTCGCCATTTGTTTTTTGACACCCGCTTGTCGGGCAACGGCAGCATGGGCTGCGGCTCCTGCCATTTTCAGAATCTGGCCTTCACTGATGGCAAGGCGGTAGCCACCGGCTCCACCGGCGACCTCACCTCGCGCGGCGCGATGAGTATTGCCAACGTGGCTTATTACCCCACGCTGACCTGGGCCAACCCCTCGCAGTACACGCTGGAAATCCAGGCCGGTGTACCGATGTTTGTCGAAAACCTGGCGGTGGAGCTGGGCATCAACGACGAAAACAAGGCGACCGTGCTGGCCCGCTTCCAGAACGATGCCGACTACCAACGCCGCTTCAAAGAGGCTTTTCCGGGTGAGCCGATCAACTACCTGAACATCATCAAGGCGATCTCGGCCTTTGAGCGCGGCGTGATCTCCGGCAACTCACGCTTCGATCAGGCCCAAGCGGGCTCAGCCACTTTGACCGACACCGAAGAGCGCGGGCGCAAACTGTTTTTCAGCGAGCAGGCGCAATGCTCAAGCTGCCACAGCGGCTTCAACTTCTCTGACCAGACGGTGTCCATCGCTTCACCGCTGTCAGACAAGCCGTTTCACAACACCGGCCTGTACAACGTGGATGGCAAAGGGGCTTACCCTGACAACAATCCTGGTGTGATTGCTGTCTTGCCGCAAGAGGCCTCCAACATGGGTAAATTCCGCGTACCGTCCTTGCGCAACATCGAAGTCACTGCACCCTATATGCACGACGGCACGCTGGCCAACTTGCAAGATGTGCTGGCGTTTTATGCCGCCGGCGGGCGCAACATCACGTCCGGGCCCAACCAGGGTGATGGTCGCAAGAACCCGTTCAAGGATGCGCGGCTGGACAAGATCCGGCTGAGCGCAGACGAGCAGGCCGACCTCATTGCCTTTCTGAAAACCCTGACCGATCAGGCGTTCTTGAACAACCCCAGGTTCGCAGATCCGTTCAAAACCACGTCACCCTCAGCCCAGCAATCACTAGCGAAACAATAGCTGCTTGCGCATGTATATCAAGCGCTAGAGGCTAATTTTGTATGTAAAAAGGAGAGATCATGAACAACTCAGCCAGTCCATCACAAAACCGCATGCTCAACGCCCGAGAAGCCATGTCCAAGCAAGACCTCAAGCAGATGTGGCGGGTGCAGTCGGGCGCGTTGCGCATCGACAGTGCCATGGGTGACGAGGCCAGCCGGTTCATGCGTCTGGCCCTGCCCGGTGATGTGATTGGGGTCGAACAATGGGTTGGCACCGATGACAGCCTGGCCATGCGGGCCCTGACCCCCGTGTGCCTGGAGCCGGTGCAGGCCGAAGGGGCCGAGATGATGGCCTTGCTGATGGAAACCGTGGTGCTGGCACACCAGCGCTGCCGTGAGGTGGTCAGCCTGCGCACCGGGCCGGTGTCGCAACGTGTCAAATGCCTGCTGCTGATGTTTGCCGAAAGCGTCAACCATGACGTGCAAAACACCGCCGACTGCGCCCTGCCGAATCTGGCCGACATGTCGGTCATTCTGGATGCCGCGCCCGAGACCGTGTCACGCGTATTCAGCAGCATGCGCCAGTTGGACTACCTGCAAGACCGCAAACCGCACAAAGCCCGTTTCAGCAGCCTGGCGCTGAGGGCGCAGGCGCTGATCCCGGGCATGACCAGCAGCTCGGCCTTGCAGCGCAGCCAGTTGGCTACCGCCTGATGCCTCGCCATCCTTCGGCCTGACCCGAAACGCATAAACAGCTACATCTCCATGAACATGCCCCACTTTCGCCTGACCACCATCGCCACCTTGCTGGCTTCTCTGCCGTTTGCCATTGCCGCTCAAGAAGTGAAGGTGTTGAGTGAGGTCACGGTCACAGCGGACAAAATTTCGCCTCTGGGCGCAACAACAACGCCCGCTGCCAGCCTCAGCGCCCAGCGCGGCGCCACCAGCGACAGTGCCCGGCTCCTGCAAGACATTCCCGGCATCAGCCTGTATGGCGCAGGCGGTGTCTCCAGCCTGCCCGCCATCCACGGCCTGGCCGATGACCGCCTGCGCATTCAGGTCGATGGCATGGACTTGGTGGCGGCTTGCCCGAACCACATGAATTCGGCTCTGTCTTACATCGACCCGACCCGCGTCGGCAGCATCACGGTGTTTGCCGGCATCACCCCGGTCAGTGTCGGCGGCGATAGCCTGGGTGGCACGATTGCCGTGAATTCTGCGCCGCCGGAATTTTCCCAGAGTGCCGAAACAGTGACCGCCAGGGGCACGCTTGGCACGTTTTACCGCAGCAATGGCAATGCCAGCGGGCTCAACGCCGGGGCCACTTACATCGGGCAAAACCTGAGCCTGACGTACAGCGGGGCCAGCGCCAAAGCCGCCAACTACCGCGCCGGGGCTGACTTCAAAACCGCAGGCCCAGGTACAGCCGGTGGCCCCTGGCTGGCGGCCAATGAAGTGGCCTCCACCCACTACACCACCGAAAACCACGACCTCGGGCTGGCCCTGCGCCAAGGCCCGCACCTGCTGCAACTCAACGTGGGCACCCAACACCTGCCGTTTGAGGGCTTCCCCAACCAGCGCATGGACATGACCGGTAACAACAGCACCCAGCTCAACCTGCGCTACACCGGCCAGTTTGACTGGGGCAAGCTGATGGCGCGGGCCTACGGCCAGAACACCGAACATTTCATGAACATGGGGCCAGACCGCTTCAGCTACGGGCTGCTTGGCATGCCGATGAACACCAGCGCCAAAACCCGTGGGGCGCTGCTGCAAGCCGACTATGTGCTGTCTGAGCGCGACATTGTCAAAGCCGGGCTGGAATCCCAAACCTACAGCTTGTACGACTGGTGGCCGCAAGCCGGTGGGGTGATGGGCCCGCGCACTTTCTGGAATGTGGACTACGGCACCCGCGACCGGCTCGGCGCTTTTGCCGAATGGGAAGCCCAATGGAACCCGCAATGGCTGAGCCTGATCGGCCTGCGCAGCGAATCGGTGAAAACCGACGCAGGCCCGGTGCAAGGCTACAACGCCCAGGCCATCTGGGCCACCGATGCGGCGGCCTTCAACGCGCAAAACCGCCAGCGCAGCGACAACAACCTCGACTTCACAGCCCTGGCCCGCTACACCCCAGAAGACAGCCGCAGTTTTGAGCTTGGCCTGGCCCGTAAAACCCACTCGCCCAACCTGTACCAGCGCTACCCCTGGTCAACCCAACCGATGGCCACACTGATGAACAACTTTGTCGGCGACGGCAATGGCTACGTTGGCAACCCGAACCTGAAACCCGAAGTAGCCCACACCCTGAGCGCCAGCGGCGACTGGCACGCTGCCGACACCACCCAGTGGAGCTTCAAGGCCACAGGCTATGTCACCTGGGTGCAGGACTTCATTGATGCCCAGCGCTGCGCCATCGGCCAGTGTGGTGGTGCGGCCAACCTCAGCGCTACCCGCGGCTTTGTCAACCTGCAATACGTCAACCAGTCGGCCCGGCTGCATGGCCTGGACTTGTCGGGCCAGCTGCAGCTGAGCAGCAGCTTGAAGGGCAGCGGGGTGCTGAGTTTTGTGAACGGCAGCAACCAGACCACCGGTGACAACTTGCACAACATCATGCCAGTCAACACCAAACTGGCCTTGCAGCACAGTCTGGGCGCATGGACAAGCACCGCTGAAGTGCAACTGGTGGCGGCCAAAACCCGGGTCTCGCAAGTGCGTAATGAAGTGCCCACCGCCGGTTACAGCCTGTTCAATCTGCGCAGCAGTTATGAGACCAAGCAGCTTCGGCTGGACCTGGGTATTGAGAACCTGTTCAACCGCTTTTATTTCCTGCCGCTGGGCGGCGCTTATCTGGGCCAGGGCGCATCCATGACCAGCCTGGGTATTCCCTGGGGTGGGGTCGTGCCCGGCCTGGGCCGCTCGGTGAATGTGGCTTTGAACCTGCGCTTCTGAATGACAACACCATGAAAAATACTCTCTTGAATCTGTCGGCGCTGGCCGTTGTCAGCACATTAACCGCCTGCGGCGGCGGGGGCGGTGGCCCGGCCATCCAGGCCAAATCACAAACCCTGGTGTTCACTACCGCACCCAGCTTGGCACTGGGTGGCACGGCCACGGTGTCAGCCCGCGCCAGCAGCGGCCTGGCGGTGAGCTACAGCAGCAGCACACCCAGCCTGTGCAGCGTCAATACCAGCACCGGCCTGGTCAGCAGCCTGGTGGCCGGCACTTGCGTGATTGCGGCAGACCAGTCGGGTAACGATGAATTTGCCCCGGCCACATCCACCAGCCAAAACCTTGTGGTGCAGGCCAGCCCGGTGCAAAGCATCCGCTTTGGCGCGGCTCCCACGCTGGCTTTGTACGGATCAGCCACGGTATCGGCCACGGCCACTTCCGGCCTGGCGGTGAGCTACAGCAGCAGCACACCCGCCGTGTGCACGGTCAACAGCAGCACCGGTGTGGTGACCAGTCTGGCGGCGGGGGACTGCACCCTCACCGCCAGCCAGCCGGGTAATGCCAGCGTCAACGCCGCACCGCCGGTCAGCCAGACCCTGAGCGTGGCGGGCTCTGCCGCAGCCGCCAGCGTGCCCGGTGCACCCACTGCCGTGTCAGCCACCCTGGGCACAGTGGCCAACACGGTGCAGGTCAGCTTTAGCGGCCCGGCCGCCAGCGGTGGCAGCCCGATCAGCCAGTACAGCGTGAGCTCGGTTCCGGCCGGGCTCTCGGCATCCGGCGCGGCTTCACCCCTGACGGTGAGCTGCCCCAGCACCTGCGCCGGTTATTCCTTTGTGGTGCAGGCCAGCAACAGCGTGGGCGGTGGAGCCTTGTCGGCAGCGGCCCCGGTGCTGACGGCGTACAAGGTCACGGCCCGCTGGTTTGAGCCCGACACCCAGCCCAATGACAGCATCTTCACCGGTACGTTCACGCTGAACTCCACCAGCCAAACCGTCACTGGTTTGAGCGGCTCGTTGACCGAGTCCATGACCGGCCCGCCGATGACCACCGTGCCGCTGGTATACCAGTTGTCTGCCCTCAGCGATGGGGCCGGTGGTGTGAAGGTCACCAGCTTTGCCCTGAATACCACGAACGTGTTTGCCGAGGGTGGTTTTGCCGCCAATTCGCAGGGCCTGTACTACGGCTATCCGGCGGCGAAAAATCCGGCGGCTGGTGGTGTGGGCAACGCCTATGCCACCATTTATGTGAATCTGGCCACCCCCACCGCCCCATTGACGCAAGCCCAGATCAACCAACTGGCCTACGGCGACTGCTTTGCCGGGGGCATGATGGGTGGCACCTGCATGACCGGTTACTCGGGCATTGGCACCATGGGCGGGTATCCGGTGGCGCAGAGCATTTCCCGGCTTCCCTGATCCCCTTTTCCATTCACTCACCCATCCACTCATTCCAAATACCATGCTATTTTTGAAACGCCTGTTGCGCACCGTCTTCTGGCTTTACGCTGCTATCTTCGCCCTGAGCGCCTGGTCTGCCACCCTTGAAGTCACCGATGCCCTGGGCCGCAAGGTCAGGGTCAACAGCCCGGTACAGCGGGTGGCGCTGAACTTCAACTTTGAGGAATTCACCGCCGTGGCCGGCAAGGACAACTGGGCCAAGGTGGTCGGCATCTCGCGTGCACCATTTGAGGGTTGGCGACCAGTGATCTTTGGCCGCTACGCCGCCGTCATCCCCAACCTGCAAGCCATGCCCGACTTCGGCCATTCCGAGGACAACACCTTCAGCGCCGAGAAGGTGATTGCGCTCAAGCCTGACGTGTTGTTCATCGCCGAGTGGACCTACAAGTCGCTGCAAACCGCGCGCGATCAGATCGAGGCGGCGGGCATTCCGATTGTGGTGATCGACTACAACGCCCAATTGCTGGAGCGCCACCTCAGTTCGACCCGTGCTATCGGCAAGGTCATGGGCACCGAGGCCCGAGCTGAAGAGCTGGCCCGGCTGTACGAACATGAGTACAAAGACATCCAGACCCGCATCGCCCAGGCCGGGAGTGCACCGAAGAAAGTCGTTTATGTGGAGCTGGGCCAGGCCGGGCCAGACACCGTGGGCAACAGCTACAGCGGCACCATGTGGGGCAAGATGCTCAACTCCCTGGGTGCGGTCAACGTGGCCGACGGCAAGCTGCCAGGCCCCTGGGGCCCGGTGAATGCCGAGGCGGTGATTGCCGACAACCCAGACCTGATCTTCATCACCGGCTCCAGTTGGCTTAACAAACCCAAAGCCGTCAAAACCGGCTACCAGGCCAGCCCGGAGATCACCCGCGCCTCGCTCAAGCCCTATGCCGAACGGGCTGGCTGGGCCAACCTGAAGGCGGTGAAAAACGGCGAGGTGCACGCTATTGAGGCGGGCCTGTCGCGCAGCCTGTTTGACTTTGTTGCCATGCAGTACATCGCCAAACGCATGTATCCGCAGGCCTTCAAAGATGTAGACCCGGAGGCCTCTTTCCGCCGCTACCACGAGAAATACCTGCCGGTGGCTTATGCGGGTACCTGGATGTTGCCCATCAAGTGATGAGTTCCTGTACCACCCTTGCGGCAACGGATGCCGTCGGCATCGAATTCCACCGCGCCACCAACCGCCGCACCATGGTGCTGCTGGTCACGCTGGTCACCTTGCTGCTGGGCGTGTTGCTGGATGCCGCCACCGGCCCGGCATTTTTGCCGCTGGCGCAGGTGGCGCGCGCCGTGCTGGGCTACCCGACTGACGCATCCGTGCAGGCCATCGTCTGGTCAATCCGCCTGCCGGTGGCTTTGACAGCAATAGCCGTGGGTGCGGCACTGGGCTTGTCCGGGGGCATCATGCAGACCATTTTGAACAACCCGCTGGCGTCCAGCTACACGCTGGGTATTTCGGCTGGGGCTGGGTTTGGCGCGTCGCTGGTGATTGTGCTGGGGGCCAGCCTGCCGGTGCCTGAGGCCTATGCCATTGCCGTTAACGCCATGTTGTTTGCCGGGGTCGCCTGCACCGGTGTGTATTGGATTGGTGGCGCGCGCAACGCTACCGCCGAGGGGCTGGTGCTGGCCGGCATTGCGCTGCTGTTTTTGTTTCAGGCGCTCTCCAGCCTGCTACAGATGATTGCCTCGCCCGAGTCGCTGCAGCAGGTGGTGTTCTGGCTGTTTGGCAGCTTGCAAAAATCCACCTAGCCCAAGCTGTGGACCATGCTGGCGGTGCTGGCCGTGTGCACGCCGTTGCTGGTGCGCGATGTGTGGGGGCTGACCGCACTCAAGCTGGGTGACGCACGCGCCAGTGCCTTGGGCGTGAATGTGCGCGCCCTGCGCATTCGCAGCTTTGTGCTGATCTCGGCGCTGACTGGCGTGGCGGTGGCTTTCGTCGGCACCATTGGTTTTGTCGGCCTGGTGGCGCCGCATGTGGCGCGCATGCTGATCGGCGAAGACCAGCGCGGCTTTTTGCCCGCCTCTGCCCTGCTGGGCGCGGTGCTGCTGTCGTTGGCCTCGGTGGCCAGCAAGACCATTTCACCGGGGGCGATTTTTCCGATTGGCATCGTGACATCGCTGATTGGCGTGCCGTTTTTCATCTGGATGGTGCTGCGCAGCCGCCGCAGCTACTGGTGATGCCATGACCATTGCGCTGCAAAACCTGTGCGTGCACTACGGCCCGCGTCAGGTGCTCCACGGCGTGAGCCTGAGCGCCGGTGCAGGCCGGGTGCTGGGCATCGTCGGGGCCAATGGCTCAGGCAAATCGACGCTGATCAAGGCCGTGGCCGGTCTGCTGCCCGCCAGTGGCATCGTTCATTTTGATGGCGGCGCAGAGCGCCCACAAAGCATCGGCTACATGCCGCAAGACCTGCAGGCTCCAGCAGCGTTAACGGTGCTGGAAGTGGTGCTGCTGGGGCGCATTCAACAGTTGCGACTGAAAGTGCAGCCTGACGACCTGGCCGCTGTGCGCGAGGTGTTGCAAATGCTGGACATGGATGCGCTGGCGGGCCGGTATGTGAGTGAGCTCAGTGGTGGGCAACGGCAAATGGCGTTTTTGGCGCAGGCGCTGGTGTCGCAGCCCACCGTGCTGCTGCTGGACGAGCCCATCAGCGCGCTCGACATTTGCCACCAGCTGGAGGTGCTGGCGGTGGTGCGCCACATGACGCGCCAGCGCGGCCTGACCACGCTGATCGTGTTGCACGACCTGAACGCCGCAGCGCGCTTTTGTGACGATGTGGCGCTGCTGCAAAACGGCCACCTGCTGGCCAGCGGCACACCGGCCCAGGTGCTGACGGTGGCGCATATTGCCCAGGCCTTTGGGGTGGAAACCGAAGCCTTGCGGTGCAGCGACGGCACCGGGGTGCTGGTGCCAATGCGGGCTATGAATAACCTCTTTGGCACTCAAAATGCTATTGATTCGGTGGCTGTTTGGGCAACAGGTATAAGCGCTGCAGTCTGATTTTTCATACGTAGTTGGACTGCAGCTTTGCCCCCCCGTGGCGACTCAATCGGTACGGGGGTGGCGAGTCACCACGCGCGGGCGATCTCATTTTGTTAGTACCGTGGGGGTCGTACAGATGTTCACCTTGTCGATCAAATCAGGTTTGTTGTGAACCCAGCAAACTGGTAAACTTGTTTCATGAAAACTACGCTGGATTTGCCCGATGAACTGATGCGAGAGATGAAGCTTCGTGCTGTCATTCAGGGGCGCACGTTGCGCGACTTGGTGGCTGAATTTCTCAGGCAGGGGCTTGGGTTGTCAGCCACGACACCAAGTCCAGTCCAGTCACCTGGCGGCATGGTGACGCTCAATGGCGGTGGCCTGCCGGTCATCCGTTGCCGTGCCGACGCACCCGCGGCACAAATGCGTCCACAAGACTTGCTTGCACTGGAACAACAGACGCAAGCAGAACAGGATATGGGCCGTGCCAGCAGCGCTGTTTGACACCAACATCTGGATTGCAGCCGTTTTCACCACGCACCCTTGCCATGCGGTGGCTCAACAAGCCTTGCAGCTTGCCACGCCGTTAGAACCTGCCGTGTTTTGCCGGGCCACGCAACAAAGCTTTTTGCGCTTGGCATCCACGCCAGTCATCCAAAAAACGTATGGCGCAGAAGGCTTGACCAACCGTGATGCACTGGTCGCCCTCGACGCATTGCAAGCCTTGCCCCAGTGCAGCCAGCGTGATGAAACGCCAGGGGTGTTTGCGTTGTGGCGCACTTTGGCAAGCCGTGGCACGGCATCGCCCAAAGTCTGGATGGATGCTTATTTGGCCGCTTTTGCGTTAGCCGGTGGCTTGCGTTTGGTGACGCTGGATGGTGATTTCAGAAACTTTGTGCCGCACGGGCTCGATTTGACGCTGTTGCAGCCGTAAGCCGCCACCGCTTTGCATGGTTTGCACACTTGGCGCTAGGGTGCATGCGGCTCTGACTTTCATATGAAGCCAGCCTGTTGCTGCTGACCATCAAGGCCAAGCGCTGTGGCCAACACCTTCAATTGCTGCGCCGCGGCGGCATCATGAATGGCGATGCCATGCGACCAAAGCACCAGCATTCTCTGAGCGGTCGGGATAAAGCTGGGGTACCGGGCTGCCTGGGTCGCCGCATCCTGCCCCACACTGAGCATGGCATTGACCAAACGGGTGTGGGTCTCAACTTGAAACTTGGGCGCAACAAAACACCGGTCGGCCAACTCTTTCAGGTTTTTGCGGGTAAACCAGCGCTTGACACCCCCAAAACTCAGGGCCGGTGCGTCAAGCGCATCGCCGTTCTGCGCTCTTGGCGCATAGACCGACATGGACAACATGTCAAAAACGGGCGACAAGCGCACATCGCTGGCGCTTGAATAAACAAAACCAAAATTTTTCAGGTGCGCATCACCATTGCGGATGGCCATGCAGGCCACGTAGTGCGCGTAAAACTGCTCAAGCGCCGCTCTTCTTTGCTCAAGTGGGCAGAACTCAGCGATCTTTTTGATGATTTTTTCCACCGAACCAGAAAACTTGTCGCCCGCATTGAGTGCCAGCATCGCGCACATGTCCTCAAAAGCCAGGTTGACACCGGGCTCAAGCACATCAAAGCGGCGAATCGCCAGGCGATTGGCATCCTCTGAGAGTTGAAACTCGGGCACGGGCAAGCCCATTTGTTTTGCCACGCTAAGGCCAAAATATTCATTCAGGATCAGATGAGGATGGTCGTCGTCATTGGACTTGATGATCCAGTGGTCAAAAATCAAGGTGCTTTTGCGATCCGCAGGCGTGTCCAAGTGTGGGCTTTTTGCCAGAAATTTGGGAAAGCCACCTGACACGCCTGAGAAATCGGCATGGTCTTCCAGAAAGCGGGCCACCATTTCTTTCGAGCTGCTTTTGAGCAAAGTTTGCAAGTCCTCGCACGGACTCTGCGTTGGCAGGGGCGACCCATAGGGAGCGAGCTTGATGCGGCCCACCAAATGCGCCCCCACCACCGAGAGCAATTCCATGTCGCCAAAATAGTCGAAATGTTTGGCAAATTTTTTGGTCAACATCTGCCTGAGCGCACCTTCAGGCAAACTGACTTGAAACACCGGGTGCAACGCGGAGTGAACCCAGCTCTCAAGGCGAACCGGCATCAGCAAAGACACCATTTGGCTGCTGGCTATATGGGTTTGGTACGAAAAAACATAGCGGTTGAGATCAACTTGCTCCAGCGTACCGACCAAATCATGGTTGACGTAAACGTCCAGCTTCACAGCGCACCTCCAAAACGGTCTTTGGCGTTTTGGGCATTCATGTCGTCAAGCGTGGGGGGGTGAGAGCTGCCCGCCTGCGTGACGATGTCCAGGCAAGTCAGCAGCCGACGCAAGGTGCTCAGGTTGCAGTCGCCCCCTTTTTCGATCATCAGCAGTGCCCTGCGGCTGATGCCTGCGGCCTGCGCCAACTTGGCCTGGCTCCAGCGCAGTTGCTTGCGTTTGGCCACCACTGCGCTCACCAGTGGGTCGAGATGGTCTAGATTTGGCAAGGGTTGGGGTGGCTGGGTGGGCATGGCTGAGGTAATCTTTAAATCACTATTTAACCACGATTATCAAATTTAGTAATCTTTGAATCACCTATTGGGTTGATGGCTTTGCCCGCAAGGTGCTACGCACTACCCAACATGCGCCCAGCGCAGGCAAGCGCCAAAGGCCTGGGTCACCCGGCTGGCTTGCGGCGAGGCGCGCACGATGCTGAAAAAACTGCAGCGGTAGCTGAAGCATTCGGGCTTGAGCGCGCGCATCTGCCCCTGCCGCACAAAGTCAGCGGCGTAGTGGTCGGGCAAAAAGCCTAAAAAGCAGCCCGACAAAATCAGCGTGGCAATGGCTTCCTGGTCATAGCCGGTGGCAGCGCGGGTCAAGGCCACTTGCTGGGTCAGCTCCATGTTGGGCGAGTGGTAGCCCAGCCCGGCAAAAGCATGGGCACGCAATGCCGCCCAATCCAGTGGCTCGGCGTTGGGCGCAGCGGCAAACAGTGGGTGTGCCGCACCGCAATACAAATACATGGTCTCGGTAAACAGCTCGTCATAGGCCAGCAGCTTGGAGGTGCGGTGGCCGGGGATGATGCCGACCTGAAACTGGCCGTCGAGCACGCCGCGCTCAATGGCATCGAGCGGTGCCACATGCAGGTGCAGCGCCACCTCTGGCGCCTGCGCCACAAACCGCGCAATGGCTTGGCCAATGTGCGATTGCGGGTTGCTGGCGGTTTTGTCAAACACGGCCAAATGCAGCTCGCCGCCCATGCGCTGGTGAATTTCATCCACCCGGCTGCGAAACGCATCGGCACTGGCCAGCAGGCGCAGGGTTTCGGCATAGATCTGTTGGCCTTCAGCCGTGAGCGCAAAGCCAGCGCGGCCACGACGGCACAAGCGCAGACCCAAGCGGGTTTCCAGGTCTTTGATGTGGCGGCTGACGGTGCTGGTGCCGATGTTGAGCGCCAGCTCGGCCGCAGCCATGCCGCCACAGTCGGCCACGGTTTTGAACACACGCAGCAGGCGCAAGTCCATGTCACTGAGCTGGCCGAGGGCGGCGCGGGTTTTAACTTGCATAAATTGTCAACTTTATGGTGATGCTTGTTCATTTATAAGAGTAACAGAGCCGCTCACAATCGGCTTTTTTGCACCCCCAGGAGCCCCATGAACATGCCCGCCAGCCCAGACACTCAAGCCCTGACCCGCCCGCGCACGGACGCGGCCTGGCTGGACGCGCACTGGATGCCGTTCACCGGCAACCGCGATTTCAAAGCCCACCCGCGCATGATGGCCAGCGCCCAGGGCGCGTATTACACCGACATCGACGGGCGGCGCATTTTTGATGGCCTCTCAGGCCTGTGGACGTGTGGCCTCGGCCATGGCCGCGCCGAGTTGGTAGAAGCCGCGCGCAAGCAGTTGGCCACGCTGGACTACTCGCCCGCATTCCAGTTTGGCCACCCGCTCTCATTTGCCTTGGCCAACAAGCTCAAGGAACTCACACCGGCTGGTCTGGACTATGTGTTTTTCACCGGCTCGGGGTCGGAGAGCGCCGACACGTCGCTGAAGATGGCACGCGCCTACTGGCGCGCCAAGGGGCAGGGCACCAAAACGCTGTTGATCGGGCGCGAAAAGGGCTACCACGGGGTCAACTTTGGCGGTATTTCAGTGGGTGGCATTGGCGGCAACCGCAAGGTGTTTGGCCAGGGCATAGCCGCTGACCATTTGCCGCACACGCAGCCGCCGGCGGGTTCGTTTTACCGCGGCTTGCCGCCCGCTAAGGCGCAAGCCAACGGCTACGGTGGCGCTGCTTTGGCCGACGATTTGCTCAAGCTGATTGCACTGCACGATGCCAGCAACATTGCCGCTGTCATCGTGGAGCCCATGTCTGGCTCAGCCGGTGTGGTGGTGCCGCCAGCAGGCTATTTGAAACGCATCCGCGACATCTGCACGGCGCACAACATCTTGCTGATTTTTGACGAAGTCATCACCGGCTTTGGCCGTCTGGGCACTTACACCGGTGCAGAATATTTTGGTGTGACGCCGGACATCATGAACTGCGCCAAGCAGATCACCAACGGCGCGCAACCGCTCGGCGTGGTGCTGGCCAGCAAAGACATTTACGACACCTTCATGGCCACGGGTGGGCCCGATTACCTGCTGGAGTTTGCCCACGGTTACACCTACTCGGCGCACCCGGTGCCGTGCGCGGTGGGCTTGGCGACGCTGGATATTTTGGTGCGCGAGCACATGCTGGAGCGTGTCAAGGCACTGGCGCCGCACTTTGAGTCCGCGGTGCATTCGCTCAAGGGTTGCAAGCACGTGGCTGACATTCGCAACCTGGGGCTGGCGGCAGGCTTCACCATTGACGCGCTGCCAGGCGAGCCGGCCAAACGGCCGTATGAGATTGCCAAGGCGATGCTGTCCAAGGGCTTTTATGTGCGCTACGGTGGCGACACCATCCAGCTGGCGCCGCCATTCATTTCTACGCCCGAGCAGATGGACAGTTTGATCAATGCGCTGGGTGAAACCTTTAACACTACGGCGTGAGTGGATGGATGTTTAGCTCCTTCCCCCGCTGGGGGAAGGTTGGGATGGGGGCGCGCTTGACACCGATGAGCGCCCTTGCAATGCCAGCCCCCACCCCTGCCCTCCCCCAGCGGGGGAGGGAGTCGGGCAGGGTTCTTCGTTTCCGGCTCGTCCGGGTTAGGGCTTATTCATGAACAAAACCTTAGGCTGAGAAAGTTTGTCTGATGTACCTACCCAAACACTTTGAAGAAACCCGCCCCGAGGTGCTGCACGCGGCCATTGCTGCGCACCCGCTAGCCAGCCTGGTAACGGTGCAAAACGGCGTGGTCACCGGTCTGCGCCAGGAACCAGGCGACCAGACTACTGAGATGGCTGAATGGGTCTCCAAACAACTACGATAAACATAGCTGCTTGCGCTTTATATATATGCGCTAGAGCCTGATTTCTTATATATTTTCTAATCCTTTTTCAATCCCCCCATTCCCTCACCAAGACCATCACCATGTCCACCACCCTCCCCACCATCCCCCACCTGATCAACGGCCAGCGCACGCCGGGCGGCAGCCGCACGGCCGACGTGTTCAACCCCGCCACCGGCCGGGCTGAAAAGCGCGTGGGGCTGGCTGACAAGCTCACCGTAGAGGCGGCCATAGCCAATGCCCAGGCCGCCTACCCAGCCTGGCGCGCCACGCCGCCCTTGAAACGCGCCCGCGTCATGAGCACGCTCAAAGTGCTGTTGGAGCAACACGCCGATGCCATTTGCGCGCTGGTCACCGCCGAACACGGCAAGGTGCTGGCAGACAGCCTGGGCGAGTTGCAGCGCGGCATTGAAAACGTCGAATACGCCTCTTACGCGCCCGAGCTGCTCAAGGGCGAGCACAGCAAAAATGTGGGGCCCGCCATTGACTCGTGGAGCGAGTTCCAGGCACTGGGCGTGTGCGCGGGCATCACACCGTTCAACTTTCCGGTCATGGTGCCGCTGTGGATGTGGCCGATGGCCGTGGCCTGCGGCAACACGTTCATTTTGAAGCCGTCCGAGCGCGACCCGTCCAGCGCCTTGCTGGTGGCCGAGCTGGCGCTGCAAGCTGGTTTGCCGCCAGGGGTATTGAACGTGGTGCACGGCGACAAAGAGGCGGTGGACACGCTCTTGACCGACCCCCGCGTCAAAGCCATCAGCTTTGTCGGCTCCACCCCGATTGCTGAATATATTTATAGCACCGGATGCAGCCACGGCAAGCGTGTGCAGGCGCTGGGTGGTGCAAAGAATCACGCTGTGGTAATGCCCGATGCCGACATCCCCAACGCCGTCAACGCCTTGATGGGCGCGGCCTATGGCTCGTGTGGCGAGCGCTGCATGGCCATTCCGCTGGTGGTGGCGGTGGGCGATGCCACCGCGGACGCGGTGATTGCCGGGCTGAAAGTTGAGATTGCCAAGATGAAGGTCGGCCCCGGCACGCAAGCCGCCTGCGACATGGGGCCGCTGGTGACGAAGGCGCATTTTGACAAGGTCAAAGGCTACGTAGACCAAGGCGTGGCCGAGGGCGCAACGCTGGTGGTTGATGGTCGCTCAATCAGCGTGCCAGGCCACGAGCAGGGCTACTTTTTGGGCGCCTGCCTGTTTGACAACGTCAAACCCGGCATGACCATTTACCAAGAAGAAATTTTTGGCCCGGTGCTGGGCGTGGTGCGCGTCAAAACCCTGCAAGAGGCGATGGACCTGATCGACGCGCACGAGTATGGCAACGGCACCTGCATCTTTACCCGCGACGGCGAGGCCGCGCGCTACTTCACCGACAACATTCTGGTCGGCATGGTGGGCGTGAACGTGCCGCTGCCCGTGCCGGTGGCGTACCACAGCTTTGGCGGCTGGAAGCGCAGCCTGTTTGGCGACCTGCACGGCTACGGACCGGATGCTGTACGTTTCTATACCAAGCGCAAGACGATTACCCAGCGCTGGCCGTCGGCGGGGGTGCGCGAGGGGGCGGTGTTTAGCTTTCCGAGCAGCAAGTAGCAATGGTCGAAAAAAAGCCTCGTCTGGCAGCAGACGAGGCTTTTGAATGGGCTGTTTCAGTGAACTGTCAGCATGAACTGCTCTGCCCTGTCAGCCGCGACAAACTTAACAATTCCACGCGTTTGCTCGGAGCAGCCTTTCAAGACCAGTCGTTGCATGACTTCCGGACCATCACGCAGAATCAATGCGCCTAGAAGTTCGTCAACAAACGACTGAGTAACTTCCACACCTGTGAAGTTAACAACAACTTCCACTCCCTCGCTCAGCGCATGCTCGATGCGCTTACGAATGGGAATGGCGGACGACCGCATGCCAAACATGCGGCCAATGGCGTGTTGCTGCAGGGCGATTTGGGTGGTCATGTGGGTGTCCTCAAGTTGGAAAACGCGAACTGGGGGCTGCCGATATCTGAAAGAAATCATACTATCAGTCGTCGAAGCGCAGCGCAATTGGGGTTTTGACCTGTTTGTTCACATCCATTGGAGGAAGTAAGTCAGGAATATTGACAGACGGTAGTTTCTGGCAAACAAAGGTGGCCGAGACAGCAACACCATCCCATTTGCCCTGCAAAGCCCGCACTTGATCCTGTCGTTTGCCTGCAGCGACACCACCATCTAAAAATAGGGCGTCGCCACTGACAATATGCACGTCACCGCCCGTTGCTTTAGATATTCGAACCGTGGTCGTCAGCCCGACACCCTCGTTAACACTTTCGCCAAACAGTCCCATATCGCGGTTGCAACTCACCTTGGGCTTGAGTGCTGTGCGAATAGCTGCAGCGTGGGTCTTTGCCGAGAGCTCAGGGTGATTTTGCAAAGTTGCCAGAAAGCAGCAGCCGTTATCAACCACTGCTACCTGAATCCGCCCGCCCTGGTCTTTGTAATACTGAGCGGCGACCCACACAGAGGCTTTGAATGCCCCCTCCCGCTTGGCATGTGTCAATGCATTCTCTAACAACTCCGACAGCGCATACCGCAGGGGTCGGTAGTATTGGTCGTACTCTGTGTCAGGCACATTGAAATCGAAGGGCTTTGGCCCACGTCCAATGATCTTTCCAACAATGGCCATAGCCAGCCGGTCGGCCACATCTTCTGACTTACTCGAACCCGTGACGCGCGTGATTTCCAACAAGTTGCTGCGTTGATCGTTACGCACTCGGTTTTGCGGAATATTCACACCATCAACAATGATTCCGTTGAAAAAATCCATTCGCTCAAGATACCCGGCTGTAGTAGTTTTCAGCCAAGGCATTGAAACGCGTCTGCACCTGCTCAAAGGTTCCAGTATTGCGGCAAGCAAAGTCATGCCCAACGGATCTACAAAATTAACGTTGGCGCAATCCAGTTCAACATCACCATCCCCTTTCACCGCCAAACTCAGCGCTTCTATCAGGGCAGGAAGGTTGTTGACACCCACACTGCTGGGCAGCATCACCTGGATGGCGGGGCAGTTTTTTTGAGAACTCATGGGCTGAACTTTACCCTCAAGCCACCACTTGCAGCACCGCCTCAGCCAGATGGGCTTGGGTAGATTGGCTGGCGGACAGGTGCTGGCGCAGCTCAAAGCACAGGCTTGTTGGCCACTGCGAACAGGTTGCGTGCTGTGCGAGCCACAACCTCATGGCCTTCCACCAGAATGCGCACCATCTCATGTGCTTTAGGTGGCGTGGTGGGCGCATCAAGTCTGAAAAAGCAGCCGCCGGCCAGCTGCAAGGGATAATCCGCGCCACATGGCACTTATCACACTACTTGACGCACAGCTGGCTTACGGACACGTGCCGCTGCTTGACCACACCACTTTTTCCCTGGAGACGCAAGAGCGCGTGGGCCTGATTGGCCGCAATGGCGCGGGCAAGTCTTCGCTGCTCAAAATCCTCGGCGGGCTTGAAAAACCTGACGACGGCACGCTGCAAGTGCAAAACAACATCCGCATTGCCTACGTGGCACAAGAGCCACAGCTTGACCCGGACGCTACTGTATTTGTAGCTGTTAGCGCAGGTATGGCAAGGGCTATAGCCCTGATTGACGAATATTCTTTAGGCCATGGTGATCTGGACGCGATGCAAAGCGAAATCGAGTCGCTGGACGGCTGGACCTGGGAGCAGCGCGTGGGCGAGACGCTGCACCGCTTGCACCTGGAGCCCGAGGTGCTGATCGGCACACTCTCGGGTGGCAACAAAAAGCGTGTGGCGCTGGCGCAAGCGCTAGTGGCCGCGCCGGATGTGCTGCTGCTCGATGAACCCACCAACCACCTGGATTTGGACAGCATTGAGTGGCTGGAAGGCCTGCTGTGCGACTTCAAAGGCAGCATTGTCACTGTCACCCACGACCGCAGTTTTCTCGACAACGTGGCCACCCGGATTGTGGAACTTGACCGTGGCAAGCTGCAGTCTTACCCCGGCAACTTTGCCGCCTACCTGGTGCAAAAGGCAGAGCAAGCGGCACAAGAAGCGGTCATCAACGCGCGTGCCGATAAGCTGCTGGCGCAAGAGGAAGTGTGGATTCGCCGTGGCGTGGAGGCACGCCGCACCAAAGCACAGGGACGCATCAACCAGCTTGAGGTGTTGCGCGCCCAGCGTGAAGCCCGCCGCGAGGCGCTGGGCAGTGTCAAGCTCGACGTGGCCAGCGGCGCGGTCAGCGGCAAGCTGGTGGCCGAACTCACGCATGTGAGCAAAAGCTTTGGTGAGCGGAAAATTGTGGACGACTTCTCTACCGTGATTTTGCGCGGCGACAAGGTGGGCCTGCTCGGCCCCAACGGCGCGGGCAAAACCACGCTGCTGAAACTCATTTTGGGCGAGCTCAAAGCCGACCCCGCTCCCGCCAGCGCGCCCAAGCCCGGCCCGGGCGAAAGTGCCTGGGGCACGGTGCGCCAGGGTGCCAACATCACCGTGGCCTACTTTGACCAGATGCGCAACGCGCTTGATCTGGACGCCACGCTGGAAGACTTCATCAGCCCGGGCTCAGAGTGGATCGAGATTGGCAACCGCAAACAGCACGTGAAAAGCTACCTGGGCGACTTTTTGTTCAGCCCAGCGCGTGCCAACTCCCCCGTGCGATCTTTAAGCGGTGGCGAGCGAAACCGGTTGCTGCTGGCACGCCTGTTTGCCCGCCCGGCCAACGTGCTGGTGCTCGACGAGCCCACCAACGACCTCGACATCGACACCCTGGAGCTGCTTGAAGAGCTGTTGCAAAACTTTGACGGCACGGTGTTTCTGGTCAGCCACGACCGCACCTTTTTGGACAACGTCGTCACCAGCACCATCGCTTATGAAGGCAATGCCCGCTGGCGCGAGTTTGAAGGTGGCGTGCAAGACTGGCTGACGCAGACCAAGCGCGCCAACGAGATTGCCAAAAATAATGGTAAAAATGGCACCCAGCCCTTTAACTACGGGCGTGAGCAGCTCTCAAAAGTAAAGTCATCTGCGGGTCAGTCAGAAGCTGCTGCACCAGCCATACCGGCCATGGCCGCACCCGCCAAAGCACGCAAACTGGGTTTCAAAGAACAGCGCGAACTCGATGGCCTGCCCAACCTGATTGCCGCGCTGGAAGCCGAGCAAGCTGAAGTGAATGCGCTGCTGGCAGACGGCAGCTTGTACGCCATCGACAACGCCCGCGCCCTCAAACTCGCCACCCGCACCGCGCAGATTGATGACGAGTTACTGGCCGCGCTGGAGCGCTGGGAGCTGTTGGGCGGGTGATGCATTCTGGCGCTACTGGACAATTGCTTTAGGCCAAATGTGCATTTTTTAAAGCATTAACTTTATGTTGAATGACATGTGCCATCTGCATCTTCCAAGCGGGGGCTTCATTCGTTGCACGTAAGCTGCCGCAGAGGTCGAGCAACTCATGAATCAAACCGATCTCAACATGTCCAGAAGTGAACAGAGCTTCAAAAAAAGCTTTGAACTGTACAAGTGTTACCGGGATGATGTCCAAGCGCATTTTGTCATCCGTGCGATTGAACCAAACACCAATTCGAAATGTTTCGGCGGTGTTGGAGTCGATGTGATTTGCGATGAATAGCCCATAGACAGGCTTATCAGATTGCGCACCATATTGAATAACGAGATCAGCCACATGGCGGCGCACAGGTTCGCCTTCGGCGGCTTCCTGCCGTGAGTTGTCAGTCAATGTGACCTCGACCACGAGTACAAAATCATGAAACTCAAAAAGCAAGTCTGGTCCGTTTCCAGGTGCCGTTCCAACGGGCAAAAAATCTTGGTCAATTTTGAAGCGTCTTGCTTCATGAGGTTTATTTGTCAGACTGTTGATGGCAAGGAAGGCGCGCCAGAGAACCCACTCGAAATAAGCGGGTGCTTCGGCCTGTGGAACTTCGATATCCTCACCATTTGCTAGGGTTTTTTTACCTTTTCTTTTGATGATGAGTTCCATGTAGGCGGCAATTTCTTCCCACTCCATCGCCTGCCGGGTTGCATATTCTTCTTCGTTACGTTCCGACAAAATTCTTTCAATCTGGTGGCGAATGATCGCTATATCTGCCGGGGTGCCCATTGGCTTGCCAGTCGTGTCAAATGGGACGCCGCGTTTGTCAAGCTGCTGCAAAAGATCATCCAACACGGCCAGTGCTGAATCCTTGTTATCGGTTGGTAGCTTTGCACCGTTGCACAGGGTGATGAAGTAAGAGCGGTCAGAATCAGGAATCCCGGTATCCTTAATCAGCCGCTCAACGAAAACATGCTTCTCCGGTACAAGCGAAAGGCCGCGCCCTTTGCTTTGTACCAGCCCTGTCGCTTTGAGATAGCGCAGATTGGTGTCGGCATAGTCATTGAACGTGCCGGCTGCGTATCCGTGCAGAACGGCGGCTGCTTCGCGCTCTTGTCTGTCAAACTTGCGTTTGTTGGGGGATGCAAGCCGCCGCTTCCGCAACGCCAACACCTGGGCAACGATGTCAGCCATTAATTCATCACTGCTGGTGAGCTGCACAACAATCGCCATTTCAACAAAGTTAAGACGGCTTTCGCCGGTTTGCTTCTCCAGCTCAACCATGACGGCCAGGGTATGTCGTAGCGGTGAAAACACAGAAAAATCGAACTTCCGCTCCAATGCGGAAGGGATGTAATGCGCGGCCAGAGCCCGCAAAAAACACTCCTGTATTGCGGGCACAGTATCGGCACGAATTAGCCGCCAGCCGTTGGGCGTAATCATGTCAATCGGGCCGATTTCACTTTGCGATATACCGGAGGTTGGCGGCACTTCTGGGTAAAGGAAACCCAATTTATTCAATGCAGAGCGCCATTTACGCCCCACGCTGTAGGTGTCATCGTCACCAAGTTCAACAATGCCACGTTCACCCAGTAAGCAGCGAAGAGCCCGTTCTTGTTCCTGTCCTCTTAAATTTCCTTGCAAGGATGAGTGAGATAACGCTACCAGGCCTTCACGTAAACGGAAGGGACTGCGAACGGTAGTGTTACCGAGGTGCCAAGGCTTCATAGGTGGATTCAATAGCCAACAAAAAAGTATTCTTTCACGCTGTTTTTGTTATCGCTCACCTTGTGTCCCTGGTTGCCAAAAGAATATCTGTAGTCCACGGGAACCACCTCGACATGTGGCTTGTGCTTGGCCATGAGGGACACCATTTCGTCGAGTGTGGGCAAGCTATTGGACGAGTAAGAAACGATGAGCACGCTGTCTCTGAACCGCTTGAACAGCGAGTCAAAGGCTTCAGTGGCTCCTTTGCGTGACGAAAACGGCGTTGGGTAAGACTTGAATTTTTTGGTGGTGGTGTGCTCTTGAATCTCTACGCCTTCCCAATTACGGGCTAGACCTTCGACAAAGTGATAGCGGCGCACATATTCGTTGTCAGACAAAGGGGAGTAGTAAGGTGGGTCAATATAGACCAAACCTGGTTCCCGGTTTTGTACCGTCATCGCATCGCCATGACGGGCCTTGTTGGCTTGGCCGTTGTTGAACACGGCGGCATTCACACTCTCGACTGCTTCCAGAAACTGTTCTCTAAAGGTCTTCAGTAAGTCTTTGCGCCCATCGTCATACCTATGACCGACATAAGTAAAAATGCCACGAGGACGTTTTTTCAGACAAGACCGAATCAATGCTGACATGGCAATGGCGCGCTGATATGGATTTTTCAACGCGTTGATGTTCGCTCGCAGTATGTCGATCAGTCGGTTATCGTCATCAATGAAATAGAGCCCTTGAAACTTGGTTTCCACAAAGTGATCTACTGGATGCAACGGCTCCAGCAGCGCCAACGCATCGTTCTGTGACAAGGTCACGTCATTGTTTTCAATCATCGCCTTGGCAAAGGTTGCCGACATCGCCATGTAGTCATTGCTCACCACAGCTTTGCCGTGCGACTTAAGCATGTAGCTCACCACGCCTGACCCCGAAAACAGGTCAAGTGCCGTGTCAAATTTGAACTGCGATGCCACAGCCCAAATGTCGCCAAGCAGTTTGCTTTTAGACCCCATGAAGCGTGTCGATGGGTACAGAGCGGTTTGTGCTGGCAGTGGTGCAGGAACTGAGCGCAAATTGAAACGCTGCCGAGGCGGCACCGTGACAATGACATCTTCACCAGTACGGCCACTGCCGTTGCATGAGATGTATCGTTTGGTTTGGATAACTTCAACCGGAAAAAGGTGGTACTGCTCGTGCACTAGGGGGTGGTTTGAATTGGTCAGCACAATGTGGCATCCCAACTCATGCAAGCGCTTGACCTCTGCCGCGAGTTCGATGTGATCTTCTTCATAAAACTGCTCCTTGGTGTAGCGTTTGAAGTCTGCGAATGCCGATACAGGTAAGTAGGGAGGGTCAAGAAAAATGAAGTCACCGGGCTGCGCGTTGTTATTCAATACGGTTTTGTAATCGCCGCAAACAATGGTGGTGTTGCGAAGTATTTCAGAGGCGGCTTTGAGGCTCATCTCATCCAAAATTTTTGGATTTTTGTATCTGCCAAATGGCACATTGAATTGCCCTGCTTTGTTGACTCGATATAGCCCGTTAAAACATGTCCGATTCAAAAAAATAGTCCGGGCTGCGACCTCGACATCAGATAGTTTGGAGACATCCTGTGCGCGAACGGCGTAAAAAACATCTTCGGTATTTTTGAGTTCTTGAAGCTGGGCAATCACGCCATTCACGTCATTTGCAACTGAACGGTACAGATTGATTAGTTCGGGGTTGCTGTCGGCAATGATGCCGTTGGTTGGGTTGACCGCAAAAAAGACTGCACCGCCACCAAAAAACGGCTCAATGTAACGGCCATATTTTTTTGGTATTTTGGGCAAAATCTCTTTCAGTAGTTGGGTCTTGCCGCCCGCCCACTTAAGGAGTGGGCGAATCCCGGCCAAATCCTGCGGCTTATCTGATACTGCTAATTGCCCCATGCCATTTTCCTATTTGTTCAAAAACCATATGTGTTCTGCTCTACACATCGATTAAATACTGTATTTAGATCCAGTTTTTGAAGATCTTAGCCGAAATTGGAAAACAAGAGACAAATAATCCTCGTAATTACTGGATGACAAAGTGGGGGCATAGCTTCGGTGTCTGCCATTACAAGATGATTCAGGTGACGAAACGCTCGGGGTAGTTCACCTGAGGCATGCACATCTACAAAGGTTAAAGAGGGTTGCGCCCAAACAATTTTCTCGATTAACTGCAATCAGCGTGATTTAATCACGTTCATGCTGAATTTCTTACGTTGCATCCTCTGCTTATGCTGCTTAGCTCTGCTACCCGGCGCTCAGGCTGCGCCTGTGGTGCGCATTGGGGTGCTGTCGTTTCAAAGCCCGGCCGACACCCTGGCGCAATGGGTGCCCACCGCCCAAGCGCTGCAGCGGGCCATGCCCCAAACCCGCTTTGACGTGGTGCCATTGAGCTACGAAGCGCTTGATGCCGCAGTAGCGGCCAGACAGCTTGACTTTGTGCTGACCAACCCCGAGCACTATGTGGTGCTGCGCAACCAACACATGCTGCGCCCGATGGCCACCATCAACCAAAATATCGCTGGCCGAGTGGTGGACAATTTTGGCAGTGTGATTTTCACCTTGATGGGCAGTGACATTCAAACCCTGGCGCAAGTGCACGGCAAGCGGGTGGCCGCTGTGGGCTTGAATTCGCTGGGCGGCTATTTGATGGCGGCTGATGTGTTTTTGGCGCAAAGCCTGCAACTGGAAAACTCGAAAGACGCCCAGGTGAGTTTTTTGGGTGTGCCCCACAGCCGCGTGGTGCAAGCGGTGCTGGCGGGCCAGGCCGACGTGGGCATTGTGCGCACCGGTGTGCTGGAGCAAATGGCGGCTGCAGGCAAGCTTGATCTGCACCAGCTGCGCGTGCTCAATGAGCAGCCGTCAGAGCGCTTTCCGCAACTGCTCTCGACCGATTTGTATGCCGAGTGGCCGTGGGCTGCCATGCCCAGCACCGCGCCGGAGCTGACCCGTGAGGTGCTGCTGGGCTTGTTGCAAATCAGTGCCGACTCTGATGCTGCACGTGCTGGGCGCTACCAAGGTTTTTCGATACCCGCCAACTACACCCCGGTTGAAGAGCTGATGCGACGCTTGCACGTGTACCCAGGGCAAGACGCTTTTCCTACTTTGCAGACGCTGTGGTTACGCTACGAGCATTGGATTGAAATCGGGTTGAGCCTGGTAAGCCTGTTTTGGACGGCCTTGCTGATTTATTTTTGGCGCAGCAACCGCCGCTTGAAAGAGCTCACGCGGCTGAACCGCGAGTCGCAAACCTCGCTTGAGCTGACGGCGGCCGCCTTCAACAGCCAGGTAGGCTTGATCGTGACCGACGAGCTGACCCGCATTCAACGCGCCAACCCAGCCATGGCCTTTATTTTGGGGTTTGATGAGTCTGACTTGCTCGGGCAAAGCACGGAGGTCTTGCGCGGTGCCAGCGTGTCACCAGGCACGCTGCGCACGCTGTGGGAAGAAGTCAAAACCCATGGCCGCTGGCAGGGTGAGCTGCTGTGCCAGCACCGCGATGGGCATGATGTGCCTTGCATGGTGAGCATCTCCACCATCCGCAACCCAGTCACCGGGTTGACCGGGTTTGTGGGCTCGTTTGCCGACATCACGGCGCAAAAAAAATCTGCCGATGACATCAAACAACTGGCCTACTTTGACACCCTGACCGGGCTGCCCAACCGGCGCATGTTTTTGGAGCGTTTGCAAACCACCCTGGACACCGCGCTGGCCGAGGGCACGCTGGCTGGGCTGATGTTCATTGACTTGGATCATTTCAAAAACCTCAACGACGCACATGGCCACTCGGTAGGTGACCAGTTGCTCAAGCGCATGTCGCAACGTCTGGGGTTGCTGCTGGATGCCAACGATTTGGCGGCGCGCCTGGGCGGCGATGAGTTTGTGGTGATGATGGCGGGCTTGAGTACCAACGAAGACGAGGCCATGGCCAGCCTGATGGCGCTGGCCGAGCGCATTCACCACACCTTGCTGGAGCCCTTTGAGCTTGATACCCACAACGAGGTCGGTTTGTATGCCCAAACCCTGCACTACACCTGCAGCGGCAGCATTGGGGTGGCGCTGTTTGGCTTGCTTGATGAGCCGCTGACCGAGGTGCTCAAGCGTGCCGATGTGGCCATGTACAAGTCCAAACAAGATGGCCGCAACCTGATTCGCCAATATGACCCGCAAGCGCAAAAAGCGCTACATGCACGCATGGCACTGAGCAACGACCTGAACCTGGCACTGCGCGATGGCCAGCTCACCCTGCTCTACCAACTGCAGGTGGATGCGCACAACCAGGCCGTGGGTGCTGAGTGCCTGATGCGCTGGCACCACCCCGTGCGGGGCGCTGTCTCGCCAGTGGAATTTATCCCGCTGGCTGAAGAGTCGGGCGCGATCGTGGCCATGGGTGACTGGGTGGTGCGCAGCGCCTGCGAAACCCTGGCACGCTGGGCGCGGGTGCCGCAGCTGCGCCACCTCACGCTCAGTGTCAATGTCAGCCCGCGCCAATTCACCGAACACGATTTTGTAGCCCGCGTCACACACATTTTGCAAGACACCGGCGCTGCCGCACACCTGCTGCGGCTGGAGGTGACGGAAGGCATCGTGATGCAAAACACGCACGAGGTCATTGAAAAAATGCGCGAGCTGTGCGCCTTGGGTTTGAGTTTTTCAATTGACGACTTTGGCACCGGCTATTCGTCGCTGTCTTACATCCAGACCTTGCCACTGGCCGAACTGAAAATTGACAAAGCCTTTGTCAACGACCTCACCACCAGTGAGCGCGCTCAAGCCATTGTCAAAGCCATCATTGCCATTGGCCACAGCATGGGCATCACGCTGGTGTCTGAAGGGGTCGAGACGCAAGCCCAAAAAGACCAACTGCTGGCACTGGGCTGCACCTTGCTGCAAGGCTATCTGGTTTCTCGCCCCATTGAATGCAGTGCGCTGGAGCAGCTGATCGCGACCAAGCATTCCACTGCGTTGCTGTAGCCAGCCGGGGCCGGTCGTGGGGTAACCCCCGCTCAGAGTGAACGGGTCATAGCTGTGCCAGTGGCACGCCGGCGGCAGTTTCATCGGCTTGCAACAGCGCTATCAGCTCGGTCAAATCCTGGTTCAACCGCTGTAAGGTGGCTAGCGGCAACTTCTCTAAGGCTGACGGCAACACGCCTTCAAATGGCCCCGGCACTTGCGCCAGCAGCATGTGCGCGGCATCAGTGATGAACAAGTGC
Source organism: Rhodoferax sp. (assembly GCF_028715765.1). GTDB lineage: Bacteria > Pseudomonadota > Gammaproteobacteria > Burkholderiales > Burkholderiaceae_C > Rhodoferax. The sequence continues at coordinate 35,930 of NZ_JAQURE010000017.1, forward strand.
ACATGACGCTTGTCTTTGACGCTTTTGTCCATGCGAATCAAATCTTTCTCCAGCAAAGCGCGCACCAGGTTGCTGGCAGTGGACTGGTGCACATCCATGCACCGGGCCAGGTCGCCCAGCCCCATACCTGGCTGATCGCGTACAGCGCTCAACGCCCAAACCTGCGCGCCCCCCAGCCCGACTTGCTTTTCAATTTGCTTGAAATGGTGGCGCACCGCCCCAAACACCACCCGAAAGCGGCGCAGCACCTGGCTGGCTGGCACGATGGCATGGGGCGCGGGTGAAGCGTGGGCAGTGGACATAAAAGCAGCTTGGCGGTTGTTGAACAGCCCAATATCTTAGGGCTGAACGCCCGTGCCGAGTGTCTTTTGCCCCCCAAAAGGGTGCAATTCAAAGTGGCGAGGTGGTTGGGGTTTTCATCAGCTCTTGGCGCACCATGTGCATCATCAGATCGTCAAAGGTGTAAAAACCGTTGCTTCGTTCAGCCAGCTGGGCCAGTGCGAAGGCTGCGCCGGTGCCAAAGGCACGCCGCTCAATCGAGTTGTGAATCAGCCGCACCGTCTGGTACGGAAAGCCAAAGATCACCTCATGATGCCCCACAATGCCGCCGAGACGCAACGAGGTGATGCGGTCTTCGTCCACATCAATGCTTTGGGCAATCTTGCGCGCCGTGCCAGACACTTCAGGTTTGTCGCGAAAGTGCTGTTCCAAAATTTCCACATCAGCAAATGGCGCAATGGTGCGCAGCAAGCGGGCAGCCAGAATCAAAAAATTGATGCCCACTGTGATGTTGGGCGAACACAGCACCCGTGCCTGTGTGCCCAACTGGTGGGCATAAGCCAGGTCTTGCGCGCTGTAGGCAGAAATGGCGCTGACCAGCATCAAGCCGCGCTGGCGTACCTGTTCGCCATAGGCATGCAAACTGGCTGGTTTGGAAAAATCCACCAACGCATCGACCGGGTGCACTGCCAACCAGTCAGCCCATGCTTGCGGCGTGGTCAAAGCCACACTGGGCACAGCCACCTCGGGGGTGAGTTGCACCAAGCCGCCAGTAGACTGGCGCGCAATCCAGCACAATTCATAACGCGGGTCTTCAAGCAGCACGGTCGCCACAGCTTGCCCAGCTTTGCCAAACCCTACCAAACCAACTTTGATCATGATGCCTCTCCTGATGTGTGCCTGTGGCGGGCAACCCACAACGCGTGACCGAAACCGGCATTATCGTTAAATACATTTGTAGCAATGTATTTAAGCTGCACAATCTGCTGTGACATCTCCCCACTGGCCTTGAACCACCCCCGGCACGCATGAACGCCAACATCAACCGCGCAGACATTTTTCACACCCTTCGCACTGAAGTGGTGAACTGGCGTGCCTGGGCTGGGCGGCTGCTGGTGATGGCATTTGCCGCCTTGGCTGGGCTCACGGTGGTAGCTTTTACCTGGATGACCGAGCGGGCTTTTGGCTTGTTTGAACAGGTGCAACAGCGCCACATGTGGTGGCCGCTGCTGTGGACGCCACTGTGCACCGCGGCCATTGTGTGGCTGATGCGCCGCCACGTGCCGGGCACGGCAGGCTCAGGCATTCCGCAGGTGATGGCGGCGCTGGATGGCCGTGTGGCGGTCGAGCAGCGTGGCTTGTTTGTGTCACTGAAACTGACGTTTTCCAAAATGCTGCTGGCCACCTGGGGCTTGCTGGCGGGCTTGTCGCTGGGGCGCGAGGGGCCCTCGGTGCAAATTGCGGCGGGCATCATGCACCACGCGCGGCGCTGGCTGCCCGACAAATCCCAAGTGTCTGAGCATGGTCTGCTGATGGCCGGTGGTGCAGCAGGTATTGCAGCAGCTTTCAACACCCCGCTGGGGGGCGTGATGTTTGCCATTGAGGAGCTGTCGCGCAAGCCCGAGCAGCGCTCCAGTGGCTTGCTGTTGGCAGCCATTGTGCTGAGTGGTTTGATGGCGGTGTCGATTTACGGCAATGCCACTTATTTTGGTGTGATTCGGGTCGAAAACCTCAGCCTGGGGCTGCTGCTGCCGGGCTTGGCGGTGGCGGTGCTGTCTGGCCTGGCCGGTGGGCTGTTTGCACGGCTGTTGCTGGTGTCGCTGCGCGGCGACTCTGCCGACCGCTTGAGCCGCTGGCGTCGGCGCGCGCCGGTGGCGTTTGCCGCGGCATGCGGTTTAGCTGTGGCGCTGATTGGTTTGGCCAGCAGTGGCCACACCTTTGGCACCGGCTACGCCCACAGCCGCGCCATGCTCGAAGGCAGCAACGACACCGAGCCGCTTTACGTGATATTGAAATTTGTCGCCACCTGGCTAACCGCCTGGAGTGGTGTGCCCGGTGGTATTTTTGCGCCAACGCTGTCGATTGGCGGCGCTTTGGGCAACGATGTGGCGCAACTTTTCAACTACGCCAACGCCCCCACCCTGATTGCGCTGGGCATGGCCGGATTTTTGGCAGCCGTGACACAGGCACCACTCACATCGTTCATCATCGTGATGGAAATGGTGGATGGCCATGGCCTGGTGCTGAGCCTGATGGCCACCGCCATGGTGGCCAGCGGCGTGTCGCGCCTGCTGAGCGTGCCGCTTTACAGCGCCTTGGCGCAACTGCAGTTGCAGCGCCTGCCCAAAGATAGCTTGTAGGCAGGCGGTCAACACCTGGCGGGCTGCTGAACCCTTATTTCAGCGGCACAGCACCCACCACGTCGCGCTTTTCCAGCGTCCACTGGTGCATTGAGCCGTCGTACAACTTGGCAGATCGGTTGCCCAAAATCTCGGAGCTCATGAACCAGGGACCCGATGCCAGGTGACCGCTGTTGCAATAACTGACGGTTGGCATTTTGGGGTCGATGCCCTGGGCGCTCAGCAGCGCGGTGTAGGTGGCTGGCGCCATGAATTTCACCGTGCCACCACTGTTTTTGAACAACAAATCGGTGCTGTACAACTTGGCACCCTTGATGTGACCCGATGCATAAACATAGTCACGCTTGCTCAAGCCATGAAAGTTGCCGGCATCGCGCGCGTCAATCAGGGCAGCGCTGCCTTTTCGGCTGGCCTGGGCCACGTCATCCGAGCTGGCAAAGTACTGGGCAGACAGGTCGGCCTTGGCCACCCAGGTGCCGGTTTTGGCAGGGGCGGCTTCAGTGCTGACGGCGCGACCGTCTTTCAGCCAGGCGCTCATGCCGCCGTCAAGCACGGCCATCTCGGCCTCGCCATACACCTTGAATTGCCAATACACGCGCAGCGCATCGTCCACGTCAGCGGCTTCTGCGCCCACGGGCACAAACACAATGGGCTTGCCCGCGTCTACGCCCGCGTTTTGAATCAGCTTTTCAAAGCTGGCTTTTTCGGGAATCAGGTACTTGACCTTGAGGTTGCCCACCTGACGCTCCACGCGCATCGGCTTCATCTCGATCAGGCGCGCACCTGCAATGTGGCCACCTGCTTCGCTGAGCACGTCTTTGCCGGTTTTGGCATCTTTTTCAAATTCGGGTGCGGTTGTGAACAGCTTGGCGTTGCCCAACACCGACACCACCTGCACCTTGTCCAAGTTGGCCGCCAGCCAATGGGTGTTCACCACGGGCCCCGGCAGCGTGCCAGCCATGACCAGTGTCAACCCGCAACCCAACCAGCCTGCCACCACCATTGTTTTGATCCGATGATTCATGTCCGTTGTCTCCTTCATGTGGGGCATTGCGCCCCGGTTAAACAAATTGAGCAAGTTTGCCCGTCCAATCAATGGAACGCTCGCACACCACATCGACCTGGCGATCGTCCCAAACCGTTTGCGCTGCCGCCCCAAGGGCTGCGGTGCGCTGCACCAGCCACTGGTCACGCGCCAGCAGCAATTCATCAAGCTCTTGGGCGTAGAGCACCGCCATGGCACTGACCCAGCGCGCCAACGGCGCCAGTCGGCCGCGGGTTTGCACCTGAAAGCCCCGCAATGCAGCGCGCGCCTGGCCAGCCGCCTGCAGGGTCTCACCCGTGACCCAGCCGTTGGTCATGAACCAGCGCAAGGGCTGGCCCATGTTGTCCAGCGACAAACCGCCCAGGTGAGCGAAACCTTGATGCCCCACCGCATTGGCAAACAGATGAAAGTGCCCGTGCTCCTGCGCCGGGTAGCGCGATGAGGGGTGCGCATGGTAGTAAAACCGATAGCCATGCACTTCATCGACCACGTCACGGGCGGGGTAATGCTGCCCTTGCAGGCACTGAGTTGAGCCAGCAAGCGCCACGCTGGCCAGCGATCTGCCTGACTGCGCGTAGCGCCATGCCACTGTGACAGCGGCATAGGCAGCATCTTCGCATTTTTTATGCATAAAAAATGCCTGTAGAGCTTATTAAATAAGCGCTAATAGCTCATTTTTTAGGAGCGCATGGGTTGTCTGAATTACCCTTTTTTTTCTTCTTTTTGCCAGGTGCACATGGGTTGCTTGGGCCACAGGGGTTACCGGCTGCTTTGGCGGCGCTGGCGGCAGGGGCAGGGGCATCGGCTGCCAGCACGGCGGGTGCTGGGGTGATCATGGCGCTGGCCACAGCCAGTGCTGACAGGCGCATGGCCAAGTTGGAGGATCGTTTTTTCATGGGTTCAAACCTTTTCATCAGTGTCATTGCAGCGGGATTGATCGGTCTGCCTGAGCCCCCGCCACTGCTTGCTCAGCCGAAACTGGCCCGGCCGAGCGACGCTCAAACCAGCCCCCTAAAAGATACACGCCCACCAGCGCCAAGGCCATGCCAGCAATCACCCACGCATCGCTGACGCCGAGCCAGCCCGACAGGGTGTCTGACGACTCGACCTCGCCCATGGCCAGCACCGCTTCAACCGCTGGCCCATAAATGCCGGCAAAGGCAAAGGTACCCAGCATCAGCCCGAGCAAGAAAACCATGGCATCGGCCCGACCCGAGAACAAGCCCACGATGGAGGTGCCAGGGCAATACCCACCAATGGCAAATCCAGCCCCCACAAATGCGCCACCCAGCGCCGCAGCCAGCAGCAAGGCTGTGGGTACAAACACCCCTTCAGGGTCAACCACGCCGACCCGTTCCAACACATACAAGCCCACTGCAGTGACCAAAATGGCGGTGAACATCACCTTGAACACCGACCAGTCACGCAAGGCAAATTGCGCAGTCAACTTTTGTGGGCTACCAAAACCAGCGTTTTCGAGCACAAACCCAAACAGAACGCCACACACCAAACCTGTCAAGACATTGTCCATAGCGATCTCCTTACAAGCCTTTGACCAGGCGGTGTGCCACCAAGCCGGTCAAGAAAAACAAACCCAGAAAAACAAATGCCGCCAGCCCCAGGGTGGCTGCACCAGACAAACCCAAACCACTGGTGCAGCCAGCCGATACACGTGCCCCAAACCCAGCCAGCGAACCGCCGACAAAGGCCGTGACCAGGCGGCGCTTTCGCCCAACGCTGCACGCACCATCGAGCTGCACCCGGAAGCGCCCAGCCATCCAGGCGGCCAGCAACGCGCCAAGCGCCACGCCAATCACCTGCCAAGTGATCCATGACGACAGCGGTGACCCCGCCTCCACCATCGGCCCCAAGTAGGCATTGGCTTGGGTGGCAACGGGCGCCAGCGTCAAACCAAACCAAGCGGCCAAGCGGGTTGAGGCACCGGTGGCACCCAAGCCGTGGCCCGTTAAGACAAACGTCAGCAAAAGCACCAGGCCCAGCGCTGTACCTGCCAACCACGGTGTCCAAAATGGTTTGATGGGTTTTGCGTTAATCATCTTTATATTCGCATCAACTTATTTAAAAGTGTGCAGTATAGACAGAATTAAATGGCATTTCAGGCAACGGCAATACCCCCCTGAAACGCCCCAAACGCAGGGCTGAAGCATGTTCATGACACATGGGCGGTGAACAGCGTGCAGCCAAGAAAGCAGCTGCGTGCGAAGGGCAAAAAAAAGGAGCCCCGAAGGGCTCCGAACTCGCTTGCTGTTCTGATCGCTAAAAGAGAACTGCCCAGCAATTGTATTTCAACAAATGCAATTGACTGAATAGGGTTTACCCTTTTGAGTGATGAGAAAATTAGCGCAGCAGCAAAGTCGGCAACTTGGCCGAACGCAACAGCTCGGTGGTTTTGCTGCCAAACAGCCAACTGCGCCAAAACGAATGCGCATAGGCGCCCATGATCAGCAGGTCAATGGCCTGGTCCGTCACGGTTTGCGCAATCACCCGTTCGGTGTCGCCGGGCAACAAATGCGGCGTGACTTCAAAGCCAGCCGCACGCAGCACACCCACCGCCCAGTCAAGCTGTTTGGGGCTGTCGGCACTGGCGGCACCCGACATCAGCACATGCACCGGCAAACCTTTGAACAGCGGGCTGGCCGCCACCATCTCGACCCCGCGGCGGGTGATGATGCCACCGTCAAAGGCAATCAGAATGCGCCGGGGCTCGGTAAAGCCTTCGGTCACCGTCAGAATGGGTTTGTGCAAGGCGCGCACCACTTGTTCCACATGGCGGCCCAGGTCGCGCTGCGTCACCTCGGCCGATTCACCGCGACGGCCCAGCACAAACAGACGCACGCGGTTTTCTTGCGCCGTCAGGGTGTCTTGCAAGTTGCCGTGGCGCTGGCGCACGTCGAGTTGCGTGACGCCTGCGCTGGCCGCACGCTCGCGCAAGCGGTTCAAAAACACGCGCCCCGTCTCGCGGGCGGCTTTGCTGCGGGCTTCATCTTCTTGCGTCAGTTCGGTCAGCAGGATTTCTTGGGAATTCATGCCGATGGCGCCGCTATGGTCACGGCCGTTGCCCATTTCAGGGTGGCGGTCAATGGTGTGCAGCAGCTCCAGCGGTGCATCCATGCGCTTGGCGGCCCAGGCGGCATAGTCGGTCACGTGGTCGGCAAAATGGGACTGGTCGACGCAGGCCAAAACTTTGTCTTGTTCAATCATGATGGGGGTTCCTGTGAATGTGGGCTTAGTGGCCCATGAGCAAGTCGTCGGAGGCGTCTTTGTCATGCACGGCAAACTTGTCGACCATGGTGGCGCTGGCCGCGTTCAGGTCAATCACCTCGACCTCGGTGCCCTCACGGCGGAACTTCAGCACCACTTTATCCAGCGCGCTCACGGCAGTGATGTCCCAAAAGTGCGCGCGGCTCACGTCAATGCGCACTTTTTCGATCACCTCCTTGTAGTCAAAGGCGTTGACAAAACGTTCAGCCGACGCAAAAAACACCTGGCCGGTCACCACGTAAGCGCGCAGCCGGCCTTCGTCTTCATTGCTGGAGCGAATGCGCAAAATCTGACCGACCTTGTGCGCAAAGAAGAAGCCCGACAGCAGCACGCCCACCAGCACGCCACGGGCCAGGTCATGCGTCGCCACCACCGTGACCACCGTGGCAATCATCACCAGGCTGGTGCTTTTGGGGTGTTCGCGCAGGTTGCGAATCGATGTCCAGCTGAAGGTACCAATCGACACCATGATCATCACCGCCACCAGCGCCGCCATCGGAATGCGCGCCACCCAGTCGCCGATGAACACCACCATCAGCAGCAAAAACACACCGGCTACCAGCGTGGACAAACGCCCGCGCCCGCCGGATTTGATGTTGATGACCGACTGTCCGATCATGGCGCAACCGGCCATGCCACCCAGAAACCCGGCGGTGATGTTGGCCACGCCCTGGCCGACGCATTCGCGGTTTTTGTTGCTGCTGGTGTCGGTCAGGTCGTCCACGATGGAGGCCGTCATCATCGACTCCAGCAGTCCCACCGTGGCCAGTGTGGCGGCTACCGGAAAGATGATTTTGAGGGTTTCCAGTGTCAAAGGCACTTCAGGCCACAGAAAAAACGGCAGGCTGTCGGGCAGTTGGCCCATGTCGCCCACGGTGCGGATGTCCAGCCCCAGCGCCATCGACGCAGCTGTGAGCACCACGATGGTCACCAGGGGCGACGGCACGGCTTTGGTCAGGTAGGGAAACAGGTAAATGATGCCCAGGCCAGCCGCCACCATGGCGTACACATGCCAGCTGACGTTGGTGAGCTCAGGCAGCTGCGCCATGAAGATCAGAATCGCCAGCGCATTGACAAAACCGGTGATGACCGAGCGCGAAACAAAGCGCATCAGCTCACCCAGTTTCAGCCAACCGGCCAGTATTTGCAGCACGCCGGTGAGCACCGTGGCCGCCAGCAAATACTGCAAGCCATGGTCTTTGACCAGCGTCACCATCACCAAGGCCATGGCGCCAGTGGCAGCCGAAATCATGCCCGGGCGGCCCCCCACAAAAGCGCTCACCGTGGCAATACAAAACGCCGCATACAAGCCCACTTTGGGGTCTACCCCGGCGATGATCGAAAACGCAATGGCCTCGGGAATCAGCGCCAGTGCCACCACCAGCCCGGCGAGCAGGTCGTTTTTGATGTTGGAGAGCCAGTCCTGGCGAAAAGTAGAAACATTCATAAATAAAAGCAGCCCATGCCGAAGGTCACCGGATGGGTTTGGGGTGGGTCAAAAAGTCAAGAAGGGCGCAGGCGGCTGGCCGCAAACAGCACGACAGCGACTTGCAGCGCAAGGGGAAGTTCGTCGGCGGAGCCGACGCAGACATCAAGCGGGATTCAGGGCGGTGTGCCAACGCCAAGGCGTGACACGAGGGAGAACAAACACGGTGAGGAGAAATAAACCATGGTGGATTTTAAATGCCCAGCTGAATCACCCAGCTTTTAGAGCCTGGCACGGGGGTTGATTCAAAGCGGTGTGGTGGGGGGATGGTGTTCAGGGTGTTGAGGGTGAAACCCGGCAGGGCGACTGGGACTCGAATATTTATAAGAAAACAGCCTTTAGCCCATGTACTGAAAGCGTAAGAAGCTATTATTTTTGAAATATTTGCCAGCACAATAGCCACACAGATAAGGCGTGGTGGTTGGGTCAGGTGACCGGGCTTTGGAGACAAAGGCGCGCGCAAGTGGTGCCGGGCTTACTGAGCCATCAGCCCCGCGCGTGATTTGCCCCCAAAACCGCATGCACCTGACCCAACCGCCGCGCCGTGCCCGGGACACCACATCAACAGCCGTGCCAGCGACACCATCACAGCAGCCGCGCCACGAGTCACCACAACAGCACAACCGCCCCAACGCCATCGCTCCGCCGTGCCACACGTCTGTGCGGTCTGCTACTGCCGCGCCAGCTGGGTTTGATCCATCCAACGGCGCAAGTCACGCCACATTTTTTGCATCTCAGCCTCAGTGGGGGTGCGCAGTGCGCTGGGCAGCTCGACCGTGACCACCGGCATGGCGTTGTGCACACCGGCATAGTTGCCCAGTGAACCGGGAAACACACCCACCTGATCCAGGTACAGCCGCCCCAGCTTGGTGGGCGGCAGCACCGGACCATCAAAGTCCAGCACACCATAAGGCGCATGAATGCTGACAATCACATCGGGCTTGAAACTGGCCATCTGGTCAAACAGAAAGCGCGACTCTGGCTCACTCAACGGCGTGTTGCCAGGCCAGCGGCGCGGGTCTTTGCGGGTGAGCTTTTCCCAGTAATTTTTGGCCTCAAGCTGCCAGTTGGGGGTGGGAAAGTTACGGTTCAAGTCCACGCCATGGGCGTTCATGCGGCGCGCTGGCTGGTGCAACAAGCCGTCGGGGTTGAGCACCGGCACAAAACGCCAGTGCGTGGCCTCAGGTGCCGACTGCGCCAGCGCCAGCCAATGCAGTGCCACCGAAGCCGAAGAAAACTCGTCCCCATGCATGGCCGCCACCACCATCACGCGCCACTTGGCGTGGCTTGGCACCACATCGCGCATCAGCAGCGGACGGCCTTGCACGCTGTGCGCCCCGCTGGGAAGCAACTGGGCTTGCTGGCACAGCAGCCGCGACACATTCGGAAGTTTCTTATAAAAATGGTCACAATCGCTTGTATTACTTGCATGAGCAGCTATGTTAAACATAGCAAACCAAAGAACCCAAAGTGAAAACGTGCGCATGAACAAATTTTAGTGGCCGGCTGCAGGGGTACGCTCGCCACACACCGCATTGACCCGGGCGGCATGCAGGCCGTTCAGAATCGGTTAAATTTCCGGCCATGTCACTGACCCCCAAACGCGCCCGCACACCCCACTTCACCAGCCCCGAATTTCGCTCTGCATTGGGCATGTTTGCCACTGGCGTGACCATCGTCACGGCCCGCGCGGCCGACGGCCAGTGCGTGGGGCTGACCGCCAATTCGTTCAACTCGGTGTCACTCGCGCCCCCGCTGGTGCTGTGGAGCTTGTCACAAGCGGCCACCAGCATGGCGGCATTTCGCCAGGGTAGCCACTATGCCATCAACATTTTGGCGGCCAACCAGCAGGCACTGGCGCAGCAATTTGCCACCCGCGGCGTGGACCGGTTTGCCAACGTGAATTTTGTCTTGGGCGAAAGCGGCGCACCCTTGTTGGCCGGTGCCGTGGCCACCTTTGAGTGCTTCAACCGCAGCCGCTACACCGAAGGCGACCACGTGATCTTTGTCGGCGAGGTCGAGCGCTGCAGCCACCAGGTGGGCATGGCGCCGCTGCTCTATCATGGTGGCAAGTTCTACACCGAGCATCCGCTGTAGCTATTATTTATATAGCTGCTTATGCACTTTTCATAAGCATCAGAGGCCAATTTCATGATGAAAATCAGCCACTACTTAGACGGCATTCCAATGCACCCTGAAGCTGGCCAAAGCCAGCCGCGCGACACCTCAAGAATGGCCACTGGTTGAATGGAAGTGCATCGGATACGATAAAAAAACCACGCTTGCCGCAGGCTTGAGGCGGTGCAAGCGCCACCACGGAGTTAAGCCATGCAGTCTTTGAAACTCTCTGAACTCATGGGCGCGTTGAGCCATGCGCTGGACATCACCGAGGGCCAGCCCGAAGGCCACTGCGTGCGCTGCTGCTGGATTGGCATGCACATTGGCCAAGGCTTGGGGCTGAACAACGACCAGCTTTGGTCGCTTTACTACACCCTGCTGCTCAAAGACCTGGGCTGCTCCAGCAACGCCGCGCGCATTTGCCAACTGTATGTGACCGACGACCTGGCCTTCAAGCGCGACTTCAAGTGGGTTGACGGCAGCTTGCCGCAGGTGCTGCGCTTTGTGCTGCGCCAAACCGGTGCGCAGGCTGGGCTGATGGATCGGCTGCAAGCGCTGGGTGGCATTTTGAAAAATGGCGACGAGGTGGCGCAAGAGCTGATCCAGACCCGCTGCACCCGCGGTGCCGACATTGCCCGCCAACTGCGGTTTCCAGAAAGTGTGGCGCTGGGTATTCATGCGCTCGATGAGCACTGGAACGGCCAAGGTCGCCCCGATCAATTGGCTGGCGCAGCCATTCCCCTGAATGCCCGCATTGCCTTGCTGGCGCAAGTGATTGACGTGCACCACCACGGCGGCGACCCGGCCGCAGCGCTGGCCGAAGTGCAAGCGCGCAGCGGCAGCTGGTTTGACCCCGAGCTGGTCAAGGTCTTCACACAGGTCAGCCAAGACCCGGCGTTCTGGCACATGCTGGGGTCAGCCGGGCTGGAACAAACGGTCTACCACATGGAGCCCGGCGGCCATGAACTGCCCGTTGATGAAGATTACCTCGACGACATCACCGAAGCCTTTGGCCAGGTGGTCGATGCCAAAAGCCCCTACACCGCCGGCCACAGCGCGCGCGTGGGGCTGTACACCGCGCTGTTGGGTGAGGCCATGCAGGTGCCCGAGGCACGCCGACGCTGGCTCAAGCGCGGTGCGCTGCTGCACGATGTGGGGAAACTGGGGGTGAGCAATTGCATTTTGGACAAACCCGGCAAGCTCGATGCCCAGGAGTGGCAAGCCGTGCAACGCCACGCCAGCTACACCGAAGCCATTTTGAGCCGGGTGCGCATTTTTGACGAGCTGGCCGTGGTGTCAGCCGCGCACCACGAGCGGTTGGACGGCAAAGGCTACCCCAAAGGCCTGGCTGGTGCGGCCATTACCCTGGAAACCCGCATCATCACCACCGCCGATATTTTTGATGCCATCACCGCCGCACGCCCCTACCGCGGCGCCGTGCCCGTGGACCAAACCCTGCGCATGATGGCCGAAAACGTGGGTAGCGCGATCGATGCCGATTGCTTTGCCGCACTCCAGCAGCTGGTGGCACGCAGCCCAGAGCTGTTTCCGGGGGCACAGCCATGAAAGTGCCACCTGCAATGGTGGGCTCCCAGCCCCAGCGGGTGCTGCTGCTTTACTCCACCATCAACGGCCACACGCTTCATATTTGTGAGCGCCTTGAGCAAGTCATACAAGGTCTAGGGCATAAAACCACCTTGAAAGCCATGGCGCAAGCGCAGCAGCTGGAGGTGGCGCAGTTTGACCGCGTGGTGATTGGCGCCAGCATTCGCTACGGGCACCATCGCCCCAATGTCAAAGCCTTCATTGACCAGCATTGCAGCGCCCTGCAAAGCCGCCCCAGCGCTTTTTTCAGCGTCAATGTGGTGGCGCGCAAACCGCACAAAGCCACACCGCAGGGCAACCCCTATGCCCGCAAATTTTTGCAAAGCCTGGCCTGGCAACCCGACCTGGCGGCGGTGTTTGCGGGCAAGCTGGATTACCCCAGCTATGATTTTTTTGACCGCCAGATGATTCGCCTGATCATGTGGGTGACCCACGGCCCGACCGACCCCAGCGCGGTGGTCGAATTCACCGACTGGGCTCAGGTTGAGACTTTTGGCCGCGCCTTCTGCGCCCTGCCCTCAAAGCCATGAGGTCAGCCGTGCTTGGCCGATAATTCAACCCCGGTCAAAGCCCGCGTGCATCCGCACCTGGGTGGCGGTTTGTTCAGCCAGATGAATGTGAGACGCATGAAAGATCATTACGCTGCCCTGGGGCTGCGCAGTTCGGCCACCTTGGCTGACATCAAAAAAGCCTTTCGCCAGCAGGCCGCCATGCACCATCCTGACCGCAACAGCGCCCCGGAGGCGGCCGCACGCTTTCGCACGGTGCAGCAGGCTTATGAGGTGTTGTCAGACCCGGCGCAGCGCAAAGCCTATGACGACAACCGCCAGCGCAACCTGCTTGACAGCCCACTCGACACCGCCCGCGCCATTTGGCTGGACTATTTCAACCGCATTGCCTAACCCAGCGTGCCCGCACGCTATTGGAGAGAACACCATGAGCCAGTCTGAATTTTTCCGCACTTTGCGCCCCTCGTACCAAGCCGAGCTCGACGACCTGACGTTTGACTCTGAAGGCCGCAACGTGCTGAAAAAACGCTTGCAAGAAAAGCGCAGCCAGGTGGCGTTTTTGCGCCAAATGATGGAGCTCAGCCCCGAGATGGTGGCGGTGGTGTTTCATGGCGGCTTTCACTTCGAGTTGCCCGCTGTGATGGAGCAGCTGCTGACACTGGAGTCTGATGAACTGCCAGATTGGCACAGCCTGGCCGATGCCGTGCAGCTGACGCCCTGGGCCAGAGAGCTGGCAGATGGCTTTTTGCAAGAACCCCAGGGCGACTGGTTCATGACCGTGGCCGCAGCCCTTGAATACCAGTTTCAACGCCCCGCTACACCCGCGCATGAAGCCAGCACGCCCGATGACAAAGCACCCGCCGCACCACGCCGTGGCCACGACTTCGACCACAACAAAGACGACGACCATGACCACGACCCAGACCACGATGAGCACAGCGCCCAATGGCTGGAAGAGCAGGGTTTTGACCGCAAGGAATAAGCCTCTTCGCCGCGCCCGACACCTCTTAGATGTTCACAGGAAAAATTCATGCACCATTTGGCTTTGATTGAAAAAACCCAGTCTTTGATTGCTGCGGGCGACATTGTGGGCGCCGAACACGCGCTGGTAGAACTGGCCGACCGCGAAGGTGATGGCGCGCTGATGGCGGTGCTGGAGCAGCTGCCGCCCAAAGACGTGCTGGCCGTGATCCGCGAATACGACAGCTCGCGCGAAACCATCCTCAACGCCATGCTCAGCCCCGAGCTGTTTGCCCGTGCGGTGGTCATTGAAAAGCAATACCGCGACCTGACCCGGGCACATTTGCGCGGCATGATGAACTCGGTGATTTTTCGCCAAGGCGGCACCCCGGTCGACTTTTTGACCGCCATTGGCGACCTTGAAGGCGGTGCCGAAGCCCTGGCCGACTATTTTGAAGAAAAGTGGAGCCGCATTGAAGCCTTTGCCCGCACCGGCACCTTTGACACAGTCGAAGACGATGGTGACATGCTTTCCGAAGACGATTTGCGCGCCAATGCCTACGCCCGCCCCAAGCTCGATGAGGACGAGGTAGCCGACGCCGACTGGATGCAACTGGCCTGGCTGCTGCGCTACGAATGCGTGGACTTGTTCATTGAAATGCTGCTGGTGCTGCGTGCCAAAGCACGCGCCTTTGAGCTGGGCTTGGACGAAGAAGAGGCGCCAGAAGACGACGCCAGGGTCGAAACCGGCGACACCGACCGCGGCAAAGCCACCCCAGCCGCGTTAGACCCCGACGAAGAGTCAGCCATTTGACCTGGCAACCACGTCACCGCACCCCATGAGCACACCCGCCAGCGCGCACGCTGTCTCGCTCTTTGACAGCCGTCCATTTTTTGAAAAAGCCCTGATCTACGGCCTGCAACACGGCTTGATTGATGCCACCAAGCGTGAGGCCATGGCCGCCGAAGCGCCCAAGGGCATGGTGCAAATTGCGCGTTATTTCGGCAGCGAATACCTGCGCCCGGAGCTTGAAAAAGCCCGCGACCGCATCGTCAACCTGGTCAGCCTGCATTTGCAAGACGCCAGTGGCGGCGATCTGCACCGCGCCGCCGAGCTGCTGCGCGACCACACCCTGCTGTCGCGCTCCAAAGCTGGGGCAGACCTGCTCAAAGCGCTGATTGTGATGCCGCAAAACACCCACTTTGGCATGAACGAGCGCGGTGCATTTTCTGACCGGCACATCCCGCAACTGGCACGTTGGTCACTGGCCAGCTATGCCGAAGTGCAGGCCGAGCTGGCCGCGCGCCAGCACGCCGTGCAAGCGGTGCAAGCCGCGCTTTACCTGGCGCACGCTTATGGGCTAGACGCCGACACGCTGCAAGACCTGGAGCCCGATGCCGAGGCCGTCATTCGCACCACCTTGCTGCTGGGGCTGACGCGCCGCAAAGAGATGCCCGACTGGGCCAGTTTTGAGAAACTCATCAGCGCGCTACGGCAAAAGCAACCCCCGGTCGAGTCCCTGAGCCTGCCCAAAAACTTGCCGCCAGCGTTGCAACCTGCGGTGACGGCGGTGCTGAGCAGCATGCGGGCTGACTGGCCCAAATTGCTGGATGTGCGCCTGCCCGCACGCAAGCTGTTTGACCACACCCCGGCATTCATGGGGCGGTATTTCTGGATTGAAGATGCCTTGAGCGAGGTCAACCAGCACGACCACAACCGCTCCGCCGCCTGGAACAAACTCACGCAAGACCACAGTGACGATGCCACCGTGCTCACGCTGTGCCTGTGCTTGGCCGCTGGCCAAGCGGCCAAAACCGTGTTGACTGAAAAGGCCGCCGCCGCCTTGGTGCGCAAACTCCGCAAACATGGCTTTGCGCCCGACCTGGCCGCAGACTATTTGGCAGCTCATGCACCCGAGCCGCACCTGGCTGATTTTGTAGCGCTGTGGCGCGACTTTGTGGCCGAGTCGCAGGCCACGCTGCTCAGCGATCACGACCCCAAGCTCAATGACGCGCTGGCCTTGCTGCGCCGTGAGTGCAATGTGAGCTGAACCCGCTCAGCGGGCTGAGGGCGAGCTGGTCAATCGGGGTCAACTGGCTTTGGCAAACAACTGCGCCAGCTCCCGATCCATCAGATCAGCGTCACCGGTGTTGAGCTCCAGCAGGCGGCGCAACTGCGTGAGGCTTTGCAGGTCAATGTCTTCACAGGTCATGCCCATGTTGCAACCTTCCAGGTGCACCACTTTGCCACCCATTTCAATGGCTTCACCGCCATCAGCCAGCGGCAGCACCAGACG
Source organism: Rhodoferax sp. (assembly GCF_028715765.1). Lineage (GTDB taxonomy): Bacteria > Pseudomonadota > Gammaproteobacteria > Burkholderiales > Burkholderiaceae_C > Rhodoferax. The sequence continues at coordinate 51,871 of NZ_JAQURE010000017.1, forward strand.
GCACGGGGTGTCTAGTGGGGCGGTCAGTGGTGTGGCCGTGCGCATCAGGGCGCCTTTGAGCGCAATGTCTAGCAGCTCCACCGGCATGGTTTGCCCGCCCCATTGAAGCGACACCTGGGCGAAGAAGGGCACACGGGAAAACTGTCGGTGGCTTTGCGCCAAGGGGGTGGTCATGGTGGAGATTCCTTTGATCTGATTCAAGCCAAAGAGGAGCTTAGGCTGCGAATCATAAGCCCGCCACAGCCCAGAAAGTGGCTTGGCTGAGGTTAGAATGCAGCGCTTAGGAAGCGTGGCAGAGTGGTCGATTGCACCGGTCTTGAAAACCGGCAACGTTTTGCGACGTTCGTGAGTTCGAATCTCACCGCTTCCGCCAGATATAAGCCTAAGTGATCGATTCACTTAGGCTTTTTTATTTTTGGTTGATTGTTATACGGCTGGTTTTACGTTTTCAACTGCGCGAGATTGAGCTTGGTTGCAACTTCTTGAGCCACACAGTTCAAAAACTCAACAACCGATGCACCGGAGCCAGGTGCGAATGCTTGAGTCCAAAACGGAGCGAGAACTCGTGCATCCTTGATTTTGTCGATAGCCAGAATACCTCGGTTTCCGGATGCCTTTCGGGCTATCCAGCGACTTTTTTCAGACCCACCGCCGTCGATTTCGCGCCATGAAGACGCAGCGCGGCCACCAGTTCAGCTACTGTATACGGCGGCTTTGTCAGGTCACTGAGCGACTTCACAATCGCCTGACTTACTCTGGCTGGTGCTGCATCAAAAAGGCGGTCAACGAACACACCTGCCTTGATGACCTCGATACCCAGCTTGCGGGTGTCAGCAACGGCCAGATGTTTGGTGTTGTCGGAAACGATCATGACCTTGTGCAGTGCCGAATCATCTTCTTCGTCGAGTCCGTTGACCATGACCAAGGCGGCGGCGATCAGGTGCCGGTCGTTTTCATGGACCCGAGCCGGAACGCAGTCCATGAAAGCGGCATCGTCATACCCAGTAATCAGATGCCCATTGTTAGTGGCCTGTTGAAATGCCTTGAGTCGCTTGGCACCTGACTTCGATGCGTCGGGATGCACCTGCGGCCAGTTGCGCAGAAACTCGGCTTCAACGTCGCCCGTCCAGTAGGCAAAATAGAGGCCTTCAAGCATCAAGTCAAACAGCACATCCGACAGGCGCGATGGCAACAGCACGCAGGTATCCAAAATAACCAGGGTGTTGCCACCGGCGGAGAGTGGGTGGCGTTCCGTCACTGACCGTTACCGATTCTTGGCAAGCGCTTTGACGCGAAGCACCACGTCCGCTTCAGTATTTTTGTAAGCCCCGACTTTTTGCCCTTCCGTGCGCAGGTCGGTGGCTTTGCCCGTCACCTGATGCTTGGCCTTCCAGTCCAGCACTGCGGCACGAGAAACCCGTCGATGACCACCGGCGGAAACAGTTGCACCTTTGAGCTTGTTCTGGTCAATCAACATGGCGACATACGGGCGGCTGTAACCCAACAACTCTGCGGCCTGTGCCGTGCTGATCAAGTCATTGGCGACGGCAACCGACTTTGGCATCTCGATACCGACAGATTGGCTCTCAATGTCCACCAAGTGGCGAATCAACTGCAAGCGGGCGCTACGGCTTTGCGGCGTAGTGGCTTCAAGGACCTGATGCAGCGCGCTGGCAACCTGACCAGACAAGGTTCCAGTCATCGAACCGATGGCATCAGCCAAAGGCCCAAGAGGGTCGTAGCGGTGGGCAGGTGTTTTGCCCAGTGTGGCAGCGGTAGGCATGGTGCCCTCCAAGTATTGATTCAGGTATCGGTTCAGTATAAAACGAAACAAACGAATAATACGAAATTTTGGCGGGAGGTGCAGCCTTATGCACCGATGACACAGGTATATCTTGATGTGCGGCTTCAAGAGCCCACAGCTGTGTTGGCTACCACTACGCCAACTCGGGCGGCTCAGGGGTGGATTCACTATTCAGCGACACCGCTTCCGCCAGTTGTGGCATCATGCCCACAGCTGCAACACCAGCACCCCGACCACGATCAGCGCCATGCCCAGCACGGCCAACGGGCTAAGCACCTGGTCAAACACCCACCAGCCCATCAACGAGATCAGCACAATGCCTACGCCCGACCAGATGGCGTAGACCACCCCAATGGCCATGGTGCGCTGCGTGAGCGACAAACAATACAGCGACACCACGTACCCCAACACAGCACCCAGCGACGGCCACAGCCGGGTCAAACCGTCTGAGGCTTTCAGGGACGAGGTGGCCAGCACTTCGGTCACGATGGCCACCGCCAAAGTGACCCAAGGTGACCACAGGGCAGGGGTGTGTAAAGCGTGAAAAATGTTCATGATCAGGTCAGACTGTAACGTGGCTTCATGACCCATTTTTATACAGCAAAATTGGCTGTATTGCTTATAAATAAAGCGTGAGTAGCTATTAAATATGAAGTAACGCCAAGACCCCGACACCCAGACCGGCCGCACCTGCGACGAACATGGCCACTTCCAGCCACTTCTTTTTGGTCAGCAAGGCAATGGCCGCCAGGGCAATGGACACTTGCAGCACGGTGGTGGACTGCGCCCAGCGGTGATGTTGGTGTATTTGGGCATCGCTTTGCTCGTCCCAAGCCGTGGCCTGGGCTTCCAGGTCGTCAGCAACTTTTTTGATATCGGATTTCTCTTTTTCGTAGCGGTCGATCTTGGCTTGGTAAACAGCTTTTTTATCCTCTGCTGCCAGGTCACGCGCTAATTCGGCCAGCGACTGTTTGGTGCTTTTGGACTGAAAATAATTCCACTGGTTCGAGGCTTCGGTTTTTTTGATGGCCGCATTGTTTTTATACAGCCCAGCATTGGCTTGGGTGGCACCGCCCATATAGCCAAACAAGGCACCGACCGTGGCAATGATGGCCGTGAACAGGGCAATCTGGTTGACCATGCCGCCATGCTCGGCGTGGCTGGCGCCGTGGCCGCCTTGCTGGGCATGCTCTAACTCGTGGTCATGCGGGCCGTGTACGTGAAATCCGTGTCCTGACATAAAGAATCTTTCCTGTGTGGTGGTGAGTTATACAAAGAGCATCCATCTGTGCTAGTTGAACTTGCTTGGTTGAAAAAATGGGCAGGCGCCCTGCCTGCGTCAATGCCCTATTTTCCCTTGCCGTGCTCGCCGCCTGATTGGCCCGAGCTTCCCGACTTGCCCGAGCTTCCTGATTTGCCCGAATCGCTTGAGTGACTTGAGCCACTTGAGCCTTTGGATTCGCCGGAATGGCCTGACGCGCCTGCGTTGCCAGATGCTGAATTGCCCGCGCTGGATGAGGCACTGGCGCCGGCACCGCTGGTGCTTTTAGACGCGCTGGATTGGCGCGACTCGGTGCCACTGGCCTCTGAGGCACGGCTGCTGCTGGTGCTTTCTGTCTGCGTGGGGCCCGTTTTGGCGGGCGCTGCCGCTGCGTCCTCGTGGCTGCGGTCTTGAGGGGTGTCGCGCGCATCGGTTGACTTGATGTCATGCGCCGGCTCTGCGGCTTTCTCAGACTCATCCATCTTGGGCTTTGGCTCTTCTTTGGTCTGCGGCTGGGCTGGCAGGGCACTGGCCGCGGTGTGGCTCGCATGGCGCACCGACTCGACCCGCTCCACCTGAATGCGCTGCTGGGCATCTACCCGGCCAATCACGCGCACCCACTGGTTGACCGACAAGCCGCTGGTGCCCGCTGGCGTGGCCGCCACATTGATCTGGGTTTGGGCAGACAGGGTCAATTCACGGTGGTCCACGTCCAGCCGACTGCCCTGCACCTGGCGCACATAGCCTTCCAGCACCACCCGCTGTGGCCGCCCCAGCGCGCCGCCCGTGGGCTCTGCGGTGACGCTTGACACAGCCAAATGGTCGCCGGCCCATTGCCCTTGCAGCATGACCTCGGTGTTGGGCTTGAGCTGTTGTGCCAGCTTGGCAGACATCACTACGGGTGTGCCAGCTACCGTCAACGTGTTTTTGCTTTGTGGCTCGTTTTGCGTCAGCACACCCAGCACCTGAGCCTGGGGCTGGGGCGGCACGGCTTGCACATGCGTGGCCTCAATGACACCCATGGCGTTGCGTAGACCGCTGACCTGCACCCACTGCTGCGGTGCCAACCCTGCCAGTTGCGCCGGTGTGGCGGCCAGCGCACGCTGGCCCAACAGCGCAAACTCGCCACTGGCCGGGTTAACGCGTTGCAGCGGGCCAATTGCCACATGCAGCAGCGCCACTTGGCGCGCCTGCACTTCAGCACCCACCCCGGCTGCATTCACCACCACCACTTGCCCCACCGCCAGTGCGCTGGCGCGGCTGGGTTGGCCGTTTTCAGACATCGGTGTGTCGTCGCTGTAATGCACTTCAACACCGCCGACGCAAATGCTGGCAAAGCCGGTGATCACGCCCACAATGCCGGTGCCGCCCAACCCTCCTTTGTCGATGCCAGTGCCCCCAATACCTGGGCGCGCGGCCAACATGCCGGTGCCGCCAATGCCAGGCCGTGCTGCCAGCATGCCAGTGCCACCTATGCCTGGGGCTTGCAAGGCACTGGCCTGCGGGTTGATCAAACTGGCTTGGGTGTCACACACATTGCCCGCCCACGCTGCCAGGTGGCAGCAGCCCAACAGCGCCGCGCTGGCAAGCACAAGCACCGGCTGCAGACGTTGACGCCTGGCGGGTGGCGGGGCAACGACTGGTTCAGTCCGAACCGACGCTAAAGCAGCACCGATCCATTTCAACAGAGTCAAGTCACGCATGTGTTTCATGATGCCACACCGGTCTTAAAGCCGTCTGGAAGGGGCGTAGCAGCCAGCGGAGCGGAAACAACTCTGGCTTCAGGGCTGGGCATGGGTTCGGAGTAAAAGTACACACCAAAAGTCATGCGCTGACGCGGCGATTGGGTGACGGCATCGCGCTGCTCGCAAGCAAGCGCTGATTTGTTGACTGCCAACAGGGCTTTCATGCCCATGTCTTGCGACTGCTTGGCCAGCAGCGCAATCGACGCCGGGCTGAGCGCGTCGTATTGAACGCTGCGCTCCATCATGGGTGCGCCACCCAGCAGGTTGTGGGCAGCGGCGGCCGCGTGGTCATGCAGGTTATGGCCAAAGTAATAAGCTTTTTCTTCAAAGCCTTCACTGGGTACAAAGGCCTGTGTGTTCAGACACACCCGGTGCGCGTCGTCAAAATGCACCACACCCAGGCGCAACCATTCGTCCAGCACCACACGGGACCGGATGTCGCTGTTGACGCTGGCCACCAAGGCCTCAAAAGACACCTCGCCGCCCTCGCTGACAAAACGTGGCAAGGGCATCGGTTCACCCTGTTCATCCAGATAAAGGGGTGAACCCACCCACACCGCCACCAGTTGCGCGCCCAGCGACACCACTTTGGGGGTGTGCTCTTGGCTGGCACTCAGCTGGGTGCGCAGGCGACTGACATCTTTGCGGTGCACACCGGTCATCAGACTGATGCGGCTGTCGGTGGCGGCTTTACGCTCAAGGGGAAAGTCGGTTTGCGCCACATCCACCATCAAGCTTTTCAGCAATTCGGTCACATACGCCAAGGTGACGCCTTGCGCCAACATCACTTTAATGAGGGGGCGCAAGGCAGCTCGCAAGGCTCTGGCCAATGCGGGCGAAGGGGTGGCGGAGGTGGGCTCGGTGGCAGTCATGGCTGAAAATGTAACATAAACGTGGGAAAATTTTACACAAAATATGTTCACAATCTCAAAATCGCCCGTATACTAGCCTCAATGTGTGGGAAATAATCACACACATTATTCAACTCACTCATTTCATTTATTGGAGATTTACCATGGCTCAATTCAAACACGCTGCCCTCGCCACCCTGATCGCTTCCCTGTTCCTGGCTAACCCACTGGCTGCTTTGGCCAAAGACGGCGGCAGCAAAGGCGGCGACCATGGTGGTTCACATGGCAGCTCAAGCAACTCGGGCGGCTCCAAAGGCTCATCTGGCACTAGTGGTGCAAAAGGTGCTACTGGTGGTGCAAAAGGTGCTACTGGTGGTGCTACTGGTGGTGCAACTGGTGCAACTGGTGGTGCTACTGGTGGTGCAACTGGTGCAACTGGTGGTGCTACTGGTGGTGCAACTGGTGCAACTGGTGGTGCTACTGGTGCTACTGGCGGTGCAGCCAGCAGTAAAGCTGGCAAGTCTGAAAGCAAGTCTGAAAGCAGGTCTGAAAGCAAAGGCGAAAAAAGTGAAGCCAATAAGACAGCCACAGCACCTGCAGCCACAGCACCTGCAGCCACAGCACCTGCAGCCACAGCACCTGCAGCCACAGCACCTGCAGCCACAGCACCTGCAGCTACAGCACCTGCAGCTACAGCACCTGCAGCCACAACTCCTAGTGCAACAACACCCGCTGGAACAACCCCAGCCGTTGACCCTGCTCTGATTCAAGCCACTACACCTGCAGCTACTACTCCTGCAGCTACCACACCTGCAGCTACCACACCTGCAGCTACCACACCTGCAGCTACTACTCCTGCACTGTAATTCGTGTTGTGAAAACGCCGGGCAGCTACGCCTGCCCGGCTTGTCTGACCTGGCGCCTGTTCAAGGCTTGTGATGGATGGCATGCCCAAGCTGCCGCTCAAGCTGGGTGACAGAAATAACCCCCCGAATGCGAGCGGCACCTTGGGGGGTCGCAGCCTGAACCACCAGCAAATGGGTGTGGCCAATCTTTTTGAATGTAGCCACCACCGCGCCCACCGTCGCCGCTTTGAGCTGGTCGTAGTCCAAGGCCTCCAACAGCGCCAATTTGGTCATCACATCTGACACGCGCAGATCTTGCCGCTGAAGCAGGCGTTCATTGACCAACCGAACCGGTTTGTCACCCAATAAATCGGCTGCTGTCACCAAGCCCTCCACGCAGGGAAACTCGTTCACCACAAACAACGAACGTACACCTTGTTGAATCATGGTCTGCTCGGCCTTGTCTAGCGTCGTGTCTGGGTCAATGGTGGCGGCACGCACCTGTGCCAAATCGGTCATGACCGCCAAGCCGGGTGAAGCCAACGTCACCTTCTCTGCGGCTTTGGGTTGCGCCTGCGAAATGCACGTGTTTTCTGGAAATCGAAAGGTGGTCAGGGCTGATTCGCTCATGAAAAGTCTCCTCGGAATAATGTAAGGGTTCAAAACGACGTGGCTGGGGTGCGACACCTGTGCCCCAGCCGCCAGCAGCGGCCGCAGCGGGTACGCAACACCAGTTTAGTCTGAGAAGAATGAACGGCCAGCCTGGATCAAGCCACCGTGATTTTTTGTTCAAACGGCAGGCGGTAAACCCACACCGGTTTGCCGGCACGCGTGGTCAACCTTGCAAAGGGCGTGATCTCACAGGCCTCAAACTCCAAGCTCACCAACCACGCGCCAGGCTGCATGTCGGTGCTGGCCTTGGCTACCGCGCGCGGCATGCTCTCAGGGCGTTGAAACACATACACCAGGTCATAGCCTGACCAGCTGACTTGCCAGATGTCGCCTTGGCGCACCTGCGCCCAAGGGCAGCGCAAGGCGCAGAGGGCGCGCAGCGGCCAGCTCCACTCCAGCCCCTGCAACTGGGCCGCAGGGTAAGCCGCACGCAGTGCCAGCAAGCCGTCGCCAAGCCCGCAACCCGCATCAAAAACATGAGCGCCTGAGGCAAGTGGCGCGTTCGCTGCAAGGTCTTTGAGCGCATGACGTGGGGTGGGAAACAGCGGTGCATCACGCCAGGCATTGAGCGGGTAAATCAGCAGCAATACCAGCAAAGGCAGCAGCCAGCTCCACGCGGGCAAAGTGGCCGCTTGGGTCAACACCAATGACAACGGGAAACCCAGTGCAATCATCAAGCGCCGCCACCAGGTGCGTCCCAGCAAGCTGGCCAGCACGCCCAACACATTGGTCAGCAGCATCGACAACCACAGTGAGGCGCCAACGCCTGGCAGCTGGGTATACAACGCCCAAGCACCAGCCCAAATGCACACTGCGGGCAGTGGCCAAGGCAACATGCGTGTCATGGTGTGGCTGGCAGCGTCAGGGTTTGGCGGTGGCGCGCAGCTTGTCGATCAAGCCATTGAGCTCGTCCATCGAGCCAAATTGAATGCTGACTTCGCCTGTTTCTTCAAACCGGCCAGCGCGTTTGACACGTTTTTTTACCCGCACTTCCACTTGTGCCATCAGCAGGTCTGACAGCTCTTCTTCAACCCGTTTGACGTCGCGCGAGCTGTCTTTTTTGGGCTTGCCCGCCACCAAGGAAAACTCGGCACTCAGCTTTTTAACCAAGCGCTCAGCGTCACGCACCGAGAGTTTTTTGGCTGCAATTTGGTTGGCCGCGGTGATCTGGGTGGCCTTGTCCAGCGCCAACAGCGCGCGCGCGTGCCCCATGTCCACGTCGCCCGCCATCAGCATGGTTTGCACCGGGTCGGCCAGGTTGAGCAAGCGCAGCAAATTGCTGGTGGCGCTGCGTGAGCGCCCCACCGCTTGGGCGGCGGTTTCGTGCGTGAGGCCAAATTCTTTGATCAGCCGTTGCACGCCTTGCGCTTCTTCCAGGGGGTTGAGGTCTTCACGCTGGATGTTTTCAATCAGCGCCATGGCGGCGGCGGCCTCGTTGGGCACATCGCGCACCAGCACCGGCACGCTGTCTAAACCGGCCAATTTGGCAGCTCTGAACCGCCGCTCGCCGGCAATGATTTCATAGACTGGGCGCACGACACCGCCGTCTTGCCCGCTGGGCTGCAACTGGGCGCGCTTGGCCGTGGCATCGGCATCGCTCAAGCGGCGCACCAAGATCGGCTGCATGATGCCCTGCACCTTGATGGATTCGGCCAACTCATATAGTGCGCCTTCGTCCATGCGGGTGCGCGGTTGGTATTGGCCCGGCACCAGGTCGGACAAAGCCAAGCTAGACGGCTGGCCGCCAGCGCCGGGGTTGGCAGCTGTGCCGTCCAGCAGCAAACTGTCGGGCGCTGTGGGGCCGAGCAAGGCTTCAAGGCCAAGGCCAAGGCCTTTTTGTTTTTTGGTCACCATGGTGTGTCTTTCGGTTCGTCTGAAATAGAGATGATGTGCTGCAGCAAGGCTTGACCTTGAGGCCAGTCACCCAGACCCGCGTCTGCATTGATGTGCCCAGCCGCGCCGATGTTGACCACGGCTGCGCCCCAAGCTTGGGCAAACTCGTGAGAGCGCGCCAAGCTGCAATAGGGGTCGTCTTGGCTGACCACCAACGTGCTTTGAAACGGCAGCTGCTTGAGCACCAAGGGCGACCAGCTGGGCAAAACTTCACGCAGCTCGGCACACGCCACATCGGCCGCGGCCACCAACAGCGCGCCTTTGACGCGCTGCGTGTGGTGAGAAATGCCGGCCCACGCCGCCACCAGCTGACACCCCAGGCTGTGCGCTACCAGCACCACAGGCGCGTCCACTGACAGCACCACGTCTTCCAGTCGGGTGATCCAATCCCCGCGCAGCGGACGCAGCCAGTCGTGCTGCTCAACCCGCACATAACCGGCTTGTTGCTGCCACAGGCTTTGCCAGTGGGTTGGCCCCGAGTTTTGCCAGCCTGGCAAGATCAGCACAGTGGGTGTTTTCATAACGTGTGGTGGGGTGGCAGGTCAGGCCTTTAACCCAAACCGTTCAGTCGGGTACAAGTGCATGGTGGGCGAATGAAGGGCTGATTTGGGTTAAAACTTTTGGCCACGTGTAACCATTTCTTGGGCGAAACTCAAATACGCCTGGGCGCCTTTGCTGGCTGCATCAAACACCACGCCTGGCACACCGTAGCTGGGCGCTTCTGCCAAGCGGACGTTGCGCGGGATCACGGTGTCGAATACCTTCTCGGCAAAACGCGCTTTGAGCTGCTCGCTGACCTGGTGTTGCAGGGTGATGCGCGGGTCAAACATCACCCGCAGCAGGCCAATGATGGCCAGGTCTTTGTTCAGGTTGGCGTGCACTTGCTTGATGGTGTTGACCAAATCAGCCAGCCCTTCCAAGGCAAAATATTCGCACTGCATTGGTACGATCACCCCGTGGGCGCAGCACAGGCCATTGAGGGTGAGCATGGACAAGCTGGGTGGGCAGTCAATCAAGACAAAGTCATAGTCGTCCATTACCGCCGTCAAGGCCTGTTTCAAGCGCCTTTCACGCCGCTCCATGCTGACCAACTCAACCTCGGCACCAGCGAGTTCCCGGTTGGCGCCCAAGATGTCGTAGCTGCAACCGGCATCGACCAGTTTGGGGCTTTGTACCCGCACCTCGGCCACAGAGGCTGACTCCAGCAACACGTCGTACACGCTCAATGCCAGCTTGCGCTTGTCCACACCAGAGCCCATGGTGGCATTGCCCTGGGGGTCAAGGTCAACCATCAGCACGCGCTGCCCTACTTTGGCCAAGCCAGCCGCCAGATTGACGGTGCAAGTGGTTTTGCCAACGCCACCTTTTTGA